>DAIDHT010000020.1:0-34352 GCA_027451945.1 Spirochaetales bacterium
CGCGCATATCCTGAGCCTAAAAGGAGATTCTTACAGAATGAAAGACCGATTGAAAATAGGGGTCGTTGACCCGGAATAATCAAATAAAAGCGGAACCTGGCCGCCGGTGAAAAGCGGAACTTCTAAACCGTTGTTGACAAACTTTGCTTGACCTAGGCAAGAATTTGAGGCAAATTTTCGTATGGCCTTTGAAGAACTGTATCAAGAAATTATCCGTGACCACTATAAGCACCCACGGAACAAAAAGCCGCTGGCTCACCTAAAGGCGGTCGAAAACCCCTCTTGTGGCGATAGCGTCAAGGTTCAACTTGATCGTGAAGGGGAGCATGTACAAGCCGTTTTCTTTGACGGCTCAGGTTGCTCCATTTCGATGTGTTCAGCCTCTATGATGTCAGAGCTTTTAACGGGAAAGACGGTGGAAGAAGCCAGACGGTTGGTTCAGGAGTTTTTGGCGGTGATCCGCGGTGAACTACCCCCCGAAAAGCTTGAAGAGTTAGGGGATCTTGTCGCGTTAAAGGGAATCGTTGATTTGCCTGTCCGAGTCAAATGTGCAACCTTGGCTTGGCATGCGGTCGAGCAAGCCCTTACTCGTGAACCTGTCGAGGAAAAAAAATAAAGAAAGTCGGCAAAACCGCTTGATTTTTTTTTCGGACTGGTGTTTATTAACACTCGTCCGCTGAGACATGGTGGATGTAGCTCAGTGGTAGAGCTCCAGATTGTGGTTCTGGCTGTCGCGGGTTCAATCCCCGTCATCCACCCTGAAAGCTGCGTTCGTAGCTCAGTTGGATAGAGCGCCGGACTTCGAATCCGTAGGTCGCAGGTTCGAATCCTGTCGAGCGCAACTTTTTCAAGGGCCGTTAGCTCAGCTGGTAGAGCAGCAGACTCTTAATCTGCGGGTCCAAGGTTCGAATCCTTGACGGCTCATTCGCGGTAACGCGGATGTCGGCTTGACAAAAGCCAAAGTCTTGCGTTATTGTCGCGAGAGTGGTGAAACTGGTATACACGCTGGATTTAGGTTCCAGTGCCGAAAGGCGTAAGGGTTCGAGTCCCTTCTCTCGCATTCGGCCTGCCTCAGCGGGCCGGTGAACCGCAAAAATGCGAAAGTAGCTCAGTGGTAGAGCTCCACCTTGCCAAGGTGGATGTCGCGGGTTCAAGTCCCGTCTTTCGCTCAAATGAGAAAGCGGTCCGGAAACTCTTCTGGATCGCTTTTTTTTTCATCTCTCAAGCAGAAAGAGGAAAGGTCGTGATTGTTAAGCATGAGGTCAAAAAACTCCCCAAGTCAGCTGTTCAACTGACAGTAACCCTGTCCAAAGAGACATCCCAGCAGGAATACAATGCTCTGTTGAAGCGCTACCAGCAAAATGTCGTGCTTCCCGGATTTCGTAAGGGTAAGGTTCCCCCTTCCGTTCTTGAAAAGAAATTTGGCGAGGGCCTCAAGATGGAGGCTCTGCAGACGGTCGTAGACAACTCCCTGCATGAGCTGTTTGAAGAAATTGAAGAAAAGCCGTTAAGCTACTCCCAACCGGAAATTCTCGATAAAGAGCTGAAACTGGAACTTGACCAAGATTTGGTCTTCTCGTTGAAGTACGATGTTTTCCCCGAGATTAAATTGGGTGAATACAAGGGTGTGGAAGTCGAAGTGCCTCAAGTTGCCCTCAGCGACGCAGACGTCGACCAAGAGCTTGAACGACTTCGCGACCAGAACTCGATGGTCGTCGATAAAGCGTCGGGCAAAGTGGCGAAAGGTGACACCGTCACCATTGATTATGTCGAGCTGGATGACGCCAAAGAGCCTGTAGAACGCTCCCGACGCCAGGATTTTGTTTTTACCGTAGGTAGTGGTTACAACTATTACAAGATTGATGACGAGATTGTAGGCTGGGCTAAGGGTGAAGAGGGCCCTCTGACCAAAACTTATCCGGCCGATTTCGATGATAAAGATCTGGCGGGTCGTACTGTACGTTTGAGCGTCAAAGTAACCGCCGTTAAAGAAAAAAAGCTTCCCGAGCTGGACGATGACTTTGCCCAGGACGTGAATGAAAATTACAAGACCTTAGCGGACCTGAAAGCCGCGGTCAAAGAACGTCTGGCCAAGAACCTAGAGAATCGGCTCAAGAACCGAAACCTCGAAGCGCTTCTTGATAAAGTCGCCACAGCGTCGGTGTTCGAAGTTCCCGAGTCCATGCTTCGCGCCGAAATGGAACAAACTTGGCGTTCCTTCGCTTCACAAAGCCGCATGGAACCTGACCAAATGGAGCGCATTATTGGCAGTGAAGGCAAGGCTAAGCTGTTTGAGGATTGGCGTCCTCAGTCCGAATCGGCCCTGCGACGTCGCCTTGTGATGGAGAAAATCCTCGACCTGGAAAAAATGGAAGCTTCAAAAGAAGAACTCGAGGCGGAACTGGCCAAACAAGCTGAGCTGAGCAAGATGAGCCTCGAAGACGCACGCTCGTATTTTGAGTCCAACGGTTTAACGCACTACTTGGAACACGATATTCGGGACCGCAAACTCGGCGATTTCCTGATGACCGCCGCCAAAGTAAAAAAAGGAAAAAAGACGACTTACCTGGACTTGATGGAAGGAAAGGAGTAAATTTCCCCGCATGAAGGAACGTATGAGTACCCTAGTCCCCATGGTTGTCGAACAGACAGGCGTGGGCGAACGAGCCTATGATATTTTTTCCCGACTCCTCAAAGATCGTATTGTTTTTGTGGACGGAGAAATCAATGATGTGACCGCTGACTTAGTCGTCGCGCAGTTGCTTTTTCTTGATGCCCAAGACCCTGAAAAAGATATCGCTCTTTATATCAATTCTCCCGGCGGAAGTGTCACGGCGGGTTTGGCGATTTATGACACCATGCAATGGCTGAACTGTGATGTTCAGACGATTTGTGTGGGGCAGGCGGCCAGCATGGGTGCCTTGCTTTTGGCCGGGGGGACTGCTGGCAAGCGTTATTCGTTGCCCTCGAGTCGGATTCTTATTCACCAGCCTTGGGGTGGCGCTCAAGGACAAGCCCGGGATATTCATATCCAAGCGCGGGAAATCATTCGTTTGAAGAACTTAACGATTGAAATCTTTGCAAAACACACGGGGAAAACTCCTGCTCAAGTGGCCGGGGATCTGGAACGCGATTACTTTATGTCGTCCCAGGAAGCTGCAGATTATGGCCTTATCGATAAGGTGCTAGTGAGGGAAAAGAATGGGCAAAAAAAGTGATTCGCTAGATCATTGCTCCTTTTGTCGCCGCCCCGCAAGCCAAGTCCCGCGCCTCATTACCGGCGACGGTGTTGCCATTTGTTCGGACTGCATTGCCGCTTGCGACAGAATCATTGATCAAGAAGAAGGTGAGGGAGCGGTTGCTCCTTCCGAGTTCAACCTCGGCGAAAACCTCCCTACACCCAAAGAACTCAAAGCCTTCTTAGACCAATACGTGGTAGGACAGGACGAGGCCAAAAAGGTTCTATCCGTTGCTGTGTATAACCACTACAAACGAATCTCGAGCCCGGTTGCCGAAGACGATGTCGAAATGGAGAAATCCAATATCCTCCTTATTGGACCGACAGGAACCGGCAAAACTCTCTTAGCCCGAACCTTGGCCAAAAAACTCCGGGTGCCCTTTGCGATTGCCGATGCTACCACGCTAACCGAGGCCGGCTACGTGGGTGAGGATGTCGAAAACATCCTGTTAAAGCTGATTCAAGCGGCCGGAGGCGATATTCAAGCCGCCGAGCGGGGCATTGTTTATGTCGATGAAATCGACAAGATTGCCAAGAAAGGTGAAAATGTCTCGATCACTCGGGATGTTTCGGGTGAAGGTGTCCAACAAGCCTTGCTCAAAATTATTGAAGGAACTCACGCCAACGTCCCGCCCCAGGGTGGTCGAAAGCACCCGAACCAAGAATACCTCAAGATCGATACGTCAAAGATCTTGTTTATTTGTGGCGGAGCCTTTGTGGGCCTTGAAAAAATTATTGAACGTCGTGTCGCCAAAAGTGCCATGGGTTTTGGTACCGAAGTAACCAAACACGGTAAGAGCCACGATGATCTGTTCAGAGCCCTCCACCCAGATGATTTGATCAAGTTTGGTTTAATTCCTGAGTTTATCGGCCGCTTGCCGGTGGCAGTGTCCCTGAATGAGTTGACCCGCGACGATTTGGTGCGGATCACCACGGAACCCAAAAACTCGATTATTCGTCAGTATCAGTTGGCCTTAAAGCTTGATGATACCGAACTCAAGTTTGAAGTGGCCGCGATTGGTGCGATTGCTGATCTGGCTCTGCAAAGAAAAACTGGGGCTCGTGGCTTGCGTTCGATTGTTGAAGCCTCCATGCTTGATTTAATGTATGACCTCCCGTCGATTCCCGGTCATAAGATGGTCGTGGTGACCAAAGATGTGTTTACGGAAGGCCTTAAGCCAAAAATCCTAACCGATCCGAGGGAGATGGCGCAGACCAGCGTCTATGAGCTTTATGAATTTACTGGGAAAACGGCCGTCTAAAAATCTTAAAAAAGACCTTCCTCTGCTGGCGCTGAGGGAGGTCATGGTGTTTCCTCAAACGGTAGCCCCGTTTTTTGCCCCTAGGGGTGCGGGAGTTAAGGCCTTAGAAATCGCTCTTTCTGAAAAGCAAGAGGTGTTTCTTGTTCCTCAAAAGTCTAAGGCTGAAAACCCGCAAGAAGCTGACCTTTATACAACAGGGGTGGTTGCTTATATCCTTCAGACGTTGAAACTTCCCGATGGGTCAGTTCGCGTCTTGGTTGAGGGCCGAGAACGAGCCAGGATGCAAAAGTACCTTCCGCGCCAAGATTATGTCCGGGCCGAAGTTCAGCCCCTCGACACTCCTTTAGAAGTTAATCCCGCAACCGTGTCGTTGATGCAGATCATCCTGACCTCGGTCAAAGAGTTTAAAGAGCTTCACAACAAAATTTCTAAAGAAAAACTTCAGGCGGTTTATGAGGCTGATCGGCCGGATACGCTGGTAGACCTCTTGGCACCGCTTCTTAACTTAACCGAAGAAAAGCGTTTGGCATTGTTTCTCGAAGAAGACACTACCACACGCCTAGAGAATTTGGCGGTGGCGATCCAAGTCGAAAGTGAACTGGCCAGCCTTCAACAGGATATTCAACGAAAAGTGAAAGGCCGTTTGGAACAGAGTCAGCGGGAATACTTTTTGAATGAACAGCTCAAAGAAATCCATAAAGAATTGGGTCACGAAGATGGTGATCCCACAGGGGCCGCTGAACTCCGTCAAAAGGTCGAGGCGCTGACTTGCCCCCCCGAAGTCAAAGAAAAATCGCTTAAAGAATGCTCTCGGCTTGCCCGCCTTCAGTCGTCTACCCCCGAAGCAGGGATTCTACGCACCTATCTGGAATGGGTCACCGACTTGCCCTGGGGCAAGAAAACTGACGATAACAAGAACCTTAAAGAGGCCCGTGAGATTCTCGACAGCGATCACTTTGATATGAAAAAAATCAAAGAACGCATTTTGGATTACCTAGCGGTTCGACAGATTCAAGCCAAGCTTAAGGGGCCTATTCTGTGCTTAGTGGGCCCTCCGGGAACAGGAAAAACCTCGTTAGGCCGTTCCATAGCCCGGGCTCTGGGGCGAAACTTTGTACGCATCAGCTTGGGTGGGGTGCGCGATGAAGCCGAGATCCGGGGGCACCGCAAAACTTATGTTGGGGCCTTGCCGGGAAAAATTCTGCAATCGATGAAACGAGCAGGGACCTCAAACCCGGTGTTTCTGTTAGATGAAATTGACAAGATGGCCAGTGATTATCGGGGCGACCCCGCATCGGCTCTTTTAGAGGTGCTTGACCCGGAGCAAAATGCCACCTTTACCGACCATTATTTAGAAGTTCCTTACGATCTGTCAGATGTGTTGTTTGTGACAACGGCCAATAGCCTGCATACCATCCCGCGACCTCTCCAGGACCGCATGGAAGTCATAGAAGTCCCTGGCTACACTGACTTAGAAAAGCTTAAAATTGCCGAAGGCTTTTTGCAACCTAAGGAACTTAAAGAAAACGGTTTAGAGGGCCTGGATGTTGCCATTGACGCCGAAGCTCTCAAGGTGATTATCCGCGACTACACCGCCGAATCGGGGGTGAGAGCTTTAGAGAGGCAAATCGGCCAGGTTCTTAGAAAGACTGTTAGGGCACTGTTAGAAGAGGGTCGTGAGCCGCAAACTCTCCGTCAGGCTAGCGAACCTTTTCAACTGCGGATTACCCCCGACAAAGTTCGAGAGTACTTAGGGCTTCCGGTCTGGAAGGACGATAAGTTGCTCTTTGAACCCCGGCCCGGCTTGGCAAACGGTCTCGCCTGGACCGAAGTCGGGGGCAAAGTGCTCCCGGTTGAGGTTTCGCTGTTTCCAGGAAAAGGCGAGTTAATTTTAACCGGCAGTCTGGGCGATGTGATGAAAGAATCGGCCAGGATTGCCTTTTCGCTGGTAAAAGCTCGCTCCCAGCTTTGGAAGCTCTCTTCGCAAGATTTAGGGGGGCGTGACCTTCATATTCACTTTCCCGAAGGGGCTATACCCAAAGATGGTCCGAGTGCCGGCATCACAGTTGTTGCGGCCCTCGTCTCGGCGTTCCGTGGTCAACCGTTGCGTTCTGGCGTCGCTATGACGGGTGAAGTTACGCTGACGGGACGAGTATTGCCCATAGGCGGCGTCAAGGAAAAAGTCTTGGCGGCCTATCGGCACGGTCTGAAAGATGTCTTTCTTCCTGAGGACAATCGACGAGATCTTGAAGAAATCCCCGAAGAAGTTCGTACAGAAATGACGTTTCACTTTGCCTCTGTTGTTGAAGCGGCCCTAGGGTTCTTTTTTTCCGAGACCTTCGTTTCGCCCGATCAAGCCGTTTTGCCGGCCTAAGCTAAACTTCTCGAGGAGATTCTCATGTTGGATTCGATGCTTGAGGGGCTCACCTCGCGTCCTGAAATTCTGGGCGTGCTGGTGGTTTCTGAGACCGAATGGACGGTATTGGTCACCGCTATCACCGCCCCTGCTGACCGGCGGGGGTGGTGGCAGGCTTTCTCGACAGCCCTTTCGAGCACCCCTGATACCGATGAAATTCTTCTCAACGATGGTACCCCTCTCGAAGTGTCCTACGAGCTTTTTTCGGTGTGGTCACAAACGCTAACTCAGGTTTGGGATGGGCACCTCGTGACCGTGGGCGCTACTGTTCCCTTGGGCGAGTTGCGTTTTAGCCGTTTGTGTGGTGATAGGGGTGAGATTGGGGTCCTTAGAGAACGCTTCAATGCACCCTATCCCCCAGCCTTGACTGGTGCCATTCAAGAATTTTACCACCCCTTTTTGCGGGGCCCTTGGACCCTGGCGCGGCTAAAACGAGCGGTTCGACAACAGGACGTCGTCTTTATTCGGCAGGCCATCACCCAATTTATGGTGGCGTACCTCGACGTTCTGTATGCCCTTAACGGTGAGTTTTTGCCGGGAAAGTCCGGATGGCTTGCAGGAGCGCGGCGACTGACGGTGGCTCCCAAGGGGTGGGAAGACTCTTTGACCAAGTTGGCAACCGCAGACCTGGCACTCGTGCCTTCGTTGTGGGAAGGGCTGGCTCAAGGCTTGTATGAACCTGCAAGCTCGGCACCTGCCAACAAGCCCTCGGCGAAGGGGGAGGCCTTGAACATGCGCGAGGTTTTGAACGCGAGCGATGTGTTGATTCACACCGATGGGGGTTGTATCGGCAACCCTGGACCGGGTGCCTGGGCCTTTTTAGTTCGTGCTGGCGGGGAGCACTGGGAAGGCAGTGGCGGCGAAGACCTGACGACCAATAATAAGATGGAGCTTACGGCGGTGATCAAGGCTCTCGAGGCGGTAGCCAACCTGCCCGACCGCCCCCAACGTCTTGAAATTCGGACCGATAGTCAGTATGTGAAAAACGGCATTACGACATGGATACGCTCGTGGTTGGCTAATGGTTGGAAGACTGCCTCAAAAGAGCCGGTTAAAAACCAAGACCTGTGGGAACGTCTGCACGCTTTGAACCAAGAGTTTCACCCCCATTGGGCGTGGGTCAAAGGCCACGCCGGCAATGCGGATAATGAAGCCTGTGATCAACTCGTCCAGAAAACCATCCGTCAGCGCAGTTCTGCCGTAAAGCGCCCCTGACGGAGCAGAGGGACGGTCACCCCTTGAGAAGTGATTCCATCGATATCAATCTGCGGTGAGCCAATCATCACGTCAGTATGAACAGTGCTAACATTGCACCCTCGGTTTCGTTTGGCTTCATCTGTGACAAGCTGAGCAGGATCAGCGTAGCAAATAGGGTAGGCGGCTCCTAGAGCAATATGGCATGCGGCGTTTTCATCATAAAGGGAACTGCCAAAGAGTCGTCCACTTAGGGCAATAGGACTGTCCTCATCGACCAGGGCCACTTCGCCCAGGCGCGAGGCTCCTTCATCGATTTCAAAATACCGCTTAAGGTTTTCGGCGTTGCGGTCGGCCCCAGAATCGACAACTTTGCCGTCTTTGAAAACCAGCCATCCGCCTTGGACTAGGGCACCCAGCACGCTGACGGGTTTGGTCAGGGCTACTCGACCGTTTACAGCAAACGCATCGGGTGCTGAAAAAACTTCTTCGGTGGGAATATTGCACAAAAAGGGGCGACCTTGAATTTCAGAAGCTCCCCCTACCCAGAGGTGTTCGGGCCTCAGGCCTATCGTTAGGTCAGTGCCTGGGCCACGGTACCGTAGCTCTTTGAGCTTGAGGCTGTTCAAGCGCTGGCACCGGTGTTCGATGGCGCGCATCTTGGCATCCCAGGCGGCCTGGGGGTCAGGGGTATTTAAAAGCAGGAGTGGCTCTAAAAGCTTGACCAGGTCGAGCTCTGTCAGCCCCAGCTTTTTCATCCAGGCAGGGCTGGGAGCGGCAATCACAACCCAGGGAAAGCGATCGGACATCTGGGCCGCCTGATAGGGGCGTGTCAGTCGGTTTCGCGCTTGACGGACAACCCGTAAGCCCTCGGGGTTGGCCCCTTCAAGGATTTCAGACGCGGCGAGGTCTTCTAGCGCCACGCGTGACCAGCCTTGATCGACGTACCCTTGGTATTCCTCGGCCAGGCCGGGAGGTGTCAAAGTCCAGGTGTTGGCTGGCGCGTACTTGAGTCGTTGAGCTGTAAGCCGTTCATCACGGACTTCGATTTTTACTTGCGATGCGCCTTGGCGGTAGGCTTCTTCTGAAATTTGTACGGCAAAGCCGTAGGTTTCCCAGCCGGTCGAAATTAAAACAGGACGACCTGGCTCCAGATTGATTCCTGTACGAATGGCTAGCTGGGCATACGCCCGGTAAAATTCGTTCAACGATGCTTCTGCGCTCATAAATTTTTCACTCCTGGGTTAGCGTGGGTTCTTTCAAACTTACTGTTAATGGGGGGGAAAGAACAGAGCAACAATTTCCAAGCCGATCATAAGCACGACGATAAGTTCCAAAAGGACCATCGTTCGTTCAGACCTGTCCGATTTGGTCATCGCGTAGATGTTTTCTAACAGTTCAAGACGCCGTTCGATGTTGCGCTTCCAGCCTTGTGTGTTGAACATGCGGCACAGGTGGCCGTACACCTGTTCAAGATAATAGTCACCTATGATGCGCGACGAGTTTTCAAGGTTTTCAAGAAGAAATAACGCATCCAACCGCAGGCCTTGCAGGCGACCCAGCTTTTGTGACAACCGGCTTAACGACCTCAGGGGGTTGAGTTCAAACCGTGCGCGGTTTTTGCCTGCTCCCCGCAAAACACGGCTGGCCTCGTCCAACCAGCTATCGAGCAGTTTGTCCAGAACGCGCAATTCCAAAAGCTGATAGTTCGCATGCTCCAAAATCAAGACGAGGTCCTCGTAGTCCCGCCGGGGGTTGATGAGGAAGGCTCGGTCCAAGTCAAAAATCGCCAGATCATCTTCATGAAACGAAAAGGGCGTTTTGAGGGTCAGGTTAACCTGTGAGGTGTGCAACAGGTCATCGGGGTCTTCGCCTAAAAGAAACGGTGCCAAGTAGGCCTGGTGCTCTTCGACAAAACCAGCAGGGTCGCTGACTGGGTCGACCAGACAGAACAACCGGTATTGTTCCCGCTCAATTTTGTCGGCGGCTTCGGGGTCGAGGGCGATCAAGTCGTCAATCTGGTCACGAAACTGGCGGAACTGGGCGTGAATGAGCTGGTCGGTGGTGAGCTCTCGGCCTTTTTGGGCAAGGGGCGTGTGGCGAATTCGGTGAAGTTCTGTGAGCTCCCAGATGACGTTTAGGCGACACTCCAGGGTGATGACCCCTTCTTCATAGACCTTGGCCTGCAGAACGATCGAGCTCCAGCCTTCGGGAAGGGTGAGGTCGCCGCTCTCAAGCGGAACAATGAGGGGAAGGGGGAGCAGTAAGGATTCAGGCGTATCGCGCCACTTTTGAAACGAAAGCGGCTTGGCCGCAGGAAAGCGCTGGGCCACGGCTTCAACCTGTACGGCACGACCCACATCGTAGAGGGTTTGAAAGAGGATTTCAAAATGTTGTTTCATAACGCCACCAAATCGTCGCTAAAAGGCGGGGCCTTTTCCCACAAACGACGCACTCCAGAATTGCCTACTGCTAAAAGGCCAGGGTCGGCCAAAAACACGGCCTCGACGTCATCGCGAGCCTGAACTAAAAGGTCAAAATCGCGGGCTAAATCGGCGGTCCTAAGCTTTAAGTAGCCAGATTGCCGAACCCCCGTTAAATCACCCGGACCTCGCAATTTTAAATCTTCTTCGGCGATTTGAAAGCCGTCGGTGGTGGACATCATAACCTTAAGACGTTGTTTGCCCACCTCGGTTAAGTTTTCGCTGTAAACCAAAAAGCAAAAGCTGGCTAACGTGGAACGTCCTACCCGGCCCCTGAGCTGGTGGAGCGCGGATAACCCAAAACGTTCAGCGTGTTCGATCACCATGCAGGTGGCATTGGCGACATCGACACCGACTTCGACCACACTGGTCGCGACCAGAACTTGAATTTTGCCCGAAGAAAACTCTTCCATGACTCGTTTTTTGTCCTCGTCCTCTACCCGCGAGTGGACCATGGCAACCGCAAATTCCGGAAAAATGTTTTCAGCGAGGTGCTTGACCATTGTTTCGGCGTCTTTGAGGTCAAGGCTTTCACTCGATTCGATGAGGGGGTACACGAAATAGGCCTGGCGGCCCGCTTGAAGCTCGTGCCGGACAAACTCGTAGACCTTGGCTTGGTTGCTCTGCTTGGCGGTATGCGTAACAATTGGTTTTCGTCCCAGGGGCATGGTGCGGATTACCGAAGTTTTGAGGTCACCAAAGGCGGTAAGTGCCAAGGTTCGCGGTATGGGGGTGGCACTCATCAACAGCAAATCGGGGAGCTGACCCTTTTGGGCCAAGGCTTGGCGCTGTGAGACCCCAAACCTGTGCTGTTCATCGATGATCACGTAGCGAAGATTTTTAAAGCGAACTTCTGTCGAAAACAGGGCATGAGTCCCAATGACGAAGTCGATGTTGCCCTCGGCAAGAGCCTCCTGAATGGCGTTGCGGCCTGAGGTTCGCAGGTTGCCTGTCAAATAGGCAACGCGTACGCCGAGCGGATCCAACAGACGCCCGGCGTTTTCGGCATGTTGCAGGGCAAGTAGCTCGGTGGGAGCCATGAGAGCGCACTGGTACCCGGCTTCGATGAGCGGCAGGGCCGAAAGAAAGGCGACGAGGGTTTTTCCCGAACCGACATCGCCCTGAAGGAGTCGCCCCATGGGTCGATCGGCTTCTAAATCGGTGACAATTTCGTTAATGACCCTGTCTTGGTCAGGGGTGAGCTCAAAGGGAAGTCGCAACAGGAGTTCTTTTTGTAAACGACGTGAAAAGGTCTGCCCGGGACGTTGCGAGACGGCTTGAGATAGAGGTCGGCGGCGAACAGCGGTTTGCAGGTGAAAGAGTTCCCGGTAGGCTAAGTGACGGTAGGTCTCAGCCCTTTGCTCTAGGGTTTCGGGAAAATGAGCCGACCAAAGAAGCTGTCGCAAGGGGGGGAGTCGATATTTTTCAATTAGACGAGCCGGGAGGTCGTCTTCTAACCCCACCACAAACAGCCCAAAGGTTTGAGCCACGGCTTTGGCTAGCCCTGTATGAGTCAGATGCCCCGCCAAGGGGTAAAGGGGTTCAAGCTTTCCCACCTGACCCAAAGGATCCCCAAAGGCAAGGCCTGCAGGAGGTGGTTCAAGCTGAAACGTAGAAACTTGGGGATGTTTGAACTTAAATTCGACGGTACCCCAAAGCCAGCCCGAGGCCCCGACGGGGTAGATTTTTTCTAAAAAATTGCGGTGAAAGCAAAGGACTTCGGCTTGTGTCCCCTCGCGGTCAACAATCAAGAGCTTGAGGGTTCGTCGAGAGGGCGGGCCAAACCATTCGTGATCTGTGACTTGCACCAAGGTGTTAACGGGAACACCCGAGGCTAGGGCGGTGCGCAGGGTAACCTCGTCCCTGCGGTTGACGTGGTCACGCGGAAAATGCTGAAGCAACTTTCCGCAGTCGGTTACCCCCAGTTTGGCCAGATCACGAAGACCGGCAGGCCCTATCCCCGACAGCCGGGTCAGAGGGACTGTTAGTTCGCCAAGAACCACAACGTCCCCTTAAAACGGAAGGTTGATGATCCACGAGGTCGCGTACGCCACCCCCACGGAACCGCCCACCAAAAGAACGGCAAAAATGACCGTTGAGCCCAGCAATAAGTAGGGGTAGGGTCGTACTCGGCGCCTTGCCAGCGGTGCCATCACAAACTGAGCTACAGGCATGATCACCGAATCGACTAAATCCCAAACTAATTGGCCGCTCCAACGAAGACGCAACGAGAGGTAGCGAATCAGGCTAAGCACCAAAAAAAAGAGGAGAAAATACTGAAGCGCTCCCCAAAGAGCTTGCACAAGAATCGCCAGAACTATCCCCACGGTTAGCCGTCCGGTTTGACTGACCGTTTGCAAGATGTTGGCTACAAAGCTGACCAGCAGAATCGCCGCGAGCGGCGAAAAATCAAACCTGCCCAGGGTCATCCACCGAAAGCGGCGGAAATAATTCAAATAGGGGTCACAAAGCCGGCCCAAAAGCCGGAGTGCTGGATGCCGAGGATCCAAAGGAAACCACCCGCTAAGGGTACGCAAAAACAGCAGGATCAGATAGATCCATAACAGCGATGCCGTCAGGCCAAAAAGAAAAAGCAGAACTCCGGTCATCTCATTCTCCTGTTGTTCGATCAAACCACGGAAATTCCGCTTTAGTGTAACGAAATGTGCCCAGTCTTGCCAGACTCAGTCCCGCCAGACTTCCGAAACCCAAGCTTGGGCTTTGTAGCGCTCTAAAGCGGCCTGGGTGTCGGCCACGTGAAGTTGCGGTGGACAGCGTACCAAGGTTTCAGAAGCCCCAGTCGGAATATGAAGGATCAAAGGGCTTGAGCCGGGAATCTCTAAAAAGAAATCACGGATATGCTCGATTTCTTCGTCAACCCAGCTTTTTTCGGGAACCCGAACGTGGACGGTCAGCGAGCGTACCAGCTTCAGGTTCTCGGGAGGCAAGACTGAGATCACCGACAGCGCGGGTTTTTCGTCGTCGCGAATCTCGACGCGGCCCGTAAACCCGAGGATGGAATCATTGATCAAAAACGGTTCGGCCTGTTCAAAGGCTTTTTGAAACAGCAGAATGGGAATGGAGCCCTGAAAGTCTTCTAACACAGCGGTACACATCTTCTTGCCGCTTTTTGTGAATTTGATTGTAACATTGCTCAAAAACCCGAGAACTTGGTCAACTTTGTCTTTTGAAGTGGGCTGAGGGTCGGCCAGGCTGACGGTCGAAGTCTGCTTCCATTGCTCGTACCAGGGGTCCAGAGGGTGGCCCGAGACAAACAAGCCCAGGTTGGCTTTTTCAAAATCGAGAAGTTCCTTGGCAGGCCATTCGGTAAAAGGCGTTAATTCAAGAACGGGCAGGCTGTCGGGGTCGGCATCAAAGAGACCGGTTTGACCAAAGGCGACTTCCTCTTTGCGCCTGGCAACCCACTCGAGCATCTTGTCGAGGTTGTGATACAGGGTGGCTCGGTTTGAGCCAAGGCCGTCAAAGACTCCACATTGAATTCCGGTTTCGAGGACGCGCTTGTTGACAGCCCTGAGGTCGATACGCTCTAAAAAATCCTGAAAGCTCGTGAACGGGCCTCCTTTGGCCCGAGCGGAAAGAATCTCTTCAACAGCCCCCCCACCAATATTTTTGACGCCTTGAAGACCAAAGATGATGTTATTGTCAACAACGGTGAACAAGCGTTCGCTGGTATTGACATGAGGGGGGCGAATGGTGATTCCCAGGGTCTTCGCTTCGAACATATAGGACGCCATCTTTTTTTGGTCATGCATCTCGTTGGTCAAGTTGGCGGCCATGTACTCTGCGGGGTAGTGCGTTTTGAGGTAGGCGGTTTTATAGGCCAGCACGGAATAGGCCGCCGCGTGACTTTTGTTGAAACCGTAATTGGCAAACGGAACTAGATAATCGAAAATTCGTTTTGCGGTTTCGCGGTCGTAACCTTTTTTAGCGGCACCTTCAAGAAAGATCGCCTCTTGTTTTTCCATTTCGTGCGCTTTTTTCTTACCCATGACGCGCCGCAAGAGATCGGCGCCTCCCAACGAGTAGCCCCCGATAATTCGGGCGACTTCCATAACCTGTTCCTGGTAGACGATAACGCCATAGGTGTCTTTTAAGCAGTCTTTGAGGTCGGGGTGAAGCCAATTGATCGCGTTGGGGTTTTGCTTGCCCTGGATGAAGTTGGGGATCTCATCCATGGGACCTGGTCGATAGAGGGCGTTCAAGGCGATTAAATCCTCGATATTGCTGGGCTTTGCCTGTTTGAGGGTTTTCTGCATGCCTGCCGATTCAAACTGAAAAACTGACGAGGATTTGCCTTCGCACAGCATTTTAAACGTCTTTTCGTCGTTTTCGGGAATATCCTCTTCGTTGAGATGAATTCCTTTTCGTTCAATCAACTTCAAGGTGTTACGGATCACGGTTAACGTGGCTAAACCGAGAAAGTCCATCTTGACCAAGCCACACTCTTCAAGCTGGTCCATGGTGAATTGCGTGGTAATCTGTCCTGTCTTGGGGTCTCGGTACAGCGGGACAAAATCGGTAAGACGGCTTTTGCCAATAACAACACCGGCCGCGTGCGTACTGGTATGACGCGAAAGCCCCTCAAGACGTAACGCGGTGTCAAAGAGTTCTTGGTACTTACCGCCTTGACGGTAAAAGCTCAATAGCTTGTCTTGGTTTTCTTGCCAGCCATTTTCAACATACTTGTCGACGAGTGGTTCGGTCATCAAGGTCTTTAGGCTGATTTTGGGATCTTTGGGAACCAACGAAGACAACAGGTTAGACTCAGCAAAGCTGAAGCCGAGAACTCGGGCAACGTCTTTGATTGCCGCTTTGGCCTTGAGTGTACCAAAGGTAATGATTTGTCCGACTTTATCTTCACCATAGCGGCGGGTAACGTAATCGACCACCTCCTGCCTACGGTCCATACAAAAGTCAACGTCAAAGTCGGGCATCGAAATACGTTCTGGGTTCAAAAATCGTTCAAAGAGGAGCCTGTATTTGAGAGGTTCAATATCGGTGATACGCAAAGCATAGGCGACAATCGAACCAGCGCCAGAACCTCGACCCGGACCAACGGGAATTTCGTGATCCTTTGCCCAGCCAATAAAGTCGGCAACAATCAGAAAGTAACCGACGAAGTCCATGGCGATGATCACCGATAGCTCGTAATCCAAACGGTGAACAATTTCGGGGGTGAGGTTCGGGTAGCGTTTTTTTAAACCGCTGTTGGACAACCACACAAAGTACTGAGTGACGGCAAGATTCAGACGTTCCTGAGCCTCGGGCTTTTTTAAGAGGGGACGAAGCCGCTCAAGGTCTTCGGTCACTTGCTGTTGACCATTTTGAGCAAAGTCTTCAGGAACCTCAAATTTCGGTAACAGAGGCCCCGGGAGTTTCATTTCCATCGTACACGCTTCGGCAATCTTGAGGGTGTTGGTGAGAGCCTCGGGGACATGAGCAAACAGCCGGGCCATTTCGTCAGGCGCTTTGACATAAAATTCCCCGGCGCCAAAGGTCATTCGTTTTAAATCTGTTTTCTTTTTGCCGGTACCGATGCACAAAAGGGTATCTTGGGCATCGGCATCTTCGGGGTCGATATAGTGACTGTCGTTGGTCGCGACAAGCGGAATCCCCAATTCCTTACTAAGGGCGATTAAAACGGGGTTTACCTGACGTTGTTCATCAATACCGTGGTCCTGAAGCTCAAAGTAATAATTTTCGGGACCGTAGAGCTCTTGGAATTCCCGGGCGCGACGTTTGGCGTCGTCAAGCTTGCCAGCCAGAATCAACCTCGGGATTTCGCCCGCCAGGCAGGCTGACAAGCAAATCAAACCTTCATGATATTTGGTTAACAGCTCCCAATCCACCCGGGGTTTGTAGTAAAATCCTTCGGTGTAACCGGCGCTTGATAGCAAGGACAGGTTGTGATAGCCCTGGTCGTTCTTAGCCAAGAGAATGAGGTGGTAGTACCGGTGTTCGTTTTCATCTTTTTCGCGTGAGAACCGACTACCTGGAGCCACGTACAGCTCACAGCCGATAATGGGCTTAAGGCCGGCGGCTTTGGCTTCTTTCCAGAACTTGAGGGCTCCGAACAAGTTGCCATGATCGGTGATGGCCACAGCCGGCAAGCCTAGATTTTTGGCCTTGGCCACTAAACGTGAGACACTGGCAGACCCGTCTAACAACGAAAAGTCCGTGTGGCAGTGTAGGGGAACATACGACATTTGTGGTTGATCACTCATAGAATGGTCGCTCCTAAAAGACTCCGCACCATGGCTACAGCGACACGCGCCGTTTGATTTTTCGTATCCAAGATGGGGTTAACTTCGACAACGTCCGCACTGGTGACACGTTGCGTTTCGGCAAGACTCTCTAGCAGAAGGTGGAGTTCTCGGTAGGTGAGACCCCCAGGAACAGGGGTTCCTACCCCCGGGGCGGTGGCCGGATCTAAAACGTCAATATCCAGACTGACATGCCAATCCGTTTGAGGCTCCATGACTTGGCGTACCCTCTGGGCGACCTCGGCCATGCCCCACCGGTCAATATCGGCCATGGTAAAAACTTTAATGCCCGCTTGCTTCAAGTTGAGCCTTTCGCCGGGGTCAAGGTCGCGAACTCCCACCAGCACGACTTGGTTAGGCTGAACTTTGGGGCCTGGACCATAAAGCTGGGTCAGAAGCGGATGTCCCCAACCGCAGGAGGCGGCCAGACTCATACCGTGAATATTCCCCGACGGGCTGGTTTCGGGGGTATTGAAATCGGCATGGGCGTCAATCCAGATGACTCCCCAAGGCTTTTGCTGGTAAAAAGCCTTAAGGCCAGCCAGACTCCCCAGGGCTAAAGAATGATCCCCCCCGAGGACGAGAGGAAACGACCCCTCACGGCAGGCCATTTCGACGCGACTGGCCAGAGACAGGCAAACCTGGGCCACTGGTTCTAAAAAGCGAACTTTGGGGTCGCCTGTTTCGCGGTGTTCGGCAATGGGAATGGAGACAAGTCCTGGGTCCTCTTCGATTTCATGGCCTAACAGGCTTAAAGTTTCTTTTAGCCCTGCCCTTCGAAGGGCGGTGGGCCCAAGGTCAACGCCCCTTAAGTTGGCCCCAAAATCGAGGGGAACATCCAAAAGACGAATTCGCATGGCCACAGTATAGGATAGGTGAGCTTTCTATGCCAGCTCTGAAATCAGTCTCGAAGCCCTAGGTGCCTGATTTTGCCAATGCAAGCCTGACTTTGCCAAAGCGAAGGGGATGCAGTATAAAGTTTTTGAGGGTTAAAACGGTGATACGCAAGCGGTTGGGGGTTTTTGTGCAATTTGTCGCCGTTGTCGGCGTTATCGGTGGACTTTTGGCCTCCTGCGGACCGAGTGTACCCGAAATGACCCCAGCCCAAGTGCAGGCGTACTTAGCAAGGCCCCACAACTCGCTTTTTGAAAAAACTGTGAACCGGCCCGGGGGTGGGCCCTATCAAAAAGGGGTCCCCGGGGGAACCTGGCGGACCTTTCTGACGCAAGATCCTAAGTCTTTTAGCCCTCTGCACGAGCAAGACAGCGAAACTGCGGCTGTCGTCGGGCCCTTATCTGACAGCCTTCTTGAGTACGATGTCTACCGCCGGGCCTGGCGACCCAATATTGCCTCGTACAAAGTTAGCGTCAACCAAGCGGCACAGACTCTCGACATCACTTTTACGCTGAGGCCGGATTTGTGGTGGACTAGCTTGGCTGATCCGCAAAAGAAGGTCCGCGTCACCTCGGACGACGTGGTGTTTTGGTACAATCAGATTGAAGGGAACCCCGAGTTGCAGCAGTCCGGCTACGCTGGCCAGTTTGTGCAAATGCCGGACGGCTCACAAAAGCGGATTACGATTCAAAAACTTGATGATCGAACCTTTGTTTTTCACTACCCTCGCGTCGTGGCCATGCCCGAATTGTCCAGCAATATGGATTTTGGTCCCCGTTATGTCTTTGAACCGGTTTTAAAAAAGCAAGGCGCCGCCGGTGTGTTAAAACTCTGGACCATCGACACTGACCCCCGGACCTTGCCCTCAATGGGCCCATATTACCTAGCCTCGTATCACCCTGGTTTAGGGGTCACCTTGGTTCGCAACCCCTGGTACTGGAAGCGTGATCGCTTTGGTCAACGGATTCCCTATATCCACGCCATCGAAGATAAAATTCTTCCCAATCTTGAGACGGTCAAGCTGAAGTTCCTTGCGGGCGACCTCGATTCCTATACCCTTCGCCCGCAAGATTTGTCTGATCTTGTCAAAGAACCTCGTGACTATACGGTGTTTTCTGCTGGTCCCAGCTTGGGCGCCCAGTTTTTTAGCTGGAATCAGAACCCCCGCAATAAAGATAAGCCGTTCTATTCTTGGTTCACCCAGGCAAAATTTCGTCAGGCGATGAGCTGTTTCTTTAACCGACAGAGGGTCATCGACCAAGTATACCGGGGGCTCGCCGAACCGGCGTTGTGGTTCTTTGCCAAACCCAACCCCTTTTTTGACCCTTCGATTCAGCAAACCTACCTGTATGACCCAGCGCGTGGCCTGCGCCTTTTGGCCGATCTTGGTATCCATCCTGGTCCCGATGGGCGTTTGCGCGATGCCCAAGGCCATGTCATTGCCTTTACCCTGACCGTGAACAACGACAGCAACCTCCCCATCGATATTGCCAACGTCTATGCGGATGAATTAAAGAAGGTTGGGATTACTCTCACCGTGCGTCCCCTGGATTTTCAAAAAATTGTTGATAGTCTGTTAAAGACCTATGATTGGCAGATGATTTTGATCGGGTTGTCGGGTGCGAATTACTTTCCTACCCAGGGCGACAATGTTTGGTTATCGCAGGGGAATTTGCATCTGTGGAACCCGCTTCAAAAGACACCGGCCACTCCGTGGGAAGCTCGGCTAGACAGCCTATATTGGCAGGGGTACGCGACGCGTGATCATGCGAAAGCTCAACAGATCTGGGATCAATTTCAGCGTATTGTTTTAAACGAAGTTCCCCTACTGTATACGGTATACCCCGAAGTCTTTCGCGCGGTTCGCAACCGATGGGGAAATGTCGCCGTCGACAACGTTGGGGCGCCTGACATGAATTATGTGTACTTGACGCCGTAAGTCGGGTACTGGGACTGCAGGATTCGTTGGGAGGTTTTGTGAAGCAGAAATCTGGCTCTGTGGCTTGTTTTGTCGACAACCTGGGTGCTCCCTGGCGGTCTTGGTCCGCGGGACACCCTTTGGCGTCCTTTTTAACCAGCCGAATTTTGACCATGGTGGCTGTTTTGTTTCTTTTGGGTTTGGGTGTGTTTGGCCTCATGAGTTTGGCACCGGGCGACATCGTCGATAACTATGTTCGTGCTCAGCTTCTTAATAGTTCGTCGGTCATGACCCAAAACAACGTTTTGACGGCGGCCGAAATCGCGGCGATGAAGCATCGGCTGTGGTTGGACCGTCCCTTTTGGGAGCAATATGGGCATTGGTTGTGGCGTGTTTTGGTGGACCATGATTTGGGACGGTCGCTTTTGTCGCAGGCTCCGGTACTCTTTTTAGTGTCTACCCGCATGGTCAATTCTTTAATCCTCAATTTACTGTCATTAGTGTTCCTAACGTTGACCTCGTTTGCCCTGGGAATTTGGCTGTCGTCAAAAGCCGGTACCAAGTGGGATGTCGCGGCGGGCTTTGTCAGCTTGTTTCTGAATGCGTTTCCAGGCATCTTACTGCTTTTACTCTTGCAGATGTTCGCCGCCTCGACCCGCTGGTTCCCCGTCACGGCCTACCCTAGTGAAAGTTTCGGTGGCAACTTTTGGGCCTTTTCTGGTTCGTATTTGTATCATTTGACTCTGCCGCTCTTGGGGGCATTTTTAGGGGGAATTGGCGGGTCCTTGCGGCTGATTCGTGCTACGATGCTCGAACAATTGGGGCAACCCTATGTCACGGCACTCAGGTCGCGGGGAATCTCTGAAGGACGCATTCGCTTCTTTCACGCGTTTCGAAACACGATGAACCCCTTTATCACCGGGGCGTCAGGTCTATTGGCCGATTTATTTTCAGGCTCGTTGATCCTCGAGATTATCTTTGCCTACCCCGGCATAGGCCGCCTCATGTATGAAGCGGTGATACAAAAAGATATCAATCTGGTGATGACCAATATCATGTTTATCAGCTTTCTGATTCTGGCGGGAATGTTGCTCTCGGATATCGCCTTAGCGCTGGTAGACCCCCGTATCAGGTATGGCAAAGCATGAAACGTTTTTTGACGGTTTTAGGACACAGGCCCGTTGCCGCCGTTTCACTGACGGTTTTGGTGGTCATGTATTTGGCGATGGCCTTTTGTGAAGTGCTTTCTCCTTATGACCCCACACGGCTCTTTCCCGACGCTTCGGATCATCCTCCGAACCTTTGTTGGTATTCGTCTCAGTGGGGTTTTGGTCCCCAAGTCCAGCGCATGGTTATGATTGACGAAGTTTCACGGCAATACGTTCGTATCAAAGGGGAGTACGACCCCGTGCACTGGGGTGTCACCGCTGACCCTGTGAAGCTCTGGGGCTTTTTACCCCTTAGCTGGCACGTGTTTGGCACCGATACCCACAGCGGAGCTGACCCGGTTTTTCTTTTTGGTACCGACAACCTGGGCCGCGACCTTTTTAGCCGCATTTTGTATGGAGCTCGAATCTCACTCACCATAGGGTTTGTGGGGGTGGCGGTTTCTTTGACCCTTGCGTTACTTCTGGGCGGCTTAGCAGGGTACTACGGAGGGTTTTGGGATTGGCTGATCATGCGACTCTGCGAACTTTTGATTCTGATTCCCGGTTTGTACCTTTTGCTATTTTTAAGGTCGATTCTCAGTGACAAAATGGATTCCGCGTCCTCGTATGCTCTGATCACGGTGATCCTTTCGTTTGTCAGTTGGCCGGGAATGGCGCGGCTGGTACGGGGCATGGTGCATTCTTTGAAGCGCGCGGACTTTGTTACCAATGCCCGGCAAGAGAAAATGCCGCCCCTTACCATACTTTTTCGCCACATCATCCCTCAAATGTCCTCGTTTTTAATCTTGAGCGTCACCCTAGGGATTCCTGGCTTTATTCTGGGAGAAACGGCCCTTTCGTACCTGGGCTTGGGGATTACTGATCCCGCCTTCAGTTGGGGAAGTTTGATCAGCCGCGATGCGGCCAGCCTGGATAATTTAGTGCATTTTCCCTGGTTGTTTCTGCCTGGCGTCTTTTTGATTGTAGTATCGTTGGCCTATAACTTTCTCGGAGAGCTTTTACGGGATTTGGCTGACCCCCATTGGAGGGCCCCCTCATGAACTCGCTTCTCGACGTTCCCAACAAACTCGAGGTTCCCAACAAACTCGAAGTACGTAACCTTTCAGTGACCCTCGGTTCGCGAAACAATCCCATCCAAGCCGTTCGCGGGGTTTCGTGGTCTGTTTCGGCCGGGGAATGCCTAGGAATCATTGGTGAGTCAGGTTCTGGCAAGAGCATTTCAGCGCTGGCAGCGTTGGACCTGTTACCCCCGGGGTCAAAACGTGAAGGCGAGGTTCTTCTTGATGGGGAACCCTTTGATGAGTATTCGCCCGCTGAGCGGCGGCTTAAACGCGCCAAAGCGGGCATGATCTTTCAAGAACCCAGTCGGTCTTTTGACCCCATTACCAACTTTGAAACGACCTTTCGCGAAACCTTACGAGTTCACAACCCCCGGCTAACCGCAGTCGAGGCCCGCCAAAAAGCGATCGCCCTGTGGCAAGAAGTCCACCTGGGCCAGCCGGAAACTCGGCTGAAGAGTTACCCTCATCAACTTTCGGGGGGGATGTTACAGAGGGTGATGATTGCCTTGGCCTTGGCCAATGACCCCGAGGTTCTGATTTGTGATGAGCCTACCACGGCCCTAGATGTCACGGTGCAACGCCAAATTCTTAGGCTCTTAGCAGATTTAAAAGTTTCGCGTTCCCTGGCGCTGGTGTTTATTTCGCATGACCTGGCCGTGGTCTCTCAGCTCGCCGACCGACTTTTGGTGATGTACGGTGGCTTGGTCCTGGAAAGCGGGCCTGTTCACGAGGTGTTGTCGTCACCCGCCAGCCCTTATACGCGCGCTTTATGGTCTGCCCGTATTCCAGGGGGAAGTCATTGGACAAAAGACCCCCTACAGGTGATTCCCGGTATGCCTCCCGACCCCCGCTCCCCGTTGAAAGGTTGCCCCTTTGCCCCTCGCTGTCCCCGTGCGGATGCCGCTTGTGCTTCGTTACCGTCCCTTGTGGGCTTAGGCCGGCAGGTACGCTGTCACCATCCCGAGGTTAATAATACTCAGCCCCCTGCGGGGAGGGGCGCTCATGAGTAGTCACCAAGCCGAGGTGTTTATGACCCTACGGGATGTCCGTAAGGTCTACCGGGCCGAAGCCGGGCTTTTTTCTCACTCTCAACGTGAAATCGTCGCCGTCAGGAGTGTGAGCCTGGATTGGCGTCGCGGTGAAACTTACGGTCTTGTCGGGGAATCGGGATCTGGAAAATCGACGTTGGCGCGACTGATGGGCTTTCTGGAACAGCCGACCTCGGGCACCTTGAGTGTTCAACCCTCCGAAAGACCGGTAACCCGTTATGTGTTCCAGGACCCTTCGTCGTCGATGGACCCTCGCCGCACTACAGCGCAGATTCTCACCTGGGGGGCGAGGTACCAAAACGGGTATCAGGGGCCCCGCATGGCTTTAGCCCGAGCTCGACTTTTGATGGAAGAGGTAGGTCTTAACCCTTTGGACTTAGATAAGCGGCCCGGGGATTTTTCGGGAGGCCAACGTCAGCGTTTGGCTTTGGCACGTGCCCTGATGAGCGAACCCCTAACGTTGATTTGCGACGAAATTGTCAGCGCGCTCGATGTTTCGGTTCAAGGACAGATTCTGAGGTTGCTGTTGGACCTTAAACAACGCCATGGCCTGGGCTTGTTTTTTATCTCGCACGACCTTGAGGTGGTAACGTATTTGTCTGACCGCATGGGAGTGATGTACGGTGGCCAACTTTTAGAAGAAGCCCCAGCCGAAGTGTGGGCAAGGGGACCGGCACACCCCTATAGCCGTCTGCTTAAGGATCCGCACCTGGCCGACCAGGGCGATAACTATTCTAACTTTGAGACTGCTCAGACCGTTGCGACTGCTGAGCCTCGGGGCTGTTCCTTTGCCGGACGGTGCCCACTGGTGCAGGCGAAGTGCCGCACCGAGACACCGCCCTGGAAACAAATCGGCCCGGAACACCGGGCCGCTTGTCACTTACTTTCTTAGAAACAGAGGCTCGCTTAGGAACGGATCAGGAAGAACTGGACGTTGCGGTCCTTCCACCTGTTGCCAATATCCGAGAACGGAACAATCGGGTTGTCAGCTCCGGCTCCTACCGTGCTAATGCGAGAGCCGTCGATCCCTAATTTTTCTAGATAGGACTTCACGGCTTCTGCTCTGGCTTTTGATAGGGGAATCAGCTCGCGTTCTTGTTCGATTTTGCCCGCCGCTGGATCATCCCAATGCGTCATGACAGCATGACCTTCGATGACAATCTTGTAGCTACCATACTTGGTGAAAATCTCGGCAAGACGTTTGAGAACCGCAATGTTCTTGGCAATCGCATCGGGAGTTTTGGCCAAGGTGTCGGCGTCCAAGTTCAGAAAGTCTGCTTTGTTTTTGGCAAAGTGGATGCTGGGTATGATAATGCGGAGCTTGTCGCCGTCTTTGAGAACCAGTACATCAACGGGGAGGGTTTTTGAGACGGTAGCTGAGTTTCCCCAGATGTCTTTGAGACTAAAGACAAGCTTGTAGTCAGAAGCCGATTGAACCAGTTCCCCGGTGTCAGAACGACCATCCCAGGTTAACTTGCCAGTGGGCATTCCCTTGCCGGTAAAGCTTGTGAAGTGGTGGCCTTCGGGATCAAGAATCTCGAGGTTCCAGGTTTCAACGGGAGCGTAGGTCTTTACCCCTAGGGCAATGTGAAGTTCATCATGGTAACCGTCGTTGTCGGGCGAGAAAGGCAAAGGAGACAGCCCGATAGAAAGCTCAGGCGGGGTAGCCTGCAGGGCAAAAATCGTGCTCTTGGTTTTCGGATCATTCCCCTTCTCGTAGTGGACTTCCAAAACTGCTGTGTAGCGCCCGTTGGCAGCTCTATCGTTCTGGTCTGTTTTTCCATCCCAGGTGAAATGCGACGGAACAGGACCTTTTCCTTCAAAGGTCTTTTGCACCCCTAGCTTTTCATTCTCCATTTTGAGTGTCCACGACGAAATCCCATCGTTGAGGCCGACGACGGCGTCGAAGCCAATGGTGTCATTAATACCGTCCCCATTGGGCGAGAAGCCGTTAGAATCGACAGTCAAAAAGAGCGGAGTGGGGCGCGAGTCAAGGCGAATTCCTGAAACCTCGGCCGTGCCTGTATTGCCAGCTTCGTCAGTGGAGGTCAGCCGATAGGTGTACACACCGTCCGGCACTTTGTTGCCGTTTTGGTCAGTGCCATCCCAGACTAAGCGCGGCGGTTGCCCCTTCCAAAGCCAGGTGCGCACAGGGGTACCTGCGGAGTTCACCATTTGAGCGTACCATTCGGGTTCGTTTGATGTGGTTTGGTTTGCTTCCCACGCTGGGTGAGTACTTCCGGGCGTGGGCGAAAAGATCATCCATTCGGGAGTCACCGAAGCGGTGGGGGCGTTTGTCTTGATGAGGAAGGTGTTAGAAATCGCCGTGGGGTGTGACCCGTTCTGATACAGGGCTTTCAATTCGGCGGTATAGGCACCATCGGGTAACCGCTTCCCATCGGCGTGTCCGTTCCAATCGACAGAATTAACAGCCGAACTTCCCTGGAAGGTCTTTACCGTCTGACCTTCGCTGTTGCGTACCGCGAGGGTCCAAGAAACCAGAGCCGAAGCACCTTTGAACTGTGGCAGGAACTGGATCAGTCCTTTTTTCCCCGGGAGAACTGGTGAGAACGCTGATCGGCTGGTGGACAACAGCACACCGCGCTTTTGGGTATCAATGACCACCTGAACGGGGGCCGAGGTCCCAAGATTCCCTGCTGCGTCTGTTGAGGAAATTTGGTAGGTGTAGACCCCATCCGGTTGAATGGCTCCATCAGCTCCCCGGCCATCCCACAAGTAGGTGGCATCGGCTTTTCCGGGCCAGCTCAACGTTCTAATGATTTTGCCTTGCGAGTTTTTCAGAGTTCCTGTCCAAAGTTCCTCTTGAGACGAGGTCTGCTGGAAGGTAACCACACTGCGGGCATCAGCTGAGCCTGGCGAGAAAACGGGTTGAGCAACGGTTACCGTGGCGGCTGGCGGTGTGTTGATGATTTGAAAGGGGGAGCTAACTGCAACAGGCTGGTTGCCGTTGGCGTAGTTGAGGGTTAAAACTCCCTTGTAGGTACCTTCCGGTACAGGAGACCCGTTGTCATTACGGCCGTCAAAAGTGATAGCCGAGGGCACGGTTCCCGGACCTTGAAGCGTTCGCACAGTCTGGCCCTGGAGGTCTTGAACAGCCAGGGTCCAATTCGTCATACCATCCGTAACTTGGGGCTGGGGCTCAAAGACAAGAGTTTTCACGCCGTTGCCCAGGGGCGCAAAGGCCGAACGGTCGAGGTTGAGCGAAGCTGGGGTTTGAATAGAATTGACAATAAGGTTGTCGATGGGGATACGGGTGCGATTTCCTGCACGATCAGCACCATCGAGGACATAGTGATAGACTCCGTCCGGTACCAAGGTACCGGCGTCATTTTTGCCATCCCACACGACTTGTTCAGGGCTGGAGTCTTTCCATTGAAAATGCCTAACAGGATGATTAGAGGCATCATAAAAAGTTCCTGTCCAAAGGTCTTCAAGGCTACCCGATTGGTTAATCACCAAGGTATTACGAGGCCCTAATGGGTTGAATTGTGTGTATTGTGGTGAGGCTGCAGCCTGGGGTGGGGTCAGAAGAACAACGACAGTTCCGGCATCGTAGGTCTTGCGGTTGTTGTTGTCATCCCAGGCGGTGATCGCTAGTTTATAGGTTCCCTCGGGTGCTACTTGTCCGGCGTCCGTCATGCCGTTCCACACCAGGGTAGGCGGTACCGTGACACCCTTCTGCATGTAAAAGACCCTTTTCCAGAAGCCATTCCAATTGGGTGCTGGTGGCGGAGTTTCTTTGTTTTGAATGGTGCGAATCACCTTTCCCGACGGATCGGTGACGGTCAGGGTGTAACCCATGACATAACGGTCATCGGTGATCGACACGGGGAGGTCTAGCTCATCTTGAATGCCATCATTGTTGGGTGAGATGTACCAGGTTTTTTTGTCGACCGTCACCACAGGCGGGGTGGTATCTCGCGTTCCCAAGGGTGCACGGATCCCAGCGCCAAACGCCCAACTGCCACCGGGAAGTCCCACGGCGGCCGAATCAACATTCACCTCGTGGGCAGAGCCAAAATTGGTGGCAAAATGAAAACTTAGGCCGACCGAAAGGGGAATAGCGGGAGCTATTCCGGACGTGATTTCGTGCACGTCGTAGGCCGTCCTTAGATTGAGTGAAAGCAGATGTTGGAATTCGAGCGAGGTCCCCAAATCCACATAGGCATCCTGAACCGCCGGAAAGCCGAGATCTGCTTGAACTTGCCAGTGCAGACCGTTTTGGTTAAAAAGCGTCCCAACGGCGCCGAAGAGGGGGGTAAAAGGAGGGGGAACGGTAGAGTTTTGCTGAAGGAGGTCGCCTTTTCCCATATCCAAAAGCGATGCACCCCAACTAACATCTGAAAAGGGGCCAACCTGGCCCAAATGTTGATACAAGCCAACACTCAGGCCGAGTCCCCAAGCCGATGTCCCCAAGCTGGAATCCAGACCTAGGCCAAGACTGGTTCCGTCCCAAATCTCTTTTGATGCTGTCAAGGTTAGCCTTCCGGTTTGTCCTAGGTCAAAAGAGTTGTTTTTTAGGTTGATATAGCTGCCTGCCGCGCTAAAAACGGCCCAACGAGTGGGAATGTCTACCCCAAGGTTGACGGCATTCCCATAGTTCCCCTGAAAATCAGGAATACCAAAGTAATTCCCTTCCCAGGTCAGTTGCTGATTTTCGGCCGCCAAGGCGGGGTTATAGCGTTCAGCCAGAGGAGTGTCTGTACTGACCGCTTCGCCACCAGCAGCGGCTATTGCCGGTGAAGTTAACGAATTTAGAACCGTCTGAGCCATTGTCCACGGAGCAGTCAGGGCAAAGAAAACGGTAAAAAGAACAAGCTGAAGAGTGTGACCACGATGTTTTTTCATAACTCTAGACTATAACCCCTTTTTAAGCAAAATGCTACAGAGAAGCTAGGGTTACAGCAAGCAAAAAGCAGGGTTCAGGGGGCGTAGGGTGGCACGGCCACGCTTAGTTTTTTTGCCAACCACCAACTACGGCAGGCTGCTGGACTAGGGCTTTTTGGCCTCCGGCATAGTCCATACCCCAATTCAGATAGACGGCACCGAGCGAAAGTCCACCTCCAAAACCGACCAGAACAATCTTGTCCCCTTTGCGAAAGAGGTTTTTTGCATGGGCCTCGGCCAGAGTGATGGGTAAAGAAGCTCCGGCAGTGTTGGCATACTTTTCTATGGTGGTGTAGGTCTTTTCAAGAGGGATGCCTAAGTCGTCGAGGCTGTGGCGGATAATGTTGATGTTGGCTTGATGCACAATAATCCAGTCAATATCCGATAGTTGTAGTCCTGCGTCTTGAACAACCTGGCGAACACTCAAGGGGCAAGCCTTCGTTGCGAAGTTCCATACCTCTCTACCGTTCATCTCAAAACGGTGCATCTTTTGGGCCAGAGTTTCGGGCGACGCGGGGTGACGCGACCCGCCACCGAGGTAACGAATGGCTCCCGCTCCTCGGCCATCGTTCTTTAAAAAGGTTTTTTGAATGCCCAGCTCTCCGGCCTGCTGTCCAAGGACAACGGCTCCAGCGCCATCGCCGAAGTAAACGCAGGTCGTTCGATCGGTCCAATCGAGAATTCGAGAGTAAGTTTCGGCTCCTATGACCACGGCACGACGGTATTGAGGGTTTGCTTGCATCATCGCCGAAGCAACAGTCATAGCGTACACAAAACCGGCACAGACTGCCGAGACGTCAAAAGCCGCCGAGTTAAGAGCACCTAACTTGCCCTGAACGATAGCGGCTGTTGCGGGTTGGATCATGTCGGGGCTAGAGGTCGCTAAAATAATCAGGTCGACCTCTTCTGGTTCTACGCCAGCATTGGCCAGGGCTTCTTGCGCGGCTTTTAAAGCTAAATCCGAGGTTGCTTCGTGGGGCCCTGCGATGCGGCGTTCACGGATTCCTACTTTGGTAAAAATCCATTCGTCGGAGGTATCCACCATGCCCTCAAGCTCCTTGTTGGTCAGAACCCTGGATGGGACATAATAACCGGTGCCAATGATTCCTATACCCACAAAGGGCCTCCTTGGATGTTCACAGTAAAAGTAAGGAATTCCTAGCCCTTCGCCTAGTCGGGAGTCGCGGAAGTCCCTGGGGACAAACCCAGTAAAGGGAAACAAGCAAAATCCATGCCTATATTGGTCTTAGATTCGAATTGAAATCTAAGTGTTTCTTGGAATGAAAGATAGTATAGTTCTGTCTTGACCTTGGCAAGGCGATATCTCTAAAGATGAAGAAAAAAGCTGTCTGAAAAAATAGACAGACCAGCGCGCTTGTCATGACAAGTCATTACCTTTTCCCAAATCGGTAAGACGTTTTTCTAGCTTTTCGCTTCGGCGAGAAGCTTGGTCAAGAAAGGATGCGGCTGACTCAACACTTTTGCGGGCTTGCGAAAGGGTTTCACTAAATTTTTCAAATTCTGTCTTTACTGTGGCTAAAAAGTTCCAAACTTCGGCCGATTTTTTGCTGACAGCCAGAGTTTGAAAGCCCATTTGTAGGCTATTAAGAAAGGCTGTCAGGGTGGTCGGACCCGTTAAAACGATTTTGAGCTTTTGTTGGAGCTCCATGAATAAGCCGGGGCGACGTAAAGCCTCGGCATAAAGCGACTCGAAGGGAAGAAACATCAAGGCAAAATCCGTCGAGTGGGGCGGATCAAGATATTTTTTGGCAATATCTTGGGCATGAGTTCGTAAACGGTTTTCAAACGCCTTGCCGGCCATTTCGGCAGCCCCTTTATCGCCTGCTTCTCCGGCTTCTATCAAACGGTCAAAGTCTTCGCGTGGAAATTTGGCATCAACCGGTAATAGAACGGCTCGGTCTTGCCCGGGGAGCTTGACGGCAAACTCTACCCGAAGTCCTGAGCCAGGACGAATCTCGCAGTTACGTTCCAGCTGGTCTGGAGCTAGGTACTCCGTTAATAGACCTTCCAAAGCGGCCTCACCCAGAATGCCCCGCGTTTTAACATTGCTGAGGATCTTTTTAAGACCACCAACGTCTTGGGCCAGAGCCTGCATTGCCGCAAGCCCTTTGTGAACCTCGGCTACATCCGCACTCAGTCGGTCTTTAAGGTCAGCGAGGTTTTTCCAGGTGCGATCCGCTTGCTCGGCTTGGTCACGACGGGACTGAGTTAAAAAGTAAACCGTCAAAACGGTTCCAGCTGCGCTCCAAAGAATGGTAACAACGAGAAGAACTTCAACCATGTTTAGTGGTTGCGGCTGGCTTTGGTGAGGGCGTCGGGGGAGCTTGCGTCGGGGTTGGCACCGGTGTCGTTAAGGGTGTTGGCTGGGCCACTACCAGCGATCGAACCACGCGAAACCCGAGAACAGGGTCGTTATCGTAAGGAAAACTATTACTGCGTTGACTAACCCCAACCATGTAAGCTGGGCTCTTCCAACAGCCGCCGCGCAGAACTTTCAAGGAACCTTGCGCAGGCCCTGAGGGGTCTCTTCCTCCTGCGAGGGTTTCATCATACCAGTCCCAGCACCATTCATAGAGGTCGCCACTGAGGTCGTACAGCCCTAAGCTATTGGGTTTCTTTTGGGCAACCGGGTGTGTTGTCTGGGAACTATTGTCAGCATACCAAGCAACGTCGGAGGCAGTGTTGCTACCGGCAAAGATGGTCTTATCAGGTTTATTGCCGCCCCGCGCGGCATATTCGTACTCGGCTTCGGTAGGTAGTCGATAGCCATTAGAAAAATGATTCCAAGTTACTGTTCGTCCGTCGATCACGTAAGCGGGGGGTAAACCTTGGGCTAGGCTAAGGCGATTGCAAAACTCAACAGCCGCATACCAATCGACACTGTCTACCGGGAGGTCTTTTCCCGTAAAATGGCTGGGATTGTTGCCCATTACTTTTTGGTATTCATCTTGTGTTATCAAGGTTTTAGACATTTCGAAAGATGAAATAGTCACCGCAATTTGCCCCATCATCGCCATTTTGCCCCCTTCAACCTTGATCATGGTTAGAACGGGAACCGGCGTGGGCGTGGGGGTTGGTGTTGCCGAGGCAGAAGCTTGCGCCTCAAGATGAGCAGATACGAGCATCCCCAGCAAAAAAAGGGCGGCTTTGATGGTTTTGATCAGCATGCTCGATACTCCTCTATAATCTTTAGCTTGCGGCGGTCCGCCTTGGCTTGTCAAGCACTTGCCTTCAGGCCTTTTCTTAGACATTTTTGACCCTGGAGGTAAGCAATGAGCACAACGTCACCGTCTCAGCCCGATAGGTTTGTTATTGGCGGAAAAACCCTGGATTTGACACCCTTGGGACATTCGTCACTCCTTTGGAACTGGCAAGGCTTGATAATTCATATTGATCCTTGGAGTGCACAAGCCGACTATTCGAGCCTGCCCAAAGCCGATGTCATCCTGATCACCCACGAGCATCAAGATCATTTCGACCCTGCAACGATTCAGCTCCTCAAAAAGGCCTCTACCAAGATCATTGCCAACCCCGCAGTTTGTGAGCTTTTAGGTGAAGGAACAGCACTAAAAAATTTCGAAACAATCACGGTCGAGGGAGTCGTAATCCAAGCCGTGCCGGCCTATAACACCACCTCTGGGCGTGAGCAATTTCACCCTCGGGGCCGCGATAACGGCTATATTCTCAACTTTGATGGTTGGAAGGTCCTCGTCGCGGGAGACACCGAGGACCACCAGGAAATCCGTCAGTTAACCGGGATAGAGGTAGCGTTCCTGCCCATGAATCAACCGTACACCATGACCCCCGAACAGGTAGCCAGTTTGACAAAAGCCCTCAAACCAAAATTCCTGTACCCCTACCACTACCGGGGAACTGAACCGCAGATTTTGGTGGACTTGTTAAAAAGCTCCCCCGAGGTTGAAGTAAGAGTTCGTTCCTTGGCCTAAAGGTTTTGGACAAACTGTACCTGCCAGCCGTCTGGGTCTGAGACGTAAAAAAAACGTATTGCCGGATTGGGCTGGAAAGGGCCCCGAACCTCCCAGCCTTGGCTACGTAACTTTTGAGCCTGAAGGTCTAGGTCGCTGACCTCGAACCCGATACCCAAATCTTTGGTCACGGTGACGTGGTCTTTCTTGGAATCCCAAAGGATTTCTATCTGTGTCTCGCCCTGTTCCCCAGGCTTGCCTTGTCCCAAAAAAGCTATTTTCATGCCTGGTGGTGTCATCGTCCTTTGGACAGACAGTCCCACCACCCGTGTCCAAAAGTCTAGGGACTTGTCATAATCAGAAACGGACAAAGTGGTCCATAAGAATTTCATTTTCAGCCTCCCATTTTGTTATAACCGGAACCAGAGTCTTTCGTCATAGGAAATTCTTAGCCTTTTCTTAACCCGCAATGGTCAGATTTTTGCCGATGAGATGCCAGCTTAGCAAAATTTAATTATATTCCTAGTATGTTTCTCATCGATCAAATGGACATCTACAGCAAGCTAGGGCGTGACAAGTTCATCGAACTTTCAACGTGCTTTTACAATAAAGTCTACGAGGACACAGAACCTTCGTTTAGGGGGATGTTTCCTAAAGACAAAGCTTCGGCGATACAAAATCAATACGAGTTCTTTATTCAACGAATGGGGGGGCCTGATCTTTACAGCCAGCGTAAGGGTCACCCAGCCCTCCGTGATAGGCACGCTCGTTTTGCCATCACCAGAGCCCATGCTGATAAGTGGCTGCACTATATGCGTGAAGCGATGGCTGAGGTAGGGATTCCCGAGGACATCCGACCCGCCATGGATGAGTTTTTCGAAGATGTGGCGTACTTTTTGCAGAATGTGGACGACAAACATGGAATTTCCTTGAGAACCGTAAAAAAGTAGGTCAGGGGAATCCGTTGCAGACTGCCGTGTGCCCGCTTTCTTTCAAGGTGTTGAGCTAGTCGTCGCGGGCAAAGGCAAGAAGCTTGGGCTGGTACCTGGCAGTGAAATCCGCCCCTGTAGTCACAACAGTCCAATGTTGTAAGTAGAAGGAACGTCCTACTGACTTGGTCCGAACTCGATAAGTAATGACCAGGGCTCGGCGAGTCAAGGCTTGTAGGTCGTAGTGATCCCTCGTATTCTCCCCTCCAGTTTTTATCGCAAAAAAAATCGTCAAAATTTGAAAACTTTTTTGAAGCAGAACCCCCAACCCTCCAGTTCTTACGTTTGATCGCGATTGGGAAAGTGCGTTGCGCTTACCACAACCGGCAGACGTGCCGGGCGAAACCAAATTGTAGGAGGTACCACCATGGTACAAGTAGCGTATTTTAAACGGGATTTTGGAAAAGGGGAAACCTCTTTTGCCCGCCAAATCAACAGGAACAAGATGGCCTTTGAGGATGTCTTGGCTCTGATGGGCAAGCAGACAGGTTTGTCCGAGGCTGATATGAGGTCGGTGTTTGACCATTTTTTCGAACACCTTGCTCTATTTTTGCCTCAAGGCCACTCGATTCAAACACCGCTGGGAACCTTTTCGCTATCGGTACGTCAGCCCGTTCCGGTGCAGGGAGCCTTTGTTGATAGTCAGAACATCAGTACCGAAAAAGTGCAAGTTCGCCTGCGGTGTGATCAAACCCTGCTTAACCGGGTCAAGGCACAGACAACCTTGCAGGTTGTTGACACACCTTCTGTTGTACTGCCCACCCTTCTGCGCGCCGAGACCACCGAGAGCGGTGGTTTTAACCGGGGGTTGCCTGGCGAAGTACTTCACCTTGTCGGCTCACGCCTGAAGTTTGCCCCTGAAGATACCACCTCTGGGGTCTTTTTTATCGACAGCACGGGCAACCAGACACGGGCCACGGTGTATAGCCGTGTAGGAAGCAAGCGCGTCGATGTCAAAGTGCCTGCCCTTACACCCGGTGAGTACCACCTGGAAGTCCGAACAACGACAATTGCCGGAGACGTTCGCGCCGGTCGCCTGGGCGAAAGTTTTACAGTTTTGAGCTAACGTTTGACCTAACTTACCCCGGTTAGGGAGATATGCTAACTTGGCGCCGCGGGGCAACTCGCGGCGCTTTTTTTGGGGAATTGTGACTTGAAACCAAAAAATTCATGTCACGAAATGTCCGCGATTGTGACTGCAACTCTTCAGGATTGTGTCTACAACACGTCGTGATCGTGATTAGAACATGAGAAGATCGTGACTAGTTCTGCTGACGACGTAATCTCATTCTAGAAGCCAATCTTTCCTTTACCCAGAGCTGGCTCCTCCTGTCGAATGTTTCAACGCTTGTTCCTCAGGGTGGCGGACCTTTATCAACGGCAGCCTCTTCCACCGAGGTTTAGTTCCCTGACAAGACCGTGATGGTAGAGGGCGCCTCTAAGAAGCGGCTTTGAATCACCTGGAAGTACGAAAGTACCCCCGGGCTTTGGCCCAAAAGGTGACCGCCCTCGCGGTCTTGGCTGACAAGTTCCCAGGCAT
>DAIDHT010000021.1:0-4376 GCA_027451945.1 Spirochaetales bacterium
ATGCCTGGGAACTTGTCAGCCAAGACCGCGAGGGCGGTCACCTTTTGGGCCAAAGCCCGGGGGTACTTTCGTACTTCCAGGTGATTCAAAGCCGCTTCTTAGAGGCGCCCTCTACCATCACGGTCTTGTCAGGGAACTAAAATCGGTTTGTTGGGCTTCGGTCATCGCTTGCGCAAAGATTTGGTCTAAAACACCCTTTTGGCGCAACTCTGCCAATCGTGCATCAAGCTCAGCTAACAATTTGACGTTTCTTGAGCGTTTGCTAAAGGCAATCGTGATGGCCTGTTCCGAGACTGGGGGTAACAAAACCCCAACATACCGGGAATTGCCAGTCTTGGCGAGCCAAAGCTTCCCTAGGTAGAGGCTGGTAACATAAAAGTCGATGCGCCTCCACAAAAGCTTTTTGAAATTCTGAACGACAGTTGGGGCGGTTTGCATCGTAAGGTGCTGTTTTAAGAACTCGTCAAAGGGTGAGCCAAAGCTGTCGCCAGCCGCTTGGCCACCATGTAGGGGGATTAACTCATCCCACTGCCATCCCGGCTTTAGTTGGTCTTCTCGGCGCATAAAAATCACAATAGGGTTCGAGAAGGCTGGGGTCTGGGCAAAGTCCAGCCAAATTTCACGTTGCGGGGTGTCACGGATATTGACCAAAAGATCCAATTGGCCGTCTTTGGCCATCTCTTGTGCTCGTTTCCAGGGAACAAAGACTGGCACAAAGTCCACCCCAGGGAGTCTCAGGTGAGCGATTAACTTCTCGGCCGCTCCGTGATACCTCTTACCGTGTAACGACCAGTCGTACGGCGGGTAGGCGGGGTTGGTAGCCCACGTGAGGTGTATGGTTTGACCCCACAGGGACAACCCACTTCCTAAGACTAACGCTAAAGCTATCAAGCGTTTCATCTGTTTAAGTATAATATAATTTTCTTGCTCTGCCAGATTATGTTCTCTACAATAGAAGTATGGATCCAACTGCCCCTCGGCTTTTCACCCAAGCTTTGTTTGCCGAGTCTGCCCTCAATGCCATTGCCGACGCCGTTTACCTTTTAGACTTGGCGGGAAACCTTATCGACTGCAATGAAACGGCGTTGGCAATGCTGGGTTATACCCGGCAAGAGCTGTTGGGTCAGCACTTTTCGTTTCTTCGTTCGCCTCACGACACCACCCGGGCCCAAGAGCAGTTCGAGACTGTCATTGCCCAGGGCCATTTACAAACCGAGCTTTTTCACCGCTCGGCACAGGGGCGGGATATCCCCATGGAGGTTCACTCTCGTACCCTCACCCTTGATGGCGTAGGGTATGTGCTTACCGTAGCCCGTGATATTAGCCAACGACGTGACACTGAACGCCAGCTGGAGTTTAACCGCCGCTGGCTGGAGCTTTTATTTGAAAACTCGGGAACCATGAATGGGTTTTATGACCCCGAGGGGCGCCTGGTTTTGTGCAATTCTGCTTCGTTAAAGCTTTTGGGGGCTTCGACGTTCCCTGAGGTTGCCGGCCGCTTAGTTTCAGAGCTTTTACCCTCAACTTTAGGCCAAGAGATTCAAGCCAACATTCAGCGCGTTGCTACTACCAGCACACCCGAGACTCATGTACGTGAGTTGTCGACACCTGAAGGAACGCACTACCTAAGAACCACTTATCTCCCCTTGTGGGATTCTTCAAAGGAGCTTTCTGGTGTGCAAATGGTGGGTACCGATATTACCGAACTTAAGCTTCAGGAGCAGGAATTAAGACGGGTTAATAAGCTTTACGCCTTATTAGGCGAGTTTGGCCTAAGTTTGGCGCGCCAAAAATCTGCCCATGGTTTGTACGAAGAGTTTTGTCGTATTGCGGTCAAGACAGGCGGCTTTCCGTTGGTTATGGTGGCGGTTATGGACCGAAAGAACGCTCGAGCTGTTCCCACAGTCTGGGCCGGAAGATCCTCGGGTTATGCCGAAGGCTTGGTCCTTCGCCTTGATGATGAGCCCGAGGGCTGGGGACCTACAGGACGTTGTTACCGAACGCGAAAGTTTTTTTACTGCCAAGATACCGAGTCGGACCCAGACATTCTTCCCTGGCGTACAAGAACACGGCAGTGGGGTATTCGTTGTCTTGCCTCCTTTCCGATTTTTTTACATGACGAGGTGGTTGCCTCGTTTACGATTTATTCTGAACAACCTAAGGCGTTCTCTTTGTCCGAGCTAGAAATGTTTGACAAGGCCGCCGCCGATTTGTCGTTTGGTCTAGAACGCTTTCATGCCGAGGAGGCTGTCGAAGCCAACTGGCACCGCTATGAACAAATGTTCGAGCAGTCCCGCTCTGCCAATGCGTTGTTTGACGGCGAAGGTCGCCTCCTTTTGCAAAATCGTCTGTTCGCCAAGCTGACTCACCCGCAAACAGAACACCCTTTGGGGCAACGCCCCGAAAAGCTTCTGCCAGGGGATTTTGGCAAAGCTTTTGGCCTATGGCTCTCGCTTGTCGCGCAGGCTGGAACCGAAGAAAGTTATGAGGGTGTGTTTAAAATCCAAGGCGAAGAAAGAACGTGGCAATGTTCCTTTGTGCCGTTTTTTGACCGTGACGGAAATCTTGAAAGCATTCAAGCTGTTTCACAAGACATTACCGAAGAACGCCAACTGGCCGAACAATTGCGTCAAGCCCAAAAGCTTGAAAGTATTGGGGTGTTAGCAGGGGGCATTGCTCATGATTTTAATAATTTATTGGGCGGAATTTTTGGCTATTTAGAAGTAGCACAATTTGATTTGACCAAAGAAAACTACAGCTCAGCCCGCGAAAAGCTTCTGAAAGCACGCGAGGTCATGGCCCGGGCTCGATCACTCACCAGTCAGCTTTTAACCTTTTCGAAAGGCGCCCACCTGGTTCGTAAACCTTTACATTTTGGCCACCTATTACCTGAATGGACCGAGTTTGCCTTGGCTGGCTCCGACTTAGCCTTTTCGGTCACGGTAGAGCCTGAGTTGTGGTTGTGTTTAGGGGATGAAGCCCTGCTGAGCCAAGTAATCAATAACCTTGTTCTTAATGCCCGGCAAGCCTCGTATGCCGGCGGAAATATCTTGGTAAAAGCCTATAATATTCCGCCTGCGTCGTTGGGAATCAGTATCACCGACCAGGGCGTAGGAATTCCTCCGTCCGTGATAGACCGGATTTTTGAGCCCTTTTTTACCACAAAACGCACTGGTTCTGGGTTAGGTCTTGCAACCTCCTATTCGATTATTCAGCGTCACGGGGGCAAAATTGATGTTCGCTCAACGCCTGGTAAAGGCACCACCATGGTGGTAATTTTGCCGGCAGAGCCCCAAGCTCTTGCTGAAGATCTTCCCCGTGAGGTTTTATCGATTTTGCATTTAGAGGGCTTGGCCGTGGTGATGGATGACCAAGAAAGTTTTCAAGAATCCTTGCGTGAATTGCTAACGTCAATCGGTATGGATGTGCGCACAGCGTCTAAGGGTGAAGCGGTTCTTAACCTTTACGAGGATTTAAATAACGCTGGCAAAAAAGTCTCTTTAGGAATTTTTGACCTTACAGTTCCTGGTGGTTTAGGGGGCTACGAAACGGCGCATCAGTTGCGTGAGCGAGGCTGTACAGCTAAAATAATTGGAATGAGCGGCTATTCCGAAGACCCTATAACCGAAGGTCAAGTTTTTGACGCTCGTTTAACTAAGCCTTTTACCTGGCGAGAGTTATTAGAGGTTCTCGCCAGACTTTTTCAAACCGAATAAGTGTGAAAGAAAAGGTTAGAAGTTTTCAGGAAGGGGCTTATCACCCGATTCAATCTTATCAATTTCGGCATTGACAGCTTTAACCAGCTTTTCTTTCATTTCTTTAGTTAAAACGAAATCGTTGCTGTAAAGACCGGGATACAACTTTGATGAAACGCTTAAAGCGATTTTTCTTTTTTGGTCATCACTCAGCTTAAGACCTAGTTTAACTTTAGGTTCTTTTGTTTTGACTTTACCTAAACCTTCGGCTTGGCGGGCTTGGTTGATGACATCAAGAACGTTGACGCGAGCGCGAAGGCGAACGCTTTTTCCATTATTATCAGTGGAATTTGATGAACTAGCCTCAAAAGTCTTGGGCTTATTTTTTGAACCTACAGGACGTGGCATGCAGTTCCTCCTAAAACAAAAATATAAAACTATTAGGTTTATTTCGTCTAGTATCCCTTTGGTGTTACTGGCGAAGGTGTTACGAACTTTGATAAGTTGACAGTTTTTTGAAACTGGGTCGTATAATATTTCTGTCAACAACGGTTTAGAAGTTCCGCTTTTCACCGGCGGCCAGGTTCCGCTTTTATTTGATTATTCCGGGTCAACGACCCCTATTTTCAATCGGTCTTTCATTCTGTAAGAATCTCCTTTTAGGCTCAGGATATGCGCGTG
>DAIDHT010000022.1:0-82349 GCA_027451945.1 Spirochaetales bacterium
CGTCATTGACCAAGGTGACAAGGTCTGGCGTGAAGCAGTAAGTCGCAATTCCTGAATACCCCTCTTGGATCAGGGCTTCAAAAAGAGGCCGCATAGTCCTTTCTGATAGATCAATTTGAGGGTTACCCTGTGCGTCAGGGACACGGGGTGGGATTATCAGCTTCACCTCGCCCCCCCACGGTTTTAGCTCTTGGTTCGCGGCTTTGGCACCTTCGTTGATTTGAAACCAAAAATCGTTAACATCCAAACTAATAACCGCGATTTTAAGCGGACGCTCTGCCTTTTTTTTCGGCTTTACACGACGGGCTGCCCGAGCCTCGGACTCAACCCAACCCTTTCCTTGTTGCCAAAACTCCGATAAATTCTGAGCCTCAATGAACTCCATGGGGGGTACCAACTGAATAGTTTCAGGAACCCAGCCCTCAACGATGTGTTGAAAAATACGAATGGAGGGGTCTCTTCCTTGGGCAAAGGGGTCTTGGTGTAGCACTGCCGACACTAAGTTTGACGACACAAACGGTGTCATCTCAGGTGTGAGGTCATGCACCACGATCTTGACCTTTCCCGCCAAGTTCTTGAGCTTTAATTGGGGAACAAGTGCTCCAATATGAGTCGGCTCAGTCAAATATAAACCTTGGAGGTCGGGAGCAGATTCAAGAATTTCTTTTAGCGCTGTCGTGGCAAGCGCCGAATCTTCAAAGACTTGAGCTACTTTCACAACTGCTAGGCCAGGGTAATGTTCGGAAAGTTCTTCCAAAAAGCCCTTGGTGCGCATTCCCGATACCCCATTTGCTATGGGGTTATCACTAAGCACCGCGATTTTGCCTTTTCCGACCAGCTGGGCCATTTTTTGAGCGCAAGCCATCCCTTCTTTCGTAGAATCGGGCCCAAAAAATGCAATCCTTTTAAGAGGGTCACGGGTTAGGGCTCGATAATCAAGCAAACAGGTGTCAACAGCATTTTGTAACAAGCGAAAATCATCTTGCTTGCTAGCTTGCGGGCTCGACCATACTCGTTGGTCGTCGGGTGGAGCCGCATGAAAGGTCAAATCGCCCTGCCCCATTCTCAGAATGCCATAACGAAGAGAATCCAGCTTAACGAGGATTTCTTGGCGAAGCCCCTTGGCGATACGCTGATTGGTTTTCGCCAGGAAAAGAGAAAGCCCCATCGATGATAGTATTCCCAAAAGCAAGACTGCCCACAAAATTGGCAACGATCCTTCGAAAAACAAAATCCCTAAAATAGTAATGTTAACCAGGCCTAGAATGACAGCGTAAACAAAAGCGTTTTTTTTGAGTATTTTTGAGATTTCCATAGCAAGCGCCTCGATCTTAATTATGCAAGTTATCACGAACAGTGTGCAATCATCTCACGAAAACTGTCAAGTTGCTAGGCAGAGATGGGTTACAATTTAGTCTAACTTACCTTGGATTATCCTAACTTGTTCTTCTCCAGCAACCATAACTCCGTTTTTTCCCAAGCGCTTCACCTGGTAGAGTGCCTCATCGGCTTTCCCAAGAAGTTCATCGGCCCTTAATAACGCGTGGGGATAGTTAATTGCAATACCAACCGAGCATGTTAACGAGGGTTCCGGCGGGACGATGGGGTGCCCTAAAAACGCTTCCAATTGGTGGTGCAAGCTTAAACCATGGGCAAAGACCGAGAAAAATCTTTCGACAACCCGGAGTGCTCCGTCTTCGGTGGTTTCAGGGAGAAGAAGGACAAATTCATCGCCACCAAAGCGGGCTGCGACATCGCAGTTTCGCACTAAAGACAAAAGCATTGATCCGACAGACTGTAAAATTACATCACCAGCCGCGTGACCGAAAAGGTCGTTGTAAGATTTAAAGTGATCAAGATCCCAAAACAATAACGCAAGACCACTTCCCACTGTGGGGTAACGTTGAAGCCTGTGAATTTCGGCATCAAGTTTATGCAACAGAAATTGGCGGTTATATAACCCAGTTAAGCTGTCATGGTTAGCTTGCTCATAAAGCTTCAAGTTTTTTTCTTCAACTTTCCGCGCAAAATCGGCCAAGTCTCGCTCCTGTTCACTCTTGTCTAAGGCCGTCGCTAGTAAACGACAGGCCAGACCCAGGGCTGTAAAATCCTTGATCGTTAGGGGTCCCCTGCTTGCCCCAAAAAAGAATTGCCACCGAGAGGCACGAGGGGCAAACGTCACAATTTGGATAAGGTGAGTAAAATGAACGTTTGACCGTTGGTCTTTTTCTAAACTTTCGTGACGCCAGAAATCCCCTTGAACCAAACAGGTATCTAAGGTTTCGGTCAGCCACTGCTGATCTAAGGCACTCCACAAATCTGGTTGACGTTGGGCCCAAACCTTGCCCCTACGCATGACCCGGCGAACACAAGAAAGATCAAGGGGAAAACTTAGGTGGATGAGGTCTAAAGCGCGATTCAATAGCTCTCGCTCTGAGCGTTTTTGCTGAAACAAATTTTGAACAGCACTCAAAAAGTCCAATTCTTGGACCCGCTGTTGCCAATCCATCAAGACTCGTGTCAGGTCAAAAGCTTCATGAATGAGGCGAAAATCAACGACCGGCCGCGGCCGAGTCATCAGGTTACCAACTGGCTTCGCTTCCTTTGGAAAGAACTCAGCATATTCGTTTAAAAACAAGGCCAACAAGAACCTTAAGCCTTTCGGAAGTCCCTTCACAACGAGTTCCGCTTCGTCCATTGCCTGGCGGACCAATGGTATTTCATTACGAAAATGCGCCTCATGCGCCCTGACGATAAGCAAGTAAAACCTATCCTCGATAGGCATTGAACGATGCCCGAGTGTTTCCAGAGTTCCTGAGGAGAGGCGGTGAAAGAGGCTTAAAAAGCGTGTTCGGCTAACATGGGCGTACGCTAAAGCCAATAAAACATCTACACCCTCTTTGGTATGATACGACAAGGATTCTAAGCCAAATTCTTCAACAATGCTTTTGAGCTCTTCGAGGTACGGGATTGCTTCTGAAAAAAATCCACAAAAAACATACAGCAACCCTAAATTGCGGAGTGCCATAGCACTTTCGTGAACATTTCTTATTCGAGTGGCCGTTCCGTAAGCCCGCCTAAAGTAGGTTTCTGCCAACCGAAAGCGCCCTATTTGAAGGTAAAAATAGCCAAAACCATTCTGCAATTGCGATAACTTGAGATTGCTACCAAGGTTTTGAAACAGTCGTTCGGCTTTTTGGTAAAAAGGGGTCACCGAAGAATTCCCACCATGCGCTATATGAACCAAGGCCTGAGCGTGATAAGCCTCTGCCAAACGAAAAGTGTTATCTTGGGCTTGCGCCCAAACCTCGGCCTTGTGGAGGTAGAACTTTACTGCTGACCATTCTGTCTGAGGACTAAAACGATCGGGACGCGAAAACCAGTAAGACAAGGTATTAGCCCAACCCAATTCTTGGGCGTCGCTCAAAAGGGTTTGGTAAGTTTGCTTCCAAAGGCCTTCTTCTAAACAAAAATTTTCCTGATCAATCAAAAGAAGCACTTCGCGCGCTTGGAGCTGGAACCCCTTATTCTGCCCCTGAGCGAGGGAGAGCGCTAATAGCGCATACGATTTCGCTTTTTCCCACTGCGCCCGATGAAAACAAGCTTGTGCGATTCGTAAAGCCAAAACCAGCGAAGTGTTATCGTTCTGATTTTCAATCGAAGGCTTTTGGTATCGGGAAAATAACGACTGAAAATTGAACAGGGCTTGGTCGATTAACCCCTCCCCCCAATTTAGCTCGGCTTTAGCGCATTGCCAAAAAAAATGTTGATCAGCGTTCCATACCTCTTGTTGAACACGTTCGTTACGCTCGATGATTCGGCGAGCATCGGGCCATAATCTCCACGCTAAAAACCGCTGAATGTCTTCAAGGCTATTTTTTTTGCCAACGTTAATGTTATTAAGGTCGGAGGAAAATTCGGAAGTTCCTTCTTCAAACGAAAAATTCTTTACAAGAGCTTTATTTTTTAGTTTAGCAAGAAACGGTGCCCTAATTTCTGCTTCAAGGTCCGCTGGCCCCCGTCCGGAAGGGATCACAAAAACAGCACCGGCAGGTTCATCTTTTCGTTGGATCAGGATACTTAAGGTCGAATAAGGCAAAGTCACAGCATCGGGAAACAAAATCCAACGTGTCTGGGAATTCTGACTCAAAGACAACCTGAGGAATTTTTCGACTGAGGACTCCTGACGAGTGGCATGATAATCTTGTTCTTCAAAAGGGGGAGGCTCTAACAAGTGCCAGAGTGGTAGGGTTTGATGAAGCGGTAACTGAAAAAGTGGCAAAAGGGGAGGATAAATCGCTGACCTTAAAAGATCCTCGCGCTGAACCGTTGACAGCTCTTCAACGCATAAATGAGCCAGACTTAAAAGAGGCTCGTAGGGTTCATCCGTTTTGTCAGAAAGTGAAAGATCCCACCATATCACACCATAGTCGTGTGCCAAAAGGGCAAGTTCACTACGAACATCACGGGAAGAAACACCACTGAGGTAGAGGGTGGACAGGTGAGAAACTCTGACTTGTTCCCAGAGTTCTTCGGTCCAAGCTCCCCGGCGATCTCGGTGCATAAGAAGATTTTCGCACGGAGAGCGTTAGACGTCAATTTCTACTGATTCGAAAAGGTCACCTTGCCCGTCATGTATCCGTCAGTCACCATCGATCCGTCCCAACCAGATTTCCCGGTACCGCATGCGGCATAGCACTGCCAGGTTTGAGTGCCTGAAGCGGGGGTATGAATCTCGGCTACAACAACTACAGGAACGACCGGCCCTTTGTGGTGCTGAACGGCAGGTATAGGCAAGTTCAGCTTAAGCGCATCGATTGAAAAGGTATGCGCGATTTGCTTCAACGGCACGGAGCTCACAGTTTGTCCATTAACTAATTCCTGCCCGTCTTTTGTCCCCATCACTTTGTCATAGGGGGCCGAGACCGTGGCACTATCATCTCCATAACTGGTGATAGTTAAGATGACGTCGGAATCCGCAGGTAGGGTAAAATCTGCCGGTTGAAGTTGCGGCCAACCGGGTTTTCCTGTCATGTCTCCCGTCAACAGGGTCAGGTATGCATGGTAGACTGGTTTTGCGACAGGCTGAGATTTCTGTTTCGGGGCTTGGGAACATGAGGCCCCCAAAAGAACAACAAGAACGCCAGCGGTAATTCCGAAGATACTTTTCATAAGAACTCCTTACCGCAAAGGTCTGCACACAAAATCGGGTTGTCAAGCTTTTTCGTCAGCATTAAACGGATTTCGTGGTGCGAAGTTCACTACCTTCTCCAGAATTTTTGAAACTCAAGGAAGAGACTGGCAGCGGTGAGGTTTTCTATGACGAATCCCACATCGCTATCATTCCTATGGGGCTTTGCTACCCCGATCGAGGAAAAGCGGGAGACCTCCCCCTCGGCCTGAAGGTGCCCCACTATGGCAGACGAGATTTTTGTAAGCCCTACCCCATATCCAACTCATTCTTCCCGTAGGAATCTGAGCTCAACGGTTTTACCTGGGTAAGGCAAGCAATCTGACCGAAACCGAAAAAAACTTCAAAGCTCTTCCCCAATAATTTTTCTCGCTCGTTCACCCTTCGCCCCGAAACCAAAGCTGGTTGAAACGGAATCCGTGGTTTGAAGCCGAACTCCTGCCTGAACTTAAAGCCCGGGTACACGCTCTTGTGCCAGTGCCGTCAGAAAAGCCTGCTCACTAACCACCCTTACGCCTAAACTTTGCGCTTTTTGCAATTTACTTCCCGCTCCGCTTCCCGCTAGAAGGTGAGTAGTCGCTCCACTTACCGCCGATACTACCCGGCCCGCCCTTTTGAGAATTTCTTCTTCGGCGAGGGCACGAGGTTGAAACTTTTCAAAGGAACCCGTCACACACCAGACTGTACCGGCAAAGGCTGTATTTTCGGGACCGCGAGGAGCCTGAGCTTCCATCACCAAACCGGCTTGCGTCAACTTGTCGATCAGCCTACTGACGCTGGGTTTCAATAGTCCAAGTTTGAGACTTTCAACGGTTCTCTCACCGACTCCTGGCAGGTTAACCAGTTCTTGGGCTCGATTCTCAAGAGCCTCCCGCAAAGCTGCGTAGCTTTTTAGCCCAGCTTCAATTAGCAACTGGGCTAGTTTGGGACCAAGGTCGGGTATACCCAGTGCCGTCAAAACTCGCACAAAAGGTTGCTTTCGGGCTTTTTCGACTCCGGCACGAATGAGCTCGACTTTTTTGGGGCCAAAGCCAGCAACGTCAAGAAGTTTATCGTAATCGCAGGTAAAAAAGTCCGAAGGATCATTCACTAAGCCCAACGAAATCAGAGTATCGACCGTTTCAGGGCCAAGATTTTCAATATCCATTTGATCCTTGCCAGCAAAAAAAATGAGTCGATAACGCTTTTGATCGGGGCAATCTGGTTGGGGGCAAAAGGCATGGGCACCTTCTTTTCGCAAGCAGGAACCGCACGACGGACAAAACTCAGGAAATTTCCAGGTGCCAGGAGTTAGCTTTTCAACCACTCGTTCTACCGCAGGAATCACGTCTCCCCGTCGAGAAATTGCCACGATATCACCGATATTGAGTTCCAGGCCTTCAATAAAACCCTCATTGTGTAAGGTCACAAAAGTAATGGTACTGCCGCCCACCGCCACTGGTGACACCCTCGCCACCGGGGTCACTCGTCCCGTCCTGCCCACCTGCACCGTAATCTCTTCTACCTTAGTTTCGCCTTGAGGCGATTCAAACTTGTAGGCCATCGCCCACCGAGGATGGTGTTCTGTGGCACCCAGCTCTTCCCGAAGGTTTAAGGCATCCACTTTAAGCACCAAGCCATCGATATCCCAGTCAAGGGTCGGCCGCTGGCGGGTTTGGTCCTCGACGAGAGGACCTAACTCAGCATAAGGGATACCCCGACAGCTCAGAAGTTCGAGAGAGTGGCGCTGGACACCCGTAAACTGTCCCTCGGGAGACAGCGCCGCGATAGGGGCGTTTACTGGGAACCCCAACGTTTTCAACGCTGCCAATGCTTCTAAATGACCAGAGGGCAGAGTTTGCCCCGGCCAAGCTAAAAAAAACGCTTCATAGCAAAAAATGTGCAGGGGAACTTCGGCAGTTTCACGGCTTTTTACCCGCCGCAAAGTGCCTGCCGCCAGGTTGCGAGCGTTGGCGTAGGGTTCCTCTTGACGGGCATTGATAGAAGAAAACTGTGATTTCGGCAGGTAAACTTCACCCCTCACTGCCAATCTGAGACCTGGCTCAAGTTTCAGAGGAACAGTGGGAATGGTTTTTATGTTGGCGGTAACGTCGTTGCCCACCCAGCCATTGCCCCGAGTTAAAGCGCGCTCGAGAATACCATTTTCGTAATACAGCACTACCGACAAGCCGTCGAGCTTCTGTTCCGCAACAACAACCAAAGGTTGAGAACTCAAGCCTTGGTTTTTCTTCAACCACGCCTCGAGTTCCGACACGGCGTAGGCCTTATCGAGACTCAAGACCGGCACTTCATGTGCACGTTCAGGAAACCCATGCGAAAGATCACTCCCAACACGCTGAGTAGGGCTCCAGGGGAGCCTCTGTTCAGGATTCTGCTCTTCCATTTGGCGTAAGTCGTCCCAAACTTTGTCATACTCAAGATCCGAGACGGTAGGCCGACCTTGGGCATACTGACTTTGCCACAACAAAAGTTTCTCGGCTAACTCACTCATGCGCTGAATGATCTCTTCTGCTGGCATTGTTTTCCCCTTCGGCCTACTCTTCACTCTTGCGAGTTATAGCAATCATTATAGTATTTAACCACGACAAAGTGTATTTTGTAGATATCTAAGCTTTTTAAGGAGCTCTCCATGGCACAGCACGAACACGTTCCAGGAAGCGGGCATAGCAAAGGCATGGCTTTTCGAGACCAAATTGCCGGTTCTGTAGTCGAAGCGGTTAACCCTCAAGCCCACGATACAATTTATGATATTGGCTCTGGCGATGGGCATTATTCGGCTCGTTTGGCAGAAAAAGCCTCGCGAGTGGTGGCCTTTGACGCCCGTCCTGAAGTTTTTCAAGGCGAAAACTATCAAAAACCCAATATTTCGACTGTTCCCGGCGATATCTGCCCCTGGGTCGAGGCCCACGGGTTTCACGAGGCTTCCCAGGTTTTCTTTTCCAATTCTTTTCACGACATGCCCTGCCAAGAAAAGCTCCTAGAACTGCTGGGCTCTACGCTCCGTCCAGCAAGTCGCCTCAACTTTGTCGAATTTAAGCTCGATACCCCGTTTGGCCCTCCTGTTGGAATCCGCTATAGTCCCGAACGCCTCAATCAAGTCGTCGAGGCCCAGGGCTTCCGACTGGTCAAGGAATTGAGCTTCGAGTACCATTACTTTCATACTTACGAAAAACTTAAGGAGTAAGGGTGAGGATTACTGGCGGAAAGTACCGAAGCCGTATCGTTCTATGCCCTAAAGGGGAAATTCGCCCGGCAATGGATCGGATGAGGACAAGCCTGTTCTCAATTTTGGGCCCGCTGGACGGCATTTCTGTGCTCGACCTTTTTAGCGGCTCGGGTTTAGTTGGTATCGAAACAGCAAGTCGTGGCGCCGCCGAAGTTGATCTCGTCGAAAAGGATTGGGGAAAAAAGCCAACCATTCTACGAAACTTGTCCTGGGTAGAAGAACCCGTCCGTCTGCATTTAACCGACGTAAAGCTGTTTCTTAAGCGAGCTGAGCGTCAATGGGGCCTCATCTACGCCGATCCGCCCTTTCCTCTTGCGGGCAAGCTAGAAATTCTCGAACTCGTCGCACAGCGAGAACTGTTAGCACCCCAAGGTACTCTGGTGATGCACTACCCCGGAGAAGAAAGTTACCCAGAACAGGTTGGTACTTTACACCAGTTCGACCACCGAACCTATGGGCGGAGTCATTTAGTCTTCTATACAACTTCCAAGTATACAACTTCCAAGACCGAGACTGACGAAGCCCCCCCTTCCCTTCCTTAACGCGTTGAACTATTCTGAAAGAATGCCGCAACTTTCTGTAACCCTAGAACAAACCCATTTCACCGTTCCTTCGGGAACGCCTCTTGCCAATCTTTTACCGGCCAAACCTCAGACCCCCGCAATTTTAGGCGCCCTGGTGAATCAGCGTTTAAGAAGTTTACGTTCGGCGCTCACCATCTCGGCTACGCTTGAACCTGTTTTAGCCGATTCGTCGATGGGTCACAAAATTTACCGTAAAACCCTTTGCTTTCTTTTAGAATTGGCAAGTCAAAAGTTTCCAGAACAAAAACTCCGAATCGGGCCGTCTCTGGGAAATGCCTACCTCTTTTTTGATGAATCCGGCACCTTAACCCCGGAGCGCCTTGCTCAGTTAAAAGCTGAAATGCAAGCACTTATCGAGCGTGATCTCCCCCTGGAGCCACATCGACTGCCCTATGCCGAAGCCAGCCGTCTGTTTACGCCCACCAGCGAGTCAGGAAAGCTCATCATTCAAAAGAACCAGCCCGAAGTTCCTTGTGTAGAGTGTGATGGATTCTGGGCCTTAGAGCACTTTCCCTTAGCTCCTTCGACGGGAGCCGTCGCGGTCTTCGATCTCCAACCCCACCCGGATGGCTTACTCTTAGTTTTTCCTGAAAAACGCTGGCCCCTTGCCCTGGCCCCGGTACCCTCTAAACCTCTCTTGGTGCAAACAGCGCGCGAATACAAAACCTTAATCGATATTTTAGGAATTCCTTCTGTTCCTGAACTTAATGAAATCGTCGCTAAACCTAAAGAGGCATCTCACTTTGTCCAGGTAGCCGAGACCCTACAAGAAAAAAAGCTGAGCCGTCTAGCCGATCAGTTGGCGGGGTTAAGCTCTACCCTCAAGTTGATTTTGGTGGCGGGCCCTTCATCCTCGGGAAAAACGACCTTTACCAAAAAACTTGCCGTCCACTTACAGGCTGTAGGGTTTAAGCCCCGACTCTTAGGGCTGGACGATTACTTTTTGGACCGTGAGCACACCCCCAAGGATGCTGAGGGCAACTATGACTTCGAGGCCTTAGAAGCTTTGGATATACCGCTACTGAACGAACACCTGGTAGCTCTTTTGGCAGGAAAGTCCGTCGAAACGCCCATCTTTGATTTTAAGACCGGGGCAAGAAAACCCCAGGGTCGTCCTTTAACCCTCGGACCTCGTGACCTTCTCATCATGGAAGGGATCCACGGTCTCAATGATGCGTTAACCCCCCTCGTTCCCCGCGAAAGAAAGTACAAAATTTACGTTTCGCCTTTGACAGCCCTCGTCATCGACCCACACAACCGGCTTTCTACCACCGACAACCGACTAATTCGCCGTATGGTTCGCGACTTTCAATTTCGGGGCTATTCCGCTCTGCATACCTTACGCCAGTGGCCTTCGGTAAGGCGCGGCGAGGACAAGAATATTTTTCCCTTTCAAGAATCAGCGGACGCCTCGTTTAACAGCTCGTTGGACTACGAATTGGCAGTTCTCAAAGAGGTGGCTGTGCCTCTATTAAAAACTGTCCCTCCCACCGAACCTGAATACACGGAGGCCTATTATTTGTTGTCGCTCTTGGATAATTTCATTCCTATGACCGACCTTCCCGTCCCAAGTTTCTCAATTTTACGAGAATTTGTCGGTCGGAGCGGGTTCAAGTATTAACCTGATCGAAAGAGCTTCCGATAGAAGGAAATATGAAAGCGGGCAAAGGCATGGACATCTCGACGGTGGTCGGGCTCATTTTGGGTATGGGCGGCATCGTCACCGGTTACATCATTGAAGGCGGTAACCCTGCCTCGTTGTTGGGGCTGTCAGCGTTTATCATTATCTTTGCGGGTGTCTCGGGTGCTTTGATCGTTTCGTTTGGCATTAAAGATTTTCTCCGTATCGGTGCCATCTTGAGTGAATCGTTTACGCCTGCCAATGAAGCCAATGCCGAGCTCGCCGGACAGATCGTTGACCTCTCGGATAAAGCCCGCAAAGAAGGTCTGTTATCGTTGGATGACATGGTTGACGACATTGAAGATCCTCTTTTTCGGAAGGGAATTCGCATGGTGGTTGACGGAGTTGACCCCGAAGAAATTGAAAAGATCCTCGATACCGATATGACCATTTACGAAGCCAAAAAGAAAGAAGACGCCGAGATTTACGCTCAGGCGGGCGGTTTTGCGCCAACGATGGGGATTATCGGTACGGTTACGGGTCTGGTTCTTGTTTTGGGAAACTTAGCCGGAGACGTCGAACATTTGGGTCATGCCATCGCCGCAGCGTTTATCGCCACCCTTTACGGCATCAGTCTAGCGAACGTTTTTGCCTTACCCGTTGCCAACAAGCTCAAAGGAAAAATTAAAAAAGAAAAGTTGCGGATGGAAATGATTCTTGCCGGGGTTTTTGCGATCCATAAAGGAGAAAGCCCCATGCTCGTAAAAGAAAAAATGATGTCCTATTTGGAAGAAGCTGAACAAAAGCTTTTGGATAAAGGCGGAGGTGAGGATTAACCGTGGCAGGCAAAAAGTTTTCAACTAAAAGAGTTCGTCGAGGCGGCGATGAGGGTCATGATAACGCAGAACGCTGGCTTTTGACCTATTCAGATATGATCACTCTGCTGATGCTCTTTTTTATCGTCTTGTACGCCTTAGCCCCCCACAAACCCCTCATCAACGAAGATTTTGCTCAGACTTTTCAGACGATTTTTCAAGGCGCTAACCTCGGTTACATCATCCAAGAAAAGAACGCCAAAGGAACCAAGGGTATGATGCTCGAAGGCAAACAGCAAATTGATCCCTCAAAGGTTCTTCGCGAAAAGCGCAATGCCCTGATGACACAGCTCGAGTACCGCTTAAGAAATATTATGCCGCAGAACCAATACAAGATCAGCGAGATCCAAGATGGCATTAGAATAACGCTCTTTTCTGATACGTTCTTTCCACCTGGTAGTCCTGAGATCAGCCCTCCGTCGGTGCCTTTTTTAGGAAAAGTAGCCGAAGCCCTGACAGCGCTTCCTAACGCGATCCGCATTGAGGGCCATACGGACGGCACCGCCGTAGAAGGGGACCGTTTTGCCAAAGAGTGGCAGTTGTCTACGGAACGAGCCCTTTCCGTCTTGAACCTTTTTTTCAGTTATGGCTTTCCTGAAGACAAAGCTTCAGTGGCCGGATATGGATCAACCCGGCCTATCGCAACCAATGCTACTCCAGAGGGACAAGCCTTTAACCGGCGAGTTGACCTTGTTGTTCTTTGGGACAAGTCCCAAATGTAAACGGGCTGGCTCGACTTACCCTAAAAACGGCAAAACTTGGACCGCATGGTTTTCTGTGTCTACCTTTTTTATCACTTTGGTCACGACACCTTGCTCATCAAGGACAAACGTTGTTCGCAAAACCCCCACAGACTTTTTGCCATACAGGTTTTTTTCTCCCCAGGTGCCCCAAGCTTCCATCACGGTATGGTCTGGGTCGCTCAGTAACGTGAACGGTAGACCGTATTTTTCGATAAACTTATGATGTGAGGCCGAACTGTCCGGACTAATGCCCAAAATGACCGTATTCTTCGCCAAGAGCTGGGAGTAGCCATCTCGTAAAGAACAGGCTTCTTTCGTGCAACCAGGCGTATCGTCTTTGGGATAAAAATACACCACGACTTTTTTTCCGCGCAAAGAAGAAAGCGTAACGCTGTTTCCTTGGGCATCCGCTAGGGTAAAATCTGGAGCTAAAGTTTTTTCTTGAATCATAATCACCTCAATAGCAGAAAATTCACCATTTTTTTGGCCCTGGGCAAATTTCTTTGACAATCTCTTCTTATGTTTCGTACACTGGTGGTATGGGGATTACCGTCAATGAATAGCACTGACAAAAAGACTGTTCTGGTCATCGATGATGATGAAACGGTTCTAGCCGTTCTTTCAGGGTTTTTAAATATGTTGGGCTATGAGGTAAAGACAGCGCTGAACGGCGATGTTGGTTGGGAACTGTTTCTATCTCACAAGCCCGATGCCATTCTGAGCGATCTTTTGATGCCAGGTGGGCTCGATGGACTTGCCCTTTTGGCAAAAGTTCGCACCGTTAATCCTCTTTTGCCTTTTATCGTCGTTTCGGGAAAATCGGATGTCGATGAAGCCATGACAGCCATTCGTAAAGGGGCTTGGGATTTTATCGTGAAGCCCGTTGGTTTTGAACAGCTCTCGACGATTCTGCATCGGGTTTGGGAACGAGCTTCGCTTTTGGCGATGCGACGCGATTACCAAACTCAGCTAGAAGCTGAGATAGCCTCACGCACGGCCGAGTTGCACCACCGGGTTAAAAACAATTTGCAAGTGATTTTGATCCTTCTTGATCTTCAGCGCGAAAATACCCACAATGCCGAAGCCCGCGAACTGCTATGGGAAAGCCAAAATCGGATTCACGCGATGGCCGAGATTCAAGAACAAGCCTTCCAAGAAGAGCACAACGGTCATGTTGACCTACGTCCCTTTCTAACCGGTTTGGTACTGCACCTCGTCAATGCGCTAGGTTGGGCACCTATCCTTACCCTGGACTGGGATATCCCCCCCCTCGAGATCGAAGCTGGAGCCGCCTTTTCAATCGGTTTAATCGTAAATGAAATCATTGCTGCCGTGCTTGAAACCGAGTTACCGCAACCTGAAAAAGCCTCGCTCTCGGTGAAATTGACGCCAAGCCCTCAGCAGAGTTTTGAATTGACCATCGAGGATTCCTGGGGGGCTATCAAAACTTGGCAGCCTGAACGGGGGTCCCTGGCGATGAGCGTTACTATGCTCAAAGTTCTCACAGAACTTGTCGAGGGCCAGCTCAAATATGAGCGAAAAACTCCGAACCGCCTCACGGTATCCATTTTTCGCGACAATCCCCCCTCTTTTCTCTGATACTCTGGCATTCGACCAAATTTTTGCTTAAACTTGGTTTATGGATACCCAACCTGTGGTCTCCTCCGAGGCCCGCCAATACCCCCGCTACCGCGTCTTGGCTATGATACGTTTGGACTTTGGTCAAGAAGAAGCTTTGACCGCTGAAACACTTAACTATAGTGCATCGGGAATTTTGTGCCGTCTGGGCGTCTCTTTACCGCCCGGTTCACGAGTCTCGATTCTTTTGGAATTCGAGGGCGTACCCCTAGCAGTCGATGCCGTCAGCGTTCGTCAAACACAAACCGAGGACGGTTATGAGGTAGGTTTGAAAATGGTGGAATTGGCCGGCGAAGCCCATCAAAAGCTTCTCGAGTTCTTTGAACAAGCCTCTTAAACTTCACTTAACCCGTCCTTTCGGTTGACGCTCGAGGTAAAAAGCACGAAAATGATTCCATGGACGGTGTTGAATTGCGCCCAGGGGTTTTTCGGTCTCACTTTGATTTACGCTATTCGGATGTTCAGGCACAAGGCCAGCTCTCACTCACAGCGTTTTTAGACTACCTACAACAGACTGCCGGTGACCATACCGAGAGTTTGGGTTTTGGCTACCGGGAGCAACGCTCTCAAGGGGCCTTTTGGGTTTTGTCTCGCTTATCAGCTGAAGTTTCTCGTTGGCCAGAATGGCCCCAAACCGTTCAGGTGGATACTTGGGCGCGCGGGCACAAGGGACTTTTAGCCTTGCGAGACTATTCTCTTTCTCAACAGGGTCAGGTCTTGGCGCGAGTGAGTTCTGCTTGGGTAATGCTCAAGAATAAGCACCCCCAACGCCCCGAAGCTTGGACAAATATCTACCAATTAGTTACCCCAGAACCTCCCCTCGAAGAACTCCCCCCCAGTCTGGCGTTGCCTGTGCATCGGCCCGAGGATTGGGCTCAGAACCTTTGCTATCGTTCCCGCTCCATTGAAGCGGTTTGGAATGATATGGATATGAACGCTCATGTGAACAATCGTATTTCTGTGGGCTGGTGTTTGGCCGCTCACCGTAGCGACTTCTTGAACGCCCACCATATTCAGCGCCTTGACGTCAACTTTATTGGTGAAATCTTTGGCGATCAGACCTATAACCTCTGTTGGGAGGCTCCCTTCCCCTCAGAAGACCTTATTTGGAATTATGCTCTCTTTCCTGCAGGTCAAGCCGATCCGGTGTTGCGCGTCCGAATCACCTGGCGAGCTAACCGCTCGTAAGCAACCTGGTCGACATCACGCGGATAGGTTCTATACAACACAAACCACAAGAGCGCGTTAACGCCATAGGGGACGGTTGTTATCCAGAAAACCACAGGTAATAAGCCCACATGTTGTGCAAAGTAGCCAACAGCAAGCGACAAAAGGGCTGAAACACCCCCCTGGACCGTCGCAAACAAAAAACCGAAAGCACTTGTTCGTAGTTCCGGCAGGGTTAATTCGGTGACCATGGGGTAAAAGGCCCCGGTAACCCCTATGGAACTGATCAAGCCGAAGAAAAAGAATAAAGGATAATAGAACTCCGGCGGCCAAGCCACCTGTAAGCTGAGGTAACTCATTATTGCGTAGACCGCAAGATAACTCTGCATCAGGATAATTCGGCCATACTTGGGTGACTTTTTTTCGGCCCAGTCACCAATCATCCCACCTATCACTGAACTTAAAACATAACCTACGGCAAAAAAAGCTAAAATAAAGTTACTTTTTTCAGTGGTAAAATGCCTCACATCATGCAAAAAGGTTACAGCGAAAGACATCATCACCAGGCTGGTAATAAAAACTAGGCTTAGTGCCATCCAACGCAACGAAGGAGAGGCGGCCAAATCTTTCAATTCGCTCCATGAAAAGCGGTGCTCGTCCGGCCCTGTATCATCGCTGGCACCACGCCCTGGCTCTCGAAGAAAAACAAGAATTAAGATGCCACTCAAAACGCTTAAGCTACCTAAAAGAACCATCGCTGCACGCCAGCCTTCGCTGGATTGCGAAAAAAGTCCAATAATGGGAATAAAAACCACCATGCCAATACCGGTTATGGCGCGCCATAAGCCAAAAGCCCGGCCTCGCTCATGCGGGGGAAACAAATCGGACAAAACGGAAGTGCTCAACGGTTCGCAGGCTACAGTTCCCAGAGACGCCAAGGTATACAAAATCAGCAATTCCGCCGGTGTTTGTGCCAGCCCCGCTAAAATGGTCCAGATTCCCCAGACCCCAGTGACAAAGACTAACAGAGTTTTCCGAGAAAACCTGTCACCTGCCATGGACCAAAACGGGCCAAAAATCATTCGCGAAAATCGACTGATGCTGGTTAAGATTCCTAAATAACTCAAACTCAAGTTCAAGGATTCTTGAATCAAGGGGAAAAGATTGTTGATCAACCCCCCGTCGGCATTATCCACGGTGTTTCCGAAAGCCAGCGTTACTAGCCCAGCCCAACGTCCTTTCTTTTTGGCTTCCAAAACTCCCCCGATGCGTATTTTGTAACTGTAAGGTCTATGACATCTTTGTAATCTGGTATTGACACTAAGGTCAACCAGGAAGATTATATACCCCATAGGAGTATGCTAATGGAAATTCAAACCCTCGATATTCAAGGAATGACGTGTGCTTCGTGTGTTCGTGCCGTCGAAAGAGCCGTGGCAAAAGTCCCCGGCGTCAGCGAAGTTGCTGTGAACTTAGCGACCGAGAAGGCCCGTGTGGTCTTTCAGAACTCGGCGGACTGGGCGGCCGTCCGGGATGCTATTCTTGATGCCGGCTATCAAGTGGCCGCCCCGGAAGCTACGCAGGCTCCGAAAGCGCCAAATTACTTTTTCCGTTTCATCTTGGCCCTTGTCAGCGCCGTTCCTCTGCTGTTTCTCGCCATGAGCCCAGTTTTAGGCTTTCCGCTTCCCGCCTTTTTTAGGTCGTCGCCTTCACTTTTGGTGGCTTTAGAGCTGATTCTGAGTGTCCCCGCCCTTGTGGCAGGTAGACAATTTTATACTGTTGGGTTCCGCTCTCTTGTTCACTTATCACCCAACATGGATTCTTTGGTTGCCGTCGGTACCGCTGCAGCCTTTATTTCTAGCGCTGTGACAGCAGTCCTTATCTTTACGTCCGCGTCCGGAGCCGCGCTTCACCTCGTCGAACATTTATACTTTGACACCGGGGCAACGATTATAGCCCTAATTCTGATGGGTAAAACGCTCGAAGCCAAAGCTAAGGGCCGCAGTTCTGCCGCCTTACGCCAGCTGTTAAGTCTGGCACCTCCCTCCGCATGGCTAGTCGAAGAGGGGGGACTTCGACGGGTTCCTGTCGACGATTTGCACCTCGGGGACATCATTACCGTCAAACCAGGCGAGAAAATTCCCTTGGATGGCGTGGTCGTTCAAGGTTCTTCGGCAGTCGATGAAGCCCTTTTGACGGGTGAAAGTCTTCCCGTGGAAAAGGCTCCCGGGGCGGTGGTTTATGCTGGCTCTTTGAACACCCAAGGCTCGTTTCAATTCCGGGTTGAGAAACTATCTGGCGAAACCGCTCTGGCGGGAATTGTTCGACTGGTTGAAGAGGCTCAAAGCGCCAAAGCCCCCATTGCCCGTTTAGCCGACACCGTTTCAGGTTATTTTGTCCCCGTAGTTTTTGGCATCGCTCTTGTAACGTTACTCGTTTGGCTGCTAACAGGCCACAGTTTAGCAATGGCCCTAACCAGCTGCGTGGCTGTTCTTGTTATCGCGTGTCCTTGTGCGTTGGGTTTGGCTACACCCACGGCGATTATGGTGGCTTCGGGCAAAGGTGCCGACTTAGGGATTTTCTTTAAAAATGGTGAAGCTCTCGAAACCCTCAACAAAGTTAAAACCGTTCTCTGGGACAAAACGGGTACGTTAACCAAGGGCAAACCTGAAGTTACTGGCACCTGGGTCGCACCAGGACACGAGATGTCAACGTTGCTCACCGATGCGGCCAGTGTTGAGCAAAGCTCTGAGCACCCTTTAGCAACCGCCCTGCTGAAGTTTGCACGAGCTCAGGGAGTCACCCCAGAACCTGTCACAAACTTTCTTGCCATTCCAGGCCGAGGAGTCCAAGCCGAGCGTGGCGGAGTTGCCCTTTTAGTAGGCAACTTGGAGTTTTTGCGCACTCATAATATCGACCTTCTCCAGGCTCCCGCCGAAACTCCTGGAGCCCTCTATGTCGCCCGCGCTGGCCAGCTAGAAGGTCTTTTGACCGTAGCAGATAGCATCCGGCCGACCTCACCCGTAGCCGTAAAAGCCCTACACGAACAAGGGCTACAAACCGTGTTAGTCACTGGCGACTCCCGAACAACAGCACTCAAGATAGCTCAAGAGTTGGGAATAGCTGAGGTTGAAGCCGAAGTGCTACCGGGCGCAAAGGCCCAGGTTGTAAAACACCATCAAGGAAAAGGTGCCACCGTCTTTGTCGGAGATGGTATAAACGATGCCCCCGCCCTGGCTCAGGCTGACGTAGGCATAGCCGTGGGAGCCGGAGCAGATGTCGCTATAGAATCAGCGGGGATTGTTTTGGTTAAGGCCGACCCTCGGGGCGTCGTTGATGCGCTCGCCCTTAGTCAGCGTACCTTACAAATTATCAAACAAAACCTCTTTTGGGCCTTTGGTTACAATGTCTTGGGCATTCCTATAGCTGCCGGCATCTTGACCCTGTGGGGAGGCCCCGCACTGAACCCCATGATCGCCGCCTTGGCGATGTCCCTCAGCTCAGTATCGGTGGTGACGAACGCCCTCCGGCTGAAAAAATTTCATTCAAAATTTCCGCCAGCGGCCAAAGGAACTTCGCCCCTAGCGGAGGAAAGGAAGGTTACGATGAAGAAAATCATTACTGTCGAAGGCATGACCTGCGGACATTGCGTCGCACGCGTCACAAAAGCGCTCTCGGGCGTGGCGGGCCTACAAGGGGTCCAGGTCGAGCTTTCAGGACGAGCACAAGCTGAAACTGACAGTCAGGTTGATCAAAAGGCCCTAGATGCGCTTTTGAAAAACGCGGTAGAAGAGGCCGGGTATACAGTTACCCAAGTGCAAACTTTGGCCAGCTGATGGAAACACCCCACTGCGCTTCGTGTGAGGTCACGCACCGCCCTCTGCCACTAAAAGACGATATGCAAACACGGTTAAAAAGAATTGAGGGACAAATTCGCGGAATCGCGCAGATGATCGAACGCGATGCGTACTGTGATCATGTTTTACACCAAGTAGCGGCAGCTCGTTCTGCCCTTGAAGCTGTAGGCAAACTCGTGTTGGAGTACCATATCAGGCATTGTGTGACAGACAGAATACGGCAAGAGGACCCCGAGATCATCGAAGAGTTTCTAGGTACCATCAAAACTCTCTTGCGCTAAAGTTCTAGCCAGTAGACCTTTAGCAGAAAATAAAAAGGCCCGGAAACCCGGGCCTTTTCTCTTCGTCGATCTTAGTTAGTCGCGGGCAATCAACAAGGTTTTCGTGTCCAAAACCAAGGGCAAGTTTTTAGGCTTGTTACCATGATCCTTTACGAGTTCAAGATGAACTTTTCCATCCGAAAAGGCGCGAAGGTTAATCATCACAGCAAAGAGGTCTTGGAAGGGAGCAAGCACTGCCGGAACATCGGCGCCGGCTTGAGCGCCTTCGTCCTTCAACGACACACTAAACCACAGTTCAAGATTGTTTTCTTTGGCGAACGAAGCAAAAGCCTGCAAATCGCTCACTTGGGCATGGGTAAAATCATACTCATCAACAATGACCGTCTCGGCGGCAAAAGCTTTGTCGCCAAGCCGCGCTTTGACGCTGTCAAAAATATGAGCCAGTGTACAAGCCTTGGGGTCAAAATTCATGATCATACGATGGTGGATCATTTCATCGTGAGCTTCCATAGCCAGCTCGAGATTCTTAACTTTTGAAATCTCTGTAAAGATTTCTTCGTAATACTCAAGAATATGATCAGTCCGAGTTGAAAAGGTCACATGAATGACACCTTTTCCCTGAAGCAACTTATCGGTGGCCAGGTGAACTAACGCCGAGGTTTTGCCCACACCATGACGCGCCGAAATTACCCCAAGATTACCCTTGCCCACGCCACCATGGGTTGAGCCGTCAAGTATACGCAGAGGACTCTGCTTGACCAGTTCTGTTTTTACCATCTGTGTCTCCTTCTTACTTCTGCAGAGCCTTACGCTTTTCTTCGTAATCTTTTCTCAACTGTTCCGCCACACTGTTCGGTACGCGAGCATACTTGAGGAATTCCATGGTGAATTCGGACTTACCCTGTGACATAGAACGAAGAACGGTAGAATATCCAAACATCTCCGAGAGTGGTACTTCCGATTCGATCCGGCAAAACTGTCCGTCCTCGGTGGAACTCAGAATGACGCCCCGACGTTGGTTGATCGAACCAAACATATTACCCTGGAACTCAGTGGGGCCTTCGAGCACAACTTTCATGATCGGTTCGAGGATCACCGGCTTGGCCTTCATGTAGACTTCACGGAAGGCGCCAATCGCCGCGGCTTGGAAGGCCATATCGGAAGAGTCAACGGGGTGAGACTGACCGTCATTGATTGTAACGCGAACACCAACGATGGGGAACCCGATGAGAGTTCCTTTCTTGACGGCTTCTTTGAAGCCTTTGTCACAAGAAGGGATGAACTCGTTGGGGATAACACCACCCTTAACCATGTCGACGAACTCGTAGTCTTTTTCGTCGAACGGCTCAATAAAGCCCGCAACACGACCGTACTGACCAGAACCACCCGTTTGTTTCTTGTGGGTATAGTTAAACTCAGCCTTTTCTGAAATCGCTTCACGGTAGGCAACCTGCGGCATACCCGTTTTAACTTCCGCTTTGTACTCACGCTTCATGCGCTCGATATAAACTTCTAGGTGGAGTTCACCCATACCCTGAATAATCGTCTGGTTCGACTCGGGGTCGACAAACGTACGGAACGTGGGGTCTTCCTTGGTAAAGCGGTTAAGAGCTTTAGCCATGTTGTCACCAGATTTTTTGTCAATGGGTTCAATGGCCAACGAAATAACCGGCGCGGGGACGAACATCGAGGTCATGGTCAACGACAACGAATCATCAACAAAGGTATCGCCTGAAGCACAGTCGATGCCGAACAGAGCGCAAATGTCACCCGCTCCCGCCTCGTCGATGTCTTCCATGTGGTTGGAGTGCATTTTTACCAGGCGGCCTATTTTAAAGCGACGCTGGCTGCGCATATTGCGAAGTTCCATACCCTTCTTGACCATACCCTGATAAATGCGCACGTACGTCAGCTGTCCGTATTGTCCATCGTCCAGTTTGAACGCCAAAGCGACGGTTGGTTCTTCGTCAGCAACTTTCAAGAGAACTTTTTCTTCGTTCTTGCGGGTATCAAGACCATAATTGGGCTTCTCATTCGGGGACGGAAGGTAATCCGAAACACCATCCAAAAGAACCTGGACGCCTTTATTCTTGTACGCAGACCCCACAAAAACAGGAGTCAGCTCTCGCGAGATTGTTGCTTTGCGGATAGTGGCTTTGACGAGTTCAAGAGGAGGATCCTGACCTTCCAGGTGCATTTCCATTAGCTGGTTGTCAAACATTGACAACTCTTCAAGCAGAATTTCGCGGTATTTCTTTGCTTCTTCGATTTTGTCTGCGGGAATGGGCCGGTGCTGGACATCCAAACCGTCTTCACCCTCAAAATACACCGCATCCATGTTTACAAGATCCACGAGACCTTCAAACTTGTCCTCAAGGCCAATGGGCAGGGTTACAAACACGGCATTATGGCCAAGCTTTTCTTTCAGCTGTTCACGAACGCGATAGGGGTTCGCACCTGTTCGGTCAGCTTTATTGATAAAGGCTAAGCGGGGTACATCGTAGCGCTTCATTTGGCGGTCAACGGTGATCGATTGTGACTGAACGCCGGCAACAGAGCACAACACCAAAATGGCGCCGTCGAGAACCCGCAGAGAGCGTTCCACTTCAATAGTAAAGTCGACGTGGCCTGGGGTGTCGATGATGTTGATAAACTTGTCTGACCACTGAACGCTGGTTGCGGCGGATTGAATCGTAATACCACGTTCACGCTCCAGATCCATCGAGTCCATCGTGGCACCGACACCGTCTTTACCCTTAACTTCGTGAATGGCGTGAATACGCCCGCAGTAGAACAGAATACGTTCTGTCAGGGTTGTTTTGCCCGAGTCAATGTGGGCGCTGATACCTATGTTGCGCATCTTATCAATGGCAATCTTCATGAAAAAACCTCTCTGTCGGATCCTTGAGAATCGTTATAGAAAATGTTCGACCATTATAAGGATTCCCCCCGTCTTGGACAAGGGAGCCTTGACAGGACGTGGGGAAAATATCAAGAAAAACTTATGAGAAAACGGTTAGGGCTTCGTTGCAGGAACTAGTTTTAAACGATCCCAGGGTTTAGGAGACCTGAAAAAGTCCTTTTGAACCGTTACTTCGGCCATGACCGGTGCCGTTGTGCTTAGCAACTTCACCTCTCCTAGATCTTTATCATCCTTGGGGTCTCGCCATGAGAAAACTTCACCAACTTCAAGCTTTAATGAGGGCAACAACCACAGCGAGAGCGTTTTGTTGTCCACACTGACAATCATACCGTCGTAAGTTTTGTTATTTACATTGACAAGAGCTGCCCAGCCCGCATCATATTGCGAAATAACCTTTTTCTGGTCCTCGACTTGACCTTGTAGCTGAGCGATCTGGGCTTTTTCACCAGCGATTTCAGAATCCTTGGCCGCCAGGACTTGTGCCGAGGAGGCCAAAAGGCGCTCGTATCCTTGAAAAGTCTCGGCTTGAAGAACATCCAACGAGCGTAAGACACCTGGTACGGCATTCTCAAAGGGGATATTCTTCAAAATTGCCATTAATCGTTGCAATTGGGCAATTTGCGTCCCTTGAGCTGCCCTTTGCGTGGGGGCGACTGCCCCATCTTGGGCTAAGGGCGCTGGCAGTGGAGGAATTTCAAAACTTTGGGTGAGGTTTTCATAAGCACTCGTAATCGCCTGGACATCTTCGGGTAAAGCTTTGGGGTTGTATTTTAAAATCAGTTTCGCAATTTCGTCCGCTTGGCGACGACGAAGGGCCGCTAAATACTCGGCATGAGCGTTTCTTAGGCGCTCTAAGTTCAATTCGTTGGCTCGCGACATGGTTTGAATACGGTCTTGGTAGAATGACTTAAGTTTTGACATTTCGATGTCAAATAACTTTTGTTGAGAATTGAGCCGCTCTTGATTTTCTTTGTTCAGCTTACCTATTCGGTGATCATAGCTGTCAATCTTTTTTTGTAACTCTTTGGCTTGGTCATCTAGCGGTTTCAGCTGAGCAGACGAGGTTGCCTCGATTTGTCTCAATTGACGCGTTAAGCGCTCATACACAACAGCCCGGCGTTTTTCCAGCTCTGCAGGTGGCAAACTCGAAACTGTTAATAAATTTAATTGTGAGCTGGCTTCTTGGTGTACGCGCTCTTCGTCATCAGCTTGTTTTTGTTTGATGATGGCGATTTGATTTTTCACATCCATCAAATCATTTTGATTTTTTTTCGCGCTATCAAACAAATCACGAAGGTTCAAATCGTTGAATTGACCGATCTGAACGGTTTTTTGCTGATTCGCCTGATCGGACACCAAGGTGGCCACCACAGCCCCCACCGCCATGACAAGAAAAAAGCTAATTGTTACAATCGGGATGGTGAAACTTTTATTCTTGGCGGTCTTAGCAAACTCAACCTCCAAGTCAAAAGTTTCTTCCCTGGTATCCGATTCAAGCGGTTGACTGAGAAAGTGGTCTTTCGTCCCTCGGACGATATCTTTTATTTGCTGGTCATTGTCCATATACCATTCCAATATTGAGGAGGTTCAGCCCCGGATATTCGTTCCAAAAACACACCTGCCGCTTCTAGGCCACAACTTTTAAAGGCGTCTTCAGCAGAACGCCAATCCCCCTCATAGTAAGCACGAAGGGCTTTTCCGTAGTCGGCAAAACTGTTTTTTAGGTCTTCGTCAATGTTCCGTCGCAAAACCGGCCAAAATACCTTTTTACCTTCGGTTTTTCCTTTTACCTGAACCATATCTAATTCTAAGAAGTAGTAGTCCCCGGTATCGGCTTCCACCTCGTTCTTAATCGATTCAGACACAATGACCGGCACATGGTAAATACGTGTTAACCCCTCTAGCCGGGAGGCTGAGTTCACGTTGTCGCCAATGACGGTATTTGTCATACGAACATACGAACCAATGTTGCCGTAAAAAACTTCCCCGCCATCAATACCTACACCTACTTCGATCATGACGGCTTTAAAGACCCGTTCTTCTTCGGGAGTTAAACTCCCTCGTTCAAGAATGAGGTCACCGCGTTTTCGCATCATGACTTTTCGCAATTCTTCGGCAACAGCCTGAATCTCATATGCGGCGGCAACGGCTTTGAGCCCGCGTTGTTCTCGGGCCCCTTCTATCGTACCAAACACAGCTAAAAGGGCGTCCCCAATAATCGATCCGACGATACCATCACGATTTTGAATGTGACGAATGGCTTTGTCATAATGCAAGTTGAGTAACTTGATGATGTCGTTTCCCAGGGTTTCTGTCATATACGTGAAACCCTTGATGTCGGTAAAAAGAATGGTTAGTTCCTGTTTTTCACCCTCAAGTCGAATCTGACGCTCTTTGTAAGCACGGTAAGCAACGTCTTGAGTAACAAACTTGCGAAAGATATTCATGAGGTTCTGAATGGTGGCCGACAGCGAGTTGAATGACAAACCTAGATAAGTAATGTCGTCGTTTGGTGCCCCTTTGAGCTCGATCATCGAGAGTTCTTGGGTTTGCTGCATCCTCATGAGGCTGTCGGTAATATGGTTGACATAACGGAACAGGCGTTTAAGAACCATAATCGACAAGAACAGAGTAATCGCCGTCAGAAGGAGAATTAAGAACCCAATGCTATAAAAGATCGTCCAGCTAGCGGCTAAAAAGACTTCTTGGTCTTCGGCACGTACCAAAAAGGCTTTCCAACCTGCATGATACTTGTAGTAACCAAAAAAAGTTCGTCCATCCGCCTGAAACGTCAGCGGGCCTTCTGATTTTCCTTGCTTTTGAAGCTCAAGCAGGTGATTTAAGGCCTCTTGATCAGGAAACGTTTTCCACTTGAGGGTAGGAGAAGCAAAATACAAAAATGACCCATCGTCTCTTAACCCAAACGCCATGGAGTTTTCACGGGTAAGGCTGGGCAAAGCTGACTGAATCAAAGTTTTCTGACTGTCTGGTAAATTCTTATTGTAGGTATAGACATCAAACTGCGTACTCGCGGTGATGTAGTTCTCTTTTAGTTCCTTAACCAGAAGTTCATTCATGAGTTTGACTTGCTGGGCACGGTTCAAGATCAAATTGATATAATTTGTGGTAAAATTGGAAACGAGCAGAAAGAAAACAAAAAGAACGGCAATTTTCCCATACAGGGGAATCACACGAGTCGACCCAACTTTATGAAAAAATCCGGACTTTTGAACGGCCATTCCGGCCCCCTTGAACTTGACTTTCTTACTTATGGTATCGCCCCGCCAGCGATTTTTCAAGAAAAATTCTCAAAGTTTTCTAAAAAATAAGTTTTTTCATCAATTTCTGACTTATGGCAAAAGACGAAGCTATTGCTTACTATAGGTTAACAGGAACGTGTTAAAACGATAACGCAAAATTTTGGAGAGCCTAGAATGAGTGACCAGCCGCTCTTTGATCTGCGGGGAATGTCCGAGCGCGATGCCAAAGAGTATGTCGCCTCCCTTTCCGCCCACTACCATCAGCTCAGCACAGAGTTAGAACAAATTTCCCTCGATCTTGACGTATGGAATCGCCGGGTGCAAACGGCTGAAACTGCGGGTAGAGCCGAACTTGCTGACCAGGCCCGGGCACGGGTAAACCAACTACTCGAAACCCAAGTCAAGCTACAAACCGAGAGGCGCGATTTTCAGCTCGGACTAGACAAACTCAAAAGCGATTTAAAACTTTTACCCTTGACGCAACGAACTATCGACCCTGAACTCTTACTCGAAGCCTTAGAAAAGGTAGCCGGTCCCGTCGACCAGCTCACCCCCTTGGCTCGACAAGCAGAGGCCGAAGAGGCACTTGCCGCTCTTAAAGAACGCCTTAAAGGTGAAAATAAGAGTCAAGAATAAGCTTGTATTTCTTTAAGGATCAGCTGGCGAAGCCTCTCTTCGAGGCCGACCGAAGCCTCAGAAAAAAGCTTAAAAAGGTGGCGTTGCGGCATAGGCCCATCAGGAACGAGAATGGGGGTGGGGCTAATTCTCAGCTCTTCATCTTCGGCCCACACCCCTGTATAAACCGAGCCTTTTGCTTTCTCCCAGGTGAGGGCGTGGGTTGGTTCACCGGCCTTCAAAATGACTAATTGAAACCCGGTAAACTCCGCCCCCTTTTGAGGGTACCAGACATACAGATGAAAAACTTCGTCAGAAAAGAACCGGCGAAAAGCGCCCGGTTCTTGGCGGATGCCCAGGTACTCTTGTAGCATACAACCCTCAAGGCAAGTTATCGATCACAGACGTTCCCAAGTCGGCTCCCAGTTGGTGAAAGGCTGAGGTTTCTGCTTCTTTGGCCGATGCCCCCACACCCCAACGGGTTCGGGTAACACTGTACAAGAGCCTACCCGTATCAGCCTCTTCAACCTTCACGGTTCCCGATACACGGGCAGTTATCATATCGCCATCCTTACCCGTTTGGTCAACGTGAAAATCTCCCCAGGCTACCCGAGGAGTTCGGGGCGATCGACTGGTTAACAGCCTGAGAGCCCTTTCATCCGAGGCTCCCGCTAAACCTTCCGACGATACCGCGCGCAGTTGAAAACCAGCTTTGGTCATCACCTCTGTAAAACCACCTGACGCCTCCTTTTGCGCACAGGCCCAGGCTATCGGGTACTTTAAAGCCGCCGAGACAACCTGGTAGGCGATGTTGAGGCGTGTTCGCCCCACCGCATCTTCTAGGGCATCCACCGGTGTCCGTGATTCATAAGGGACCTGCGACAGTCGGTCTAAAAAGGGACCCGCATCGAGGACGACAATGAGTTCAGCATGACCGGCAAAGTCAGGGGCAGGAAGCTGACACGTCGCAATCCCATCCGCGCCCGTGGTTTCGGGAACACTGCGAAGCACGAGGTGTCCATTTTGTCGCACCTTATAATTGAAGCGTAACGAAGCTCCGGCGATCGGCACGGCATCGGCACCTGTGCCTCGGACAAGTTTCACAGCAAAGGGCTGAGGAAAAGACTGACCAACAATGGTCGAGCGGGGATTCTGCTGAGGTACAAGCGTCAGTTGTGAAACCATAGTCGTCGCCTTACCGAGGTTTCTGGCAAAGCTGATAGCCCCGTTATCGACCTGGGGGTTCAGAGAAGCCAAGGCCGCCTGGGTGTACTGATCTAAGGCGCCTTGAACATCGCCGGTTGCGTTTAAAAGATCGCCTTTTTGTTCAGGTTTTGAGACGGAATCGTTAATTTGTGCAAACAGGGCCGCAATACGGGCCTTTTCTTGGTCTAAATCTGCTTTATTATAGAGGGCTTTGAGGTAAAGGGTGAGACTTTGCCCCTGTTTTAAAGGAAAGCGATCCGCAATACGGAGTCCCGTGATTTCAGCCTTAGACTGTGAAACCACGGTTTGTTCAACGCTGGTACGAAAAGAATCTAACGAACCTTTTGCCGTTGCACTTGTCGTGCTGGTGACTTTGACACCAAGATACGAGATGATCTGATCGCGCAAATCGACGGCCGCCGCTTTTTCCGCTTCACCTGCATCACCGGTAGCCGAGGTCCCCGAGGCGACAAAGACATAAGAATCCCCTTCGGTCTGCGGGGTTTTGAGTACCCATGAGGGGACATTCGACCCTAGGCCGGCCGGTGCCGAGGCACATGAAGCTAAGGTTAAGAGCAGAAGATAGCGTAAGCGCATGTCACCACCTTTATAAAAAAGGCCCGCCCTGAATAGGAGCGGGCCTCGTTTGCGCACGGTTTCAACAACCGTACAAAATTTAGAACTTCACTTCTTTTTGAACCAGTTCACGAGCCCGAGCTTCGTCCGGAGTCTTAGGCTTGTCAGCGATGTTCGCATTCTCGAAGGCCGCTTTAACGAGGGCATTCAAGGTATCCTTGGGTACGGAGTACAAGACAAAATAGCGATAGTAGATGCGATCCGGGTCAAGGGAACCGTCAGGCTTCTTATATTCCAACTGAACCCAGAACTCTTTTTCTTGCTTGAAACCGGTTACCTGGGTATTGGAAATATTATGAACAACGTTTTCAAAGTAGGTTTCAACTTTGTTCTTATCGCCAACCTGGGCACCCTTAAAACTAGTCTGAATCCGCTGAGAAACTGTCTGAGCAATCTGAGCCGCCGCGTCCATCTGCTTGGTTACGAGCTTAGCCCCATCCAAATCCTTGGCGTCGCCGCTGTCAAACTTAAACAGGTAGACATCTTTATACTGAGGCTCGGCTTGGAGCTGATCGGTATCTTCCGTCACCCAAGCAGGGACCTGACCACCCACAATACTCAGCTGATTCTGAATGATCACGTACGGCAAGGTCGCCTGGACTTCCGGTTTGGGAACATTCGCCGGGGGCGGAGAACTAGCGCAACCAGCCAGAAGCAAGGTTGCTCCGGCCGCCCACAGGGCATTGGTTAATTTCTTCACTCTGCATTACCTCCCTAGACTTTCTTTCTTCTGGGCAACGCCCAGATTTACCGCAAAATTATTTAAGGCCTGTGGTAAAGGTCAAGGCTCGACCTCGGAGCATGACCTGGTTCATTCCCTCTAAGCCGGGAATATTGCCGCTGACTTGGTAGATCAAATCGGAAAGGTCGGCCGCAGTACCCAAGTAAAACACCTGGTACCGAGATTCTCTTGACGAAGCCGAAACCAAGGTCAGCAGTTTAACTCGTTCAGAAAGTTTCCGTCGAAACTCACTCATCAGGCGGGGATCGCTTGTGTTTTGCAACACGAGGTCATATTTTAAGCCCCGTACCAAGGTTTTGGCTAATTGAGCCTTCACCTGAGCCACCGCAACCGGCATCGCTTGCCACACCGAAGCTTCAATCGCGCGAGTTTCGGCATCTATGGTTCCCGAGGGACTTACCGTCTGAGGACTATTAAAGGGTGTAGAACCCAAAAGTTCCCCGGTTGAAGGGTCGAAACACTTGATCAGCAGGTTAACTTGCCCTACCCACAACCCACCAGATTTACCCCCGGTGGCATTCACCGACAATTCAATATAGACCCCAGCGTTGAGCTTTTGGGCCACATATTGAATATAACTGCCTGTTCCCCCGGTTTCTTCTTGATAAACCTTCATGTCTTCGGCTTTATTTTTTTCGACCTGTGCCAGGTCGACCGCATCATAACCGTTCGAGGTCAACCAACGGTTCGCCTGTGTTGCTCCTGCCTGTTCGACACTTTTTGCGGCCGAAGAGGTTTCGTTCCAGTACACCATGTAGGTCAGCGTATCGATATACTGGCGAATAAAACGTTGCTCCTGCGGGGTTGCTGAGCCACCGAAGTCGGCAGACGTTGCCGCAAGTGCTGCAGTCGTTGGTGCCGACGCCGAGGCGGAGTCAGGAGGCAATGCTCCCATCGCATTTGCCGTGGGTGTACCCGCTGCTCCAGGCCACAAAATATTATTGGCTTGTAAAACTTGCTTAACCACAGAACGTTGGACCGGGATTTGAATTGAATAAAACCAGGACCCCGAAGCTGAATCGAGACCCTTGGCTATAGTAACCATATCCTCGGCTTTAACAAATTGGTTGGGATTATCCGTAGAAAAAATCACCGTTTTGAGTGAATCCTTGTAAAAGTCATAGCGATCGCCCAGCAAATCGTGCAGGTATTGATCAACGGCATTCAGTTTCGCCTTGTTCATTGCGGCCAGTGGGGACTGATCCCGTCCCGATCCTTGGTACACCCCATCAGGAAGGGCACCCGATACCGCCTGCGGCGCCGAAGCGCACGAAACAAAGCTCAGGACTATTAAAAACGCCAGAAAGCTACGCAACTTTTTCAAACCAGCCTCCCCTCTTCACTATAGCTCAAAATCTCTCGGTTTCAAGAAGAATGGGCAAAATCCTGTCACTTTGTCGAGCCTTTGCCCCCTATTATCACGGTTTTCTTTTATGGTAAATTTGCTTTTAAGGACAAATCTGTGAAGCCCACTCGCGCTGTGATTCACCTTCAACATCTTGACCATAACCTCTCTGTGGCTCGCCAGCTGGCGCCCCAAGCCAGGATTTGCGCTCCCGTCAAAGCTAACGCCTACGGGCACGGTGCGGTTGAGGTGGCCCGCCGCCTCAAAGAGCTGGGGGTCGAAGCTCTGGGAGTCGCTAGTCCCGAAGAGGGTCACCAACTTCGTTTAGCAGGAATCAAAGGCCCGCTACTACTCTTTGGAGCTGTCAATGCGGGACAAATTTCCGAGGCCCTAGAGGCCGACCTGCAGCCTTTTGTGTTTGACGCGGAAAGAATCCGTGCTTGGGGAACGCTGGCCCGCGCCACTCATAAAACGGTCAAAGTTCACCTCAAGGTCGATACTGGTATGGGTCGTCTGGGTTGCCCGCCCGAAGAGGCCGCCCGTTTAGCGCGGCAAATCGTCCACGAACAAGGTCTAGAACTCGAGGGGCTTTGTACCCACTTGGCCTCCTCGGATGGGCCTGGTCCTTTGAGTGTTCCCGAACAATTAGAACGGTTTAACCTCGCTCGCCAAGCCTTGGCAGACGAGGGGTTAAAGCCCCGGCTGGTTCATGCCGCCAATTCCGGGGCGCTTATCGATTGGCCTGAGGCTCATTTTGATATGGTCAGGCCGGGGATCGCCCTCTACGGCTACCCGTCACCAGCGCAAAAACAACCTAACCCTGGGTTTCTTCCTCTTTTGGAGTGGCGGTCTGAAGTGGTGTTTGTCAAAGAGGTCCCCGCAGGGACCACGATTTCGTATGGCTCAAAGTATGTTACGAAAGAACGGACAAAAATCGCTACGATTCCCGTCGGGTACGCCGACGGTTGGCGGCGGTCGTTGACCAATAGCCTTATTCGCGTGGGTGATGAACAGGCCCGAGTGGTCGGTACGATTTGCATGGATCAATTCATGGTCGACCTAGGTCCCACTTCCCTTGTCAAAGAAGGGGACCCCGTGGTTCTGCTTGACCCTTGGACTGACACAATGAACGCTCAAGCGCGGGCCGGAAGTGCGGGAACGATACCCTATGAAATTTTATGCGGGATCAGCGCCCGAGTTCCAAGGGAGTTTCGCTAACCCCACCAAGCAGGCGTGCTTCGTCTAAAAGGATTGCGCGAAGCTCGGGGAATTGGCGAGCATAGCGAAGCGTCGCTTGAAAGAACCCCGGTAAATCGCCCGTATCGAGACGTTCGCCCTCGGCGGGGTGAAAAACAACCTTATTTTGTTTCATCATCTGTTCCAAGGCGTAAACATGAAAGTACTCGCCGGTTGTGTGCTTTTTCCAACCTTCTGCTAAATGCTCAAAAAACTCAGGAAGGTAGAGGTAGCGACCCAAGGAGGCTTCAACGCTTGGCTCGGTACCAGGTGCCGGCTTTTCAATAATCCCTTGCACGTGCTTGCCATCGGGGGCAAGCTTCAAGACACCGTAACGCTCTAAGTGAGGCGGGTTATGCAACGAGGCGAGCACACAACACGAGGTTTCTTTCCACGCTTGAATCAGCTGAGCCGTTAGGGGAACGTCGCCAAAATGCAGATCGTCCGGGTAGGCTACCACTGCCGGTTCCTTATCTAAAAACGGTTTAACTTGCAGCAGGGCGTGACCGGTTCCCTTCATCTCTTGCTGTCGGACAAAGGTAAAGTGCGCCTCGTAAGGGCGGATGGCTTCTAACTTTTTAACCGCCCCCTCGGCTTGAAAGAGGGCTTCCAACTCGACTTCGCGGTCAAGGTAATCTTCTAAAACACGTTTACGACGCGAGGTAATCACGATAATATCGGTTATACCGCTGGCAATAAACTCTTCGACAATAAAGCTTATCGAGGGTTTATTCAAAAGGGGCAACATTTCTTTGGGGAGAGTTTTCGTTACGGGCAGGAAGCGGGTTCCGTAACCTGCCGCGACAATGATACCTTTCATGGGTGACGATCTTACCCTAACGCGGAAGTCCGGGCAAGTCGAAACGCCTTGCTCTATAATAAAGGATACTGCTATGACGCTTTTAAACAGGCCGCACCCCCCCCTTAAAATAATCCTGGGGCTTTCCTTGTGGGGAATCCTTTTTGCCAGCTTCACCTCTTGTTCCCTTTCTTCGGTGATAACCGTCCACAAGGACAATTCGGCAGACGTCGCGGTAACCGTGGCTTGGAAAAAGCCACTTTCAGCGTACTGGAGCGATCTGCGAGAGCTCGACGCCAGCCTCCCCCCACAACCTCTCGAGGCTGACGCTGTACGTTCAGCCCTAGACAAAGCCAGCAACCTCGACGCGAGCCCTTTGCAAAACCCGCAGGTTCAGGAAGGCCAGCGCTCGGTCAACTTGTCGTTTCACTGGTCAGCGACCCCAAAAACTAACGTCTGGGGCCTTGAGCTTACCCCCACCTCCACTGGGGACACGCTGAGTCTAACGTGGAACCGTCAAACCCTTGAGCGTTGGCTGAACACCACCACCTATGCCCGTTCCGAGGCGCTGTCTGCTTTGCTCCCCGACAGTAAAACTACCCAGGTCCAGCTAGCCAACAACCTAGCCTATGCCTTAGGCTCGTATTCTGACAATGCACAGGCTTTAGTGGAAGGCTCCGTTGTTCAGTTGGTTTTTAACCTCCCACGCCCTGTTAAAAGTCTTGAGGGTAACGCCAGCTATCAGGGCAAGGTGGTGACCTGCCGTTGGCCTTTAACGGATTTTCTCACCCAGAGTGAAACATTAACAGTGACATATTAGTTCCGTTTAAGTTCCTAAAAGAGCAAGGAGGTCGTTATGCAAAAAAGAAAACTAGGCACTCAGGGGCTCGAGGTATCAGCCATCGGCTTAGGGTGTATGGGTATGAGCCAATCGTACGGGCCCGCAGACGAAAAAGAATCGATAGCGGTGCTTCATCGAGCTCTCGAGCTGGGCTGTACGTTTTTCGATACGGCGGAGGCCTACGGCCCTTTTGCCAACGAGGAGCTTCTTGGCAAAGCCTTGAAAGGGAAACGGGAGCAGGCTGTCCTAGCAACCAAGTTTGGTTTTCAAATTGAAAACGGACAACGGGCGGGGGGCGCTTTAAACAGCCGTCCTGAACACATCCGCCAGGTTGTCGACGCTTCGCTCAAGCGTTTAGGTACCGACCATATTGACCTTTTATACCAGCACCGTGTTGACCCGGCCGTTCCGATTGAAGAGGTAGCCGGCACTGTCGGTGACCTTGTGCGGGATGGAAAGGTGAGGTTTTTGGGCCTTTCAGAAGCTGGCATCTCAAATATTCGCCGTGCTCACGCAGAGTTTCCGGTATCGGCCCTGCAAAGTGAGTTTTCCTTGTGGGAACGAAATCTTGAGGCAGAGCTTCTGCCCTTTTTGAGAACCTTCGGGATCGGTTTAGTACCCTTTTCCCCCTTAGGCCGGGGGTTCTTAACGGGCGAAGTCAAACGAGCCGAAGAGTATCCCGAAGGCGATTTTCGAAGAGGCGACCCCCGTTACCAAGGGGAAAACTTTGATCGGAACAGGCAAGCGGCACAAACCGTGCGAGACGTTGCGGAAGAACTAGCCAAAACCCCAGCGCAAATCGCCCTAGCCTGGGTGCTAGCTCAGGGCAACGACATTGTGCCCATCCCCGGCACCAAACGCCTCAAATATCTTGAAGAAAACTTGGGTGCGCTCGACGTGCATCTTAGCTCTGAACACCTCAAAAAGCTTGGCGAAGCCCTGGCTCCCGGTAAGGTTGCAGGTCCCCGCTACAGTCCCGCTATGCTGTCCATCGTCGATAGGTAAGGTTGCTAAACTGTTTGATGCGCACAGGAAGTTTTATAGTCAATCCCTCGACCCGCAAGCTGGGAGTTCTATAGTTATTGTGGCCGAACGGGAAGGAAAACTTGCCGGGTTACTGGGCTCGCCGCGGCACACGCCGCAGGCGCTGGCGGCCTTAAACTGCCTAGAGGTAGCGCTTGGGCTCTTCACCAGCCAAACAAGCCCACAATTCGACATATCCCTGAATGGGACTGGCTTTGATTTTTTGTAAAAGGACTTCTTCAATTTGAAAATACCCCACACTTTCGCTCATGTGGACTTCAAGAGAAATTGGTTTTGCCTCTCCTGCTCTTATTTTGACTTTTTCAATGGCCAAGGCACTGTATCGGTGAATGTCGCCCAATTTGGCTGTGGTCGCCAAGAGCATGGGAATACGAGCCCTTCCTTTTTCCATGTCACACCCATCAGCGACGAGAATTATCCCCGCTTCTAAAGAATGGATCGGGATCGAGGCCATGTGACCCATGATACATTCCATAGCCAAGGATCGAACAATTACTTTTTTTACTAAGTCATTAGGGTAGAGCTGATTAAGAATTCGTTCGAGAATGGGCTGGGCCAGCCAAATCCCCGTGTTCTCATGAAAGGCACGGCCAATTGACATACCGACATCATGTAAAAAGGTGGCCAAAATAATCGCGGTTAAACTATCCTCAAAAGTGGCAATTTGTTCACTTTCAAGCGAAAGTGGGATTCCCGCCTCATGAAGAATCAACGCCAACTTTACAGCGTTATAGGTGACTTTTCTCATGTGAACGGGGCCATGATCATTAAAGCCCAGCCTTTTGATGGCAACAACATTGGCGTATTCTTGAAGCGCCGCGATCTCGGAATCTTGTATTAAGAGTTCAAAGGCTTGAAGTGGCAGATCAACCAGTTTTGCTTTAATTTTGTCGTTGATTTTTAGCTCTTTAATAGAAGGCACAAAGCACCTCGCTAAACCCTCATGAGGAGCAAAGTTAAATCGTCACCCCTCGGTTGATCCCCTCGAAACTCCTTGAACTGCGAGGTGATTTCTTCGACAAGATTTTCTAGCTTTTCGTTGGCGTGTTTTGTGATGAGCTTTTCAAAACGTTTTACGCCAAACTCTTCATGGTTTTTGTTCTGCTGTTCGACAAAGCCATCAGAATAGACAACCAAGAGGTCTCCCGACTTAAGAACTCCTGTCTTGGGTTGCGGTACCAAATCGGGAACAAACCCTAAAAAGGGGTTCTCGGACGTAAAGGAATGCAAAACGCCGTCGCGGACTAAGCGAAAGTGACCATGCCCCATATCGTAAACCGTAAGAAGTTTTTCTTTTTCATGATACTCGATAAAAATTCCGGTGAGGTACTTTTCCATTTTAAAGGCTTGAAGCAAAAACCTGTTCGTATCTTGAATAAAGGGCTTAAACCCTGTGTTTTGATCGTAGTGCGAGAACATCCCCGCCAAGGCCGTCGTTACAAGACTGGCGGCAAGACCTTTACCCGAAACATCGCAAAGCATAAGCGCCCAGTGTGACTTGTGAACTTTTTGACAGGCGTAAAAATCTCCCCCTACCCCTTTTGCCATTTTGCACCAAGAGACGATTTTGAGTTCATCGCCTTCCCAATGAGAAGTTTCAGGAATTAAACTATTTTGAATATTTGTAGCGGTCTTGAGCTCACCCTGGTACGCGCGAAACATTTCGATCAGTAAGTCTTTTGAAGAGAACACTCCAGCAAAGGAACCTTCATCATTTTTTAAAAGATAGTAACAGTTACTTACCCCCGTGACCTCCGCTTCGACATGATTGGCAACCGACAAAATGTGAGTATCCCAATCAAAGTCCCGAGCAGGAATCATGAGGTCTTTGGCTAGACGTTTGCCTAAAACTTCACGACCATAGGCAACGCTGAGTTTAGCTTGAAACTGGCTGACGACAATAACACCGATCCCACGCTTTTTTTGATCGACAACGCCTAAAGCCCAGACCTCGGGGTAGAGTTTGAGTTCGTCCGCCAACTGACTGATGGTGACCGACTCATTAACAAAGTGAAACTGAGACGTTAAAGCGATGATGTAGGCCGGAGACGGTGGGGGTGGCGAAAAGTATCGTTGAATGATCGTTCCGTCCAATCCAAATCCCGATTCCTCGGATGTTTGAGCTAAAGGCATAGGGGACTCCTTGAGTTTTCGCTACGTCATAAGTGTTATCTGTCATTATTCAAAATCTGTTTAGAAATCGTGAAAACCACCCTCAAAATGTTAAAGGGCCTTTTAAAAGGACAAATTCAATTTTTCTTTTTTTCTGCTTGACATAAAAGGCCCGATTTTCTATATTGCCTATGTCCGTCCCGTTAGCTCAGTGGATAGAGCGAGCGCCTCCTAAGCGCTAGGCCGGACGTTCGATTCGTCTACGGGACAATACCCTTAGACTCGACGTCCGTGCGGCTCATCGAGTTAAGGGAATGTTCAATGGGGTGGTAGCTCAGTTGGTTAGAGCGCCAGCCTGTCACGCTGGAGGCCGAGGGTTCGAGCCCCTTCCATCCCGTTGAAACCAACCTTGTAACAAAGCAAGGTTGGTTTTTTTTTGCCTTTTTTCTTTTAGGTTGACTAAAGCCGCTAAAGGCTTTGTGGCCCAGGAATGGGATCGTGGTTTAAAACCGAAACAGCCGAAGCATCATCGAGGGCGTAAACTCTTACCCCCTCCATGGGGAGAGCATTTACCGTCACATGCGCAGTTGCCGTACCACTCGACAAATTAGCAACAAGGACGGCTTTCTTTCCTGTGATAGCTGACGTAATTTCAAAGGCCAAAAAGCTAGAGTTATCTGTCGTCACCGAAGTAATGGAGTACTGCCTGACACAGCATTTGAGCAACCAAATAACCCTAGAGTCAGTAGAAGGGTTAAACCAACCTCCCAGGCTAAAGGCTTTTTGCGTTTTGGTTTCATCCTAAACTCCTTCGAGAAGAAACCGAAACAGGCGTTTTTTTCCGGCCTTGAGTAAAAGGGTACCCTGATCGAAATGTTCGCCCTTGACTTGCGCTTCGAGAGAACTCACCTTTTCATCGCCCAAACTGACTCCGCCCTGTGTGATAAGCGTACGAGCTTCGCGCTTAGAAGGAGCCAACCCTGCTTCGACCAAAAGGTCGAGAACAAAAACACCCTCGGCTAAACGTTGAGCACTAAACGGCGCCGAAGGGATTGCCGACAGATCACTTCCGTGTCCGCCAAACGCCGAACGAGCCGCTTCTTGGGCCTTTTGCGCCTCTTCTTTTCCATGAACGAGAGCTGTAACTTCCCAAGCCAGGCGAGCTTTGGCTTCATTAATACGTTGATCACGGTGGGCACAGAGTTGATCAATTTCATTAACGGGCAAAAAGGTGAAGATTTTGAAAAACTTGGCCACGTCATCATCATGGACATTTCGCCAGTATTGGTAGAACTCGAAAACAGGAGTTTTCTCGGCATCGAGGTAGACGGCACCTTTTTCGGTTTTTCCCATTTTTTTGCCGTCCGAAGTCGTCAACAAGGGGAAGGTCAATACAAAAACCTCTTCGCCGCGCATGCGCCGCGTCAAGTCAATTCCCGAAACCATGTTTCCCCACTGATCGTCGCCCCCAACTTGTAAGCGGACGCCAAACAGTTCGTTCAGTTTCATAAAATCGTAGCTTTGTAAAATAATATAGTTGAACTCAATAAACGAAAGGCCCGTCTCGTAGCGCATCTTGTAGGTTTCAAACGACATCATGCGGTTGACTGAAAAATGCACACCGACTTCACGGAGCATTTGAAGGTAGTTGAGTTTGAGCAACCACGTGGCGTTGTCGGCCAAGTGCGCCCGCCCCGAGTCGAAATCAAGAAAACGCCCCAATTGCGAACGAAACCGTTGCGAGTGGTCTTCGATTTGCTCCTCGGTCAGCATTTTACGCATTTCGGTTTTTCCGGTCGGGTCACCGATACGACTCGTGCCGCCACCGATCAAGGCTACCGGCTGGTGACCTAACCGTTGAAGGTGCGCCATGGCCATGACGGGTACCAAATGCCCCACGGTGAGGCTAGGCCCCGTAGGGTCAAAACCGCAATAAAGCGGGACACTTTGGGTTTTTAATAAGTTGTCTAACCCCGCTTCATCGGAACATTGCGCAAACAATCCGCGTTCTTTTAGTGTCTCTAACGCCGAGGCCATAAACCCTTCCTTGTCATGGAATAACAAAGCCGCATTATAGCCTGCCCCCTCCCCCCTGACAAGCAAAGGAAAAGACTGCTACTCGGGACAGCTAAACGGGGTAACTTAGGCCAATTTGTTCACGAATGGCATCGAGTGTTTCCATAATTTCAAGCGTTTCGGCCAACGGCATCAAGGGGCTTTCGGTCTTACCTTCGCTCCAGCACCGAATAACTTCGGCAGCTTCTTCTCGGAGTCCATTGCCCACATAGGGTTCATCATATTCTTCTAAGATTCGCCCCTGCGAAAGAACCTTAAAAGAACTCGGCGCATAAAAAGGCGTTGCAATTTCCAGCCTGGCCTTGGTTCCGGTTAGGCTTAACCGCGTCGAGGTCGAAGCCGACAGCGTCGTCGTTAAAACGGCATGGGCCCCCGAGGCGTATTGAAAAATCATTGACGTTTGAGCGTCGACTCCCGTCATCGTGAAATCACCAACCGCGGTAATCTTTTGGGGCTTTCCTAAAAGTAGCGACGCAAACGAAACGGGGTAAATTCCTAAATCAAGGAGGGCACCGCCGCCCAGCCTCGGGTCAAAGAGGCGATGTTTTGGATCAGGAGCAAAGGTTTGGCCATGATCGGCCTGTAGCGTTACTAGGGTACCTAAGAGTCCTTCTGAGAGTAACTTTCTGACGCGCTGAACATGGGGTAAAAACCGTGTCCACATGGCTTCCATCAAAAAAACCTTTTGAGATCGAGCCAAAGATACCATCGCCCGGGCTTGAACGGCGTTCATCGCAAAAGGCTTCTCTACTAAAACAGATTTGCCTGCAGAAAGTGCCAGCATGGTATGCGGATAATGCCAGGGGTGCGGGGTGGCCACATAAATCACGTCAACTTCGGGGGAGTGAACTAAATCTTCGTAGCGGGAAAAAGCAAGGGGAAGGCGAAAGCGCTCAGCAAAGCGTTGTGCGGAAGCCTGTGAGCGTGAGCCAACCGCCGTGATGTGAAAATCAGCCAAACGCTGACTATCTTCGACAAACTTTTCGGCGATTCCGCCAGTGCCCAAAACTCCCCAGCGCGGGGGTAAAAGAGTTTCCATGCCTTCATCTTACCACAGGTCAGAAAGATTTCTTAATTTTTTGTTATTTTTTGCTTGCGCCCTGGATAAGGTCATGATATCGTTAATTTGTTAACAAAAAAAAGACCCCCAACGGGTAAGGAGTCCAAGCCACCCCGCTGAAGGTCAGAGAGAACACAGCGCAACAGAGCCCCAGCAGGGGCTCTTTTTTTTGCTTACTTGGCTGCCGCCAACATAGCCTTCACGTCAATCTTACCGTTGTGACCGCCGAAGCCGTCATCGACACTGACAGGGGCAAAAGCGTCTTCGGTCCAGTTACCGTTCACCATATACTTGTAGATGATGGTGGCATCGGGTTTCACCAGGAAGCTGATGACATGAACCGGGTGGCCATTGGCTGCCATAACCTTATCTAACTGCAGGCCAAGTTCAGGCTTCCAACTTTCGTAATATCCCATGAGCTGAATTTCAGCGGCGGGGACACGGGTCATCCAGGTCACAATGGCATTACCATCGCTGTTTTTGGTTACCGTGACACCGGGTTTATCCGGAACAGGAGCCCCCTTAACGATTCCCAACACACCAACAGCCTTAGCTGAGTCGGCGATAGTTGCCGGCAATGGAAGAATCTGAATACCACCAGAACTTGCGGTAGCGGCAGGTGCGGCTGCAGAAGCGGCCGGAGCAGAACCAGTAGTCGCGCATCCGGTAATCAGAGCGCCCGCGGCCAGAAGCCACAGAAGGGATTTCTTCATGAACAACTCCTTCGTATCCGTCCTAGACGGACCGATCAGTATTTGACTCGCTCGAAAAACACCGAGGAGCCCCGGTAGAACGATTCGTGAAAATCGGTCTACCGGGTCTCCCCGAAAGGAACCCGGAAGGCTTGCCGAAGCAGGCCTTAACTTAGCTTAGAACCAAGTTTCGAACTGGAAGCCGAAGCGGCTTTCTGTCGAAGAACTGTTGTTGGCGTCAGCGTGGAAGCTGTTAATGGTGCTCCCGTTAACATAAACGTCACCACCAACAAAGGTGTAGAACATACGGAGCTGAGGGCGACCCCAGAAGCCAGAGTTCAACGACAGGGTGGGGGCCAACGTAACCTTGTAGTAGTCAGCAGTGGTGTTTTTGCCGTTGCCTTGATAATAGGTTACAGAGTTGGTACCGAAGGTGTGGCTGTAGCCACCTTCCAGCTGGAGGGACAGGTTCGTGTTGAACTTGTACACAGGGCGGAGGGTGATACCAAGTTTGCCAGCCTGATCTTCAGCAACGCCAGCAGTGGTCACCCCAGAATTAGCGGTGGTGTACACGATGGCGGGCATAAAGTCCACGTTCGGGAGAATGTTGTTGGCTTCGCCGAACACAATGAAGCGCAGAGCCATAGCGTTCTTATTAGCGGCAGCTCCGGTGTAGGCGTGGCCCAGGTTCCAGTCGGTGCCGTCGTTAGCAAAACCTAACTGAACAGCAGCCTTCGAGAAGCCATCAGCAATGCCAAAGAACTTGGGGAAGGGGTAAACAGCGGCGAACTGGTAACCGTAGTCAGTCTGATTGGGGTTACCACCCGAGATACCGTACTGGTAAGAAATCGCCGCTTCTAATTCCATACTGCTCAAAGCGTCAACCCCTGAAGTCAGAAACGGACGAACACGGAGGTCAGTGTTGAAGGGAAGGTAGTTTTCGCCATTAGCACCATTTGCCGCACCAGTCGATTCCACCGACAAGTCTACCATGCCATTGAAAGCATTGGTCACACCAATACCTTCGCCAGAAAAGTCGCGCCAGAAGAAGTCCATAATATGGATATCGTCGCGACCGATGTATTTTTCACCAATCCAGTAGACAGCCTTGGGATCCCATGAGAACCCGCCCATCTCAACGTAGGCTTGGCGCATCAGAATATCACCAACACCACCATTGCCGTAGGAACCGGGATAGTTGTTGAAAGCACCAGTGCCATTGAAGCCGTTCGAGTTAATGACCAGCATCACATGGTACTTGGCCCAAGAACCGTCAGAGGCAGTCTCGCTATCGACCAACTCTGATTCAAGATAGTTCTGGTTACCTTCGTTACCAAGGCGCCCAATCCAGTGTTCATCAACCTGACCACCGGTTGTATAGAGCCCAGGCGCAAACATTTCGCCTGAACGAGCATAGCCGTGGAACTCGAACGTACCGGCGAACAAGGGCTGTGACCCGAAAGCCATCAACGCCAAGGCACCCGCTACGAGACCACCTTTTACGGTCCCTCTGAAGGTTTTCTTCATCGAAACCCTCCTTTGTGAAATTATCTCGCCTGCCATTCTCAGTCCGCAACCCGGTGTTAAGCAGGGTCACAAGACACCAGAACTAGCTAGGCTAATTGCCAACGTGTGCAATTACCTTAAGTTAAACACCACACTTGAGGTCTGTCAACTGGTTTTTGTAACCGAATTTCATTGAAGTAGTTTTTGCGGACTCAAATTCGAAACGTTTGCATTTTTTCTTGACAGAGCCCTCTCAAGGGTGTAAGGCATTAAAGAGAGTGTATCAGAATTTTTTCTGATCTTCAGCTTTCTTACAAAGGAGAAATCACCGTGTTGAAATTCCGTGTAAACCGTGTGATACAAAAAGGACTCGTTTTAGCCCTCTGCGCAACCTTACCGTGGCTTATGGGCAGTTGCTCTTCTGCCTCGGGTTCTAGTTCGAGTTCTAGCACAACCACCACCACAACAACCGCTCCTAACGATGCGGTTCCTAATGTTACATTAGGGCAAGTCTATGATTCGACAGGAACCCAAGTAACTTTTAATTTTTGGAATCCTTACGCAACCAATGTTAACCTCTGTTTTTACAGCAACTGGAATGACTCGCTTTCGGCCCCTGTAAAATCGATTCCGATGAATCAGAACACAACGACCAACATCTGGACGTATGGCCCCGTTGCGGTCAGTAGCTTACCGACTTCGTCGGCAACGGGCAGTATTCCCCTGTACGATTATCAAGTTTTTACCGGTACAAGCAGTGTTTACACCGTTGACCCCTACACTCCCTCAATGGCGCAATGGGTCCATCAGGGGAGCAACACGATTGCTGGAGATAGTCAAGGCAAGGGCGCTGTTGTCAACTTAAATACCGCTTTAGCCAGTGTAGGGACAACGCCCTACTTCGACGGTAGCAAAATGGTTGCCCCCGATGGCACTACCCCTGCACCATACACCTATACTTCCAATCGTGATGCCATTGTCTACGAAACCGACATCCGCGATTTTACGGTCGACCCGGCTTTGAACCTACCCGCCAACCATCCCTTTGGTACCTATGAAGCCCTTATTGATATGTTACCACATATCAAAAAGCTGGGTGTAACTCATATTCAAATCCTCAGTCCCCTAGAAAATTTCTATTATAACCAAACACAGATCGGAACAAGGGAAACAAACCCCAGCGAAACAAGTGGTGCTAACTACAACTGGGGTTACGATCCTCAAAACTATTTTACCCCTACAGGGATGTATTCCTCGGCCCCCAATGACCCACAAAAACGCCTTCAGGAACTTTTGACCCTGATTAACGCTATTCACAATGCCGGTATGGGTGTCATTTTGGACGTGGTCTATAACCACACAGCCAACGACTCGATTCTTGGCAATGCTGTTAGTGGATACTATTACCGTAACAGTTCCAACAATGGCGCAGGTAGTCACGACGTAAAATCAGAACATGAGTACACTCGCAACTTGATTGTGCAATCGATCATGCAATGGGTGAACGTCTATCATGTTGACGGCTTTCGTTTTGACCTCATGGGCGTTATTGACAACCAAACCATTCGGGACGCTTACCTGCAAGCCAAAGCCAGCGACCCGCACATTCTCTTCTTAGGTGAAGGTTGGAACGGCAATTATGCTGGAGACACCACGGACTACTTGGGGAATCCGCTTACTGGCTCCGATCAAAAACACGTAGGGTTCTTTAACGGCCTCAACGTCAGTATGTTTTCGGACAGCTTTAGGCAGATTATGAAAAACGGCTACCCCAGTGATGGTTCACCAGCGTTCATCACCGGCGCAACTGAACCTTATGGTTACATGTTGAAAGACATTTCTGGAAACCCCAACGATGGCGGAAGCAACTCCGTCTGGGCCACACTTTCGGGGGGAACCTTTTCGACGAATAACGTGGTCAACTACTTATCAGCACACGACAACCTGTGTCTTTATGACGTTGTTGCCGACGCCGACAACTTAGGCAAAACGACCGCCGACTACAATACGGCGCTACAACGGATGGAAGTCGGTTACACCGTACTGATGACCAGCCAAGGGTTGGCCTTTATGCAAGCCGGGGACGAGATGTTCCGTACCAAAGAAGTTCCTGCAGGGACTACACCAAATACCAAAGTTGCTTCAAACGGACGGACGTTCAGCGATAACTCTTACAACGCCAGCGACGCCATCAACCAGATTCTTTTCAGCGCTACCGAAACCTACCCCCAGACGACGGTAGCTGTCTCACCCTACACCAGCGATCCGATCACCGCCAACTTTACCAACTATGACACCAGCACCGTCGGCTACAAGCTTTATCACTACGTGCAAGGCCTCATTCAGATTCGCAAAAGCAGTGACGCTTTCCGCTTGCCGGATGCTGATATTTCAACAAATATTGCAGGTCTGGCCTCTGATCAGGGCACAGGGAACGTCAACTCCTTTGGTTATAGCCTTAAATCGTCGGACGGTGCCCACACCTTCTATGTCTTCGTTAACGCTGATACTAGCTCACACAGCTTTACGCCGGGGGATCTGACCACCGGTACGGTTTTAGCGGATGGTGTTTCAGCAGGATTACCAGGAACCGCCGCGACCACCTATGCGACAACCACGAATAACCTGACCGTTACGTCAAGCAAAGTTACCGTTGGCCCCTTAAGTGCCGCCATTATCGAAATGTAACATTGGCGGCTGGGGCCGCCTCTGACTTTTCAAGCTTTCCCCTGCGTGGTACACCTTGGGGGAAAGCTTTTTTTTCTTAGGAGCCCACATGAAACTTTTTCGTTTACCACGGTTGCATACGCTTTTTCTTAGCCTTATGGCCCTTGTGCTTGCCGCTTGCGCTTCCGCACCCAGTGGCACCACCGCCCCTGCCCAGTCGGCAAAAGTCAGCGAACCACCTGTTCATTTGTTAGGGGTCGCGAAAGACGAACCCGGTTGGTGGAAAGCGGCCAAAGGCCCTGCCTATCAGGTACTCGTCTACTCGTTTGCCGATTCGAACGGCGACGGCTGGGGTGACCTCAAGGGACTTACCCAGCACCTCGACTATCTCAATGATGGCAAAGGGGCCGAAGGTCACAGCCTCAATGTTTCGGTCATTTGGCTATCACCAATTTTCCCCGCCGATTCTTACCATGGATATGATGTCGACAATTACTTCGCCATCGACCCCAAATGGGGAACCATGCAAGACTTTGAAAATCTTGTCGCGGCGGCCCACAAACGAGGAATCAAAGTCATTTTGGACATGCCTTTTAACCATACGGGCCGGGGCAACCCCTGGTTTCAATCGTTTGCCAACAACCCCAAAGGTCGCTATGGCGACTGGTATATTCAAAAGAATCCCAAGGTTACCTACGGCTATGGCGAGGGCGGGTGGAATACTACCTATGATGAAGATTCGAACCCCGTGGTGTACTATTCGTCGTTCTGGGCAGGAATGCCCGATTTGAACGCCTCAAACCCCCAGGTCATTCAAGAATACCACAAGATCCTCAAGTTCTGGTTAGAACGTGGCGTTGACGGCTTTCGTTTTGATGCCGCTAAGTTCATCTTTAATGCCGGAAAGTACCCCCGAGGTACCCCTACGGTAAAGTTGAACAATGAATTTTGGTCAAGCTTGCGCTCGTACGCACGAACGATCAACCCCAACGTCTTTTTTCTTGGCGAAATTTACTCCTGGTCAGTTCCTGAACTGGCGGCTTATGCTGATAGTTTAGACAGCGACTTTGACTTTGCCGATGCTCACACGATGATCAACATCATCGGCGGTGGAAGTTTCAGTGGTTTGAATTCGATGGAAAAATCGAGCTTGGCAATCTTTGATCAACACCCTGGTTTCACTCCTTCGACACTGCTCACCAACCACGATCAAGACCGGCTGATGAGCCAGCTCTTGGTACTAACCGGTCAGGACCCTGTCTTTAGTTTACAAATGAACAAATTTGCCGCCGCCGTTGAACAAACTCTCCCAGGCCTGCCATGGGTGTACTATGGTGAAGAACTCGGTATGATTGGCGCGCGGTACATGAACGATGATGTGGCCCGCCGTGATGACTTTATTTGGAACAACGATCGCGGGTCGCCCCCGAACCCCACTTGGGCAATTAGCAACGGGCACGACGCCGTTGACCAAAACGACAACACGCCCTCGGTAGAAACTCAAAACAAAGACCCAAAATCCCTTTTGAATTTTTACCGGCGCTTATCCGATTTACGTGTCGCCAGCCCCGCTATCCAAGGCGGAACTTATCAACCAATAACGTGGAACAACTTTACGGCCAACGAAATGTACGCCTATGAGCGGGTAGCCCCGACTCAAACTGTTCTCGTTGTTCATAACATGGACACTCACAGCCCGCGTTTGCCCCTGCCTGCTGGGTTAAAACTGGTTCCGTTTTGGAACTCGGTTGAGGGTTTGTTGCCAGCTGGACAAAAGTCGATCAGCGGTCAGCTAACCATTCCCGCTTCGCAAAGTACCGTTTGGGTAGTTGAAAAATAGGACCTAAAAAAAGCTAACCCAGTCTTTGGGTTAGCTTTGTACGTCGCTTTCCAAACGAATTTGTGCTTAAATCTTGCGAGGTTTACGTCTATTTACTATCGCGATATAAGCTTGTTCTCGCCAAGTTATAGACACAATCACAACAAGATATAAGCACAAAATTTGAACGTTGAATCAGCGTTTGCGGGGTTTGTTTTTAAAGCGGCTCATGTAGACCATGATCACTCGTAAACCCAAAAGCAAGGAATACGCAACCATGGCAACAGCCATCCCCCACTGGGGTACAACCCCGCCAAAGATGGCAGCGACGAGACCAGGCCCCGCAGTCACGCAGGCTACGGTTTTTAACGAAGGCCAGTAGCCAACACGGCGGCGTTCGTCGGGGGCCTGCCAACCTATCCGCAGACCCGACATCGCCAAAAACATCCCCAAAATCAAAACAAAGATTAAGTTCTGCAACAACATCAACGCAAAGATGCTTAAAAATGCTCCGGGGACCTCTACCGTCGATAACGCATACAACGAACCTTTGACAAAATTGGTAAAGGCATCAAAGTTTTGCGACAGTTTCAACAGGCCTTTTTGGTCTATACCGTCAAGCACCGCCGCTGGACCGTTTACAGCATAACTTCCGGACTGGATAAGAACACGTTGATCGGCGAAGGCAAGGTACGGCGGCGTAAGTTTTTCAGAGGCAGCTTTTCCAAAGGCAATCGTCCAGCCATTGAAAGAAATCTTTTCGGGGGTGTGCTGCGATTTAACAAGCTCACCTTTTTGAAAAGCAACACCGTTACCTTCGTGGGCAACCGCCAACCAAGCGGAACCTAAGCCCGGGTAATGAGAGCTTTGGCCATTTTCGACACAAACAGAATAGCGGCTTAACATAAACGGAAAAGCCGCCATTAACGAACTGAGAACTAGAAAAAGAATCGCCAAGGCCGCGGGGGCGTTGCCACACTCGCGGGCATCGGCGTTAAATAGTTGAGCGCGGAGCGCTGTCCGCCAGAAACTGGACTTTGCCAAACCTTAACCCTTATCGGCTCCTGAAGTTAATCCGTAAATGATGAACCGTTGGCTGAGAAGGTTGACGATGACAATAGGAATTGTCAAGAGTAAGCCTGCCGCCATGAAGTTCAACGGGTTATAGATCAAGGTCTCGTAAGGGTCAGTCATGCGGAAAATCGTCAAGGCAACGGTATCGGCACGACCAGGGGTTAACAGCTGTGACGGGATGATATAGTCAAGCCACGGTTGCATAAAGGCGTTAACAGCAACAAAACCCAAAATCGGTACAGATAGCGGAAAGATAATTCTAAAAAATACCGTCAGGTTTGAGGCTCCGTCTATTCGTGCGGCTTCATCCAGCGACATGGGGATGTTGCGCATAAAGCCACGAATCAGATAGATGTTGTACGGAACCGCCGAAGCTACATAGAACGTCACAAAGTACAAAGGCTGGTTCAGCCAACCAAAGCTTTTAAAGATCAGGAACAAGGCAATCATTCCCATAAAGGACGGGAACATTTGCAACAACAGCAGAACAATCAACAACGGACGGCGTCCTTTAAAGCGAAAGCGAGAAAAGACGTAAGCCGCCATCGTCGAGAAGATAACAACGACGAAGGTATTCAGCACCGCCACACTCAGCGAACGTAAAAACGAAGCCACAAAGTCCGACGTTGCTTGAGAGTTTTGGCTCTTGTAGGTGAAGAGGTAGATGTAATGTTCCCAGGTAAAGTGCGAAAAGTCAGGAATCAAACTTACACCCGACAACAACTTACCTGGAGTAAAGGAGGCCAAAATCATCCACAAGAGCGGGATGATAATCATTAAGGTCGCCAAAGCTAACCAGGCATGCACAAAAATTGTGCCTAAAACTTTGCTGGTTCGAGCCGCCCCCGTGCGGGGATGGAGTTGAGACTGAGTCATTCGTTGCCCCCTTCTTCTCGGAAGGATTTCGATCGGACCATGTTAAAGACAGAAAAGGCACCGACGATCAAGAAGATAACGATCGAGTAAACCGCCGCCACATTGAACTGCTCAAAGCCTTTGGTAAACGACAGCTTGTAAATCCACGAAATCAAGATATCGGTTTGGCCCGGCAAGGCGCTGGCAATGATCTTCATGCTGTCAGGAATCTGACTGGGCTCCCAAGCGGGGCCACCTCCGGTTAAGAAGAACACAGCACCGAAGTTGTTGAAGTTGAAGCTAAAAGTCATGATCAGCGCCGGCACCGTGGCAGAAAGGACCATGGGCAGGGTAATCGACCGGAATCGTTCAAAGGACGAAGCGCCATCAACCTCGGCGGCTTCATACATATCTTTGGGGATGGCCGACAAAATCCCAATGATCATCATCATGTGGTACGGCGCGCCAAACCACAAGTTAACCAGAACTACCACGGTCTTTGCTAAAGCACCGTTATACACTTGCGTGAACCAGAAGATTGGTTGATCCGGGTGACCTTCCAACCCTATAGAAGCGAGAAACTGAGTCACTGGCTGCATAAGGTGGGTAGCAAATAGAAGCTGGTTGGCCAGACCGTTGGTATCAAACACGTTTTTGAACACCATGAGAACGATCAATTGCGGCAAGGCCCAGGGCAAAATCATAATGGCCCGCCAAAACTTTCGTCCTTTCACCAAGGGCGACTCCACAACCATGGCGTTGATAAAGCCGAGTGCGAAAACGGTAAAGCTGGACATAATAGCCCAGAACACCGTCCACGCAAAAATCTGGCCAAAGATTAACAACCACGAAGGGTCAAGAACGAGGAAGCGGAAGGTATCAAAGCCCACCCAATGAACCAAGTTTTGCCCGACGTGAACCTTGTACGTGTAGTCCGTGAACGCCAAAAGAAAAGTAAAGGCGAACGGTATGACGGTAAAGAACAAAATGGCTAGAAACGCTGGGGCTGACACAATATACGAAAAAAGCGTGTGCCAGATCCGTGAAACAAACTTGGTAAACGGCTCAACTTCGCCGGTCTTTTCGAAATCGAGGCGCGATAAGTACGCGTCCACAATACCCAAGACCCAAAGAAAAGCGGCAATCAAAAGAATAATCAGCGCAATTAACCCGTTACCCATGTAATTAACAGAGTTATCAGCGGTAAGCCAGGTACTGGTCTGATCAAACAAAATAATTTTTTTACCCGCGTATTGATCACCAATCACCAAAGAACCCAACGAGAACAAGCCCCAAAGTCCTTTGGTAAAAAACCCACCAAAATCGCGGAACGGATAGGTCGGTTTATCTTTTTGGTACGCGTAATTAGGATATTCATAGTGATGAACAAACAAGGCCATCGCCGCCGCCGCAGTTTGCGCTGACAGGTCTTTTGTCGCTTTGGGTGTAGGCGATACCGCTGTTGAAGAGCTCGGGCCATACAAATCCGAAGAACCAGAAGAACTTGTCGAGGTAGAACTTGTCGAGTTGGTACTAGTGGCAGTGCTCTTACTGGAGGTAGCGGGCCCGTACAAGCTCGCATCAGAGCTTTTTTCCGAGGTCGACGGTCCATATAAATCGTCGGACGATTTTTTTGCTACAGCCGGCTTCTTGGCCGGGGTGGAAGCCTTTTTAGACGGGGTGGAATCGCCATACAAATCTGTAGAACTTGACGAACCTGAGGAACTCGTAGAATCCCCATACATGTCTGTTGACCCCGAGGCTTTGGAGCTGGAGGTATCTTCAAGCGCGGCCAACGAGTGAGCTACCGGATGAGGCTTTTGCGGTGCGGGTTTAGCCGCCGTCTGAGGGGCGGTCTGAGCCGCAACTTGAGACGAGGCTTGAGTCTGTGGAGATTTTTGAGCAGGAGCTGAAGCCGGGGGGGCTGGCAACATAACCTTATGAGTCTCTATGGCCCACCAGCGATCCCAGTGGGAAGTTGAAAGTTCTACCCCAAGCAACAGCACCGGGATAGCCAACCAAAGGAGCCCCTTGAGGACTTGTTTATTAATAAACTGTCCTAGCCCGGGAAGGACAAAAGAAGCTATGGCGGAGACTAACGCCATAGCTGAAAACTGCCTTCCGGGTTTTGCCGAAGATACGGCGGACGAATCTTGCGATTTCACAAAAACCCTCACAAATAAAGTATGAAGGAGGGACTCCGCCCCTCCTTCTCTAGTGTAATGCTACTTGTTATTGTCCGCCAGCCACTTTTTAGCCAACGCAACAGCTTCCGCTTGACCTTCAGCGGGAGACTTCTTTCCGTCCCAAACGTCAGAGTAGATCTGCCCCATGGGAATATTGTAGTAAACATCCATCGCCTTGCGGTACTGGTTGTTCGGCAGGAAGTAGGCAGGTTCCGGGTAGCTATATTGGAAAGCCTTAGCCATTTCTTCTTTTACCCAGTCACCACCGTAGCTAACACTGATGGGCGAATCCTTGCGAAGAGCAGGGAGGTAAGACGAAGTCTTGATCATCGTTTCCATCGCTTCGCGGGTGTACAACAGACGATACAGTTCTTCGGCCGCTGAGGGGTAATGGGTAAAGCCGTTGACAACAAAGCCTTTTGTTCCCACAAAAGGCGTCAGGCGATTGCCATGCCAGGTCGGCATCGGGGCAAAGCCCAACTTGTAGTGACCTTTTTCCATGGCTCCTTTCACGTCCTGCCAAGTACCTACTAAGCTAAAGGGAGCAGTTTGGTTGTTCAACCAGTCATCCCAGTTGTTCAAACCCGTCATCGAAGACCCGGGAATGCGGCGACCATTGGCTAGCACCCACAAGTCAGCCTTCGAGGCTTCTTTAATAAAGTCGAGTCCACCGCGGAACGAGGCTTTTTCAAAACCGGGGTCCAAGGGGTTACCATCGCCGTAAATTTCCCAGCCATCAGCGGTCAAACTCGGGTAGGCCGACCAAACCTCGGTCAACGACATCGGGAACACAATGTTCACGTGCTTACCACGGTAGAAAGGCCGATCGCTTTGCCACTTTTTGGCCAAGGCAAAGATCTTTTCCCAGGTATTAAATTCGCGGGGCAAGTTAACGTCATCGGTTCGTACACTGTAGCCAAGTTTTTCGAGCATGGTTTTGTTGTAGGCAAAAACCATCCCGTTGTAGGCCAAGGGAATGTAAACGTACGAGCCAGCGGGGTTGGCATCCTCAAAGAACGGCGGCTGAGTAACGTGTTTTCCTAGCCAAACCAGGTGAGGGTCAAGCGCCAACAGCGACTGCGCGTTGCGGGAAACTTCGCTATCGATCGCCAAAACGACGTCGGCAAAGCTGTCTTGAAGCTGGCTGATCTTGTCAGTAGCTCCGGTGGCATCCGCGTGAATATAGGTGACAGCGCCCTGGTGGTTGGGGTGCGCTTTGTTCCACATGGCGACAATAGCTGCGCCCCAGGCGTCCGAATCAACGGCCACGCTGATTTTGGCGCCCGGCTCAATCGCGAAAGAATGGGTGCTGTCAATCCAGACCGGCGCAGACTGGCCAAAAGCGGCTGCCGTTACGATTAATGACACGAAAACGGCGAGAATGATTTTCATGCGCTCTTACTCCTTTGCAAACGTTTGTATATTTGCTAAACCAGTGTAGCTGGATATGACGTTGGCCGTCAAGAAAAACTTCCGGCAAGGAGAAGCTATGAATTTCGCGGCACTTGAGCATCGTAGTCAAAGTCCCTGGTGCTTTTCCCTTAACAATAAGTCGATCGCTGTCCGTCTAAGGACAGCAAAGGGTGATTTTGACCGCGTTGTTTTACGAATTGGCGACCCTTTTGATTGGCAAGCTGACGCGACCTCCGAGGCTCCGCACCGCTGGAACGCCCAATTTATTTCGATGAAACTCGTTGGCGTCACCGAGTGGTACGACTGGTGGGAGGCCGAGTGGGCGCCGCCTTATCACCGTGCCCGCTACGGTTTTAGACTTTTTCGTGGCGCAAAACGCTGGGATTTTGGTGAGGGAGGGCTTGGTCCTGCGGCTGGTGAAACGGACCCGGCCTGGAATTCCACCTTCCTTTTCCCTTACTTACATGACAGTGAGGTTCACCAGCTACCCGAGTGGATTACAGGCAGTTCCTGGTACCAAATTTTTCCTGATCGCTTTTCACGCGAGGGGGCTGAGGGGCCTTGGCCCCAGGGACCTGTCACCAACAAGGAGTTTTACGGGGGCAATCTCGAAGGTATTCTTAAAAAGCTGGACTATTTAGCCGACCTTGGCGTTAAAGGGTTATACCTTACCCCTGTGTTCGAGTCCCCGAGTGTTCATCGCTATGACACCACCGATTATCGACGTGTCGACCCGCGCTTAGGTACCTCGCAAGATTTACAACGCTTAGTAGAAGAAGCCCACCGACGCGGTCTGAGGATTCTTTTAGATGCCGTGTTCAACCACTGCGGCCGCGATTTTGGTCCTTGGCAGGATGTCTTAGAAAAAGGACAAGACTCTCGCTATGTATCGTGGTTTCATATCGATGGTTTTCCGCTCTTTTCGCAAGGCCACGATACCGGCAACCGCCGAGACGCCCAATTTGAAACCTTCTCCTTTACAACACGCATGCCAAAATTTCGCACCACCAACCCAGAGGTCCGAGAATTTCTTTTAGAGACCGCTGTGTTTTGGACCCGGGAGCTTGGAATCGATGGCTGGCGTCTGGATGTCGCCAACGAAGTCGATCACGATTTTTGGCGCGAGTTCCGTCGTCGTATTCGCGCTGTTAACCCCCAGGCCTACATTGTCGGTGAAATTTGGCTTGATGCCCTCCCCTGGCTGACCGGCGACCAATTTGATGGAGTGATGAACTACCCGGTGGGCTTTCTTATTCGCGATTTTGTCTCTGACGAAGCTCGCACTGCAAAACAAACTGTCGAAAAACTCACGGCCCGTGAAATGGCTTACCCACGTCAAGCCACCGACGCTGGCTTTAACCTGTTAGAATCTCACGACAGTGTGCGTCTGTTGACCTTTTTGAAGGGACGCAAGGATCTAGCCAAACTAGCCTACTTTTTGCTGGCTTTACAGCAAGGCAACCCCTGCTTTTACTATGGCAGTGAGGTCGGGCTCGAAGGCGGTGATGACCCTGATAACAGGCGCTGTATGCCCTGGGATTCTCAGCACCAAGATACCGATATGCTGAACTTCTTTAAAAGTTTATTAAGCTTTTATAATCAGTGGCATACCTTTTGGAAGGCTGGGAGTAAGATAAGTGTAACCATGCACCGCTACCCAGGTCTTCTGGCATGGCGGTTCCTACTGAACCAGGAAGTGCTCACTGCTGTGGTCAATCGGTCTTCGAAAAGTATAACAACGGCAGGTTTAAAAAAAGTCCTGCCAGAATTACTTCAAGGCCAAACGATTTTTGGGCAACCGTCCGACAGTCTTGACCCGTATGGAATGCGTGCCGTGTTAGAAAAGAGGAGTTAAAATGCTACGAGCAAAATTTTTTACGTTGGGATTTTTGGGTGGCTTAGCCGCCTTAGCCTTGAGTTCCTGCGCGACAACGTTACCCGCGCATCCCTGGAGCCTTAAATCGCACGAGACTCTGTTTGGAACAATTCCCTCAGTTCGGGTATCGGACAGCAAAACAACCACAGTTCCCCTGAAAGTAATTATAGAAACTCCGCGAAATGCGCTTTCGCTGCGCTATACCAATGCCTTTGACGAGGCACACATGACGTTCTTTGATACGCAATTTCCCGAAGTTGAGACCTACTTGCAAAAATACCTTGCCTGGCGTCAACAAATCGAGACCCAAAAGTTGGCCGTGACCGCGAAAGAAATTGGCCAAACCACGGCGCGCTTGACCTTTTTTGGGTCGCATTTTTTGGGGTTAACCGCCAGTGCTTCTGCCTCTTATACCTACCATGTTCCTGCAACCTTTTCACTAGTGCAACGTGATGGTCATTATATGCTTTCTTGTAAAATCGGTGGCGTCAGTAGTGTTGCCGACCCGGCGGCCGCCTACCCTTCACAAGATTTTTACTTCACCGATGATGCAGCCGAACTTTTGGCCAAACTTTTTTCTCCTGCAAGCGCCGAGCATTTTAAGGAATTTTTGGCAAAAGCTGATGAAAAAAGCTCAGCCGGCTCTGGTCTCAAAGACCAGAATAATCCTAACAAGGATGCCGGCAAGCTCCAATAATCTCGCAAACTTAACTATCGACTAAGGCACCAGCACCACCGCGCTTTGCGCGGGGACGGTGCCAGTCAGAGTATTGGTACCATTAGGGTTTGCTAGTCCCGAGACCCCTGCCGACACGGTAAAGGTATTTCCCGACGGGCCTCGATCAGTGTAAGTGCCCGCCGCAAAGCTGGTCGATACCGTGATGGGTTGCGCAGAGCTTGAGGCGTTGACGAGCACCATACCAGCGTCGGCGCCGCCAGCCTGCCTTTTTATCGCCAAAAGGGCCTTGGTCATGCTCGTCGGAGCGCCATTCCCCGCAAACTCCAAATACTCTGAGTCCCCGGCCATCAGGTTGTGAAACCAATTCACCGCGACCATCACAGGGTCATACCACAAGCCTTCACCAGGACGCACAAAGAGAATGTTAACCATTCCCGCCCTTGCGGTTAAAATTGCATTTTCTACCAACCTTTGAGCGTAACTCTGTTTCGTTGTGGGGTATAAACTGCCCGCATAGTCATCCCAGTTTTCGGTGTAGACAACAATTTTTGTGGGGTCTTCGCCACTTCCTGAGCTAGCCGGAATGCTACCAAGACCTGTCAAATCTCCGTTAGAAAAAGCGTTTGCCAGTTGGCTCATGACGTTTGTAGCAGTTGTGCGAAAATAGGTTTGATACCCATTTTCGTTGTCAGCATTATCATTCACATCTTGAATCACCTCACCATATAAAAAGAGGTTTGACTTATTGGTCAGGTTTGGCAAAACGTCATCCCAGAAGTTGCCGGTTCCAGTTACCGCATAGGGTGTTGTCGTCAATTTTAACGCGACAGGGTCCCACTGATATAAGGTCACCGGGCTTGATTGAACTCCCGTCCACGAGTTCCCGGCGTCGACACCGGCATTGGTTTCTATGCTCTTGGCAGCGTCAAAACGAAAGCCCCCTGCACCATCGGCAATGCACTGGTTGAGAAATCCCAGCATCAGGCTCTGAACTGTCGTATTTTGGGTATTCCAATCCGGTCCGTTCCCCAGGTCATACTGGGTCTCTTGCATGCGGTTTTCCCAATTCCCCACGGTGGGGTTGTTGTGGAACCAATCCTTTTGATGCGCTTGAATGTAGCTGGCTACATGGGGGTCAAACCCGCCTACGGTTCCATTGTCGGCCGTTTGATTGAGCACCGCATCAACGATGATTTTTATACCGTAAGACGCTGCGGCCGTTGTTAAGTTCTTAAACCCAGTTTCATCGCCCAGCGTGGGGTTGCCAATCGTTAAATCGCAAGGTTGATAAAGCAAATACCATTGGGCCGCTGTCATGGATTGTTTGATGGGCTCTAAAGGAGAAACCTCTACTGCGTTATACCCTGCCGCCGCAATGTTGGCTAAATTGGCTTGGATGTCTGAAAAGGACCACATCCAGGCGTCCAGAACGACGCTATTCGCCACAGACGTCGGCAATTTTGTACTCACGGATAAAGAATCAGTTGGTAAGCTCGAAGGTGTCTTGATCGACACGATGCTCGAAACACTTGCGGAGGTTCCACTTAACGGCGCCAAAGAACTTCCTGAGCTGCCAGAACCCGTCGGCTGAGTACACGAACCTAAAATAAGAACAGCCGCAAGCGCGGCTAAGATTTTCCCCATGGTATCCCCTAAAACAAAGTAGCTATCTAGGCCTAAAGGCCTAGATAGCCTACTCAAAAGTTCGAAAGTCGTTACTGAACGGTGGCGCTCAGTGTCGTGGTGCTAACATTTATCGTCAGCGTCACATTCTGTCCTGCCGAGCAGGGAATGCTGATTTGTGTATTCGTAGAGTTGCTAAAGCTGATGTTGCTCGACTTACTCCACGATCCAAAGCCCCAAGCGCCGCTCCAACCCGAAGCGGTGTTACACACCTGCAATTCCAAAGCACTGGCGTTGTTGCCCCTCGCGATGGTTGTCGCCGTCACCCCATTAGGAATCGTAATGGTCGAGGTCGTGTTGGGTGAAGCAGACAGGGTATTCGCGGTCAGGCTCCAGTTGTTGGCATCACCGGGAAAGGTGACGCTTTGCGACGAGCCATTATCGATGAACACAATGGTCAAAGTTCCACTACTGCTGGTCGAAACCGTATAGGCGGCGCTGGCCACCGAGCTATTGTTATAGCCGGACTCAACGGCGATCGCTTCAACAGTTTCAGACGCGCTTACCGTCACGGTTGCTGACGACGAACCTGCCGTTCCGCTAGAACTTGACGTGGTAGGAGTTGAACCGTTGGTGGTGTAGTAAATAGTAGCACCCGGCGTTGATGAACTAAGGGTCACCGAGGTTCCGCTCGCTACGGTACCGGCGGCCACACTAAAGGTGGGAGCACTGGCTGTCGGAGTTACTGCTGAGGTAGAAACACTATAAGCCAGCGTACTGTCGTTGAACTGGAAGGTATAGGTTCCTGCGGCGCCCGTGGTATAGCTGATGTTGCCACCCGCTACTGCGGCGGTTCCTGCCGTTGAAGAGGTTCCCCAGTTGCTGTTCGAGGCCCAAGTACCGGTCGCGTCATACTTGTATTGGTAAGCGGTCGACGCTGACAAGCTGACCTGAGCTTGCCACAGATGGTTGGCCACCAAGGTCATCGGTGTGGTTCCCCAAGAGTTCATGGTTCCCCGCAAGTACATGGTACTGTAGTTCGAAGTGTAGCCTGAAGGAGTCGGCGTTGGGGTAGGAGTCGGCGTGGGAGTCGGGCTTGGGGAAGCTTCCAGAACTACCGCCGTGGTTCCCGGCATAGTCCCCGTTAACGTACCGTTCGACACGGTAAAGACCGCACCCGAGGGCCCCTGATCGGTATAGGTACCGTTGGGCAAGGCTGTGGCCGAAGTAATGTAAGCCGAACCGCCCGCGTTGATCAGAGTGGCTCCCAGGGTTCCGCGTTCCACAATCAAAACTGCGTTGTCATTCGAAGGATTGCGCAGGTATTCGCCCTGTCCTGCCGCCGCATTCTTAAAGTTGATCACCGCTTTTAAGACGGGGTCACTCCACAGGTTTTCGTTGGGGCGAGCAAAAACGATATCGACGGCACCGGCCCGGCTAGCCATGATTGCGTTGGCCAAGAGACGTTTGTTGTACGAGAACGACGACGTATTAACGCCAACAGAACCTTCATAGTTATCCCAGTCTTCGATATAAGTCACAATCTTCGAGGGGTTATCATTGTAGGTGTTGCCCGAGACAGCATGGGTAAAGTTCATCAAATTCCCGGTCGACAAGTTTTGCGAATCAATCGCTGACGAAACCTGGCTTAGGTAGTTGACGTTGGTTGTTCGAACAAACTGTTGATAGCCTTGGGCATTGTCATTCACATCTTGAAGAACCTCGCCGTACATAAACAGGTTTGAAGAGTTGCTGATACCATTCATCATGGTTTCCCACCAGTTACCGGCGTAGGACTGACCAGCATCGATCCCCACATTGGTTTCAATGCTCTTAGCGGCATCAAAACGGAAGCCACCGGCTCCATCGGCGACACACTCATTCAAAAAGGCTAATTGCATCTGCTGAACGGTACTGCTTTGCGTATCCCAGTCAGGGCCATTACCTAGGTTTTGTTGGGTCTCGTCGTAGCGGTTTTGCCAGTTCTGTACCGTTCCCAAATTGTGAAAGTACGAATAGTTAGCAATACTGGGGTCAACGGCCGGGTCAAACTGCCCCGAGGTACCATCATCAGCTACCTGGTTCAAGACGGCGTCGACGATGATTTTGATACCGTATTGCTTAGCCGCGGCGCACAGATTCTTGAAGTCCGTTTCAGAACCCAATTGGGCGTTCCCCACTTTAAGGTTTACGGGTTGATAAAACAGGTACCAAGCAAAACCGTTCGCTAAAGAAGTATTGTTCTTGGTTCCCTGAACTGGCGAAACTTGAATAGCGGAATACCCCGCCGCTGCCACTTGGGGCAGAACATTCTGAATCGCCGAAAACGACCACTGCCACATGTCCAAAACAACACCGTCACCTGCGAACGTTGTCATGTTCGACATGACTGAACGGTTGGCAGTGCTTGAACTACTGTTTGACACTAACGCAGTAGGAGTACTGCAACCGACGGCCAAGGCAAGGAGGGCAACCAGCCCCAGAATCATTTTCATAAGCCTTTCCTTTTCTTTGATAGTTTCATCCGTCAACAACGGATGGCTTGTGGAAAATGTCGTGTGTGCTTGAATCGTAATGCTTTTTACTTACGATGCACACGTTAATTTTCCTACTAAATTTTTTATACACCCACCTTCGCAACCTGGCAAGTTTTTTTTCATGCAAAAAAAAACCGGAGGTCCAACCTCCGGTTTGTTCGTTTCTCGACGTATCAGATTCTACTGTCCGCGCCGATAATTCTTTATATTATTACGAATAAAGTTTGCAAGTTCAGAAATTTTGATACGTTCTTGTTTCATACTGTCGCGGTAGCGGATGGTAACTGTTTGGTCATCTTTGGTCTGATAGTCGACAGTAACACAGTACGGGGTACCAATTTCATCCTGACGTCGGTAGTTTTTACCTATGTTTCCCGTCGGTTCAAGCATGGTGGTAAAGTCGTCACGAAGGCTCTTTTCAAGCTCTTGTGCCAGCTCAAGCAGTCCATCCTTTTTCACAACCGGCATGACCGCAACTTTTACGGGAGCCAGGTTGGGATGAAAATGCATGACCGTGCGAACATCGCCTTCACCCAGGGTTTCTTCTTCGTAGGCATCGGTCAAAACCATTAGCACCGACCGCGTTAGCCCTGCACTGGTTTCGATAACGTAGGGGATAAAGCGTTCTTGGGTCTCTTGGTCCAGGTACTCTTGCTTATCGCCCGAGAACTCTTGGTGACGCCGCAAGTCGTAGTCAGAACGACTATGAATTCCTTCAAGTTCCTGCCAGCCCATAGGGAACAAAAACTCGATGTCAAAAGCGTTGATGGCATAGTGCGCTAGCTCATCCTTGCCATGCTGGTGAAAGCGCAAATGCTCGGGTGCAATTCCAAGCTTATTCGAGTAATAGTCAATACGGCTCTGCTTCCAATATTCAAACCACTTAGGTTCTTCTTTAGGGTTAATAAAGAACTGCATTTCCATTTGTTCAAATTCGGCCGTGCGGAAAATGAACGCTTTGGTGACAATTTCGTTGCGAAAGGCCTTTCCCACCTGGGCAATGCCAAAAGGAACCTTAACTCGGCTCGACGCCACCACATTCTTAAAGTTAACAAAAATGCCCTGCGCCGTTTCAGGGCGCAGGTAAATGAGGCTTGAGGTTTCTTCGACTGGCCCAATATGAGTGGTAAACATCAGGTTGAACTTACGGGGTTCCCCCAAAGTGTCGCGACTTCCGCACGTTGGACAAGGCCCCTTCAGATCAATATGGTCAGCTCTAAAACGACCTTTGCATTTTTTACACTCGACCAAAGGGTCAGTGAAGTTTTCCACATGGCCCGAGGCCGACCAGACCTTGGGGTGCATTAAGATGGCGGCATCCAGACCCACGATGTTATCGTGCATCTGGGTCATTTCTTTCCACCAAACCTGCTGAATGTTCTTCTTGAGCTCTACCCCCAGGGGACCATAATCCCAGGCTCCGGATTGACCGCCATAAATCTCGCTAGACTGAAACACAAAGCCGCGACGGCGGGATAGCGAAACCAGCTTTTCAAGGGTGACATTCGCTTTCACCGCGTCAGATTTTTCACTCATCAAGGTACTCCCAGGGGCACTTCTGGCCCTTAAACACTTTACCGTTCTGACGAAGTTTTGGCAAGAAAGCCGACTAAGTGGTCAGCAAACGCCTAGCGGCTTCGAGCCGCGCTCTGACCCGCGCCTCACCCACCGCCTTCATCGAACCAAACATCGGGGGGCTGACTTTGCTCCCCGAAACCGCGACCCGAAGGGGGTGCATAAAGTCGCCCAGCTTGAGGCCCAGTTCTTCGGCCTTGGCACGGAATAACTCTTCGGTAGCCTCGCTGGGTCTTTCATCCAAACCCGAAACTAAGGCTATTGCCGCCGCTAAAATTTGGGCGGCCGTTTCTGCCGTTCCTTTTTTGGGAATCAAATCGGCAACGGTGGCTGGGGTTGGTTCTGCAAAGACAAACCGAAGCATACCAGGAGCTTCGTTCAAGAAGGTGAGCCGCTCACGAACCAACGGGGCCATCAGCTCAGCCTGGTGTGTTTCGGCTTCGGTAGGTGGTGTCGACGTGAGCCCCGCTTTAGACAATTCCCCGAGCAAGGAGGCCACTAACTCAGGCTCAGAAAAGCCTCGCAGATAGGTCGCATTAAAATGTTCAAGCTTTTTATAGTCAAAAACGCCTGGGGCTTTGTTGAGGCGATCCAAGGAAAAAAGTTTTTCTAACTCTTTGAGGGTAAAGAACTCGCGGTCTCCGCCAGCACTCCACCCGAGTAGCGCCAAATAGTTAACCAAGGCTGACGGCAAGTAGCCCGACTCTTTAAATTGGCGTACGCTCGTGGCGCCATGACGCTTTGAGAGTTTTTGCCCATCGGAACCCAAAATTAGGGGCAGATGGACGTACTTAGGACGTGCCCAGCCCAGCGCGTCAAACAACTGAACGTGCAAGGGTGCGCTGGGTAGCCACTCCTGTGCCCGAAGGACATGCGTTGTTTGCATAAGATGATCATCGGTAACGTGGGCCAAGTGGTAGGTGGGATAGCCATCGGACTTTAAGAGCACGGGGTCGACGGGTAAATCCGCTCCCGCTTTTTCAATCTTCCCTAAGATCTCATCCTCAAAAACCACCGGAGCCTCAGTCTGAATAAAGCGGACAACGTAGGGGGTCCCCTCCTTGGCCAACTTTTGCGCTTCGTCAGGCGAAATAGAACGACAACGGCGGTCATAGCCAGAAGGAAGATGCTGTTGTTCCTGCCAGGTTCGCAGTTCAGTGAGGCGCTCGGGGGTGCAAAAACAACGATAGGTGTGCCCGCTGGCGATCAGCCGTTCGGCAGTTTCACGGTAGAGCTCTAAACGTTGACTTTGAACATAAGGCCCATAGGGGCCGCCACGGTCGGGACCTTCATCCCACTCCAAGCCGGCCCAACGAAGGGTGTCGTACAAATCGTCCACCGCTTCGGGATTATAGCGGGTTTGGTCGGTATCTTCGATGCGCAAATAGAATTGCCCACCGTAAGCTCGGGCTAATAAATAGTTAAAAAGGGCGGTTCTTAAGCCACCAATGTGTTGTAAGCCAGTCGGCGATGGTGCGTATCGGACACGGACATTGTTCATGGGGGAATTATACCGGCGAGTACGGTGTCGTGCCAGCCCTAAAGCGATTGCCGCCACTACGGCTAAAGCCAGCCACAGCCCGAACTCCGAAACGGGCAAGGTTTGAATGCGGGAGGCATCAGCCCACACCCCCATCAAAGGAGGCCACAGCAGAGTACCGACAGCGGCAAAAATCGACAGCAAACTGGCGACCTGCCCCGAGGAGGCCGGAAAGCGTTGCGAGGCCAACGCTACAAAGGTCGGGTAAATCCCGGCTAGGGTTACACCCAGTAGTAAGACGGCCACAAGCGCCATCCCCGGACCGGGACTCAAAAGCCACAACAGCACTGCCGCTCCACTGGTGCCGATCGACACGCTCAAAAACTTGCCAAAACCCCAACGATCAGCCAAACCGCCTACAAAGAATCGCCCTAACGAAAAGGTGAACCAAAAGAGACTAGTTACCAAATTGGGGTCAAGACCCTTACCGGCGGCTACCCAATAGGAGGGGAACCAGGCCCCCACACCCCACTCCACCCCGCAGTAGACCGAAAGTGCGACAGCGATCAGCCATACGAGGGGCTTGCGGTAAACGCCAAACCGTACGGCAGAGGGGGCCGAGGGTGTGGCGGGTATCGGCATCTTTTTGATGAAAAGCAGTAACAGCAAGGGTACTACAGCTAATAGAGCAAACGCGACACGCCAATGATCCTGCGCAGACCAGGCGGCTAAGGGGCCAGCTACGGCCCCTGCCCCAAAAAAGAAGTGTAACAGGTTCAGGGCTTTGCCTTTTCCGTGAGATGAGGCATCCATCGTGGAGGTGCTTATTCCCACATCCCACAGCGACATCCCAACACCGATGGCCATATTCCCCACCAAAAGCACTTCAAGCGAAGGGGCCGCCGCCGAAAATGCCAAGCCGACGGCAAAAACAAGGGAGCCCACGCTAAGCACCCAGCGAACACCTTGCCGGTGGACCAACCATCCGGCCAAAAGCAAAACAGCGATACTGCCTGTCGACTGGGCCGAAAACAGCAACCCAGCGGCACCATAGCCCAAAGTCAGGTCGTGGCGGATAAAGGGAATGAGCGGCCCTAGCATCCCACCTATGACACCTAAAAGAAAGAACCCTGCATACTGAAAAACTCGCAACACGGTTTTAGCCTTGGCGATAGTCTGATAAAAACTCTTCTAACCCGTCCAAGGCGGCCTTGAGGTCTTCTAAGTTGGGCAAAAAGACAATTCGAAAGTGATCAGGGTGAGGCCAGTTGAACCCTTTGCCTTGAACCAAGAGCACCCTCTTTGCCAGCAGAAAATCGTAGATGAACTTTTGATCGTCATGAATACCAAAGCGTTCATCCAGGCGGGGAAACAGGTACAAAGCCCCTTGGGGCTTAACGCACGAGACGCCGGGAATAGCGTTGAGGCGCTTCCAGGCATAGGTACGTTGTTCGTACAAACGGCCTCCGGGCTTGGTTAAGTCATAAATGCTCTGGTACCCCCCAAGAGACGTTTGAATCGCGTACTGGGCCGGAACGTTGGAACACATTCGCATATTGGCTAAGAGGTCAAGCCCCTCGCGATAACCGGCAGCTAGCTTTTTGGGGCCCGAAAGGTACATCCAACCCGAGCGAAACCCAGCGGCGCGGTAGGCCTTCGAGAGGCCGTTAAACGTCACTACCAACAGGTCGTCGGCGAGGCTGGCTGTCGCGGTATGAGTCACGCCGTCATACAGAATCTTGTCGTAAATCTCGTCGGAAAAAACAATAAGGTTGTGCCGCCGGGCAACCTCGAGAATCTGTTCCAGAACCTCGCGAGAATACACCGCCCCGGTAGGGTTGTTGGGGTTAATAATGACCACCCCGCGAGTTCTCGAAGTAATTTTTGCTTCGAGATCTTTTAAATCTGGCATCCAGTCCGAGGCCTCATCACACAAATAATGCACAGGTTTTCCACCAGCTAGGGTCGCCGCCGCTGTCCATAGGGGGTAATCGGGAGAGGGGATTAAAATTTCATCACCGGAGTCGAGAAGACCCTGCATAGCTATCTGAATGAGTTCACTCACCCCATTTCCGATCCAAATATCGTCGATTTCGACACCCCTGACGCCTTTTTCTTGCGAATATTGCATCACGGCTTTACGGGCGGCAAAAATTCCTTTGGAATCCGAGTAGCCTTGAGCGTTGTTGAGGTTGACAATGACGTCTCGCACAACCTCTTCGGGGGCGTTAAAGCCAAACGTTGCAGGGTTGCCCGTATGTAGCTTTAAAATTCGGTAGCCTTCTGCTTCCATCTTCATGGCTTTGACCAAGGCCGCTCCACGGATATCGTACAAAACGTTATCGAGCTTATGCGACTTGTGCACGGGATTCATGGTCAAGACTCCTTAAAAAGGATGCAGTCAACTTCAAGGCGAACATCTCGGGGAAGGCGCGAAACTTCTACCGTTGTGCGGGCGGGCTTGCCGGTAAAGTATTCTTCATAGATTTTATTTACCTCGGCAAAATCGTCCATCGATGCAAGGAACAACCCCACCCTCACCGCGTCATCTAAGGTACAGCCGGCAGCCAAGGCCACCGCTTTAAGATTTTCGAGGGCTTGTCGAGCTTGTCCCGCCAAGGTATCGGGGGCTTTCATGGTTACGGGGTCTAAGGGCATTTGACCAGAACAAAACACCAAGCCCCCTGCGGCAATGGCCTGGGAATAGGGGCCAATCGCCCGTGGGGCTTGCTCGGTATGGATAGAGTTTTTCATTCAGTGCCTCCTGAGGGAAAGTCGGCGAGCCAAGCTCGGGCATCTTGGATCATCTTGTTTAAAAATAGAACTAGGACAATGCGCTCTTTAAGGTGCTCGACCGTCCGGTGCCATTCAGCTTCGGTCAGGCGATCTTTTAAATGGCGCGCTAGCGGGTCTAACACCCGAGGCACCTCGTCGTCACGCTGTCGCAGGTTATTAAGCAAATAGAGTGCCAAAAGCTGCAGCACCGGGTCGCTGGCGTCTTCTATAACAATATAAAGGGTCTCTTTGGCTTTGAGCCAGTCTTTTTCAAGTAACAGTGCAAAGGCCAGGGACCAGCGCCACCATCCCGCATCACGAGCTTTGGGGTGCGCCTGAAGGAGTGGGGTTAAAAACTCTAGAATCTCTTGGGCCTTTCCGCCTAAAATCGCAGGCAAGGCCAGCAACAAAGCCAGCGAAGGCAGAGCCTTGGGCTTTTTTGTCGCAAAAAGTCGACGAAGTGCTTCTATTTCTTGTGGCTTTTGGCGAATCAGGCAAGCGTTCGCGTAGAGTTTTGCCTGGTGAACACTCAACATTCCCCGACGCTGGAGTTTGGCTTGGAGAAAGCTGATCAGACCGTCCCAATCCTCACGCTCTAAAAGCTGAAAAAGCTTTCCATGAGTCACAAAGTACACATCAATGCCAGCCATAACAGCCAAGAACAAAGCCGCAACGAGCCAATTTTGAGCCCAAAACTGTCCTAAAACTTTAAACCCCAAAAGAGGCAAGGGCATAAAAAACAACAAGAGGAACGACAACCCCAAGACAGCGTTGAACAAAATAAACAGGAATTTGAACCGCATGGCCCCTCTCCTTCAAAAACAAAGCCTTTTCTGGACTTGCCTGATCGGGAATCAGTGTAGATAATTGTCAGATGAGGGTCAACGGATAAGATCATGAAAGAATTTTCAGTTACGTCGCTGAGGCCTAAAACGCTGTTGGGTTCATCGTTGTATTTAGACGAGAGCTACATTCTGCTCACACCCGAGACCCCGGTTACCGATGCCCTACTTAAGCGTCTTGCCGATTGGAAGATTTCTTCAATTTACCTTGAAGATTCTGCCCCGGCGCCTGAGGCACAACAAGCCGAAATTTCGACGGACGGAGCGCTGGCGTCTGAAGATGAACCAGCTAAAGATGCAACACAAAAATTCTACACGGGTTTGCTCGAGTTCACCCACCGTTTATACGACACCTTTATGAAGCGGGCTATCATCCCCATTGAGCCCTTAACAGAGCAGGTAAAGAACCTAATGGCGCAATTCAAAGAAAATCGTCGTTACCTCTTACGGCTTGGCGAGCTCGACCGCAGTGGCTTTTCGTATAATGTCAGTCACTCGGTCAATGTCGCCATTTTGTCCGTGGCCATAGGCGACGCCTTAAAGCTCCCCTCTCACAAGATGATCGAGCTGGGGATTGCCGGTCTTCTTCACGAAATTGGCATGCTCAAATTACCCGACACCTTTCAGAATGCCAATCGCTCGCTTACCGACCCCGAAAGGCAGGCGCTTAAAGCTCACCCCATTTTGGGCTACCGGATTTTAAAGGATTTGGGGTTTAGTCCCAACATCACCATGGCTGTTTTGGAACACCATGAAAAAGAAGATGGAACAGGGTACCCCCAGGGGTTGACCGGCGATAAAATCGCGATGACAGCCAAGATTTTGTCAGTCGCGAGCGCCTACGATGCTCAAATCTCCGCTCGCCCCTACCGCAATGCCCGCACCGGCCACGCTAGTTTACTAGACCTTTTAAAGGATATCCGAAAGACCTACGACGATCAGATCCTTAAACGCCTGGTCTTTGCGCTCAGCCTTTACCCCCTTGGCTCAGTTGTCGTGTTAAAAAATGGGGCGTTGGGACTGGTCTATGATACCGACCCTACTGACCCCAAACACCCCATGATTAAGATTCTCACCGATGAGCGGAGGCTCCCCGTTGACCCGTATGAGGTCCATCTGGCTGACCGGCCAGAATGGGATATTTTAAAGGTGCTTGATGCCGATGAAGTTCGGCGTCTTCGCGCCGATAAGATAATACCAGCATCTTAAAAAATACCATCACCTTGAGTTGGTATGACGAGGGAACTTTGAAGCCACATGCCAGTCTTGACCACCTCGCCTCGGCGCGGGAACAGCTAGAACTTCTTCTCCGCCGTGTTGTAAAAGCGCCCAATCCGTATCTCCGTTCCCAAGCGCTTTTAGAAATTTCGCACAACTTAGCGCACCCCCGCGACTTGCTGGCTCCCGGCATCCTTTCGGAACATGACCCTTTAGTCCTGCAGGCCATAAGCGTTGCGGATGCCTGGGAGGCCGTCACCAACGGTATGCCCGAAGCCTCTTTACTCGAGGAGCTCGATCGTATCCCCCCGGAATCGCCGCTCCGTCCTTGGCGTGAAGCAGTCCTTGCTATTTACTTTTTTTATGAGGATTTAGAAGAAGCTAGCCGACACCATTTATCGTTGATTCCCTCGGACACTCCGCTTGTTCACTTAAAAACCGCACTTGAAACGCTTTGGTCAGGCAGAGACGGCTCGGGTTCGATAAGAGCGTTAACTCAAAAAGTACTCAAAGTAGATTCCCGTGCCCAAGAAACCTGGCAAATGCTCATCGACGCTTGGGACACCGGTTTAGAAGAGGCTTTTTTTTCAGCCTGGGAGCGCCTAGCCACTCTGCTTCAAGGAAACGAAGCCCTCGAAGCACTCACGGTGGGGCTATGGGGGGAACTAGCCTGGCAGGATTTTGACGATCGAGGGTTTTTAGAGCTCACCGTTCGCCATTTTGGGGAACCCACGGCCTACCGCTTAGCGGCGTTAGGCAGTTTTGCCTGGGACCCTGAGGGCGCACTGCTTTGGTGGGGGCAATTTCTCATTACCGCCGTGCGCGAAAAGGTTCTTAGCGAACCAGAATTTAGGGTTGCCTTACAGATTTTTCAAGATTGGATCGAAGCGGTTACGGACTTTCAGGCCGAACAAGGGCGCCTTGAGGGCTGGGAAAAAGACTGGCGTTACCTAGCACAGGCCTGGAATTCTGAAACTCAACACGCCCCTTGGCCAGAGCAATGGTCACAAGCACTTCACCCTGAAAAAGCGACTCCTCGTCCAAAACCCAAGGCAAACACCGACCAGTTAGAACTATTTTCGTTTATGGAACCATAAGGAGTCCCTAGATGACAAAATACCGGAAAATTGTTGAAGAGATTTTGCAAGGAACGGCGACTGACCCTATTAGACAACAACTCTTAGGCCCTAAGCCCCAGAACCCCCACACAGAGATGGTGGCACAACTTCCCCGCAGAAAACGCTTTGTGGGGCCGACTCCCTGGTATGACGTTCTAAAACAGCGCCCTTAGGCAAAAAACACCAAAAAAAAAGGGCCCCTTCGGGCCCTTTTTTGACTACTTAGGCTTGCTCTAAACCTTCTTCGGGAGGGAGAGCTTTCTTTTCTTTTTCTTTGGGAGGCTTCCCCCCCGAGATGGAAACCATCAACGGTGCGGCAATGAAGATTGACGAATAGGTACCAATTACGACACCCACAATCAACGCAAAGGCAAAATCTTTAATTTGTGAGTGCGTTGTGAATACCGCAGTCATCACGTCGCCGAAGTTGGTAGCGGCCATCAAACCAGGAGAAGTGGCCACATACAGAACAACAGCCGACATCAGAACAGTAAGAGACGACACGAGGGTTCGGCTCAGGGTTTGCGTGATCGACATATCAATCAGGTCAAACATGTTGCTCGTCTTTTGAAGGCGAATATTTTCACGAATTCGGTCAAAGACAACGATGGTATCGTTCAACGAGTAACCGATGATGGTTAGCACAACGGCTATGGTCGTTGTTGAAACCTCCAACTGCAACGTACCAATCAGTCCCACGATGAAAATCGGGTCGTGAATAAGCGCGATAATGGCAGCCACCGCATACGCAAACTTGAAGCGGAACCAGATGTACAGAAGAATGATCAACACAGCAGCAGCAACAATCCAAATGGTCTGTTGAACAATTTCACTGCTGAGGCTGGGTCCAATGAAGTCCGACGACAACACCGTGACACTACCAGTACCGAATTTCTGTTCAATTGCAGTTTTCGCAGCCGCCGACATGACAGCTTGAAGGTTCGAAACCTCCGCCTCGTTATTGTGTGCTACAGCGCGAATCAAGAAGGTATCATTGGTCGCCGCTCCCGTGGACTGAACCGAGAAGCTGTATAATTTCTGCAAAGCCGGAGTTCCCAAGACGTCTTCTACCGCTTTCGTTGACACGCCGGCCCCCGAAATCTTTACCGTCTCGCTAAGGCCCGGCTTAAAGTCGATGCCAAGGTTAAAACCGCCTTGAAGAAGCGTGCCCGTCCAAACAGCCAGAATCAAAACAATTGAGAAAATGTACATCGGCCAACGTAGCCGAGAAAACGGAATGGCTTTCTTGATCTGCATTACATTTTCCTCCAGGTGATGGCCAGTTTCCGGGTCTTGAGGACGTCAATTTCAAAGTCGAAGATCAGGCGGGAAACAAACAGCGAAGTAAATAACGAGCTGATCAAACCGACGGCCAAGGTAACAGCAAAGCCCTGCACCGCACCTTTTGATAAAAGGCTAAGGAACAGCGAAGCTATCAAGGCCGTCACGTGCGAGTCCATAATAGTCCAGAAGGCCCGCTTAAACCCTATATCGATGGCGGTAGCCGGGGATTTCCCCGCCCAGTACTCTTCTTTGATGCGTTCAAAGATAATAACGTTGGCGTCCACCGAAATACCTACCGTTAAAACCAAACCGGCTATACCCGTTAGGGTAAGAGTCATGTTGAACACACCAAGAATCGCCATAACCAAGAACATGTTAATGATTAGGGCCACATCGGCATTGATACCAGCGCCCTTGTAGTAAAGCAGCATAAACAAGGCCACTAACAACAAGCCCCAAATTGAGGCGTTAACACCGGCTTGAATCGCGGTCCGCCCTAAGGTTGAACCTACACTGGTATAGCTTTGGACAACCAAGCTTACCGGCAAAGCTCCTGTGCGCAAAGTAACCGCTAAATCTTGTGCGTCTTTTGCATCAAAACCAGTAACCTGAACGTTGCCGCCTGTAATCGCTTCTTGAATGCGGGCGCCAGCGCGGATTTTGTTATCTAAAACAACCGCCATGGTTTTTCCCACATTGGCCTGTGTCATCTGGGCAAAGTGGCTAGCCCCGACTCCATCCAGCATAAAATCGACAACGGGCTGATTCGAAACCGGGTCACGACTTACGACCGCCTGCTGGATGTGAGTACCATCCAAAACATTTTTGTCGTCGGTTTTGACTACTTCACGGTTAACAAACTGATCCAGACCAAAACGGTCTTTTTTATAGAAGTTCAAAAGTGCGAGGCCTGCAGGAAGAACATCGGTAGGAATTCCTGTAACCGCATTGGTCACCGGATTCACACTTTGGGGGTTCTGCGCAATCCATTGATTGACGGCCTCGGTAGCCTTCTCATCAACAATATTAAGGGTCAGAGAACCCTTGCCGCGAAGGAAGGCATTGACGCGATCAGGGTCAACATCACCCGGTAACTCAACATAGATCTTGTTTCCACCGCCGGATTCGCGTTTAATGGTTGGTTCTGACAACCCAAACTGGTCGATACGAGATTTCAGAACATCAATTGCGCGACCAATAGCGTCAGACTTTTCTTGGGTCGTTAGAGGGTGACCTTTCTTGGCCTGAAGGGCATTCAAATCGGCGGTTAAGACGATGCTCATACCACCAGAGAGGTCTAAGCCTAACTGCATGATCTTGGCCTTCATATCTTTATAATGAAAGGCATCATTGCGGACTTGGTCTTCAATTGCGGTCAAAAAATCATCCTGACTGACAAACGCTTTGAATAAGTCGTTGAGGGTCCAGGCCTTAGGGAGAGCCATTTTGATAGAGGCGTAGTTCCGCTTGGCCACGGGGATGAGGAATGACATATCCGCCGGCACAGGGGCTGAAGGGTTTTTCGCATAGAGGTCTTGAAGGTTCTTTAAGTCGGACTGAGCTGTAGAAATGGCCAAGTCCCGAATTTGCTCAAGCGAATAGGAAGCAAGCTTCTGGTTTTGCGGAGAGGTAAAGAAATACCAATTCACTGTCGGCGAAAGGAACCAGGCTCCTACCGCCAGCAAGAGAACAATGATGAAAAGCCGAAAGCGTTTACTCATGGCGTAGACTCCCGGAAATTAGGCTTGTTTATCCGAAGCGGCTTCAACCGCCTCAGCTTTTTTGTCTTTTTTGTCGGCTTTTGCGGGAGCCGGGGGGTTTTGCAGGTTAGCAATGGCACTTTTGTTGAACTCGATGGACGTTCCAGAGCCTTCATCGACACGAAGAACGACAGTATCGTCGCCGACACGTTCTACAAGACCACGAATTCCACCGATAGTAATCACTTTGTCACCCTTCTTAATGGCCTTGAGCATCTTCTCAAGATCCTTCTGCTTTTTATTCTGGGGACGAATGATCAGGAAGTAGAAAATGACAATGATGAGGCCAAAAACGATGGGCATCATCAGACCGTCACCGGGGCCACCGGCGGGAGCCGCCTCTAAAAACGTCAAAGACGAAAATAACGCGTTCATGCTTAGTCCTTTAATGGGAAAATGATTGAGCTACACTAACAGAAAAGGTTCCGACCCGTCAACCAAGAAGTCTTTAACGCTTGGCTAGAGGTAGGAGGTCCTCTGAATAGCGGGATAAACTTCGCTGACACCAAAGGCCCGCTTGAGTTCTTCGGTATTGCGATACGGTGTGCCACTGAGGCGGGAATACTCGACCCTCAGCCACTCGAGATCTTCTGTGTTATTATCATACAAAGCTGAGGCAAAAGCTGCTTTGTACAGTCCCTCTGCAAATAATTCGCGTGTGGTCAGCCGGCCATACTTAGCTTCAAGCTTGCGGTCGACAATAGCAGTACCGCCCGAATAGCCAATCGAAAAAACAAAAGCGTTGCGTGTCATAAGTAAAGGGTTTACCAGAGAGTGGTCTTTTCGTCCAGGGTAAAAAAAAGGCGCCCAGGGGGCGCCCTTTTTCTAAAAGCAAACCTTACCTTGTTACATCATGTCCATTCCGCCCATGCCACCGCCTCCCGGGGGCATGGCAGGAGCCTTTTTCTCGGGCAGATCGGTCACTGCACACTCGGTAGTGAGAAGCAAACCAGCAATCGATGCCGCATTTTGAAGCGCAGAGCGGGTAACCTTAGCGGGGTCAATGATCCCAGACTTCAGCATATCCACCCATTCCATCTTGTTGGCGTCAAAGCCCCAACCGGGCTTCTCGCCCTTGGCACGTTCAGCGATGATGGAACCATCAACGCCGGCATTCCCGGCAATCTGGCGAATGGGTTCTTCCATGGCTCGGCGGGCAATGCGGAAGCCGACCTTTTCTTCATCATTGAGTGACGAAATGTCGGATTTTGCCAACGCTTGAGCAACCTGTACCAAAGTGACACCGCCACCAGGGACAATACCTTCTTCTAAGGCGGCACGAGTAGCCGACAAGGCATCTTCTACCCGGTGTTTCTTTTCTTTCAGTTCCACTTCGGTAGCGGCACCGACGTTGATCACCGCAACACCTCCGGCCAGCTTGGCCAGACGTTCTTGTAGCTTTTCTCGGTCGTAATCGCTGGTGGTGTCTTCAATTTGAGCACGGATCTGGGCGACGCGTTCTTTGATACCCTTTTGGGCGCCAGCACCGTTGATGATGGTCGTATTTTCTTTTTCGATCTTGATGGTCTTAGCTCGGCCCAGTTGCTTCAGCTCGACATTTTCGAGCTTCATACCCAAGTCTTCGCTGATAAGCTCGCCACCGGTCAAAATGGCAATGTCTTCAAGCATCGCTTTACGGCGGTCACCAAAGCCTGGGGCTTTAACCGCGCAGACATTCAGGGCACCCCGAACGTTGTTCACAACCAAGGTTGCCAAAGCTTCGCCGTCAACATCTTCGGCGATAATCAACAGCGGTTTGCCTGTCTGAACAACCTTTTCAAGGATGGGGAGCAGATCTTTCATGGAGCTGATCTTCTTTTCGAAATTCAGAATGTAGGGATCGTCCTGAACCGCCGTCATATTGTCGCGATTGGTTGCGAAATAGGGCGACAAGTACCCACGGTCAAACTGCATGCCTTCGACATAGTCAGTGGTGGTTTCAATGGTCTTGGATTCCTCAACGGTGATCACGCCATCTTTACCCACTTTTTCCATGGCGTCGGCAATTTCTTGTCCGATTTCTTTGTCATTGTTCGCCGAAATGGTGGCAACCTGAGAAATCTCTTCTTTATCCTTGATTTCTTTGGCAATTTTGGCAATTTCTGTAATCGCCATTTCGACAGCCTTATCAATTCCTCTTTTGAGGGACATCGGGGACACGCCCGCCGCAACAGACTTGAGGCCTTCCTTAGCAATGGAATAAGCCAAAACCGTCGCGGTAGTTGTTCCGTCGCCGGCCACGTCATTGGTCTTGACAGCCACTTCTTTCACCAGCTGGGCGCCCATGTTTTCGAAGGGGTCTTCGAGTTCGATTTCGCGAGCCACCGAGACACCGTCTTTGGTCACCGTGGGAGCGCCGAATTTTTTGTCCAAAAGAACGTTACGTCCCTTGGGACCGAGCGTTACCATGACAGCCCGGGAGAGTTTCTCGACACCGGCCAGCAACGAGCGGCGTGCCTCTTCCGTGAAGAGTAGTTGTTTTGCCATAACGACTCCTTATAATAATAAGATAGTTGAATCTGAAATTTGTGGGGATCGACCCGCGGCAACACCGTAGGATCAAGGGAAATATACGGTTTTCAAACGGAAACGTAAAGGGGCTATGGGGAAATCCTTGACTTTGAGTACCGATTAGGAGCAAGAATCAAGACATGAAGCGGGATTCCGGTACCGGACGTTACCTTTTTTTTGATCTTTCGGAAGCAGCGGCGGCTACACTGGAGCCCTTCTTTCAGCAGGCAACCACTCAGCTTTCGCCTCCTCACTGCCGGGGACCCATTTTTTGGCTTTTTAACACCCGACAATGGAAAGAATGGGTGGCAGAAACTGAACAAGAAACCCCCGCTCGTCGTTTTTTTGCGTCGCGCCCTGAACAAGATCGCTTCTTTTTGCCCAATCCGGGCGGCTGGGACTGGGCTTCATTGTTTCCCGACGAGGCCGAACGCGATTTAGGAACCGCTCACGACGCTAGCTTGTGGCTTCGCACGTCAACTGACATTCCTGAGTGGTGTCCCCGTGAAGCTCTCATTTTTCGCGATGAGGGCATGCTTTGGGCTCACGATGACCAACGTTGGCTCCTTTCCTGGGGAGGGGACCAAGGAGTTGTTCTCAAAAACCCAGGCCAAGCCTTGGTTGGCGACTGGCCGCGCGGGGCTTTCTCTCCTCTGCCGTCTTACCATGGAGTTCGCGCCGGTCAATGGACAAAAGAGCTCACTCCGACACAAAAGGCGGCCTTTTTAAAAACCGCAGAGTTGCGGGCCAAGCCGGAACCAGATCGTAAAACTCCGCTGAATACCAACCAAGAGTTCCCGGGTTTGGGCTATCGTGATGCCGTGGATTTTGAAGAAAGCTTAGGTGGCGTCCGCAAACGGTCGTTGGTCGCCAATATGCAAGGGCAAACAGAACTTCGGGAAGGCTCGTTGGTCGCCCGGTTTGTTGGGGGACGCTTAAAAAGCCTAACACATGGCCAAATTCCTTTGGTCACAAGTAGTCGTTCCTATATTACTTGGGGTCGCCACCGTCACGAATTTTCGACAATCAGCGCGTTTTCTTTTGAAGGCGATGCCTCGTGGGGCCTCCGCGAAAGTCTTATCCTAGCTCATGAGGACCTCGCTGAACCGGGACGTCTTATTCTCGATTATTTTTTTGTCGAAGATTCCCCTGAGTTTTTCGTTGCTGCCTCTGTACGTTGGCCCGTATGGCGTAAACCCACTGAAATTGAAGCACGAGCAATCTTAGAGCTAGACACGCTACACTTTTCACCCAAACAGGCCCTAACCGTACGCTCGCTTTGGCCGCAAAGCCATCGGGATTTGTTGGCCGACCGACGACCTCAAAGCGAAGTCGCCCAAGGTATCGAGTTTCACTTCTCGGCGGGAGCAACACTGGCCTTAGCCTTTCCTCAAAATCAGCTCCCCCGCCCCTATCGCCTACCCTGGAAAACGCAGGCCCACGCTCGAGACCGCCAACTCGTACTCAACCCCGAAGGTTCCTGGACGAGTGTCGATTCTCGCGAGCTTAACGGTTGGGAGGAACACTTTTCGCTCTGTTTGGAGCCGTTTTCGGGGAGCACCCCGCATACGATGACGAGAAAGGCAGCCGCCGAACTTATTCCCCCGTACTCAATCCTTGACACACCCCCTCCCACAGCCTAAAATCGCAAAAATGTCCCGGTAGGGGACGTCTATCCTCGTTAAGGAGAATCCATGAACAGGAACCGCAAGAATGTTCCCAAGGGAAAGCTTGTCAGGCACCTGGGCATCAACATCTTCGAACAGCCGAAATATGACAAACTGCTCAAGAAGAAACCCCATGCCCCTGGTATGCACGGCCCTAAAAAGCGGCGCGGCAAGCAGACCGAATACGGTAAACAGCTGACCGAAAAACAAAAGCTGAAATTTGCTTACGGTGTTTCCGAACGCCAAATCCGCAATATCTATGAAAAGGCCAAAACGATGCCCGGTATTACCGGTGACTCGATGATGAGCCTTCTGGAAGCTCGGTTAGATAACGTTGTGTTCCGCTTGGGACTGGCGTCTTCTCGTGCCATGGCTCGCCAGATGGTTGGTCACGGCCACTTTCATGTGAATGGACGCCTGGTGAATATTCCTTCGTACAGCGTCCGAGGCGGCGACGTTATCAACGTCAAAGAACGCGACAGCGTCAAGAAATTGGTACGAGACCAGCTGACCAAGAATGGTGGCAAGGCCAAGTGCTCATGGATCAACTTTGCCGAAGACAGTATCTCGGCTACTGTTGACCATATTCCTCGCCGTGAAGAGATTCCCACGATTGCCAACGAACAGATGGTGGTCGAATTGTACGCTAAGTAAGCGGAACCTTTTCGCGATTCGCGTCAAAAAGCCGACTTCCGGCACGTTAAAATCCCTTCCTGGACCGCCGGGATACGGATTTCCCTGACAAGTTCAGGTTGTACTTGGACAGTCGGCTTTTTGCTTTTTTGGCCTTTTTGCTTTATCAGGCCTCTACTTTGCTGAGGGCGGGTTATCCTGAGGCTCTGAGGTCTTTGCCTGGGTAGCATTTTCTTCCTCTTCGGCTTTTTTTGCGGCTTCTTTTTTTTGCACTTGGCGATTATAGAAGAACATGATCGCCACAATCATAAAAACCCACAATGAAATCTCTTTGAACACCGGCTGAGGGATTCCTAAGTGAAATACCGCTGTAACCAGGGCAAAAAGGGTGTAACCCACGCCAAGGCTCAGCATAATGGCGTATAAGGTTTTACTCGAGGGCTGAATTTTCATCCTTTCATTAAACGGTATTGCTCCAGCGGCGTCAAGCAAACCCGATATCAAACCGATTCAAATTGTGCGCAAACAGATTTTGACTTGTCCACAACCAGTCACGGCGGTACCTTCACGCTATGCCACAAGCACCTGCCTTAGTCATGGAACCTGACCGCTTAAGTTTTTGGGGAACAGAACGTTCGAAAGGCAAAGGGCCGGTTCTTTACTGGCTGCAAGCCTCACCCCGGCTGACTGATAATTTTGCCTTGAGCTGGGCTGCCATCCAGGCGCGTCAAGAAAACCGACGCCTTGCAGTAATCACGGTGCTCGACCCTCAAGAGCAACAGCCGCGGTTGGCTCAGCAGTTTTATGAGCAGGGTTTAGCGTTGACGGCTCGACAGTTGCAAGCTCAGGGGTTAACGCTTGTCCTCCTGAGGGGGGACCCGAGAGTACTTGTGCCCAAGGCGGCGCAAAAGGTAGCGTTTATTGTCCTTGATCGCGCCTACACCCTAGAACAACGACAACTTCGGCGAGATGTCGCTCGTTTGTGTCCCGTTCCGCTTGTAGGGGTTGAAGATAATGTGACGGTGCCGGTTAAGTCCGCCAGTCCCAAAGAAGAATGGTCAGCGGCAACCTTTCGTCCCAAGCTTTGGAAGGCTCTTCACCAGCGAAGCCCTGAACACGCCGTCTTCAGTGAAGTGGCAGACGGTGGCCCCGAGCTCGCCTCACAATTGAGCGAGCTAGGCTTGACCCCGATTGAGGTGCCAACACCCGGGGCTTTGGCCCAAGGGGAGCTAGCCGCCCACGAAAAATGGCAAGATTTTTTGGCGAGAAAGCTGTCGCGCTACGGTCAGAGAAATGACCCTTTGCAGGAGGCTCAATCCGGTTTATCACCGTACTTGCGGTTCGGATTTATTAGCCCAATCACCTTGCTCCGCGATCTTCAAAGCGAAGGGTTTTGGAAACCCCAAGCGGGGTTTGCCCCCGCCGGCACCGACCCGTGTGCTGAATTTCTCGATGAAGTCTTTGTCCGGCGCGAGCTATCGACCAATTTTGTTTTTTATCAGCCCCTGTATCAGCACTTCGAAGGGCTCCCAAGCTGGGCACAAGCAACTTTGAAAGCCCATAGGAACGATCCGCGTGAAGTAGTTTACCAGGAAAAAGCCTGGGACGATGCCCAAACGCATGATGAAGTGTGGAATACCTGCCAGAACCTTCTCAAAACCACCGGTCAAATGCCGGGGTACCTCAGGATGTACTGGGGAAAAAAGTTTCTGGAATGGTCGGCTTCTCCTGAAGAGGGTTTTCGAACCGCAATTACTCTCAATAACCGGTGGTCGTTGGATGGAAATGACCCCAACTCGTGGGCTGGGGTGGCTTGGTGCTTTGGAAAACACGACAGGCCATGGGGTGAACGTGCCGTGTGGGGAACAATCCGGTCCATGACTGCCTCGGGCCTCAAACGCAAGTTTGATATAGCCACATGGCTAAGTACAACTCACCGCAAACTCGCTACGCTCAGGTAGTGAAGCCGGCTATTCACCCGAAGTTAAGGTCCGCATTCCCCCAGACGTTTTAAGCACCAGGTGTCCTTCGGCGGTCAGCCCCTCAACCCTACCTGTGATTTTTTCTCCCGACGAAGTCTCCCAGGTTGCTTCTTCTCCCCTTTTCCACAAAGACATCTCGAGACGAGTCCGCGGATCAGGGTCTTGAAAAGCTTCCTTCATCGCGAGCATCAGCTGTTGCAGGGCGGATGAAGGGCTCAACGTAATGCCGAGCGCCGCCAGGGAACCAGCCGCGCGCCGGTAGGAGCCTTCGGGGGGCGGTTGCAGATTCACCCCCACACCGACGTGAATACTCAGCGCCTTACTTCGCCACCGGACTATTGTTAAGATTCCGGCCAACTTGACGGCTTCGACCGAAGGATCGGGCGCTTCGTAGAGAACATCGTTGGGCCATTTGACACAAAAGCGGCCTGGAACAGGATAATGACACAGCCACTCAAGGACGCCCAAGGCCACGAGTAACGAGGGTGCAAACTGCGCAACTCGGAACTGGTGTTCTTGCCAAAAGAAGGTTGCCAACAACGCCCCACCGGGTGGGGATTCCCAACGCCGTTGGGCCATGCGCCCGCGTCCCTCTGTCTGAAAGTCAGCCCAAACGACACTGCCCCCGGGAGCGCCAGAGTCTTCCAGCAAGCGGGCATCCTCCATAGTGGAAGAAGTAACCGCTCTATGAAGTATGGTTCCTCCCCAGGGATTGACCAGCTCCACGTAAAAACTCAGGGGACAGCGACGGGAGCTTTTCCGTTACCCACCGTTTGTGTCAAAATATCCTTACCGAGAATCGATAACACGAGAGTATCGCCCATCGGAGCAACGTAAGGGATCGCTATGGGGCCACCGGGATGTTTCATTTCGACAATGACCGTGGAGTCACCGTTGCTTTTGCGATCTTCAAGTTTAAGAGATACCAGGATGGGGTACTGTGGCAAATTGGCCTGGAACAAGCCAAAGACCGACCCCTGCGGGAGATCTTTGGGCTGGGTCATCGTCAAAGTAACAGAGGTCCCACGGGGAATCTGTACCGTCGGAGCTGGGTCTTGCGCCACCACCCTACCCGGCTGTTCGTTTCCTTCGGCACTACGGACTTTAAAGACAAAGGGGATGCTTTGTGAAGCCAGCTGGTTCATAACGCTCAGATAATCCTGACCTACATAGGAACCCAACACCACCATCTGACCTCGTGGGCCACGGCTGACCACAAAACGTAGGGTCAAATCACCGGTAATCGGTGTACCGGGTGCGGGCTTTTGCTGGAGGATGGTTCCTTCTGGAGCAGAGTCCCAAACATAAGTCGGTGTATTTTCTACCGTAACAATGGCCTGGGTTTGAGTGGCGAACAACGAGCGTAAGTGAAGTTTCACATCATTCAGATTTTGGCCAAGGTAGTTCTCGACCTTGTCGATGACAGCGCCCTTTGAGACCCAAAGGGTAATTTTTCGTCCTTCGCGAACCAAAATTCCGCCTTGAGGGTCCTGGCTCACCACTGTCCCCTTTTGACGGGGGTCATTGGAGTACTGGGTTTGGATTCGGGGAAGGAGTGCTTTATCTTGAAGTTCTTGGATGGCTGTGATGGCATCCTCGCCCACAACTTTGGGAACCATGGTTTCCTCACGCCCCCGCAGACTAAAGGCGAAAACGATAAAGGCCAGCACAAAGGTGATAAAAATCATGCCCACAACAACGTAGGCAACTTTTTTATAAAGCTGAGTCTCAGGATCATCTGCCTTAGTTGGTAAAACTTTGACCAAAAAGTCACGGAACCAAGGAGATTTTGGCGTCTTTCGGCGCGGCAAAGGCAATTTCATGTTTCTTCTCCGAGAAGGGAACCCACAAAGTCCCGGGTCCCATTTGCAAAACTTCGGAAATCCAGTGGTTTTCTTCCCGCCAGCTGGAGCTCGCGGAGCGCCAAAAGGCCGCTTCCTGTTTGTACCAAAATCCCTTCCGACTTGTCTAGCGCAACAACACGGCCAGGCTCTGCCGTATTTGCTCCCTCAAGAACCCGCACCTGCCTCAAGGTGAGAGTTTGGCCACGCCAAAGGGTCCATGACGCAGGCCACGGGGTAAAGGCCCGAACCTGGGCGTCTAAAGCGCGTGCAGATTTTTTCCAGTCAACGAGGCCATCTTCTTTTGAAATTTTTTGGCAGTAGACGGCTTGTCCTTGTTGGGGGGCAAAATCGCGTTCCCCAGAGGCAAGCCTAGCGACAGCTGTCTGCAATAACCCAGGAGCGGCTTGTGCTGCCCACTGCGTCAGGCTTTCAGTCGTTTCAGTACCCTCTAAAGAACGTCTGAGGCACGCCACAAGATCGCCTTCATCCATGCCAAGGGCAAGGGTCTGGACACAAATTCCCGTTTCTTGATCGCCCGCGAGGATTGCGGCCGTCAGCGGCGAGGCTCCCCGCCAGCGCGGCAAAAGCGATGGGTGAACGTTGAGACCACCTAGGAGGAACAGCTCCAAAAAGCGAGGGCCAAAAATTTTTCCATAAGCAAAACTTACCAAAAGATCAAAACCTTTCAGGTCAGCGCGAAATTCAGCATCAAGACGAACAGGCTGATGGACTTTTAACCCCAAAGCCAAAGCGGCCGCTTTTACCGGCGAGGCGCGAAGCTGGCCCGACCTTCCAACAGGGGCATCGGGATTCGTCAAAACTTGAACCTCGGCGTTTTGCGACAAAGACGCAAGGCAGGGAACGGCAATTTCAGGCGTCGCCGCAAAAAGGATCTTCATAAGCCTCTCACTGTCTGCTTTTCTTTTCGTAGAGTTTCAACAAACGCTCGCGCTTGGGCGGAGTCAAATAATCGATGAACAACACCCCTTTGAGGTGATCAAGCTCGTGTTGGGCAACTCGTGCCAACAGACCAGAACATTCCATCTTGAAAAATCGTCCCTTTTCGTTCCAGGCCTGGATCTGGACAGCTTCAGGGCGAACCACTTCTTCATAAATGCCGGGCAACGAAAGGCATCCTTCCTCGTAGCCTACGGTTTCTAGGCTGGTTCCAGTAATTTCGGGGTTGATAAACACATACGGCTTACCATTTTCATCTTGCGCCACAAAAAGCGACAGCAGTTGACCAACCTGAGGCCCAGCAAGACCAATCCCGTGGCCTTCGACCATCGTGGTGAGCATGGCAGCTGCCAGATCGGCAGTTCCTTGATCAATCTGCGAAACGGTTTCAGTTTTTTGGCGAAGGATGTCCGCCGGATAGCGTATAATCTCCATGCGGTCAATTTATCAAACCGCTAGGGTCTGGAAAACCCCCTGCCCATGCTCTATATTGTGACTAGGAGGAGCCAAAATGTTGAGACGCACAGGAATGCTCGTAGGAGTTTCAATGACAGTCCTTCTAAGCGTATTTGGACTCTCCTCCTGCTCGCAAGTCTTCGACGGCAACCTTTTTAAGAATGTCGACCCTCCTGCGGCTCTGAATGCGTCGGCGTTACAGTCGGCGTCCGTTGCACAAATCAGCAACTTAACCCAACAGCCCGGATTTTATTCGCAGTTACAAAACGACCCTGCGGCCGAAACAGCAGTTGCCAGTAATCTGGTGTCTGTCATTACGAGCACGTCCGCGTCAACAAGCGATAAGCTTTTGGCTGAACAAACTCTTATCCAGGTGGCCACTTACGGGACGAGTACAGGCGTGGTGGTGTCGAATGTTTTGAATAGCCTAACCAGTTTAACCTCTAGCAACAGCCTCAGTACGCTAAGTTCCCCGACAACAGCCCTCAGCACGGCCCAGAGTTTATTTGCCGGTCAAACCCCCACGCAAATCGCTTCTACCCTCAACAACCTCGTGGCAATCTCCAATATCTATACCGCGCTCAACACAACCTCGGGTGGAAACTCCACAGCCTTTTATGGTTCCACTAATAAGACAGACTTAGCACAAATCGGAGCCGTCGCCGCCGTGGCAAGCGTTTTGGTGTCCGCCTCTGGTGGTTCAACCACCACGGCGGCTCAATTTATCGCTACAGGGAACACTGCTTTGATCAACACCTCGACACTCTCCACCCAGGCTACCGACCTGGCCAATGCGTTTAACAACACCACCAATTCGGGAACCTACTCGTACATTACGACCATGGCCCCGACTCTGAAGTTTTAAGGGAGTATTTCATGGTCTTTTTTCGGCGCATTTTCTTAATTGCTGGTTTTTCGTCCCTTGCTCTTTCAGCTTGGGCGCAAAACCAGGTATTTTTACCACCCTTTGCGCCTGTTAGTCCCATTGTGACTGCTCAAGGGCGAGCGTTTACAGCGGTTGCCGATGGCTATGACGCCTTATTTACCAACCCTGCGGGGTTTTCTCGTTCCCCTCTCACGATCACACTCTTATCAGTTCAGGGGACGCTCAATGCCTCGCCCACCCAAGCCAGTTCTGTACTTAACAACCTCAGTGCTTTTCAGAATCTCAACGCCACGTCGCTGAATAGTTCTGCAACGTTTATACAAAACCTCGTCTCACAATATGGAATTGGCGAGAGCGTGAACGCCGGCATTGGTTGGGTCGGCAACAATTTGGGTTTGGCGGTGGCGTTGCAAGAAGACAGCTGGGCTAAAGGGCAAAACCTTCTCAGCACCACCGGCACAATTGATGAAACTTTGGGGATGGTTATAGGGTACAGCATACCTTTTGACCTAAAATGGGCAAAGCTCCACATTGGCCTTGATACCCGTCCCATGCAACGGACGTACACAGATTCTGTGGGGCTCACTGATGTTCTGGGCTCCTCAGCAAATCTGAGTTCCATTCCTGTCTATAATGGTTTCGGCATCGGTTGGGACTGGGGTGCTATCTTGGACTTTGGAATGACCAAGACCGGCAGTTGGACGGCAGGGTTTGTTCTTCGCGATATCGGCAGTACCGTTTTTAACTTTCATCAAACAACCTTGGGCCAAGTCACGCAATCGCTTGGCTTTGTGTCGCCGACAGGAACAGCCCCCTCTACCACCTACCGTATTCCAATGGTTATAGGTTTCGGCGGCTCCTGGAAACCCGATATGGGCGCCAGGCAAGGTATCATTGACCCTCGTTTAGAAGCTGACCTGCAGATTCCCTTAGAAGACAGTTTTACTCAACCGTCGTTTTGGACCTGGTTACACTTGGGCGGCCAGGTTACCTTTCTGAAATTTCTTTCTGTTCGTGCCGGCCTAAACCAGGGATACTTCACCTTTGGCTTCGGGATAAAAATGGCCGTTGTGGATATCAACGCCTCGATTTATTCGGACGAATTAGGACAATATGCAGGAGTCTTACCCAAACCTGGCATCTCGGTGGAAACAGCCCTGAGGTTTTAACTTCACGCTAAAGAAGAAACTTTTTTACGCTGGTTGACACTTCGTTCCGTTTCGCCTATATTGGCTTCCGTTCCGTGGGCTGGTAGCTCAGCAGGTAGAGCAATGCCCTTTTAAGGCATGGGTCACAGGTTCGAATCCTGTCCAGCTCAAGAAAACCTGCCTCCTTCGTCTAGTGGTTAGGACACAA
>DAIDHT010000023.1:0-65425 GCA_027451945.1 Spirochaetales bacterium
AGCCGAAAACGCCATACGGCCTTTTGTTGTGGGGCGAAAGAACTGGTTGTTTCATGGAAATGAAAAAGCTGCCCAGTCGTCTTGCATAATTTACAGCCTGATTGAAACGGCCAAACTCAACGGCAAGGAACCTTATGCTTATCTGAGGTATATCCTGCATCAGCTTCCTCTCGTTGAACAAAGCGGTGATTGGGAGTCACTGCTTCCCTGGAACGTCACCCTGGTTTAAATTGACGGATACGGCCTTTGCGCATTCTTACCGCCCCTATGTACCATCTCCTAGCTCCCCTCAAAAGCGTATAGCAGGTTGTTGGCGTTGGCGTCTCGGCTAGTCAACGGCGGGATATTCCAACGCTGTTCGATCAACTTGAGTAAGGCCGAGGCGTCAAAAACACGGTGTTCAACCCAGCCTTTTTTCACATAAGGCGAAATCATCAACAGTGGTACACGAGTCCCTGGGCCCCAGGCGTCCCCCGACGGAGGTGGGGCATGGTCCCAGTGACCTCCTGCGTCGGCACTGGTCAGAATTATCAACGTGGAGGCACCCGAGGGCATGGCCTGGATTTCTTTTACCAGGTCGACCATAAATTTCTGAATAGAAAGGAGCGAAGGTTGTGCTGAGGTTTTAAAAGGAAAGGGATCGACAAAGCACACCTGTGGCAGGGTGTTTTGCGCGATTTGTGATAAAAACACCTGGTAATCTTTAAGGTGAAGAGCTTTGGCAGCCGTATGGTCGGCAAAAGACGAATAGTACTGAAAAGGTTCCCGGGTATAGGAATACCCGGGAAGGGGGTGGCCCTGTAAAGCGGTACCCCAACCGGTTTGATACCACGCCCACGTTACGCCTTGAGCGCTTAACGCATCGCCCAGAGTCGTGGCAGTTTGATCGGGAACGAGATCAAGGGTCGAACTCAAAGGGGTCATACCTGGCGGCCAAGGGTGATTCACCGAAGCAAGGCCGTTCACCACCAATCCGTTGGGTGATACAGGTTTGTCAGTGACGGTGAGGTTTTGGTTGTTGGGGGGGACCGCCACGAGGTTGGAAGGTGCCGCTAAAAATACCGGAGCCTGACCAGCAATCAGAAATTGATAGTTTAAAAAGGTCCCCCCAAAGGCCGAAACAAAGTAGTGATCAAAAAGGGTATAGCGCTGGGCCAAGGCAGTTTCTGGCAAAAGTCGAGACGGCCAATACCCCATAACCAGTGACCCTTGGGGACTCCACGCGATAAACTTGTCGTTGTTGCCGCCGTTCATTTGAAGCTGGTTGGTGTAAAACCCAGTTTTGAGACTGGCAAAGCGACTATCCAGCGAATACAACCCTGAAAAAGAAAAGGGCTTGTCGCGTGGCCCTTCGAGAAGTGAGCCCGTTTTCGATTTTTGAAGAGTGGAAATTATAGGGGCGAAAATGATCCCCTCGGCCCCAGGATAGTCCCCATACACCGAGTCAAAGCTCCACCCCGGTTGAAAAAGAACCACAATCCGTTGGACTTTTTGCTGAAAAATCGCCAACGCCAGGGGGCTGACCGGAAGGTTATCATACGGCCATACGGGAGCAACCGTAAGGGTGAAGGCTTTTGGCCCTGAAGGATTTATCCCAGACGAGACTGTTTGTTCAGCGCTACTAGCTGGCGACGAGGAACAAGCTAACCCGAAAAGGGACAGCATAGCGCCAAGCCATACCGGATGAAATCGCATTGCACCTCCATAGATAGGCTGGGCCGTCTTGCGGGTTTAGCGTGATCCCGCTACAATCCGGTCGGGAGTCGGATATGAATACCTCTGAAGTATATTTCAAAAAAGCCAAAGACGCCATTAGGCGCTTCGAGGATCAAGATGAGGCTGTCACCGCCATCCGTGACACGCTGTTTCATTACCTGGGGGGTATCCCTGACGCCTTAAAGTTTGACGTTTTTCATTTTTACTACGAACAGTGGCGCGAAACTACACCGGGAACCGATTTGTATGTTCTGGCCGAGGCTCCGTTGAATTTGATTGACTTTATTACTGGCCAGGCAACCGACAGCGAATTTTCGGATGCCGAATGGGAAATGATTCGTGACGGCATCAATGCGAATGCCGACGAGATGGATATTCGGTTGCTCAATCAGCTCATGGCCATTCTTGTGGAGAAAAAGCGTTATTAGTTCTCTTGTCGAAATTTTGTACGCCGATGAGCGCTTACTCGCGGTTCGAAAGCCCCCTGGTGTACACGTGCATCCGACGCGGCTCACGCCCGGTGAACTCAGTCTTACTGATCTGTTGGCACCCGAGTGGGGGCCCCTTTGGCCGGTTCATCGGTTAGATCGACCCACCTCTGGCGCAATGGTTTTGGCGCGAGATGCTCAGGCCGCCTCGGACCTTGCTCGTCAGTGGCGCGAGCGGTTAGTTGTCAAGATTTATCACGCAGTGTTACGAGGCTGGCTAGAAGAAGGGCAAAGAACCGATCGGCTTGTTAAAAAAGAGCGAAAAGGCGAGGCAAATCTCACCGCACTCACAGAGTTTCGTCCTTTAGAACTCTGGGAACCTCCCTGGCCCTGGCACGGATTTTTGAGTTTAAGGGTGACCTTGGCCGAAGTCCAGCCCCATACCGGACGGCGACACCAAATTCGTCAGCATGCTCGGGGTCTGGCACACCCGATCTTGGGTGACACAGTTTGGGGCGATACAGCCTTAAATAGCTTTGTGCAAGAACGTTCAGCTCTCGATCGCCTTTGCCTGTTTTGCCGCCGCTTAGAATTTGTTCACCCCGAAGCTGGCACCCCTGTCGTGATCGAAGCACCTCCGACTACCGAAGAGATGGCTTTGTTAAATCGATTGAAGAACGGTAGCTGACAAAAGTGTCATAAACCCTTAGGGGAATTGAATTTCCATAGTAAATTGATTATTCTATAAATTACCGGATTACTTGGTTTCGTTAGGTGCCGATAAAGAAGGAGTCATGACCGGCCTATTGATTCGGGAGTCGGAACTTGACTCCCTTAAGCGGGCCTTTGCCGATCGCCTTGATCGATTTAGTCCCGAGCAAAAAAATACCATTCTCCGCGCCGCCGTTTGGGCAGAGGAACGCCATGGCGATCAAAAGCGCGCGTCGGGTGAGCCCTACATTATTCACCCTCTGCAAGTGGCAGCCATCTTGGCTGAACTCAATATGGATGCCGCTACCATTACGGCAGGTTTACTGCATGATGTTTTAGAAGATACGGGTACCCCGCCCGAGGACATGGAACGCCTTTTTGGAGCTGAGGTTGTCTCGCTAGTAGACGGTGTTACCAAAATCCATATTCTTCACGCCAAAACAAAATCGGTTCAAGAAGCCGAAACCATCCGCAAGATGTTCTTTGCCATGACCAAGGACTTGCGGGTGATTATGATCAAGCTGGCCGATAAAGTTCACAATATGACCACGCTTGAACATCTTAGCCCCGAGAAGGCGCGCCGGATCGCCACCGAGTGTCTTGATATTTATGCGCCTTTAGCTGGTCGCTTAGGTATCTCGAGCCTCAAAAATCAACTCGAAGATTTAGCCTTGAAGACTCTCGATCGTGGTGCCTACTCGCAGATCAAATCATGGGTAGATTCAAAACGAGGGGAACGCGAAGCCTACCTCCGTCGTGTCGAGGACACCTTGCGAGACTCTGCCCTGCAAGAAGGCATTGCTGTTACGGTCGATGCCCGTGCCAAGCATTTTTATTCCATTTACTCGAAGTGGAAGCGAGGCCGTGATCTAGGTGAGGTCTTTGACATGCTCGGAGTCAGGGTGTTTTGTCAAACCTCGACCGAGTGTTATACGATTTTAGGCGTGGTACACCGGTTGTGGAAACCCATCGATGGACGTTTCAAAGACTATATTGCCATGCCCAAAGACAACGGGTATCAAAGCCTTCACACCACAGTCATGGGTGACGAGGGGCGTCTGATCGAGATCCAAATTCGAACCCATGAAATGCATCAAACGGCAGAGTTTGGTATAGCGGCGCATTGGATCTACAAAAACCACGGCAAAGGGAACGCCGTGGAAATTTCTATCGTTAACAAATTGCGGTCTTGGCAAAATGAAGCTGGCACCAGTGAAAACTTTCTGGATCAAATCAAAGGGGAACTGCTCAAGGACGCGATTTATGTGTTTACGCCCAAAGGCAAGGTTGTTGAACTGCCCGTAGGGTCAACGGCCCTGGACTTTGCCTATTCGATTCACACCGAAGTGGGCAACCATACCGTGGCGGCCAAAGCCGATGGGGCCATTATTCCTTTGCACCAAGAGTTGCGTAACACGCAGGTTATCGAGATCCTCACTCAGCCTCAAGCTCGGCCTCATGTGAACTGGCTTCGGCATGTCAAAACCTCTCGGGCTCGGTCAAAGGTTCGTTGGTGGTTGGCCCACAACGATGAAGGTTTGGTCATTGAAAAGAATATCGTGGCGAAAACGTCGCGAAAGTCTGCGGGAAATCCCCCCCCAGCTCCGTTACCCGCCCCGCGTAAACTCGACAGCGAAGCACCGCCTGCGCAAAGGTTAGCAGAGGCTGGCAAGGTTGGGGTTCGCATCGATGACCAAAAGAACGTGTTGATCCACTTTGCTCAGTGTTGTACGCCGGTGGCTGGCGACCCGATCGTGGGTTTTGTCTCACGGGGGCGAGGCATCATCATCCACAGGGAGGATTGTCCCAATGTGGAGCATATTCCCGGCATTGATCACCGAAAAATTGAGGTGGAATGGGAAACCGTCTCACCGTTTGTTACCCGACGCTTTCGGGTAGTAGCCAAGCACTCCAGCGATTTGTTCAGCGAAATTGAAGGCGCTATTCGCAAGCACAAGGGACACCTGATTGAAGGTCGTCTCGAGGACGACCACCAGGGGCACCTTTTTGGCTCGTTCACGATGGAACTCGAAGGCCGGGATGATTCTCTTAAGATTCTTAAAGCTCTCAGAGCTCTGCCCAGCATCCACTCGATTCAAAAAATCGATTAAAGGTTGGACTCTTGTCCTTTTAGAAGCCCGCGAATAAGGGTGTCCTTGGTACGCCATTTGGCGTTAACTTTGACGCGAAGATCGAGCTCAATCCGTTGCGTAAAGATTTTCCCCAATTGCTTTTGTGACGCAACCCGAATTTCTTTGATCTTGGCGCCACCATGACCGACCACGATGCCGATTTGGCTATCGCGTTCCACCGTCAAAAAAGCCCGAATCCACAGGCGATCGCCATTTTCTTTAAGCTCCATGTCGGCAATTTCTACATACAAAGCGTGGGGCACTTCTTCGCCAAGTCGTTGGATGGCAGCTTCACGGATGATTTCAGAGGCCCGAAAGGTGGGGTCCTGGTCAGTATAGTAATCCGCTGGGTAAAAAGACTCACCATCGGGTAAAACGGCGAACAAAGCAGCTTTCAAGCTTTCAATACCGGCGCCCGTAAGAGCACTAATCGTCAAGGTTTTTTGAACTTGGGGGAGGGCTTCACGTATTTGGGTCTCAAAGCTGTTGAGCTCTTGCGGGGCTAAATCGGCCTTGTTGAGGGCGGCAAGAATTGGTAGAGCTACTCGACGAAGCCGTTCTTGCAACGCCAACTCCTCGGGGCCCGCAGGTCGGCTTAAGTCAGCGACGTAAAGGACCGCGTCAGCACCTTCAAGAGCCTGAGCGACGTTGCCCATCATCTCGAGGTTGAATTTCTTTTCTGATAGGTGAAAGCCTGGAGTGTCCAAGATCACGATTTGCCCTTCTGGGGCGTTGACTATTCCTCGAACCTGGTTGCGTGTCGTTTGAGGAACCGGCGAAACAATGCTGACTTTGGCCCCGCACAAGGCATTGACAAGGGTGGACTTGCCGCTGGAAGGGCGGCCGACGATGGCAATAAAACCCGATTTCATTCCAGGGTTATCCTGTATTTTGGGGTCTTTGACAAGTATTTCGGCGCCACTGAAAAGAATAGCCAGTCAAATCTACCCTTTACCTTGGCGAAAAAAAGCATTACTCTCAACGCAAGCGCGCTTACCGAACGCGAATTTTCCTTGAAAAGGATAGAGCATGCCCTTCAGGTACGACGAAGAACAAGAAGAAAAAAAAGAGGCCAAAGCGCCCGCCCCCGAGTTGTCGGAAAAGTTTATGAAGACTCGCACCATCCTCTTGTCCGGTGAAATTGACAAGAGTTTGGCAGAACGTGTTATTAGGCAGTTGTTGGTTCTTGAGGCCGAGTCCGAAGAACCTATAAAACTGATGATTGACTCTCCCGGTGGTGATGCGGACGCTGGTTATGCGATCTTTGATATGATCCGTTTTGTCAAAGCTCCGGTGTGGATTATCGGAATGGGCCTCGTAGCATCAGCCGGAGCCTTAGTGCTGTTAGCAGCTCCTCGCGAGCGGCGCCTTGGCCTTCCCAACTCCCATTATCTGATCCATCAGCCATTGTCAGGGGTACGGGGTGTCGCCACTGAAATTGAAATTCATGCCCAAGAAATCGAAAAACTGCGAGTACGGATCAACAAGCTCATTGCCGATGAAACCGGTCAACCGCTAAATAGGGTAGAAAAAGACACTGATCGAGATTACTGGATGAACGCCGATGAGGCGGTTCAGTATGGTCTTTTGTCACGGGTTGTTGTTAATCGCGGGGATTTGGGCGTCTGATGTCAGGACTCGATTCTTCACTGGCGTTTTCGGGAATCGAGCAAAGCCGACTGCCCGCAGGAACGCGGCTGTATCGGGGTAAGGTTCGTGATGTTTTAACTTCACCCTCGGCTATGATTTTGGTGACCACGGATCGAATTTCAGCTTTTGACCAGGTCTTAGGTGTTCTTCCCGGCAAGGGAGAAATTCTTAACCAAATGTCGTTGCATTGGTTCCACGAAACGTCTGACATTGTTCAAAATCATATTCTAAAAGAGCTTTCACCGCGTTCGGTTCAAGTCCGACAGGCAAAGGTCTTGCCGGTCGAAGTCATTGTCCGTGGCTACCTTACCGGCTCGGCTTGGCGCGACTGGCGTTCTGGGGTGGTAACACCAGGTTTAGAAGATCTGGGGCAAGCCTCAGGGTGGAAAGCCCATCAAAAACTACCCGAACCACGGGTCACTCCCTCGACCAAAGCCGAGGCTGGTGCCCATGACGAACCCATTTCGCATGAGCAGATCGTTCGGCAGGGTCTGGTTGAACAAGGCTTGTGGAAGAAAGTTGTTGAAGTTGCCCTCAAACTGTACGAGCGGGGCCGGCGTCGTTTGGCGGAACGGGGACTTATCCTTGTCGATACCAAGTACGAATTTGGTCTTGTGGACGGTCAGCTGATTCTTGTCGATGAAGTTCATACCCCTGATTGCAGTCGCTTTTGGTACTTGGAAGATTACGACGCGGCGTTCCGAGAAGGCCGCGAACCCAAAAAGTTAGACAAAGAATATTTTCGAGCCTGGCTCCTTTCGCAGGGGTATCAGGGGTACGGCCCGGCACCTGCCATTCCCGAGGCTGTCTGGGAGGGGACACTTTCGCGATACCGTGAGGCGTTCCACCTCATAACGGGCCGTGAATGGCAACCTAGTCAAAGAACAGCTGAAGCCGAAACACAACTTTTACTGTCCTCCTTGTGACGCGTTCCCGACGGGGAACCGTCGGGAGGTGTTGCGTGTTAAGGTTTCGATTGGTAGGGTTTTTCGTGTTTGTTTTGGCGGCTTTGGTGTCTTGTGTTCCCATTTTGGGACCACGACCGCAAAATTCGCTGACGCTTTTGACCTGGAATGTCCAAAATCTTTTTGACGATGTCGCCGATGGCGGGGAATACCCTGAGTTTGTTCCTGGTCAAAACTGGGGTCAAGGCGATTTTTTATCGCGCTGTCAAAAAATAGCCGATGTGTTGCGCGCCTTACCCAGCCCCGGAGCTGACCTTGTTGCTTTTCAAGAAGTTGAAAACGAACACGTTGTTCAAGTTTTACGCGACCGATTTTTTGCCGGTTTAGGCTACCGCTGGTCTGCTATTACCCCGGGCGAAGGGATCCGCTCGGTTTTGCTCTCGCGATACCCTTTGACAAACGTTGGGGCGTTCTCGCCCTCGTGGAAGGGGCAGCCGGGAAGGCCCCTGCTCGAAGCTCAAGTAACAACACCTTCTGGGTCTGTGGTCATCTTGGTCAATCACTGGAAAAGTCGGCTTCCTGACCCCGAAGAAACTGAGCCCGATCGGCAGGCTTGTGCCCAACTTCTCAATCAAAGACTTTTATTCTGGCAACAACAAGTTCCTGGGCCGTTAATTTTGGCCGTCGGCGATTTTAACACTGGCAAGGATGAGTACCCGGCTTTGAGCTGGAGGAGTGCTCAAAACCCCGGTGCCGACCGCACTCAGCCGTGGCTGAGCGTTTGGACTGACGAAGCCTCGGCACAGAAAGCGGGGTGGGGGTGGCGTGAGGTTTGGCAAGCTAGCCAACCGGGAACCTACTTTTGGCGAGGCCAGTGGTCACATTTCGATCATGTGTTGATTGCCTCCTCTAGTCTAAGGTCGGTTGGGTATGCTCAGGCCGAGGCTGGCCCCTTTACGACACAGGCTCAGCTTACCGCACAGGGGGTCCCCCACGCCTGGTCGGTCCGTGATCGTAAAGGAATTTCAGATCATTTGCCGGTGTATTTGAGGCTGGCTTTGGCGCGTTAAGGCCGAAGCTTCTTTACCTTTTTAAGGATTTCCCTTAGAACGTAACCATGGAATATTCAAGCGCCCAGGACTACCGTGCCGATTTGGAACGGCGTGCCGCTTTGCCAGACGGGTTTTCCACCGCCACTGTAGCGTTAACCTTCGAACCCAAAGAGAGGCCCGTGCCTCAACCATTGCCGATGAAGCTCAACCTTTTGGTCCTAGACGAGCCGACGGCCGCTTTTGCGGGATTATTCACCCGCAATGCCTTTCCGGGCGCACCCGTGATCTTGGGGAGGGAGCTGTTATCGCGCCCTCTGTCCCGAGGCGTTTTGATCAACAATAAAATTGCCAATGTTGGAGGCCCTACTGCCTTAGCGGACGCCCGTGCCCTTCAGTCTTCGGTGGCGGCGGTGTTTGCGTCGCCCTCTCATGAGTTTTTCGTCGCCAGCACGGGCATTATTGGTTGGTCGTTGCCGGTTGCCGAAATGACGGCGGTTCTGCCTTCTTTAGCCGAGGAGCTGCAGTCAAAATCGGCGTTAGGTTTGGCTGAAGGCATAATGACCACCGATGCCTACCCCAAGGTACGGTCCCGAAGCTTGTTTGGCGGTCGCGTGGTAGCCGTCGCCAAAGGGGCTGGCATGATTGAGCCTAACTTGGCAACCATGCTGGTCTATATCATGACCGACCTTGAAGTCTCGCGAGCGTCGCTAAGGGATATTTTGGCGCGTACCGTCGATAAGACACTCAACCATATTAGTGTGGATGGCGACCAGTCTACCAGTGATATGGTGTTGGCCTTTTCGAGCCAGCGTGTACCGTGTCCGGACCAGCAGGCGTTTGAACGGGCTCTCGAAGAGGTTCTACGTGAACTAGCCCAGGACATCGTTCGCAACGGCGAGGGGACATCGCATGTGCTAGAAATTCGCGTCAACGGTACCGAAACGGATTCTGAAGCGTTGATGGTTGCTAAGGCTGTTGCCAATTCTCCGTTGGTGAAAACAGCCGTTTTTGGCAATGACCCCAATGTGGGTCGAGTCCTGTCTGCCGTGGGTGACGCCGTGGGCAACGCCGGAAAGACCCTGGAACGTGCACAAATGGTGCTGGTCATTGCCGGTCAAACGGTTTTTGATCAGGGTGTTTTTCTATTGAACCCTGAAAAAGAAAAGCATCTTTCGGCTGCCTTTCAGGCGGCTTCACAGCCAGAACGCAAAGAAGGTTATCCCCGCCATGAAAACAATGTGGTGTTTGAAGTAACTCTGGGCAAAGGCCGGGGTTCTTCCACTGTCTGGGGAAGTGACCTCAGTTATGAATATGTGCGTGAAAACGCTGATTACCGTAGTTAATGCTGCTTATCGCTGTTAAAAAAAGGAAAAGATATGGATTCTACCCGAGCGTCTGATGTCAACCGCGAAACCCGGATCAACGAAGCCGTCAACCTCTTTCAAGTCACAAAACGAGAGTTAGGCAAACGGATCGTTGGTCAGACGGCCTTAATTGAAGGTTTGGTGATGGGGGTCGTCGCGGGGGGGCACGTTCTTTTAGAAGGTGTACCCGGTTTGGCAAAGACCCTGGCGATAAAAACTTTGGCAGAGGTCATGGGCCTTGATTTTCGCCGCATTCAGTTTACTCCCGACCTTTTGCCTGCCGACCTCATTGGAACCATGGTTTACCGTCAGCAGACGGGCGAGTTTCTTCCCCGCAAAGGCCCTGTGTTTTCAAACTTTATTCTGGCCGACGAAATTAACCGGGCTCCCGCCAAGGTTCAGTCCGCTCTGTTAGAGGCCATGGCAGAAAATCAGGTGACCATTGGCGAAAATACCTTTGCGCTTCCTGACCCATTTTTTGTTTTAGCGACGCAGAACCCGATTGATCAAGAAGGAACCTATTCGCTGCCTGAGTCACAGCTGGACCGGTTTATGGTCAAGTTGGTGGTCGATTACCCAACCCCCGAAGAAGAGTTGCATATTCTTAAAGTAGTTGCGGCAGATCGTGATGACCTCCCGCCTCTTCAGCGGGTGCTTGATACTTCAGGGTTGATGACCATTCGCCGGGCCCTGTCGGCGGTAAGACTCGATGAAAAGATTGAAACGTACATCGTGGCGATTGTTCATGCGACCCGTGAAAAAGATCGCAGAAATTTTTCGTTTGCCCGATTTATTGAATATGGAGCTAGTCCGCGCGCCTCGATTGCCTTGTACCGCTTGGCTCGGGTCAAGGCCCTGTTTGAAGGTAGAGGGTTTGTTTTACCCGAAGATGTCAAAGCGGTAGCCCCCGCAGTTCTGCGCCATCGTTTAGTTTTGTCCTACGAAGCAGAAGCGGAGGATATGAAGGTTGATGATGTTGTAAAAATCCTCTTGTCCGCTGTGGCTATTCCCTGAGAAGGCCATGGAAGTTCAAGACTTTTACGGCAAAGTTCGTCAGCTCCGCCTTTCGGCCACGCGCTTAGTTGAAGGCCTGTACTCAGGAAACTACCGCTCAGTCTTTCGAGGACCTGGTCTCGAATTTGACGAAGTCCGGGAGTATGATCCGCATGACGATGCTAGGTTCATCGATTGGAATGTGTCGTCGCGCTTAGGTAGTCCGTTTACCAAAAAGTTTCGTGAAGAACGAGAATTGAGCCTCCAAATTCTAGTTGACGTCTCGCCATCACTCGATTCAGGGGCCTCCCTCCTCAATAAACGCGAAGTGGTAAATATTCTGTTTGCCAATTTGGTTTTTGCTGCTGTTGCCTCAGAAGATCGGGTGGGTGCCGTCTTTTTTTCAGACAAAATTGAGCATTGGGTTCGGCCTCGTAAAGGAAAAACACATGCCTTGTCGCTGGTTCATGATTGCCTGGCCTTGAGATCGCAAGGAAAAGGTTCAGACCTTGCCCTAGCCCTTCGAAGCGCCCAAGAAGCGATGACGAGGCGCGGAATTGTGGTGATCCTATCCGACTTTAAAACAACGGGGTTTTGGAAGAACCTCTCCCTCTTGTCCCGTCGCCATGATGTGATTGCCATTCGTGTCTTTGATGCCGTAGATTCGGAGTTTCCCGAAGGGGGCCTGGTAGAGTTATTTGACCCCGAAACGGGACGCAGTGTTCAGGCCTATGGCCAGTCTTTGAAATTTCGCAAGGATTATCATGATTTTTGGGCACTTCATCGCTTGTATTGGAAGCGCGAGTGCTTACTTCGAGGTGTGCATATCCTTGAAGTCAGTACTGAGGATGATCCAGGTGCCAAGTTGTTGCAATATTTTACAAAACGGGAACGCAAGAAGTGAAGTGGCTAGGTTTTTGTTTCCTCCTGTGGTTGGGTTATCCGCTGTTTGCTCAAAGCCCCGTTGGGGAGACTGCGCGGTCGGCAAGTTCTGATAAGTACGCGATTGCCGACGAGGTGTTTGTTCCTCCTCAGTATACCGTCGGTGATCATGTCGAACTTCGCTTATCTCTTTTACCAAAAAAGGGAGTGCAAATCATTGCCAGCCGAGAGCTGCCAAGTGAGCCGTGGCTAAAGATTCTTGGGGTAGCTGTGCACCCCGAAGGGGCTTTCGTTCGCGTTAACGTAAAGTTCATTCCGTTTGCTCCGGGGAGCAAGACTTTGCCTCCGCTTCCTTTGGGTGATGTCGTGCTGTCGGGAATACGAATTCATACAACAAGTGTACTGAACCCCCAAAATCCTGGGGACTTAGCCCCTCCTCAACCGCCTTTGGCCCTTCCTCAAACTGATTTGTACCTTGAGCTTGGCCTCTTTCTTGTTTTGGTTTTACCCTTTGTTGTGTGGAAGCTTTTTCGCCCCATTAGCTTTCTTTGGAGGGGCCTGAAAACACGCACTTCCCGAAAAAAACCTTTTCATCGCTTAGAAAAAGGTTTAAAAAAGCTGGGCTTAAAAGCGGGACAGCTCCCCGGTCCCGAGTTTTATACCGAATTTTCGTTTTTAGTTCGTCGTTATCTGACAGATCGTTTAAAAAAGCCAATGATGGCAGCAACCCCACTCGATTTGTCCGAAATGTTGGGGTCACTTCCGTCTGCGTGGTCTGCTGAATGGATCCGCTTGGTTCATCGGGCTGATGTTGTGCGGTTTGACAGTCGTCAGCCAGCCTTAGCTGAACGCTGGGAGGATATTGCCGCTGTTAAAGCCCAAGCGGCCTCTCTGGAATCGGGGGAGGGGTTAAATGTGGACCTTTGAAGCTCCCGGCTATTTAGTTCTGTTACTTCTTTTGCCAATTCTTGTTGGCTTGAGACATTTTTGGCGAGCAAGAGGGGGGAGAATTTCCTTACCGTTGGGACTTTGGAAAGGGGCTAAGCTAGCTTCGTTTCAACCCGTGCTCACCTTTTTTAATGCGCTATCCCAACTGACCTTTTGGTTGGCCTGGGTTGCTGTGGTCTTGGCCTTAGCGGGTCCTATCATCACCCACCAGAAAAAACTGTATTTAAATGACGGTTCTGACATCATGATTGTGCTGGATGAATCGCCGAGTATGGCGGCTCAAGATTTTCCCCCTCAAAGTCGTTTTGACGCAGCGAAAGCTGTCATAACGCGCTTTGTCCATGGTCGTCAAAACGATGAAATTGGCCTTGTGCTTTTTGGCTCCGAAGCTTTGTTGAGTGTGCCTCTCACTACCGACTACCAGACGTTTATCCACGAAGGACTTGATCGGGCCCGGGTCATGGGGCTGGGCGACGGAACTGCCTTAGGTATGGGTATTGCCGTTGCGGCTCTGCACCTAGAAAAGGCACCGGGTAAAAACAAGATGATTGTGGTACTTACCGATGGCGACAACAATGCGGGAGAAATTCAACCAGGAACAGCCGCCGAATTGGCCCATTCTTTGGGAATTCGACTGTATTTGGTCGGTATTGGAACCCCTGACACTGTCCCCTTAGAGGTTCGGGATCCTCGTACCGGTTTAACCTACAGTGGAACTCTCGAAGGGGGTTTTCATGAAAACTTTCTTCGCAGTTTGGCGATTCCTCCTTGGGGTCAGTACTTTTCAGCCTCCTCACCGGGGAGTTTAGATTCCATCTTTCAATCCATCGACTCACGTGAAACATCTTCGCGAAAAATTCAAATTGAAGTGGTGAACGATCAGCTGTACGCCTATTTTGTTTGGGGTGCCTTAGCCCTTCTCCTGTTTTCGTTTTTTGTCCGCAAGCTAGTTTTGAAGGAGATCATGTGATTTTCGCTCGACCCGAGGTCTTGTGGACTCTCAGCATTCTTCCTGTGGTGTTGGTTATCTTGGTTATCTCTTATCGGCGTGGACGAAGAGAGCTGTTGCGCTTGGGCGGGGAGTGGCGGCAACACAGGCTGGCGGGTATCTATTTTGTCAAGAGTTTTTTTGCCGGTCTTTTGCTACTAGTTGCTCTTAGTGGATTGATTTTTGCTTGGTCTGGCCCCTCTTGGGGAGAACACTCCGTACCTGAACATGAGAATGGCTTAGATGTCGCCTTAGTTTTTGACGTGTCTTGGAGCATGACCGCGACGGATATTAAACCGGATCGGTTGGCTGCAGGGGTAGAAGCGGCACGGTTTATTTTGCGGACTTTCCCGCAGACTCGCTTCTCGTTAGTAGCCTTCAAAGGTCGAGCACGCATTTTAACCCCCCTGACGATGGATACGGATGATTTAGAAAACTGGCTCAATGATTTGGGCCCCACGGTGGCGCCAGGGGTCGGTAGTAACCTTGCCGCCGGGTTGCTAGAGGGGTACCGTTCCTTACAGTCCCCAGACGATCACCACAAAGCAGTCATTTTGTTTACTGACGGCGAAGCTCGTGACGGCGATGCGATTTCTGCTGCCCGAACCTTGGCCTCACGTGGGGTTGAGGTCTTTGCCTTTGGGCTAGGAACTCGTAAGGGCTCGACAATTCGTCAAGGAAAAGGTGTTTTAGTAGATGATTTTGGGTTTACCGTGATTACCAAGTTGAACCCTGACTTATTACGTGAAATTGCTTCTGAAACTAGCGGAAGGTTTTACAATGGTGCCGATCGTGACCGTCTAGACGACTTGCAAAGCCGGTTAACGAGCCTAGAAAACCCCGCCGTGCGAGGTGGTGTCCAGTGGGAGCCCGCTCCCCAGTATCGGCTGTTTTTAATGGTGGCGTTGTTGTGTCTAACGGGAGCTGTACTCCTTTGGGCCTTGCCCTGGAGGAAAATTCTGTGAAAATCCTTCGACTTCTTGCGGGTTTAGCCCTCGGTGTTACGTTAACCGGTTGTTCTGACGCTGGTGACGGGCTTGCGATTCTTTCAGGTAACTATGAGTTTCAGAGGGGTAACTACCCGTTAGCCAGCTTGAGGTATCTTCAAGTTACCCAAAAAGACCGCTTCGGTCCCTGGGTCAATTATAATTTGGGTAACGTTTACAACGCTTTAGGCGAGGCCAACTCCGCTTTGGCGGTTTGGAACAATGTTGACCGAAAAGCTCCCGAGGAACTGCTGTTCCGATTGGCCTTTAATAAAGGGGACCTGCTATATCAAAAGGGCTTGTACAAGGAAGCTTATCACAGCTTTCAACAGGCTTTGTTGCTCAAACCCGCTAATTTTGAGGCCAAACATAATTTGGAGCTGTGCCTTTTAAAAATTCAATCCTTTGCCAATGCGCCGGCACCAGTGATTTCTGCCGCGCCAACCACACCGACGACACAGACCAAGGCGCTGCTTGATTATGTCCAGCGCTTGGAAGGAAACCGATGGAAAAGCAACAACACGCAAAAAAGCTCGCCCTCTTCTTCGGACTGGTAAGTCTTTTCGGACTAGTAACAGCTCTTCGCCCCTTTCCGCTGGCGGCGCTGGAGGCAAAGCTCAGTCTGGATAACGACCGGTTTGTGGTGGGACAGCAGTTTAACGTCAATATTTTGGCGGATACGCCCGATCCCCTCCAGCTTAAGCTAGTCCCCGTGACGTATCCGCCAGAGTTAGAGTTAACCAGCGGACCTTTTGTTCGAGAAACCTCCTGGGAAAATAGTTCAGGGCAGGTGACCAAAGGAACCAAATTGACCTTGAGTTTTCGAGTTGTGAAAACAGGAATCGTGACTTTGGGACCTTTTACCGTGAGTTATGGCCAGCAGTCACTCTTGGTTTCACCGAAAACCCTCTACCTTTTGGCTCGCGACGAAGCCCAAAATCGGTTTCCCCTTCAAGTTGGTTGGTCTGTTCCCCCAGGACCGTACTATTTGGGTGAGGGAATTCCTGTCATTCTTCAAGTAAAGAACTTAGAGACCCTTCTTCAGCCCGCTGAACTTGATGTTTCGGCTCCTGCAAACACCCTTTGGGAAAAAGCCGGCAATATTGGGGATATCGAAGTAACCGCTATTGGTGATGACCGTATTCTGACCTTACCGTGGTCGGGGTGGATGATGGTCCCCACGCAGACGGGAACTGTCACCCTTCCTGCCGTCACCGTCAACGTCAACGGCTTGGTTCGTACGACCTCGCCGCTGAACTTAACGGTCCAAGCGATTCCTGCAACGGTAACGACCCGAGCTATTGGTGATTTTTCGTATGAAGCGAGAATCGAGCGTTCGGTTCAAAACCCGGGGCAAGTTAATGTCACTCAAGTCGTTCGGGGTAGGGGCAATTTTCCCTATCTTGTCCTTCCGGATGTCAATGCTCAGGGACTCCGTTTACTCAGCAAACAAGAAACCTCGGGCTACCGTCCCACGACGGAGGGCTATCAGGGGGATTTAACGGTTACCTGGAAATTTGTTGCCGATCACAGTGGGTCCTATACCGTTCAAGTACCCCCTTTTGTCTCTTACCAACCCAGCTTAGATAAAGTTTGGACCTGGGAAGCGAAATCAGAAACGATTAACCTTAACAACTCAGGTAAAGTTACGATAAAACCGGTAACCGTGCTGAATCCCCTTCCCAAGACGGAATGGGCACAGGTAAAGCCTTGGAACCTTGCCACAAAGTTTTGGTTTTGGTTAGCTTTTTTACCAGGTCCCGTGCTTTTTCTTTTGACCTTTCGGGGACGAAAAAGCCGTGGCAAGGGCTTGCTTGTCCTAATTCCTTTAGGGTTTTTCTTGATGAGCGCGGCAGATTCCAACGTTCATACTCCCATAAATCAGCCAGGCTATTGGTACAACCAAGGCTTAGAACAAAAACAACAAAAACAAACAGCCCTGGCAGTCAGGTCTTTTTGTCGTGCTCTCGCCTTGGGTTATCAAGGGCCACAAGCACTTACAGCACTTCATGAGGTAGAAAAAGATGCCCAGCTTACCGACCAGTTTCAAGTGTGGCAGGGGCCTCCTACCGACCTTTTTCTTCTGGCAACGGTTTTAGGTTGGAATCTCGCGTTTCTGTTTTGGGCATGGCATCGTCGTTCGGGCAAAGTCAGCTGGATTGTCCCGATGACGGTTGCCTTTCTTATTTTTGCAGCCTCCGGAGTGACAGCGGGAGTTTCTTTGGTTGAACGCTCTCCTGGGGATGCTGTTGTGGGGACGGGAGATGCACCTCTGCGGAGAGTCCCTAGTGATTTGGCAGAAAACTGGTTAACCGTACCTCAAGGGACTGTTGTTCGCTATCAGGGTCTGTCGGGGCCCTATGCCCTGGTAACCACGGGCTATGGTCTGCAAGGCTGGCTTAAGGTCAATTATCTTTTGCCTATTCAAGAATAAAAAGGACCTTTTCAAGAATAAAAAGCCATGAGAGGAGAGATTCAAAATGGATTTTGGTAAGATCCTCGATACTTGGGAACGTCATCAACCGCTTTCTAAGACTCTTAAACTTGAAAGCGAGGACGAAAGTGAAAAAAAGTTTCCCGTGCCTCAGTATCGCAAAGGAACTGTGAAAGGATTTGAAGCCCAAGAAGAGTTAGATTTACACGGGTTAAAACGCAATGAAGCTCAGGAACGCCTACGCGAGTTTCTTAACGACGCTGTCGCAGAGCATTTGACGAGACTACTGGTCATTCATGGCAAAGGCTTGCATTCTCCCCAAGAAAGCGTGATTCCTCACCTTGTACGCGATGAGTTGAGCCACTCCCCTTGGGTACAAGAGTATGGTGACGCCGAACGCCGCTTAGGAGGAACTGGTGCAACCTGGATTAAGCTCAAACTAAAATCCAACGACAAGATTTGAGGTAAAAAGGCCGAGGATAACAGCTAACGTGACGGGATCTGTTAGCGTTCGCGGAAAATGATACGTCCCCGGGATAGGTCATAAGGGGACAATTCAACTTTAACGTGGTCGCCGGGAACAATACGAATGTAGTTTTTTCTCATTTTCCCGGACAAATGCGCAAGAATGATGTGACCATTTTTGATTTCAACACGAAACATCGTGTTAGGAAGGGATTCCTTAACGACACCTTCTACTTCTATCGTTTCTTCTTTTTCAGCCATAAGTTGTTTTACTATAGAGAGAACCGTAAGGTCTTGTCAACCAGTTGACTTTTTCAACGAATTTGATCAAATTACCTAGGTTTTTTATCCCCGCCTTGGAGAGAAACTTGGACAAAGAATTTCTGAAAAAAATGCAGGAAGAGCTTCAACACCAGAAGCAAGAGATTCTTCATCATTTGGTCATGGAAAGCGAAGGTTTTCGTGCCATTGTTGAAGATATTGACCCCAAAGATTTGGTGGACATGGCGTCGGACGATATTGACAAGAAGAACTTGGAGGCACTGAATGCCGTTGAGTCCAAGAAGCTTCAGATGATTGATAACGCCCTAGCCCGAATTCAAAACGATCGCTACGGGGTTTGCATGGAATGTCAGAAGCCAATACCGGCTTCTCGGCTGCAGGCCATACCGTATGCATTGTTTTGCATTGACTGCCAATCGCGGAAAGACCGACAAAATCGTTAAGTAAGATAGGTAAGAAAGGGCAATGGGTCTAAGTCAATACAGCTAGACCCAAGCCCCAACCCATCAAAAGAATCCCAACCCCGGCGGTAACTAAGCTGGTTATCCACAACCAACGTCGCCTCGTCAGAGCAGAGACAGCCGACAGACCAATAGCCACCTGTAAAAACGTGACGGCGAAGGAAAGCCTGTAATGCGCTTCAAAGGAGCGGTGGGATGCTTTTTGTTCCCGAGTTGCTTCTTGCGAAATTTCTTTTTGTTCTTCCTTGTACTTTTCAAGCCCAGTCGTCCAGCGCGCATTTTCTTCCGCTGTGGGGTGCCTTAACTGAGTCAGTAGTTCTTTTTGAGTTTCTAAAAGGTTATGCTTCAGGCCCTTAGCTTGGTAATAAGCCCATTGGTCAGAAGCTTTCAATTGCGAAATCATGGCCTCATTGATTTGGTGTTCGGACATGAGTGAGGCGATCGCCGCCAGAACAGCGATAATCGCAGAACTTAGTGCGATTTTTAGCATCCCAGGGTCACGGCTTTCATGGGCGTGTTCATGAAGTTGCTTTTGGACTTCTTCCGTAGGATCTTCCATTGCATCGTCTCCCGTTGATGGACGTCATTGTACTAAGCAGGTGCTTTTTTGGACAAGAGCAGAAGCTCACGAAAAGCTAATCAAAAGAACAATTTCTCTACTAGGCAACCGGGACCCTTTTCTTTACAATGAGTTTAATTCCCAAATTCCAGAAGGAGGCCCCCGATGGACCGTCGGAACCTCGTAAAGCCTAGCCTAGCTACGGCCCATGAAAAACGCCTGAGGGAAGCCTGCCTCATGACCGAGGACGATGTCCTTAGCCGGATGGAGACTTCAAAAGATGGCCTGGAACAGTCCTCAGCCGAAGCCCGGGAGCATATTTATGGTCCTAATGTTTTAGCCGCTGAAAAGAAAAAGGGTATTGGGGAAGAAATCCTCGAGCGCTTTGCCAACCCGCTCGTTATTCAGCTTTTAGTCATTTTGATTGTCTCGTTTTTTATGTCGCTCGACACTACCAAGCTCTCGAGTGGTGGTAATTTTTTGCTTAGTCTATTGGCCTATCTGGGCTCGTCCAATGACTTAATTACGCCATCAACTGTGGGTGGCATGATTCTTATCAGTGTTTTTCTTGCCTACTTTCAAGAAAAACGTTCCACTGTCGCTGCCGAAAAGCTCAAAATGCTTGTTCAAGCTACTACGATTGTGCTCAGGGACGGCAAAGAAGTCGAGATTCGAATGTCCGAAATTGTTCCCGGCGACATCGTTGTCTTGGCCGCAGGTTCGATTATTCCTGCCGACCTAAGGGTTTTAGCGGCAAAAGACTTTTTTGTTAGTCAATCGGCTTTAACCGGCGAGTCAATGCCCGTAGAAAAATACCCTGCCCCTGACCCTACAAAAACCGAAGTTTTTGATCTGCAAAACGCCTGTTTCCAAGGAAGTACCGTTATTTCTGGTTCTGCTAAAGGTGTGGTGGTCAATACGGGAATGAGCACCTTCTTGGGCGGAATTTCAGCTAACCTCGCGGCACCTAATGCCGCAACCGACTTCGATAAAGGGGTGTCGAAGTTTGTTTGGTTGATGATTCGTTTTATGATTGTCATGGTCGGGGTGACCTTCCTGATTGTTGGCATCACCAAGCATAATTGGCTTGATGCCCTGATGTTCGGCCTTTCGATCGCGGTGGGTCTGACCCCCGAAATGTTACCCATGATTGTCACTGTGTGCCTTTCTAAGGGTGCACTTTTTATGTCGCACAAAAAAGTCATAGTGAAAAAACTCAAGTCTATTCAGAACTTGGGTGCCATTGATATTCTTTGCACCGACAAGACCGGCACCATCACCCAAGATAAAGTCATCTTGGAAAAACACGTTGATGTTACCAATCGTTTTTCTGATGATGTTCTACGCTATGCCTACATGAATAGCTATTACCAAACGGGTTTGCGGAACCTGCTTGATCTTTCGATTCTTAGTCATGAAGATTTGGATGTTGAAAAAACCTGCAAGAAAATCGACGAAATCCCCTTTGATTTTCAACGCAAACGCATGAGCGTCGTCCTGGATTATGAAGATAACCACGTTTTGATCTGCAAAGGATCGGTAGAGGCGATTTTTGCGGCCTGCGACAAGTATCAAATTGATGATGATATCTTTCCCATGATTGAAATCATCAAAAACGACATTATTGAAGAATATATGCGCCTGTCCTCAGAGGGTTATCGGGTGCTGGCGATCGCCTATCGTGAGTACAGCAAGGACAAAACCAACTTTTCCGTTCAAGATGAATCGGGTCTAGTCCTTTTAGGGTATTTAGCGTTCCTTGATCCCCCGAAAGATTCCGCCGAAAAAGCTATTGCCTCTTTGCGAGAGTATGGGGTTCGGGTAAAAGTCCTTACTGGCGACAATGAATTGGTGACGGCTAAAGTCTGTCGCGACGTTGGCTTTGATGTTCAAAGGGTAATTACCGGTAAAGAGCTGTCCCAAATGAAGCCCGAAGCCTTTGCCAAGACGGTGTTAGAATATGACGTCTTTGCTCACCTTACGCCAGATCAGAAAGAAGACATCATCAAAACGTTACGTTCGGCAGGACACGTTGTCGGCTTTATGGGTGATGGAATCAATGATGCGGCGGCGATGAAGGCTGCCGATGTTGGCATATCCGTAGATACTGCCGTCGATGTTGCCAAAGAATCCGCCGATATTATTCTTTTGGAAAAAAACCTGTTGGTTTTAGAAGATGGCATTATCGAAGGCCGAAAGACGTTCAACAATATTATCAAATACATCAAAATGGGGGCCAGCTCTAACTTCGGGAATATGTTCTCGGTAGTAGGAGCCAGCTATCTGTTTCCGTTTTTGCCGATGCAACCCGTTCAGATCCTGCTCAATAACTTACTTTACGACCTTAGTCAAACAGCCATACCTCTTGACAATGTCGACCCTGAGTTTGCCAATAAACCTCAATCGTGGGATATTCGGTTTATTCGTCGCTTTATGATGTTCATTGGACCGATTAGTTCCATCTTTGACTACGCCACCTTCGCTCTGATGTGGCTCTTTTTTAAAACCTCATCGCTCTTTAACCTAGCTGTACCGACAGACTTGATTCCTTACTTTCAGCATATCACAAAGGCTGATGACCCGAATACAACGTATGCGGCTCACCTTTTTAATACGGGCTGGTTTGTCGAGTCGTTACTAACTCAGACGTTGATTGTGCACATCATCCGCACCAACAAGATTCCTTTCCTTCAAAGTAGAGCGAGCTTTTCAATGACAATGACTACTGTTTTAGTGATGGCCGTAGGAGGTATTCTTCCCTATACCCCCATTGCGCTGGACTTTGGGTTGGTGCCCTTGCCTCCGATTTTTTGGGCGTATATCGCCGCCTTCTTGGTTCTGTACGGTGTTCTGACGCACAATGTCAAAACGTGGTTTCATAAACGCTATGGAGGGATCGGCGCATGAGAAGTTTGCTAGATGCACTGCAAGAAGGTCGTTTGGTAGAGTTGCCCGAGGTAAGCAAAGAAAAAGCTTTGGAATACCTGGCCCTCCTTATCGAGGCTATTCCTGATATAGGTTCGGGAACAGATCTTGTAAAAGCCGTCATGGATCGAGAGGCGACGTTTAACACCGGAATCGGCAAGGGGGTGGCCGTTCCCCATTGTCGCACCACCGCGGATGGAGAACTTCTTTGTGCTGTAGGCTGGTCGCCTAAGGGTATTGATTACAACGCGATTGATGGCAAACCTGTGCACCTCTTGGTGATGTATTATGTACCTGATGCCCAACGAAACTTGTACTTAAAAGAAATTTCTGGCCTTGCTAAGGTACTTTCGGGTTCTGATGTCCTTGAGAATTTTCAACAACTAGAGAGCCTTACAGAGCTTCGAGAGCATCTCCTCGACTGGGTGAGTCAGGCCATAGGCGAAGCGGTACCCGATGCGAAAGCCCGCATGATCAAGCTCGAAGCCAAGCAAGCCTCGATTGAGACTGCTGCTGTCCGAGCTGCCACAGCGGGAGCTCCTGCCATACTAGCGAAGTTCACACCGTTTGATTGTGTTTGCTATGGCGATCACGTGCTGGTCTTGTGCCAAAATGCTGACCTGATTGAGACTCTCGAACACGACGATGGTTTTCGAGAACAAATTCGTACGGGAAGTGATTTTGAGGTTTCAGGGTACCGAGTCGCAAGGCTTTCTGAACTGGCGTATGAGCATGGACGGCGTGTTATTTCGGGAGTTGCTTACAAGGAATCCTAAAAAGAAACCGGTAACAAATTTACAAGGGCGGCCAACTGGACAAAGATAGCCAACTGGACAAAGATAGCCAGGGCGCTATTCCTGTGGCAATTGGCTTTGATCTTGCTTCAGCAGTCGACTGGTGGGCAAGGCCGTCAGGCCCTCTTGTAAAACTTTTCGTGCTTGTTCGTGCTGGCCAGCGTTCCACAAGTGCGCAAACTGATTATGAATTGTTGCCGCCCAGGCTTGTGTCAATTGTTGGAAAAGCTCTTGTAAGCCCGGTAGCTGTTGTACTTCTGTTGGTAATTGTTTTAAGTAAGCTACTCCGGCAGAATAGCCTTGGCTCTTGACGACCTTGTCGGTTGCCGAGCTGTAAACCCAGGCGAGAAATTGGTTTTTTTGATCGATGGTCACATAGCCCTGAAGTGCAGCTTGGTCGAGTTTGGCCTGAGCTTGTTCGGGAGAGAGTTGTGGCAACACCTTCACAAGTTCCTTTTCTGTCAGAGTTTTCAACAGGCTTAACGCTTCAGTCTGACGAAGAAGCTTCTTTTGCTCCCAGGCCCGGATGAGTTGTTGGGCTTTTTGGTATTCTTGCTGTTCGGACCAAAGTTGAACTTGGTTAGCTACCAAGGCATACGCTAAGTTTTGAACCGTGGGGGTGAGGCCCGTCACCGAAAATAAATTGTTGACCTGTTCTAAGCCCTGTTGAAAGTTTTTCTGGTTATTCAAGACGGCGACGGCGTCCTTGTAAACGGTTTCGAGCATGGTCCGAGAAGCCTCGGAACGGTCAAATTCCCAACGATCAAGGGCTAAAGGGATGGCCTGTTGAAATTGTCCTTGCTTTTGCAACAGAGAACAGCGGTTTTGCAGAACTAAACCCAGTAAACCTCGAGCATCCAAATTGCGCCTTTGAGTATAGTCGCCCGGAGGAACATAAGAATAGCCGGTCACATGGCCAAACTCATCATGGAAGGCTTTTTTGGTACCCGGATCCCACCCTTGAGCAGTCGTTGTTTCGACATCGACCCAGGTTCCTACCTGAACCCGACAAAAGGCGTGCGAAGGTACCTCGACCGCTTCGACGGTCAGGCCCAGCCGACGGCCTAAAATCAAGTATACCAAGGCGGATGAAACACAGTTGTAGTCGCCTGTTTTTAACAGAACATCAAGTCGAGTTTGTTCTGCGCTATACTGGTGAAGAAACTCTTGATGCAGAAGTTTCAAAAGAGCATCTCCTAAAGCGGCTCCTGATAAACCAGAAAGCTTTGCCTCCAGAGTGTGGTACCACTTGTTCAAGATAGCTTCGCTTTGGGGAAGCTCCTGCGGGTTTTCACCCGAAACGGTGAGTCCCCAGGTGGAAATTTGCTGGGGGCTAAGCGGACCCTGCGGTAGCTGGGCCCTAGGCTGTGACCATGCCACCGAGGTGAGGGTGAGAAAGACCAACAAAAGCGACCAAAGAAAACGATTCATGGATTAAAAATACAAGAAGAGCTTGGAAAATTCACCTGTCTTCTGATAATACAGAGTAAGATGAAACGGATAAGCCGATCTTTAAGCGCCCCGGTTGTGTGCGCTTTTCTGCAGATATTTCTGGGGGGCCAAGCGCTATCGGCGCTTAGCTTTTGGGATAAAACGCCTCCTAAGGTTCTAGCACAACAATTAGTTCGCGCAATGACCGATGAACAACTGGCGGCCCAAGTTTTTCTTTTTGGCTACCCTGGAGTTACCCCATCTCAGGAATACCTCTCCCGCATTGAAACCTATGGGCTCGGTGGGGTTAAAATTTTTGGCTGGAATGCTCCCAATACTCAGGTGGTGGCGCAAGCGGTTGATCTGGTCCAGAAGGCGGCTTCCGTTTCGCCGTTTCATATTCCCCTTTTTGTTGCCACCGACGAAGAAGGGGGGTGGGTACGACATATTAAAGGCAATACCAGCGTGACGTCTGGGAGTCTTTCGCTGGGGGCTGAAGGGTTGGCGTATGACGCCTACCACTCTGGAAAGTACATAGCTCATGAATTGGCTGTGATGGGTGTCAATATGAATTTTGCACCCAGCGTTGACCTGTATATTAACCCTGATGCCCATGTGATTGGTCCAAGGTCCTTTTCTGCTGACCCCTACGAAGCAGGCTGGTTGGCTACGGCGTTTGTCCGAGGCGAAATGGACGCGGGAGTTATCCCCACGGCCAAGCATTTTCCTGGGCACGGTAATACCTCTCAAGATAGTCATGGAGGGCTACCTATAATCCAGGATACCTGGCAGACCCTAAAGAACCGCGAGATGATTCCGTATAAGATGCTCATTCGGGAAGGGTTACCGGCTATTATGACTGGTCATTTGGCTTTTCCTCAAATTTCGGGAAACCTGTTACCTGCGTCGCTGAACCCTAGGTTGAATCGAGATCTTTTACGAAAGAAGTTAGACTTTCAAGGGGTGGTGATTACTGATGATTTGTTTATGGTGGGTGCAAAACCCGCCGACTGGAGTGAAACAGAACCGGCGATCCGAGCCTTAACAGCGGGAAATGACCTTCTGTTGCTGTCTCAGCCCGACAAGATAGAAGTCGCAGACTTTTGGGCGGTTGTTGCCAAAATGCGCGCCGAACCGTCGTTTAAAGAAATCGTTCAACAAGCTGTTTCCCGCGATTTGTTGTTAAAGATAAAGTTTTTAAAAAGCCCCTTAGCACCACCTTTATATCCCAACCCAACGCACCTGGCCTTGCCAGACACAGCCGCCAACCAATTCTTTTTTAGTCAGGCGGTTCGAAGTGTTGTCCTTTTGAAAAAGGAGGGCCTTCCTTGGTCCCGTGAAGCGGGAAAAGGCCTTTTAGTCATCACACCCTATGGCGAGTTTTATGACGCGGTCAAACAGCATTTTCCTGATGCCGTTAAACTTGAGTATAACTACCATTTCTTTGGCTATAATGATGCTTTCCGTGAAGAAGTCGTTCAGAAAGCGCCTATGGCTTCACGAATTCTGCTTTTGCTGGCAACACCTGGTGCTTACGAATATTTGAAAGTTCTTGAACCGTGGAAAGATAAAGTGACGGTTGTGAGTGTGCTTTCACCCGCTCCTTTGCGAAAATATCCTTGGGTTAAAACTGCAATCGCCGCTTTTGGGACAGACATGGATGCCTTTGATGCCGCCGTTGCGGTTTTGGATGGCCAGTTGCATCCTACGGCAAAATTGCCTTTACATTTTGCGGGTTTGCCTGATGGAGGCCCTTGATGAGAACCTGGAAACAAGTTCCTCGCTCAGGCTTTCCTCAGTGGGATCATCACTTAGCAACTTCAGGTGCGTCTGTTACCGCACTGCGGGCTGCGCTAACGGCGTCGGCCAAGTTGTGGAGAACGACGAGTAAAGGCGCTGTCCTGGCCTTGCGTCAGCAATCCGTATGGTTGCCCTGGGCATCCCGGAGTCTCACCCCTGAAGAAGGCAGCGAGGTTGAGGCCTTGGCGGCAAAGGCTTGGGGTAATTTTACAGTTATGGGTTTAACGGCCTGGACTCGCCATTGGGAACGGTGGTGGCCAGCCCTTTTAACCAGAAGAGTAGAATACTTATGGATGACTCGTGGGTGTCAGCCGGTCGAACTAGACCCTCTCCGTGACGGGCAAAGCGTGAGGTGGGCTTTTCCTCAGGACTCCAACGAGATTTTTCCGTTGCAAGAAGCATACGAAAAAGAAGAAGTTTTGTTTGATCCAGCAGACTTTCGCGCCAATTCAAGCTATTGGCTCTTTCAAAAACAGTTGCAGACCCAGTGGAACGTGGTTCTAGAAGAAGACGGGATTCCCTTGGCCAAAGCGGGAACCAATGCTTTAATACCTGAATGGGGGCAAGTGGGAGGAGTCTTTACACGCCCAGACCGACGAGGCGAGGGCCTTCAACGGCGAGTGTTACAGTTTTTATTGGCGGAATTGGCCCGCACCGGTCGGGGAGCGTGCCTTTTTGTCAAAGTAAACAACCATCGAGCCCAAAGGCTCTATCAGTCTTTGGGCTTTAATGTCGAAGGTCCCTTCGATATTACGTATTGGCAGAAGTAAGATTTAGCGGTGGCTGGTGGCCAAAAAGTCCACGAAAGAACAGCTGAATGGCGTCCCAAAAATCTTGCCACCACGACCCAGGCTGTCCTGAAGACACCGAGACTAAGTTCACTGATGTTACCACTTTGCCTTGCAGGCTCCACACCAGCGTGCCCACTTTGGTGTGCGCGGGAAAGGGACCAATCACTGAACTCGGTAATTCTGGCTGAACCGTAATTTCAGCTCGCTCTTGGGCAGAGAGGGGATACAGTTTGATCTTTTGAGGTTGAACAAGGACTTTGTGTCCTTGAACATACCAGGCTTTGACAGACGGGAGGAGGGGAACGGGCAGTTGAACTAAGGGGTACCTTTGAAAGCCATAGTTCAACAAGATCTCGCCGGCCTTTGTGCGCAAACGGCTTCCTTCTGCCGTAGTTCGGGCCTGGACTCCCAAGACGATTGCCAGTAAGCGCTGACCGTTGCGTTCGGCCGTCCCAACCAAGTTGTAGCCAGACTCATCGATATAACCAGTTTTTAAGCCGTCGGCTCCAGGATAGGTCCACAACAGTTCGTTGCGATTTTTTTGCCAGATGGTGGGGATGATTCCTCGGTAGCCGGCAGGATAGTTGTCCGCCATGGGGTAGGCCAATTCTTTTTGCGAAGTGATGGCCAAAACATTGGGGTGAACTTTCAAGAAGTACCGACAAAATTTAGCAAGGTCACCGGCGGTTGTCCGGTTGCGTGAGTCGTAACCATACGAGTCATAGTACACCGTGTGGGTAAGACCAAGCCTGGCGGCTTCGGCGTTCATCCTTTTGACAAACGCTTTTTGGCTACCAGCGTCAAATACGGCGAGTGTTAGACCAGCATCGTTGCCTGAGTCGACATCAAGGCCGATTAACAACTCTCGGATAGTGACCAGTTGACCGGCTTGGAGAAACATCAACGAAGAACCAGGGGGCATGGCCCGTGCATCAGTTGCCGAAGTCACATGAACAACTTCGTTCATGCTGAGCTTTCCACTGGCAATATCCTCAAAGATCAAATGCATGGTCATGAGTTTAGTCAATGAGGCAGGGGGCAACGGCTCTTCGGCATTTTTTTGGTACAGGATCCGACCTGAGGTGACGTCCATCAAAACGGCTCGTGACGCCATGGGAACAAGGTCTGATAAGCGGGAATCCAACGCTTGGGCAGTTAAAGAAACGGTGAGGCCCAGAAGGGCGGTAATTATGAACGAACGCATGTGAATGTTACATTATCCCTGAGTGCCGACGACGGTCAAGACAGAGCCGGCTTCCCTGTGTTAGAAAGATTTTCTATGTTGGTTGATGACCTTTGGTTCCAAAAGTTTTGCTCCTTGTCTGCGAATCGTAAACAGATCCTCGGTGATGCTTTGGGCTTTTGGGGCGGAATTTACGAGATATCGACTCCTCCCTGGACGCATTGGCAAACCCAACCGGGCCTTCCTGAAAACGGAGAACTGCTTCTGGTAGCCCATTATGATCGTCAACCGGGAACTCCCGGTGCCAATGATAACAGCGCTAGTGTTCGCCATTTGTTAGACTACCTGGCTCGGCAGTCGATGCTTTTGCGGCAAGGTCGAAACCCCCGAAGGGTGGTGTTTACTGACGGCGAAGAAATCTTTGGCGAACGTTTACTTCAACAACAGGGGGCTCGTCTTTTAGGTCAACTTTGGAAGTCAGCTGGTCGGCAGCCATTTGTGATCGTTTTAGATATGACTGGGGTTGGGGATACTTTTGTTTTAGGGCATCTTAGTGAAAGTGTGAGACAAAAAGCAGGGGCTATCGATGAAAACACCAAAGCCCTGAGGTTGTGGGTAAGGCGCCTGTTATCCGCCACAGGAGCTGGCGACTTTGTAGAAATCGATACTCCTTTTTCTGATGATTTGGGGTTTTTGTGGTCAGGAATACCGGCCGTACAAGTCAGCTTGTTACCGAAAAAGCAGGCTATGGCGTACCGAAAACAGTACATGAAGTGTGGTTCTCAGGACCTGGCCTCACGGTTGCCCCTGCCTGCTGCCTGGCAAACCATGCATACCTTGCAGGATGTCCCTGAAAGCTTATGGCCTGAAAGCCGCCCCTTAATGGCGCAATTCCTCGAGTTAGCAAGTACAATTCCGTTTTTGCTCCGAAGCTGACTCGCTACGGCGCGAGCGGAGGTTCGAGGGTTCGCAGACCTACGAGTTATCCTTGGGGCATTAGCACTGAAACCGTCTTGGTATTAGGGCTAGCATCTGGTTTGTCTGAGTAGCTAAGAGCTCCCAGAAAAGTAAAGACGGCTAACATCAACGCTAAACCCACGACGAACTTTCGCATTGGCTTTTCCTTTAACATTTTATCGGCACATTTTCAGCACGCGCAGATTTTTTTCACCACGCGCGGTTATTTTTACAAGCCCTACCGTTAGAACAAGTAATTTAGAGGATTGACGGCGTGATTCCACTTGAAAATTGAGAAGTGGACGTGGGGCCCCGTACTGTAACCGGTACTTCCCATCAAGCCAATCACTTGGCCTTGCCTTACCCATTCGCCCTGAGAAACTTCAAAAGCTCTCAAGTGACCATACAGAGTTTGATACCCGCCCTCGTGACTCAAAAGAATATAGTTGCCATATGCGGAGTTAAAGCCCATGTCGGCAACACGGCCAGCCATGGAGGCGTGTACTGGAGTCCCGGCATAGTTGGCAATATCAACGCCATTGTGAAACGTTCGATCGCCATTAAAGGGGTCGTGGCGCCAACCAAAGCGGGCCGTGATGACGCCTCGAGCGGGGTAGATGAACAGTTCCCCAAGTGCTTGTTTGTAATCCCATGCAGAAAGAGTGACCCCGGGCAGAAACACTTTTTGGCCGGGGGTGACAACAGGAGACTTGAGGCCGTTGGCCAAAAGAATATCATCGTAGGAAAGATTGTTTGCCCGGGCAATGGAGGTAAGACTGTCGCCTTTATGAACGGTGTACAATAAACCGTCCTCATTAGGAATGAGCAACTTGTCCCCAGCAGCAATATGTCGAACATCGGCGATATCGTTGAAGCTAATCAGGGTGCTGACATCAATATTGAATCTATTGGCAAGAACAGACAGCATATCGCCAGACTGCACCGTATAGGTCTGGGTTTTTACAGGAAGAATACGAGGAGCGGCATCGGCGGTTTCTTCTTCGGTTTTGGGAGACTGTCCCGCCGTGAACAGGTAGTGAGTTACTTTTCCGTCTTGGGGGAGGGGAATTCCTGCCGCGTGAAAAGAAAAGTTCAGCCCAGGTGTTATTACCGGCGAAAGCGCGCCAAGGAGTAGCAAAAAAAGAGGGAGAGCAAACAGATACGGAAGAACTAAAAGTGGTGAACGCGAGATGCTACTCTGTAAAGTGCCTTCCCACAACGCAAGGGTTCTTCCCAACCTACGACGCGGAGGCGCAGGTGTAAGAACCGCAACGTCGGCTTGTGGCTCAAAGCTGGTACCTGTGTTTTCTAAGATTTCGTCAGTCTCGTTTGTACTGGAATGATTTTTGAGATAGTCTTGTCCCCGCATGTCATCCTTCACGATAATGCTCCCCCCTCATGTATCGACAATAGCCGGAGGGATCATTAAGATAGAGTTCCGTCATGAAGACTTTGCGAACCCGACTATGGCCGGCCTTTTTGGTCGGCGCCATCTTGCTCGTTTTCATCTCCGGGACGGTCGTGGGCGTGTCCCAAGTGCGGGGGCCCTCGATGCAACCCGACTACCATAACGGCCAAATCATTTTGATTAACCGTTGGGCTTATGGGTTACAGGTTCCTATTATAGGGGGATACACCTGGTTCTGGAAAGCCCCAAAGGTAGGAGATACAGTTATTTTAAGAAACCCTTCTGATGGCCAGATGATTATTAAGCGTGTTGCCGGGGTAGGGGGAATGCCCTTGAAGGTTAAAGATCAACAACTTTTCATTGGTCAACGGCGAGTTCCCCTGTCTCCCTGGCAGGCGTATTGGTTAGAAGCTGTTCCGCATGTTCCGGCTCATACCATTTTCGTTTTGGGAGACAACCCCGCTCAGTCTTATGATTCACGGGACTGGGGCTTCGCCAAAGAAACATCTGTTGTAGGAAAGTTATGGAATTGAGCACGGTGATCAAGTGAGGAGTTGGCGGTAACATGGCAGATAAACCCGATCTACCAGGGGCGGTTTGGCGGTGGAAACTCTTTTGGGGTTTTACCATACTCGTGGGAGTCCTCCTGCTGGGCAAATATGCAGGGTTAATGCTTTTTCATTCTCAGCAAAACCGCGCCACCTATCACCAGGCTCTTGTGGAACGAGGGCCTATCCTTGACGATCAAGGCCGAATTCTCGCCGTCAGTACCAAACAGCAAGCCGCAACCGTTTGGCTACCAGATATGAAAGATAAAATGAAAACGGCACAGCTGTTAGCAAGTATTCTTTCCTTAAACCCTGACGAATTACTACAAAAGTTCAATAACGGTCCCAATTTTCAATACGTTAAGAGGCCCGTTTCGGTGGCAGAAGCGCAGGCCATTAAAGCCGCAAAAGCAAACGGAGACCTGCAAGGCGTCGAATTGGATCCCGAGTTTGGTCGCATTTATCCACAAAAAGACATAGCGGCGCAAGTTGTTGGGTATGTTGGCTTAGACAATATTGGTTTAGCCGGGATCGAATACAGTTACAATGATCTTCTATCTCCGCATGTTACCGACTCCGATCGTGGGATCGTTCACGGGAATGCCGTCTGGCTCACTTTGGACACGGTTCTTCAATATGAAGCGCAAAAGCTAGCCGACGCTTCTCGAATCGCTAATAAGGCTAAACGAGTCAATATCTTGGTGATTGATCCTGAAAACGGGGATTTTAAGGTCATGGCGAGTAGTCCCAGTTTTGATCCGAATCATTTCGCCGATTATACGGCAGTCCAGCGAGCCGATCCCCTAATTGCCCGTGCGTATGAGCCTGGCTCTGTTTTTAAACTCTTTTCAATTTCTTCTTTTCTTGACTCAGGTGTTCTGACACCGCAAATGAAGTTTGTTTGTGACGGCGTCTATGAACGCCGCTTACCCGATGGTGCGGTGATCCGTATCACCGACTTAGGAAATTACGGAATTTTGGATGCACAAGGGATTTTGACGTATTCCAGTAATGTCGGGACGGCACAGGCTTCTGATCTTATGCGCAAAGAGCCCTTTGAAAAATATGTTCACGCCTGGGGTTTTGGCTCTCCCACAGGACTCACACTGCCAGGAGAAACCCCGGGATTGTTACGGCCCCGCTCTGAGTGGTCTGCACGCTCTAAAGCCTCCATTTCCATGGGCCAAGAAATCGGTGTCAGCACGGTTCAAATGATCACAGCCGCCGCAGGTCTGGCGGACAACGGGCTTCTGTTGAAACCACATATTGTCGAAAAGGTCGTTTCTCCTTCGGGAGAAGTCCTCTACCAAGCTCGTCGAGAGCCATTGCGTCAGGTGGTCAAACCCGAGATTGCCCACGAAATGCTGCAAATGACAAAATCAACGGTCGAGTACGGGACAGCTCACAGGGCTCGAATTGATGGAATTGAGTTGGCGGGAAAAACCGGAACAGCTCAAGAGTATGACCCCAAAACCGGGACATACTCTGAAACCAATTATACGTGTTCAACCATGTTGTTTTTACCGGCGGATCACCCTCGGTATGTGATCTATGTTACCATTAATGATCCGTTGGGTCCGAAAGGCTACTTGGGTGGGGTGATTGCCTCTCCTTTGGCTAAACAAATGGCGGAACGCTTGATTCGCTTGGAAGGTATACCTAAAGAGGGAGAGCCTGTAGTTCAACAGTCGCCGACAATCCGGTTGCCTGAACCACCGGTCTTGACAGTAGGACAAACCATGCCCGATTTGAAGGGCTTAGCCAAGCGGACACTGCTACCCTTGCTTGATCAACCCGGACTACAAGTAGAAATTCACGGAGATGGATGGGTTGTTCACCAAGAACCGACTCCTGGAACGCCACTTACCTCGGGAACAAAAGTTGTGTTGGATCTGAAATGAAATGAGTTTCTTTTCGGCCAACTTGAGGGCGTTACAAAAACGGTTCCCCACGCTATATGCGGATTTGACAGCAATGGCTCCTTTGCCAGTTTCGGAGCCTCAGTTGTCGCCGTCCCGCTCTCTGGAACCCACGTTGGTGTATGGTGGTCGACTCGCCTACAGTGCCTATCAGCCCCGGCGTGATGCCGAACGTGCTTTGCCAGAAATTCAACCTGACTGGGATGCGTTTGTCCTGGTCGGTTGGGGTTTAGGGTATGCGGCGGTTTCTTTGGTTCAGAAAGCTCCCGATTTACCGCTTTTGATTGTCGAACCTGACCCTAGGGTATTTTTACTCAGTTTGGACGCCTCGGATGTTTCAGCGGTATTTGCTCATCCTCATTTGCTGTTATCCATTGGGGGTGACCCATGTCAGCGCGACCTTTGGGTTCAGTTTACGTTTCGTCATGTAGGGGTTCATCAACTTCGCTGTGTTGGTGAGGTTTTTCCTGACTGGATCGCACAGTGGGAAGATTGTCGGCGGACAACTCAGGCACAAGCTCGTGTTAATGAAGATACCCTGTCCCGTTTTGCTTCACTTTGGCTTCGGAATCACGCTCGAAATCGCCTTACTTCGGGCTGGAACACCCTTAAGGTACTCAAGAGTCAAGGGAAGGGACAAGCTGTAGTGATCGCCGCTGCTGGTCCTTCTCTAACGGCCTCAGTACCTTTTTTGCGCCAATACCGCTCAAGGTATCTTTTGATTGCAGTAGACACTGCATATTCCATTCTGCTTCGGCATGGGTTGGTTGCTGACTTTGTCACTGTAGGTGACGGCCAATACTGGAATTCACGGCACTTGGATGGCGGCATCGCGTCCTCAACGCGGATTATTACAGATTTGTCGGCCTCGCCAAGGGTTTTTCGTTGGCCCCAGCAAACCTATGTGGCAGCGTGTCAGGTGCCCTTTTTGCGGGGTTGGGAACAACGAGCGGGCTTCGTAAGTGATCCTCTGCCCAGTGGGGGGTCGGTTGCCACGATGGCCTGGTCTTTCGCAATGTACCTCGAGGCGGCCGAAGTTTGGTGTGCCGGTTTGGATTTGGGGTATTCGGGTGGGAGTCATGCCCAAGGTAGCCAATTTGAAGAAGGCTTTTTACGTCAAGCGTCTCGCCTAAAACCTGCTGAAACTTTGGGGTTTCGAATGCTCAGTGATACGATGCTAACGTGGCGAGAGGGAATCTCTGGTCCGGTGCGTTCGGATATCCGCATGGACCTTTACCGGGCTTGGCTCGAGACTGAGGTTGCCAATCACCTTGAGGTATCCGTGTGGAACCTGAGTACCACCGGATCGTTGATCAAGGGGCTTAAGCGACCTGTCGAGGAAACACCCCGAGAGTATGGCCCTGCTATTACACACCCCCAGCGTGCAGTAACCTCTCCTCCTTGGCAGAAAGATAACTGGAATCAAATAAACTTTTTCGCTCCAGATGCACAGTCAGCCATCAAATTGTTGCTGGAGTGCTGGCCGCCGAAGGGCACTTATGAAATCACCCACGAGTTTCGCCAGGCCTGGGAAAACGTTGTAGCCACGCTGAGGCGAGCCTGGGGTGACGCCACTTGGTCCTTTCTGACGAAAGCCGCCGTACGAACATGGGAAACCTTTCCCGGGCCTCGGTCGCTGGCTCGTCTCAAGGAGACGATCGTTACCCTGTCGTCGCTTGTGGAGGTGGCGAAGGACCTCGAGGAAAGCCTGTTTCTTAATAAAAATGAAATCTTTTAATTTTTTTGTTTTTTTCTTTAAGATTACCGTGGCGGCGCCGATAAAGAAAGGGAGCGAGATGAATCGCCAACGCAACGGTATGCCTGTCTTACGACGTCCAGAGGCATACCGTTTTTTTTTAGACTTTGGTCATGCTTTTTGATCAGCTTTTTGTGGTAGCTTCAAAGAAAGTTGATGCAAGACGTGCCATTCAGGAGTTTCTTCGGGTTCAAAAAAGGCAAAAATACAGAACGCCGAGCCTTGCTCGCGTCGCCGCATGCCTAAGAGTACGTCATGGACAACCCGAGAGAGTTTTTGTGCATGGTGCAGGACCACAACCAAAGGGGTTGCTTTTGTTCCTAGGGAGGTCAATTGATCAACAAGACTAGCTTCATTGATTTCATTCTTTCGCTGAGCCTTCCACCTTTGGCGTAGACGGCGAACATACGAGGGTGACCGATCCGAAGCTTGACGTTCCCAACCTGTGTCTAAAAAGGCTTGAAAGTGCTCTAAGGTTCCCTGAACTACCTTGTCGGGAAGTTCAAGATAGAGGGCCTTAGTTTTAAGGCTAAGCAAAAACTGGCCTATAGGACTGGAATGCGGGGGCTCTTGGACAAACCGCAACGAGCCTGTTTGTACTGCGGTTTTTCGCCAATCATTGGTAAGCCGCTGTAAGACCAAAGACACCAAACCGCTTTCTGAATACCAAGGAAATTTTTCTGCGGCCGAAGGCTCAGTTGCAGACCCCGCTTCATAGGCCGCCATTTGCGGTTCGTCAGCTTGTAAGGTCTCGGTTTGCCGCTCCTGGGGCGGGGATCTAGGCGGTGCTGAACTGACTGTTGCAGTTTTATTCGCCGCTTTGGGTTTTTGCCATAAGGTTAAGGTTTCGCTTCCTGGATGGAATAGGTCCTTGCGCAAGGCAAAATCTAAAAGATCCTCTGGGGTAAAGGTCAAGTTGTCTTGAATAAAAGGGGACAGACTGCGGAGAGCCTCGTCGCTATTGTCCAGACGTTGCGGATAGAGCCGCTGGGCGTCATCAGCAGAGATTCCTTCAACCATTTTTTCAGGGATAAACGTGGTTTTTAAGCCGGCACCTACCAACAACGGGTCAGCGAGGCTTCCTTCGGAGGTTGTATACCATTGAAGCTCTTTAGCAATAGGTTCCCATTCGGCACGGAGTTCGTTCCACGTCTGGTACCGCAAGGCTGGTGAGTGACGTTGCGTCTTTAACAAAATGGCTATCACCGCCTCTGGAACTCTCCGCTGCCGGAGTGTAGTGGTCAGCCACAGTAAGTTGATCTCGTTTGTCTGAGTCTCGAAGGTTAGGAGGTAAACAATGAGAGCCCCCCAATGGCGAACCGATTCAGGGATCGTTTGGCGTTCGCTAGCTTGAGTGGAGGGCACTAGCGTTCCATAACCTGGGCTCAAAAGGCGAAGTTCCTTCAATTTTGGTCCGTTTTTTCGGCCGTACAAGGCTGATGGTTCGAGACGGCTATAGGTTCCCACCTTTTCTAACCAGAGATCCAGGGCTTGAAGGAGAAGTAGACCTATGGTGACCACGTGCAACAAAGGAAGTTTCAGACCCTCTTGAAGCAGATGAGGTAGCGATACGTATCCGGAACCGTCGCTGGCTACGTACACGCGTCCTTTGTGACGATCAATTTCGAGGGTTGGTAGAAGTGCCGCATGGCGCAAGGACACAGCTTTAATTGACTCGGCATAAAAGTTATTGATAAGCTCCGGAGAAAAAGCCTCCATCTTCAAAAAACGGAGGAGGAAAGTCTGTGCCGAGAAGATGGCAGTCGCCTCCCAGTACTCGGCAAAGACATCCTCCATAACCCGTTTTTGAAGGATGTAGCAGTTATTTATAACATCCTGTTTTTTTAGCTCAGGGCTTGTCTCCACGAAGAAGGCTCCAATATTAATCCGATTTATGGTGCCCTATTAGATGTTCAACGGGGGGACTTTGGGAGCAATTTCTGTTGCTGAAAAATCCTCTTTCACCAAAAGCACATCGGGTATTGCTTCGGCTAGCTGTTTTGTCATATCCAGGAACTTGCCCCGTATATTGTTAGCCTGAAGGGCAACATCGCGGATGGCCTCGGTGGGTACGGGCCTTTGCGGCTCAATCAGACTCGCAACGCGATCAAGGATAGTCAGGATAATTCTGTTCTGAGGATCCATTTGATCTTTGGACTTGTCCAAGTGCTTACCCAAATTGTTCACATCGTTAACATTTAAGCTGTACATCCTATAGCCTTCTTCAGGATTAGAATAGGACTGGTACAAAAGCCCCAGGATCATTAAAAGTGCTTTGGGGTAGACGCCACCGCTTTTCCAAACGGTCAAGAAGCGAAAGGATTCTTTGAGCATCCATCCGTTGGGCTGAATATTGCCTAGAAAACGGGCGGGATCTTTGTCGCCGGTTAGAGTATCGATGACCCAGCGGTTGGCCGCTTCGATCAGCTGAAAGAAGACCGGATAGTTATCAGACGTCAGTCCCGGATTGTTGACAAGATAATGAGCATACGCCAGGGATGTAAAAACACTGAAGCCGTCTTTACAGCGGATCAGATCTTTCATGTACACAAGCTGAAGCTCGTCGATTTCACGAGGATCCCAAACGGGAGCCTGTTGCTCTGCCATGGTTCACGCCTCCTGTTCGGCAAAAAGAGACGCCGCCTAAGCGGCGTCATCACTCCCTTCTGGTTCGCCCTCAGGCTTGAGTTCCCTCGGCTTCAGCCAAAGCAACACGCTTGCGAGGTTGAACATCTTCGTCCATGTTCGGTTCCAGCCGCAAGAGGACTTCAGGAATGATATCTACCAAACGCTTGGTAGAGTCAAAGAAGTTGTTGCGGATGTTATGGGCGTGAACAGCGAGGTCTTCCATATCTTCATCCTGATTCTGACCTTCCAACGAGCTCAGCTTGTCAAGAATATCGAGGATACTGCGGTTCAATAGGTCATCCTGGCCCTTATCTTCATTCAAATGTTTGCCAAGACTATTGAGGTCAGCAACGGACGGCGGGTAAATCTTGTAACCGTCCAGGGGAGAGTTATAGGTGGCTTGAAAGACACCAAGGATAATTCCTAAGGTTTTAGAATAGACTTCACCCTTGCGGTATTTTGCCAAAATGCTAAAGCAAGTAGCGACAATAAAATAGTTGGGCTGAATAGAGCTCATGAACAAAAACGGGTCCCGGGTTCCCAAAAGGGCGTCAATCACATGGTGGTTGCGCACGGTTAAGACTTTCAGGAACACGGGGTAGTTCCCGTTGTTGATTCCCGTAAAGTTCAGGTAGCTAGCATAAGTGATGGCAGACTCAACGGCCTCGATCGTCCGTGTTCCCATGATGCCTTTGAGCATTCCATATTCAATGCCCATGACATCTTGTTCGCTCCATTCTTCTTTCTTTTCAAAAAGTTCTTCCATGATGACCCTCTTTTCGCTGAATTAGTCTACGAAAACCATGCGCGGGGCGGTTTCCTTGGCGATATAGTCCGACTTGACCAACAGAACCTGAGGAATGATGTCTTCCATCTTCTTGCGTTTATCGAAGAAGTAGGTTCGAATGTTGTTGGCCTGGCGAGCCATCTGTTCCTTTTCAGGGTCTGTTGAGGTGCCAGCAAGCGCTCCTAAACGGTCAACAATATCCAGGATGGTGCGGTTGTTGGGCTCTTCTTGGCCGGTTTCTTTGTTCAAATGTTTACCAAGGTTGTTGACATCATTGATAGAAACAGCATATATCTTGTAGCCGTCTTTCGGGGAGGCGTACGCCGCCTGAAGAATGCCAAGAACAATGGACAACGTGACAGGGTAGATGCCACCGGGGTGCCATTTGGTCAGCAATTTGAAGGCGTTGAAAATCAAGTAGTTGTTGGGCTGTATGGGACTGAGAAGAAGGAAGGGGTCCTTCTTGCCGACCATAGTATCAATGACCCAGTGGTTTTCCACTTCCAGCAGTTTCAAAAACAGCGGGTAGGTGTCGTTGTTCAAACCAGAAAGGCTAAGGAACCTCGCGAAGCTGATCGACCCTTCGACTGCTTCTTCGGTTCTGCTCCCGAACATGTTTTGAACGATGCCGAGCTCAACTTGCATGATGGTCTCTTTGGACCAAATCTTGTCAATGAGCTTCTCACTTTGTTTGTCCATCGTATCCTCCTTCAAGCGGATTTACTATCAGTTTAGGAGGCGCCATGCCAAATGTCAAAAAAAAATCATCAAAATCTTTAAAAATCGTTGAGTTTTGTTGTGGCGGTGTAGCTGTGTGCCTAGATTACTGATCTTTTTGCCGGGCTTTGGTCAGCTCTGCAAACTCGGTCGTGGGTTGAACTGGCTCAATCCCAAACTTTCTTGTCAAAATCGGCTTAGGAATGGCATCGTTGAGGGCTTTGGTGGAATCAAAATACGCGTAACGAACATTAAAGGCGTGTTTCGCCAAGAGGTTCTTTTGAGGGTCTTTTAAGGCTTCGCCCAAATGTGTCAAACGGTCCAAAATGTGAAGCACCAACTTATTGAGGGGGTGGTCCTGCGGTGCGTCTTTGATGAGGAACTTTCCCAGGGCATTGATATCCATAATTTCGATGGCGTGCCACTTGTAACCGTCATCGGCATCAAAATAGGCATTTTCAATGATACCCAGCAAGGCCATCAGGGCTTTTTCATACATTTCGTCGGGGTGAAAAGAAAATAAATTGGCGAAAGCGGCATCGATCAAATCGGTGTTGGGTTTGATGGTCGAAAACAACAGCCGAGGCTCGCGGTTGGCAATAAGGGCATCAATGACCCAGGGGTTGTTGGTTTGTATCAGACGGAGAAACAACGGGTAGGTTTCGCGGTTAATCCCCGACCAATTCAAAAAACGGGCAAAACTCACAGCACTTTCAACCTGAATCGGGTCGGTGCAGGCAAAGAGAGCCTCGCGTATGTAATATACGCCATCCATAATGATTCGCCGGTCTTCTTGAAAACTCATATTCAACCTTGACTTCTTTTCATAGCGATTATCGGCGACCGGCCTTTCAATATTGAGGTTTGTTTGCAGGCTCTCCTGTGCTAGCTTAGCGTTTGTCTCCGTACATTTGTAAAAAGCTCTTCCCAAAGGCCGAGTAATCATCGTCGTGAGTCGTTGACGGGGTCTCGGCGGCTGGTTTGAACCACGTCCGAAAGTATTCATTGACATATTGGATGCGTTCGCGGAGGTTGCGCGCCAAAGTTTCGGCAAGCTCTGGCTCTGCCCAACCTTCGAGCAAGGACCACGCCCAGTCCTTAAGTTGTTCACCTGATAGCCTGTTGAAAGCTTCCAGGCGCGTGTCAAAGAGTTCTAAGGGCTGATTTTGAAAATGTTCCGGCCGTAAGAGTGTTAAAAACCGCGTTTTTTCGGTACGAAACCATCCAAATTTGTCGGGGTCACCAGTGATCTTCATTTTTGTTGTGGTTAAATCCGCTTTGTCAAAGTCAATGGCTACCAAAAAGTCTTTTCGTTGGGAGTTTTGGATTACCAAATAGTTGTTGGGATTTCGATCTTCATCAAAGTAGATCCAGCGGTTGACCAAGTCTTGGCGAATGTAATCGATGTAAGGTTTGTTGAGGTAGTTATACGAGCTTATTTGTATACCTTTTCTAATCACTTTTGTTGCGCGAAAAGGCTTACCGTTGATTTTAGTCAGGACAAGAGGAGCCGATAAGGTCCCCGTTTGATGATCTAATAAGTAAACCAACATGCAGACCCGGTGGTAGAGAGCCTCGTCGGCGCAGGTAACGGGTTTGACAATCCAAGGGTGTCCTTGCTGATCGGTCGCGGCCTGGTAGCCTTTGACAATGGCATTAAACGGAGCTTCATCACTCTTAGGAGTAAGCTTTAAATCAATCTGTTTCAGGTGACTCAAAAGCTGGGGTGTCGTCAGGTTCAAATAAAAGTAGTCAACAAGGTCGGTGTCGTGGAGTTCCTCAGCCAGCTTTTCGCGATCATCCATAGTAATAAACCTCAGGAGTTTTGACCTGGGCTGTTTTAAGCACCAGTTCACCATTTTGGAACGTCAGGTAAGGGGCTTGGCTTGCGGTCCCTGAATACAGAATATGATGATTCTTTACACCAATGACATTCATCCAGCACCCAGATTTGTTCCCGTCGTTGATAAGGTTATGCCCCACAATAAAATGCGTAAACTCGGGCAACGAGAGGCATTCCAGCATAGCCCGTATGTCGCGTTCGCCATATTCGCGTGAGCTTGGGGTTCCATGAAATTCATTGATACGGTTCCAAGTAAGTTGTTGCATCAAATCGGGGCGATCTAGAACATCGATCAATTGCTGTTTCGTACAGCCGCCTCGAGGGGGGCCCGCATGGGTAATAACAAAACCATCCCCGATGATGAAATAAGGCAACGCTTCAAAAAATCTCTCAACAGCTTCTACATACTCGGGCGACCGTGCCTCAAGCAATTTGAGACGAAATTCTTTACCCTGAGCGATACCCGATTTGACCAGCCTAGCGTCAAAGGTATCATGGTTGCCCCTGAGGTACAAGAAGTTCTGGGGGTAAGCAATAATCAAGCGAAAGATCTCTTCTAGCATCACTAAAGAGCTGGTCATGTCTTTCATTCTACCGGTTTGATCGTCGTGAACGGCGTCACCCACGACTATATATGCAGCTTTGTTCGCGGCCACATCTTCAAAGTTGGTTTCGTGGTGCAGAATTTGTTTCAAATTATCGAGGTTGGTATGAAGGTCGCCGATGATGATGGGACGAAGGTTTGCGGGAAACTCAACCAAACCTCCCGGACGACCGTGAGAGTCGCGGAGCCTTCCCGGTGAATTTTCAATGATCTTGGTAGCCTCTTCGACCAGAGCAACGCCCTCTAACGACGAGACCTCAGCGTTATGAGATGCCATACTGTTAGTGTTAGCTTAGAAAGGTTCAATGTCAAGGTAAGGAAGATAAATGTCTAAAGTTCTTAAGCCAGATTCTCCTGTGACGGCGGCTTTGGTAGGCCTTGGTCGAATAGCCAGCCTTTTAGAAGACGATAAAAAACGCGAAAAGCCGGCTTCGCATGCCGGAGCCCTCACCCAAGCGGGCGTGAGGTTGATTGCCGGCTGTGATACCGACCCGGAGCGTGCGCAAGCCTTTGCACAACGCTGGGGGGTAGAGGCTCTCTATACCGAGGCGGAACAACTCCTCGCCGAACACTCTCCAGACATTTTCGTTATAGCGACGTACCCCGAGACCCATGCCGAGCTTGTAAAATTGGCCTTTCGGCAGCGCATCCCCGTCGTTATTTGTGAAAAGCCCATAACGGCCACTCTTTCGGCAGCGCGTCAGTTGGAAAGGGCTTTTGAAAACACCTCGACCAAGGTGGTGGTGAACCATGAACGGCGTTACGCCCGTGATTATCAGCGCGTCAAAGGCCTCATAACCAGCCAAACTTACGGTCGTCTACGCTCGGTGAATGCGAAGTTGTTTATGGGGCGGGGGCGAACACCGGGCGAAGTTTTATTGTGGGACGGAACTCACCTGGTCGATATTTTACGCTACCTCACCGGCGAAGACGGAACAGAAATTCAAGCCACTGGCGAGGTTCGTCAGTCTGGAGGCAGTTTGTTGGTGCGAATGATGATGGGCACTGTGACGACGGTAATCGAAATTGCTACGGATCGAGATCATCTGGTGTTTGAGCTAGATTTATCGTTTGAACGGGGCCGTATTCGTATCGGTAACGGCCTGTACGAAGAATGGGTAGGTGGCGAAAGCCCGTTGTACGAAAAAATGCGTTCGTTGTTACCGGTCCAGGTTGATACATCAGCTTTGTCTCCGACCGAATATTTTTTGGGGATGGCCAAAGACGCCGTACGAGCCTTCAGAGAACCAGGTTACCAGCCCGTTTCAAGCCTACGAGACGGTGTCGCCGCCCTCGAGACTCTTGATACCATTTTGAAACGGGCTGGGAGTTCCTTGGCAAAAATCTCTTAGCGTGCAGGCCCTTCGTGGGCCTGTGACAACTCGAGCGCAAAAATGCGGCTTTTTCGCTGGTGGTTGTAGGTGGCTTGCCGGGCAGGGGGCAGGCTGGCAAGGTCGGTTTCGGTAAAACCAAGCTGTTCAAACCAGTCCAGAGTTCGTGTCGTCAGAGCGAACACTCGTGTCAAATGGAGGCGATGAGCTTTGTCGATCAGAAACCCTAAAATCTTTCGGCCCATGTTGAGGTGCGCATAGGTCGGGTTGGTGGCGATGGCAGCTAGCTCCGCTTGGTCATCAAACACGTGCAGGGCACCACAGGCGTGAACGACCCCATCAATTTCATAAACGACATAGTCTGCCAAGGCGTTGGCGATGGTTTCTTCGGAACGAGGAACAAGAATGCCCTTATCGACTAGCGGTTGCATGAGGTTCAGCACTTCCGAGATATCCTCAACCTGCATGGAACGAATCGCCTCGTAATCGCTGTCGTAAACCATGGTTCCAATTCCTAGGTTCGAAAAGATTTCGCGAAGAACGGAACCTTCCATTCGGCCATCGATAATATGGGCGCGTTCACACCCTTTGCGGCAGGCCTGAAGACCCATCTTCAGGTATCGCAGTTCTACAGTTTGCGAGTTTGAAAGGCTCTCGAGGGGGTTGAGCTTGAGCACTTCATCGGCTTCATCCAGCGACAGGCGAGCGACCCGCCCGTCACCGGTCAGAACCAAGCCGGAAGGCAACGTGTAGCGTTGACTGGTAAACCCATCACTTGGGGTAACAAAAAATAGCTTTTCAGCTTGAAGGGCTTCACAGACCGCAAGAGCGATCTCGTCACTAGAAAGGTTATAGGGTTTTCCGGCGGCGTTCCAACCGATGCACGGAAAAATCGGGATCATACCTTGATTGAGGAGGTGCTGGAGCGGCTCCACCAGAATCTTGTCTACCAAGCCCGAATGTTCAAAATCGATGCCCCCCACCACGCCGCGACCTCGGGCTCGGACAAAATTGCCTACGACGGCATTGGCCCCAAAGCCCGAGAGCTGTGTCATCAGGCGAGTTGCCACGTCAAAAGCCGCCATTCGTATGAACGGAATGGACTCGGCCGTCGACAGCCTTACCCCGTCAAGAAACTCCGAGGTAATATCGTATTCGGAGAGCACTGCGTCGATCCATTCTTTCGAGCCAGGAACAAGAACGATTTCGATGCCGGTAGACCTTAAAAGCGCCAGGTCTTTCATCAAGAGCGGAAAGTGCGGTTCCCCCAAGATCGGGTAATCAATCTTGAGGACAATCGTTTTGCCATCAAAGCGGCTTTGGTAGTGAAAGACTTCGCGGATCAGCTCGACCTGTTCTCGGTGCTTGATTTCATCCATGCTTGTATCTTAGGGCCTTGAGACGTACAGAGCAAGATGCACTTTGGGGTCAAGACGCTACCCCTTTTCCCGAGTAGTGAAATTGTGGTACCGTTCCCTTCCCATGAGTTTGGAAGTATTTGTTTTAGGCACAGGGGGAATGATGCCCCTGCCGCACCGCCATTTGACCTCGGCGCTGGTTCGCCGCGAAGGGGATTTGTTTCTTTTTGACTGTGGAGAGGGCACCCAAGTTGCCCTCAAAAAGCTCAACTTACGCTGGAAGAAAATCTCTGCCATTTTTATTTCACACACCCACGCCGATCACGTGACCGGTTTACCGGGTATGTTAATGCTTTCGAGTCAGGTGGATCGAACCGACCCCTTATACCTGATTGGACCGCCACGGCTAAAGGAATATTACGAAGTTAACCGTCGATCCCTCGAAATGTATGTCAACTACGAAATAATTGTTCATGAAATTAGTAACCCGTCGGAACCACAGGTTGTATTTAAGGGCGATGGCTACCAAGTGCGGTCGTTTCCGCTCAACCACAGTCGGGTCTGTGTAGGGTATACCCTCGAGGAAGAGCTACGGCCTGGGATTTTTCATCCCGAAAAAGCTCGGGAGCTAGGGGTGCCAATGGGACCTCTTTGGGCTCAATTGCAGGCCGGTGAAGCGGTGACCGTGGCTGGGAGGACGGTTACCAGTGACGCGGTTCTGGGGCCACCTCGCTCGGGGGTCAAGTTTAGCTACGTTACCGATACGGCCCCGTTGGCTAGTATCGCGGGCGAAGTGAAGGACTCGGATCTTTTGTTGTGTGAGGGGATGTTTACCCGCGATTTAGAAGCCGGAGCGCGTGAGAAAAAGCACCTGACCAGCACACAAGCCGCCGAGATTGCCTCAGCTGCTGGTGGTGTGGCGAGTATGGGGCTGTTTCACTATTCGCCGCGCTGTAATGAAAAAGAGCTTAAACGTCTGCTGACTGAAGCGCGTGAGGTGTTTCCTAACGCGTTTTTGGCCCGCGACGGACAAATTATCGACCTACCGAATCACGATTGAGGGGAAGGTTATGATCAAAGTTTCGCACCTGTCGCGTTCTTACGGCCAGTTTCAAGCCGTACGCGACGTGAGTTTTGAAGTCGGCAAGGGGCAAATTGTTGGCCTTTTGGGCCCCAATGGCGCCGGCAAAACCACGGTCATGAAAATTCTGACCGGTTATCATTATCCGTCCGCAGGGGACGCCTGGATCAAAGGTATTGATGTCCAGGCAGACCCCCTTGGCGCTCAGGCGCTGATTGGCTACCTCCCGGAAAGCTCTCCGGTGTACCCCGACCTAACCGTATTGGAGTACATGGAGTTTATGGCCGGGGTAAGGCGTTTGCCGACGGTGGACCGTGAGGAGGTTATTGACCGTGTTCTTAAACGGACAGCCGCTGATGGCTTTCGTAATAAGGTGATCGGTCACCTCTCAAAAGGCCAAAAACAAAGGGTGGGGCTGGCGCAGGCGATTCTCGCCGACCCGGAAATCTTGATTCTGGACGAACCAACAACCGGCTTGGACCCTAATCAGATTCTCGAGTTTCGCCATTTGATTCAAGAGATCGGTAAGGAAAAGACCGTTATTCTTTCTACTCATATTATGCAAGAAGTCGAGGCCATCTGTGACCGGGTTCTTATTATGAACCAAGGCCAGATTGTCGCCGAGGGCGAGGCCTCGGATATCGCCAAAAGTCTTCAAGGCGAAGAACGCTTTAAGGTACGCCTGAAGGGTGTGACGGCCGCGACGGCTCTTGAAAGTCTGTCGCGACTTCCGGGGTTAAAATCTGCGCCCACGCTTGCCGAAGAGGGCAGTGACCCGCTTTTGGAATGTGCTTTCCCCAAAGATTCCGGGGGAGGCGAAACCTTGTTCGACTGGGCGGTTTCTCAGCGGTATAAGATTGTGGCGCTGGTTCCGCAGACGCTCAGCTTGGAAGACCTATTTGTACAGCTGACCAAGGAGACTCCTCATGAACAGAATGTTTAGCGTTTGGCGCAAAGAGTTGCGCTCACTCTTTAATAGTCCTGTGGCCTATGGGGCCATTCTGTTTTTTCTGATCTTTACCGCTGTTTGGTTTTTGTGGATGGATCAGTTTCTTGCTCAAAAAGTCGCCTCCCTTCGCAATTATTTTGCCCTTTTTCCGTTAGCGTTTATTGTGCTGGTGCCTGCCGTAACCATGCGCAGTTGGGCTGATGAACGCAAAATGGGCTCGCAGGAACTTTTGTTAACCCTGCCGGTTCGGACGGGTCATGTGGTGTTGGCGAAGTTTTTGGCGGCTTGGACACTCATCCTTACCATGATCTTGTTGACCATCCCTATGACGGTGATGGTGACAGGCTTAGGTCAATTTGAGATGGGCGAAATCTTAGGCGAATATATCGGTTCGATTTTACTTTCGGGCGCGGCAACGGCTCTGGGGATTTTTCTGTCCGGTTTGGCGACCAATACGATTTCGGCGTTTTTGATGTCGTTAGGGTCTTTGCTGATCCTGACGCTGAGTGTCACCCTGGGTGCTGCCCTGAGTTTACCTGACGCTGTGGGCAATATTTTGCGCTTTTTTAGCTTAGATGCCCGTTACGCGAACTTTCAACGGGGGCTGATCGATACCAAAGACGCCTTGTACTACGTCTGGTTCGCGGTGCTGTTCCTGTATTTGAATACCAAGGTCCTCATTTTGCGGAAGTGGAGGTAAGCCGTGCATAAGAACCGCGAACGCATCACCCTTTTGCTGGTCCTGGGAATTTTTGCGGCCCTGATCATCAATCTTAACCTTTTCTCGTTTCAAATTGACTTGACGAGTACGGGGGTTTATACCATTAGCCCCGCCTCGAAGGCCGTTGTCGCTCAAGCCAAAGAACCGATTTACCTCACCTACTACCTCAGTAAAAAACTCGAAGCGTATTATCCGGTAACTCAGGGTATTTCGGACTTTTTGCACGAGTACGCCTCGGCTACCGGCGGGAGAATTCGGGTCCGCATCGTTGACCCCAAGGCAAGTGGCCAGCTTGGTGATATGCGCCGTTTGGGAATAGAAGGGAACCAGATTCAAGTAACCGACCAAAGTCAGTTGACCGAAGAAGTTGTCTATTCAGGTATTGAGCTTTCTTACCTCGATCGTCACGAGGTCTTGCCCGTCGTAGATAGCCTTGAAACGCTGGAATATGATCTGACGAGCCACCTAGAAAAACTGATCACACAAAAATCAACCTCGGTGGGATTTTTGATCGGTGATCCCTCTCGGTCACTCGACAAAGACTACAAGATTCTGGAACGCCAATTACAAACTTTGGGGAACTTTCAACAGCTCCCCCTCGACCATCCTATTCCTCAAAGTATCAATGCTTTGATTGTGGCGGGTAATGCTGCGATTGACGACACCACCGCTTATTTCATCGATCAATACTTGATGAATGGTGGAAAGGTCTTGATGGCTCTGGACTCGGTGAATGTCGACATCAGCTCGAACAAGCCACCTGTGGTGCTCAAAAACAATCCTGCGCTTAAACTGATTGCCTCGTATGGTGTTGAGGAACCACAGGACTTAGTCCTTGATTCCTATAACAATATTGTGCAGTTCAATTCTCAGATGGGCGTTGTTCTTCAGCGTTACCCAGAATGGCCGCAGATTCTTCCGCAAGATACCAATTCTACTAACCCGGTAACGGCACACTTTGCGGGTCTGTCGCTGATGTGGCCTAGTCCGCTTACCGTTATTCAAAAACCTGGGATTAAAAGTGAGGTTCTGGTAACCACCAGCCCGAAGTCTTGGTTGATGACTAAGAATTTTACGATTGACCCCAACGAAGCTTTGATGAGTTCGATGGGTGCTTCGGTAAAAAAGCAGAAGTACCCGGTGGTAGTAGCGCTAACAGGGCGTTTCCCGTCGGCCTACACCGCCGCTACGATTCCTAAAGCCCAGGCCAACGCGGACGCCGCACCGTTCCAAAGCCTAAGTCCAGAGACACGGTTAATTGTGGTTGGTGGTTCAACGTGGCTTACCGATCTGATGAAAATTACACAGAGCCAAGCCAATGCGCTTTTTGCTTCTTCGGCCGTTGATTGGCTGGCCCAGGACGATGCTCTTTTGAGTATAAAGACACGCTCGTACCGTGATCATAGTTTGACGGGATTACAAGACAATGCTGAGCGGCAAGCGGCGGCCTTTAGCCTTTCGTTTGTCAACATCGCCCTGATTCCTCTGCTGGTTCTGGTAGTCGGTGTGATCCGCTTCTTGCGCCGCCGCCGCCGCGAGCTTAAAAACTAGGAGACAGATGAGATGGAATACCGAAAAAAAATCACAGTCTACAGTGCCATTCTCGTTGTTTTGGTTTTAACAGCCTTGGGGGGACTTTTCTTCAGCCAGCAGGCCATGGATGCTCGAGCCTCTCAACAGCCGCTGTTGCCAACGTTAGCGCCTCAAGAGGCGACAAAATTGATCATCGACAACGGAACTCCCGATGGGAAGTGGGTCATTACCCGTTCGGGTCAAGCCTGGACCGTCACCTACGGTACGCAAACCTACCCTGGTAACACTGACCGACTTAACTCCTTCTTGAAAGGCTTGAACAAGCTGACCAAGTTTCGCAAGGTGGCCGACGTCAACAACCAGACAAAACTGGACGCCTATGGTTTAGCCAAACCACGTACGGTCCAAGTTTTGAATGCCGATGGAAAAGTTCTCGTGAACCTACAAACAGGAACAACTGACGATACTGGTCGGTACGATTACGTTCGCGTCAATGGCCAACCGCAGATTTGGTTGACGGAACGAAACCCATTGACGGTCATGGAGCTGGGTTGGAATGCCTGGACAGACTTGAGCTTGATCCCCGGGAACTTAAAGCCGGATGATTTGATTCACATTAGCTTGACTGGCACTATCCACACCCTCGAAAAGAAAACGTACTCGCCTTTTGATTTGGTAAAAACCATCAAGGATAAAAAGCCGCAATGGAAGCTCGCCAATGGCACCTTCCCCAAAACGGCGCAAGATTATGTTGATGGCTTGCCAGGGTTCAAGGTGAATTCCTACCTCAAAGACGGCGAAACCTATGACCCCGCCAAAGATACTCAAGGGGTGTTGACCGTGCAAACGCAAAACAAAACTTATGTCTTTCATATTGGTATGGAACAAAAAGATGGCCGCATTCCAGCTTCGGATGGCACGCGTAAGTTCTGGCTGTCGACTTGGTCGTTGGATCAAATCTTGTTTCATCAGCCCTGATAGTCTTCGTCGAACGTAAACAATAGGAGAGCGCATGAACGTCGTTGCCGTCAATCGTAGCGGCGGCACTCGTTCTTGGCTCTCTTATTTATTAGTTAGCTCGCGCCAGAGAGCGGATATACACGTTGTTGAGAACAAGTGCAGTTATTGTTAGTGTGGCACCAAAGATTTCCGCTGAAGTGGGAATTAGGCCACGCGACATTGCTACGAAAAACGCCGTTACCGGGACTAGGTCCATAAATAGTACTCCATTGATCGGCTTGAGCAGTTTATTCCCTGTATTCCATGCTAAAACGGCAACGACCGCAGCTATAATAACCATGTAACTAATTTGGGGGCTTAACGATAGGATGGTTGACAATGATGGAACAGAAAAAATATTCGACAAATGCAAGACGAGGTTGACCAAGATAATAACAGGAAGACCAAAGAATGTTGTGATGGTGGTATATTTCAGTGGTGTCCAATTCGGGAATAGAGTTGCCCCATTGGTGTAACTCACCCAGCAGAAGGCTCCCAAAATAATGAGAATGTTCGCTTCAAAAGTAGTCCCCAGATTTGTAAGAACAGTGAATTTGCCATCAGTGGCCGCAGTAAGTACGCCGAGAAATGAAAGTGTGACAAAGACCAAAGTTAGAGGCTTGGGACGTAGTCCTTTTAACACCCAATTGATGAAAACACTAAGCATAGGCATAAGGGCCATAAAAACAGCGGTCGTAATTTGCCCATGAGGCCCGGCGAGTTGTTGACCGAAGAAAACCAAGAAACCGTAACCGCCGAAACCCATGCTCCCTAAAAGTATTAAATATCCTTTTTTTTCAAGTTGAAGGAATGATTTATAACCTTCCTTGAAAATTAGTAGAAAGCCAAAGACAACCGCGGCTAGCCCATAACGGATCAGAGTAAAAAAGAAAGGATCCATGTGAGGCAAAACCGTCGCCATTACGGGAAACATGCAGCCCCAAGAGATGACGGAAATAAGACAAAATATAACCCCGCGGGAATGTGAGTTCATAAAACCTCCTCAAGAATTCGGTATTCCGAGTATGTCCGCTTGATGTTGCAGGGGAAAAGTGGGAAAATTGCCAAGAATAGAGCAAAAAATGACAAAGCGTTTAGCCGTCTTGGTTCATCATCAATCCTCGTTAGGGCTTTCACTTTTTCTGCCAGCCATTTTTGAGTTAGCCAATCGTGAAGTTGGTGCTTTGGAATACCTGGTTGAATTGGTTGATGGCAAAGGGAGTCGGCTCCTCCGACGAAATGGTGCAGAAGTACGCCTTTCGACAACCGGAGGCCAATATGATGTCGTTTTTATACCACCAATTGACCAATTTTTGGGGCAATTTGAATCTGAGCCTGCCGAGTCTCGCTTTTTATGTGATCAGGTTGCCGGTGGCGCCGTGGTTGCCGCCTCTTGTTTAGGGTCCCTGGTAGTCGCGGCGGCGGGGCTTCTCGATGGCCAGGTCGCATTTGTGCATCCCTATTGGCTTGATTTTTGCTGTAAGATGTTTCCTTCTGTTCTTTGGAGTGTCAAAAATGAAATCTGCGAAAGTGGCTCCGTTATTACGTCGGGTGGCTTGGTCTCTCAAATCGATGTTGCTTTTTATTTGATTAGTAAGCTGACAGGACCTAGCGTTTCCGAAAACGTCACGAGATGCTTTGGCCCCAGAAAAACACAAGACGAGCAGGCTTCAAACCTTCCGAAAATTTTGCGACGTTTAGAAAGTTGGGTAGAAGTTCATCTCGCTGAAGATTTGAAGTTGCCAGACCTTGCGAACTTTTTGGGTGTAGGAATACGCCAGCTAAATCGCCTCACTAGGGATTCTTGGGGCATGTCTCCAGGTAAGTGGCTAGCGTCAAAGCGAATTCACCAAGCCAAAGTTTTGCTTAGCGAGTCAAAATGGAGTTTAACACAAGTTCGAGAAATGGTGGGCATAGAAGATCCCAGTCGGTTCCGTATCCTGTTTAAAGCTGCGACGGGACAAACCCCTGCATTCTGGCGAAAATCTAACCTGATAAAATCATCCCCAGCGCGAACAAAAGAGCCCAAATAAAGGACAGCACCCCGGTTCCCGCCAAGGCAGCATTGAGAGCAGAACCTCGTGCCGTTAAAATTAGGCGTATGTTTTTGAAAGCCAAGGGCAAGGATAAAAAGGTGAGTAAAACCCAGGGGGTTGCTAGACCGCAGGCAACAACGACCGCGACGACAGCGTAAGCGAGTGACAGGCAGGCCACGTATTCTGTTTTGGCAAAGCGCTCGCCAAAGCGAACGGCGAGGGTTTTCTTGTGGACTTTACGATCTTCGTCAAGATCCCTTAGATTGTTGACCACAAGGATTGCGACAATGATCAGTCCGGGCCCAAGGGATAGCAAAAATACAAAAACGTTCAGGTGCCCCGCTTGAACAAAGTAACTGCCTACCGTGGCCGCAAAGCCGAAAAAGATCAGCACAAACACATCGCCCAGACCGAGGCGGGCCAAGGGAAAGGGGCCAGTGGTATACCCCACCGATGCGGTGATCGCTAACAGACCGATTGCTGATAACCAAGGCCAGGCTCCTGGGGCGGTTTCGAGGCTCCGCAAGATGAGTGCTACTCCAGCCACCGTCGCTAAAATCAAAATGACCACTAGTCCTGATTTAACCTGCCGGGGAGTAAGTAAGCCAGCCTGAGTGACCCGCGTGGGACCGTGGGAACGCCCCGCGTCGGCCCCACTTTCAAAGTCAAAGACATCATTAGCAAAGTTGCTGGCAATTTGTAGGCAAAGGGCAACGAAAAAAGACAACAAGGCAGACCAAAGATCAAAATGCCTTTCGGCAAAGGCAAGGGCGGAACCGACAATCACGCCTGAGGTAGAGGCGGGGAGGGTTTTCGGCCTTGCGGCCAAGAGCCAGACGTTCATTTTAGGGTCCTCATTTCAAGTACCGATTGAGCAGATTTTTGATGTCATCGATTCCAAATGGTTTACTAAGACTGGCGGTGAAACCGTAAAGGGTTGGCTTAGTTAAGATTTCGTCTTCCGCATACCCACTTGACACGAAGATGGGGATATCGGGGTTCAAGAGACGAATTTTTTCAACAACTTCTCGCCCCCCCGTTTTCCCAGGAATAGTCAAATCAAAAATCATCCCAACGATCTCTTTTTTTTGATAAAAATCAGTCGTGAAAGCTTCGATCGCCTGATCCCCTTCCGCACAGCTTAACGGAGTATACCCTAAATGCGTCAGAATTTTTTCAAGAACGTCTCGAATGACTTGCTCATCATCAAGAATTAGAAATTTTCCTAGACCGTGATGGGTGACCTCACCAGCAGAGCTTTCTTGAACAGAAGGCTCGGAGGAAGCAGGTAGATAAAAGGTGAACGTGCTACCTTTTCCCAGAATCGAAGTTACCTCAATGTGACCCTCATGCTTTTTGAGAATCGAAAAACACGTAGCTAAACCAAGGCCGTGACCTGTCGCTTTTGTAGTGAAAAACGGATCAAAAATTTGCCCCAGAAGATCGGTTGGGATTCCCACCCCCGAATCGGTAAGGCTCACCTGGACGTATCGGCCCGGGGCAAGCGAAAGTCCCGCATCGGCTGAAATGACCTGATTTCTTGCTACAACCTGAAGTTGGCCTCCTTGCGGCATGGCCTGAACGGCATTGATTACCAAGTTTTCAATAACCTGGGCAATTTGAGTTTTGTCGAGTTCGCAGGGCCACAAGTCGGCGGCAACTTGATAAACACAGGCAACCGAAGCGCCACTAAGGGCAAAATTGACCGTTTCTTTAAGTAAATCCGCGACGTTTTCAACTTTTTTGTGGGGGACTCCGCCTTTCGAGAACGTTAGTAATTGTCTGGTAAGGTTTTTAGCCCGGTCCATAGTTTTACCGGCCATTTCGAGGTAACCCGTGAGAGCTTCTGGGGAGTTACTCTTACGGGCCATCTCGAGATTCATGTAGATCCCGGTCAACAAGTTATTAAAATCGTGGGCAATGCCTCCCGCAAGAATTCCCAGGGATTCTAACTTTTGGATTTTATTCAGCTCGCTTTCAAGTTGCCGCCTCTGCTCCTCGAGCTTTTTGCGTTCCGTGATATCGGCGAAGAGCACGGCAAAGTGCCCTTCTTCGGGTCGAAAAATAATGGTTTCAAAGAATTTGTTAAATTCTTGCGAAAAGTTTTCGTAAGTAAAGGGAATTCCCGTTTGGGCAACTTGAGCAAAGGTTTGAATCCAATGGGCCTCGGTCTTGGGAAGAACTTCGAGAACAGTCTTGCCGACAATTTGTTCCGCTTTTATGCCTGTTAGCTTTTCGAAAGCAGGGTTGACTTCAAGATAACGATAGTCAACGGGGTCGCCCTGAGTATTGAAAATCACCTCATGGAGGGCAAAGGCCAGGGTGAGGTTTTCAAAAAGCATGCGGTATTTTGTTTCGCTCAGCTTCAGGGCGTGAGCGGCCTGCTGACGCTCTGTGATATTCACACTAATCGCCGAAACACCCGTAATACTATCGCCGACAGAAATAGGGTTCAGAAAAACTTCAAAGATCATTACGTCGTTCTTGAGTGGAATGGTGAACTCGAAAGTTTGTTTTTCGCCGTTTAAGGCGCCTTCGTAGCGAGGTCGCCACAGTTCTTGATGTTCGGGAGTCAGAATTTCCAGAGCATTCATCCCGACTTTAAGCGTGATCCCTAAATAGAGCTGGTAGTTTTCGACAAAAAAATCGTTAAGAATGGTGTAGTTAAACTCACGGTCTACGGCCCAAATCGACTCTCGTCGTGTTTGTAACAAAGCTTCTAAGTTAGCCTGCGAGGTTTGAAGCTGTTCCTCAAATTTTTTTCGTTCTGAGATGTCTCGTGTTGTGGCGTGAATCCCTAAAAGTTCTTTTGTCTTTGGATCAAAAATAGCATGGCTCGTCGTCTCTAACCAAATAAGACTTTTATCTTTGCGAAGGCCTCGGAACATAACTGCTGTGACAACAGGATCAGAAAGGATGGTCTGATGTGAATTTTGAACGTCGGGTAGGTCCTCCGAGTAGACGAACTCATAGGCGGCATGACCTATGAGTTCCTGAGGCTGGTAACCCAGTAAACGCTCACAGGCCGGGGACGCATACAAATAAGTACCATCGGGGGCGTGGCGTGTGATCATATCGCTAGAGTTTTCGGCTAAAAACCGAAAGCGTGTTTCGCTTTCTTGCAACTGCTCGGTTATGCGAAGCATCTGGTCGAGGGTTTTATTTTTGCTTTCGACAGCATTCAAAAGAATGCCAATCAGAAGAATGCTGGCCGGGTAGAATACAATCGAAGCGAAAATATCCTGAGGAATGCGCTGTCCAACCAAGGTAACCAAAGAAACCGCGACGCCTAAAACCAAAAGTTGAAGCCAGACCCACGGCAAGATTTTTTTTATCGCCTTGGTTGAAAAGCCCCAGCCTAGCAGGGCCCCAATAAGCAGGATAAAAGCCATTACCGGCAAACTTGAAAAGTTTGAAAAAGAAGAAAATGCACAAGAAGCGAGACCCAAGAGAACGACGACACCGGCACTCACGGGGCCAAAGAAAAACCCGGCCAGTGGAGGAATGCTGAGGGTGGCATCAAGAACCACCCCAGATGACAAGAGGACGGGAAACTGACTACTGGCACACGCCAATAGGCCAAAAAAAGTACCTAGAATAAACTGAGACGCGACGGGATGTTCCTTTTTGAACTTCCAGGGAAAGAGTTGCGGTATGACGGCCATTAAGTTGACCAAAAAAAGATTGGCACCAAGCGGAAGAACCCAAGGTAGGAGCGACATTCATCCCCCTGTTTTTACTTTGGCTTAAATCTAATTCATCGCAAGGGACGAAGCAAGGAAAGATTCATCTTTGACTTCTTGGTTTTCCCTGACCATTTTAGAACCAGGAGAACTTATGAAAGCTGTTATCATTCGGGCCTTTGGCTCTGCCGACCAACTGGAGCTGGCGTCGATGCCCAAGCCTGAACCCGGTCCTCGTCAAGTTTTAGTTAAAGTCATGGCCGCCTCGGTTAACCCGGTAGACTATAAAATTCGCGAGCATGGCTCCTGGGCTGGGGTTCCCATGCCGGCCATCTTGGGTTATGACGCCGCCGGCGTTGTTGAAGCGGTAGGTCAACAAGTGACACGTTTTAAGCCAGGAGATGAGGTGTTTTATAGCGCACGGATTTTTGGACGCCAGGGTACCTATGCCGAATATCATGTTGAAGACGAAGATATTCTGGCATTGAAACCGGCCAAGTTGACCTGGGAAGAAGCCGCCAGCCTCCCCCTTGCGGCTATTACCGCTTACGACACCATCGTCACCTTTTTTCAAACCAAAGTCGGCGACACGGTCTTGGTACACGCCGGCGCCGGAGGTGTGGGCAACTTTGCCGTTCAATTGGCTAAAGCGGCAGGCGCGCGTGTCTTGGCAACGGGACGCAGTGTGAACCATGAGCTGATTCGAAGTCTGGGTGCTGACGCAGTCATCGATTACCAAAAAGTTCGCTTTGAAGACGAAGTTCTCCAGTTGACCGGGGGCAGGGGGGTAGACGCCGTTTTTGATACCGTGGGGGGAGATACGATTAGCCGTTCTATCAAGGCGGTTCGTCCCTATGGAAAGCTTTCAACTGTGGTAAGTTTGGCAGGCGAGCTTAATGGCATGCAACCCAAAAACCTCACCCTCTATTTTGGCTTTATGGAACGAACTCAGCAAAAAATTGAGGCGCTCAAGACCTTGGTGGAACGCGGTCAACTCCGGCCCCTCATTGACTCCGTCTACCCGCTCGAGAAAACAGCCGAGGCACAGCGACGACTGGAAGCCGGCGGAGTCAGGGGGAAAATTGTTCTAAAGGTGGGCTAAATTGCCAAACACGGGGTTGTGCCCCGTGTTGCTTAAGTTTGTGATTACAAACTGTTTAGATGTAATCAGTAAGTCGGCAAGTTTGTGCTTACATAGTGTCGCTAAATAGACGTAAAACCGTTTTGATTTAAGCTTAATCTTGGCGAGAATTTCTTAGGGAGGACTCTACCACAAGCTAAGTCGGAACCCAAACCCATTGGGTTCAAAAAGTGGCAGAACTTTCATTGCAGTGGGTGCTTTGTTTGGTTTTGTAGGAACCGAATTCGGTGTTGCGATAAGATACAAGCCAACTGCTGAGGCAACAAGCCCGACGACACCGATTACAATTCCACTCATGTATTCTGTATAGGCTTGGTCCTTCCAATTGGAGTAGTCGGAATACGTCGAAGTTTGGGCAACAGCGACCGAGTCTTGCCCGTTGTAAAATCCATAACCTGCGAGTCCCGACCCAGCGACAAAGAGTCCTAGCCCGGTCCACATCGTTATGCTTCCTATGCTACGTTCACTCAAGTTTCTGTTTGGCAAAAGCTTAGTTGTTTCGCCATTGTTGATGTTAACCCAATTGTTGACATAAGGCGCCCAGCCTTTTTGGTAGATTGTTACCTGGTGGGTACCTACATGAATCTGGTAGAAGTGGTTAGGCCCACCGTTTGTTTTTTTTCCATCAATGATCACCGATGCGTCTGAAGGCAGATTTAAAAGTTCTAGCTTGCCCACGGCCCAAAAAGGCCTGGCGTTAAGCGTTACTTTATCACCAATAACCTGAATTTGAATAAGCCCAGCGTTATAGGTTTCATTTTTTTTCCATTGAATCGTCCACTTTCCGGGAGGCAATTGAAATGTATCACCTTTTTTGAATTTGAATTCTAGGTTTCCTGAGGTCGCTTCAAGGTTGGGGCGACGGCCAGGTCCGTTAAAATCTACAGGGATCTCGGGAATACCTTCAAAATTTACCGCAGAGATTTTATCTTTTGAAACAGATACGGTTTGAATAAAGTTTTTAAAATAAACGGATTTTGCTTCAACCTTTACCGTGTGTTCTCCGACAGCGAGTTTAGTTTTGAGCGGAGTCTTCCCAAGCTTTACGCCGTCAATTATGACAGCGGAACCCGGAGGTGTAGAACTTACCTTTAATTCACCATGAAAGTGATGCCAAGGGAAGCGAATGTCCGTTGAGCCTTGGATGTTGGGAATAACTCTTAATTTTACTTTAAAATAGCCGTTTGCCTTCTCAACTTTTAAAGTAAATGAAGGTTTTGTCGCATTATAGACCAAAGGGGTTTTTCCAATTTCATTTCCATCGACATAAACAGCGCAACCTTTCATTTGGTCTAAAACGATTGTAGACGCTACTTCCCATTCTCCTAGGGCGTTTTGGTGCAAAAGAAATTCACTAGGCAGGCTAGCGACACTCTCCGGAGCAACAAGTTTCAGCTTAGAGAAACCTTTGTCATTAAGAAATTGGCGAACTTTTTTTGCCGAAATTGAAAAGAATATGCTGCTAGCATTCTTAATTTCAGCGGTATTTACACCTATAACTATCCCATGGGTGTTCAACAGAGGCCCGCCGGAATCACCGGGATTGATGGTAGCTGTATGTTGGATGTGATAGCTGGCGTTCCGAAGGGCCGAAATGGTTCCTTCTGTAAAAGTAGGTTCGAGGTCTTTAAAGGCTAAGTCCATCCAAAACCCCAGGGGATACCCTAGGCTGTAGACAGTATCTCCGACTTGTTCAGAATCATTGTCTAAAAGGGCTAGAGGACGACTAGATATTCCATTTACCTCAAGCAAAGCTAAATCAGCTTTTGCATCGCTGGCAACGACTTGAGCAGAGTATGAGTGTTTATCATGAGTTCTGATGCGAAGTTGATATTGACCGCGGTGAATTGCATCCGTGAAATCGGCTTTAAGTACGGTTCGTTCAGCCCAACTTAGGACAGAGTCGTCAACATGTCGATCAAAATAATCATCAATAGCCGCAATCATGAAGTGACGGTACTGTACCTCGTGTTCTCGATTTATGACATGATAATTCGTGATAATATGTCCTGCCGAGTCAATAAAAAAGCCAGACCCTTGTTCGATTGGTATGAACAATCCGCCGACCTTCTTTTTAATTAGTCTTTCAAATTTGTCCAGAATGTCTTTTTGGGGAAATGCGTTTTTTGGAAGGACTACTCCTTGTTGAACATAAACGACACTGGCAACCGAAGATTGGTAGACAGCCGTACCAAGATTATTTCCCAGAAGCCAACTCGAAACGCCTATGCTTAGACACAACAGCGAAAAAAAACGTTTTCCCACGGACAACTCCTGAATTCGGTCTTCGAAAAATCTTATAGCCCTTCTTCACTTTTGACAATCTTTTTGAGAACTGAAACGGTAAAGAAAAATTTTGAGTTTTGTGTTGTTCCTAAGACAAATTCGGTCTAAGATGAAAAAACATACAGTTTTGAGTCGGTAGGAGTGTAGAATGCGTGCGTTACATTGCATTTTTCTTGTCCTGGTTACGCTGATCTTTGCGGCCTGTTCAACACCCACAAAGCTGACGTCAAATCAATATGGTTCCCAAAAATACAACCTTCCGCCGTTGCTTGCCTCTGGGGCCTCGGTTTCAGTTAGTCTCACCCCGGGCCAAGACACGTGGTTATACGTCCCTGTGAGTTCGGGGGGGATTTACAGTATAACGGCTACTGGTGCAACAAGTGGATCAATGTTGACAGTCTATCATGCCGACAAAACAACACCTCTTCTTAACGCAGTCAATGTTTCAACGAACCCGGTATTTCAAGCCACAGCCAACGAGAATGCTTTTGTTAAAGTTGATTTGCCCAGCGGGGCGGCGGCTACAACGCTTACGTTAAATTGTGTTTCTTACCAAGCACTGTCGAGTAGCAATTCCGTCGCTGGAGTGGTCACACCTCAGTCTTCCTTCTTTTGTGCTATTCCCGTTGTAGCTGGTCACGTTTATCAGATTGCATCTTCTAACTACTCTGTAGGTATCGGACTTTACCAGACGGATAGAACGACGGTAGTTACGACTATTTCTAACAGCTATACAAATCTCAACGATTTGGTCTACGTTGCAAAAAGTTCTACGTTGCTGTTTCTCGAGGTTGTCTGTGGACCAAATGACCTTACTGATAACTTTATGTTAACCTCGTCAGATCAGACTTTAACGGCCTTGACTTCAGGGGGTTGGCAAAACGGAACTATTGCCTCAGGTCAAACTCTTTGGTATTCATTTGCGGTAACGGCCGGAACAACGTACAGTTTTAGCATAAATTCATTGTCTGAAGGGGATGGTACTCAAACCGGCGGGATATCGGCAAATATTTACAAAGGGGATCTTTCGACTACGTATTTAAGTGACGTTATCTTTGCGTTCAATGTTCCTGAAACCTTTACAGCAACGGCTACTGAGACTATCTATATTAGCGTTTCGTTTTACTCTACTCCAGGAACCTTCAGTATTAAAATAGACCCACCAACTCCGCCAACAGCTCTTACATCGGGGACGGTACAACAGAGTTCGATTGGTATTTATCAGGCGCTATGGTATACTTTCAACGTTTCAGCTGGCGTCCCCTACAATATTCTTGTGGACTCAGGAGGAACAGATACCGCAGTTGTACGCTTATATGTTTATCATGCCGACAAAACAACTTCTGTTTCTTTGCTTTCTCAAGGAAGTAAAACAACTACGTTTTTCTCAACAGTAGCTGAGACCTTGTATATCAAGGTAAGTGCCTCAGCTAGCGGAAGTTTTACACTTCTCGCTGAGCCAAATACTTTAACTGCTTTAACAGCAGGCACGTGGAGAAATGATACTATTTCACTAACTCCGCTTTGGTATACGTTTAATGTTGTTGCGGGTACTTCATATGATTTTAAATTAAATTCGGCATCAGGAGGTGATGGGACGAAAACGGGAACTGTTCAAGCAACGATTTTTAGACCCGATGGTACAACTTATGTACAAAATGAAACCTCAGGCTCAACTAGCTTTATAGCAAAGGCTTCAGAAGCAATTTGTATCGAAATCTCCGAGTATTTTTCTGCAGGCACTTTTGCAGTTGAAGTTCAGCCTACACCGTTTTCAACGCTGACTCTTAATACCTGGCAAAATGGCTCGTTTTCTTGGTCGACAACAACTGAATGGTACACCTTTTCAGCAACGGCGGGCACCCTTTATAATTTATTTATTGACGACGAATATAATACATCAACAATGTCAACCGTTGTCTCGGTCAACATTTACCATTCTGACAAAGCTACTCCCATAGGGAACACGATTTGGAATTCCTCACTGTCGAATTATCCGTTTACCTTTGCAACTCAATCAGCTGAGACAATCTACGTTGCCGTCAATTTTTATTCAGGATCGACCAACGGCAATTACGCATTCGATGTGCAACCGTTGGCTGGAGTTTCAAGTTTGACCGCCGGGACCTGGACTTCTGGGATTTTGCCTGCCGCAAAAGCAGAAAGCTGGTTTGAGTTTAATGGCATTGCGGGAACTACCTATACGATTACCTGGAATGATGCCATCGACGGAGATAAAACCTATACAGGGAGCGTCAAAGTATCAGCATTCCACGGTGATGCGGCAACATCCTATTTTAGCAACGCCACGGCGGGGTACACAACGCCTCAAGCTTTCACTGCCACCGCGACAGAGCCAGTTTATATTCTTGTTACCGGAGCAACTACCTCCTCAACGGGTACCTTTGCGATCCAATACCATTAGCGTTCTGGGTAGTTGAGGTTTTGTGGTTAAAGTTATACGTTTTTAGTTGCCTTTAAATTAGAAAACATACCCGACTTCTAAGCCGCCACGGAAGGCAACGACACTGGAAGAGGTGTAGGTACCGGGAGAATAATAGCTATCAGACAATTTTGCGTTTAATCCAATTCCTAAATCTAAAGGAACGCGAACGACGATTTGAGGTGTCGTTATGAAGTCTAGATCAGTACCGACAGTGATGAAAACTGGACTAACCTGCTGTTTGGCATCTGAGGTCGAAGGCGGATTGCCTCCTAAGGTACCTCCGATGTATTGTTCATATAAAATTCCCACTTTAGGAGCAAAGGAAAACATTTCATTAATTTGAAAAGGATATTTAAATTCTGCACTAATTTCCAAGTTTTGCAAAGCATTTGTAGCGGATTGTGAAGAGTTGAAGCCAAGATAAGAAACTGTTTCAGTAGCATTGCCCTTGCCAAATTGAAAGCCAAAGGCAAAGGTGAAATATTGAGTGATATCAAAGAAAGCGTTAATTCCCACAGAAGAATAGTTCGTGGTAAGGTCAGCAGTAGAACCGTTATAGCTAGATTGCTGGTCGTTCGAATAGTCTAGGGCACTAACACCTGCACCTATCGTGTCTTTTAACGGAACCTTCTCAGCAAAGGCTACCGTTGCACCAAACCACATTAAACTAATTGCAATTAGAAAGAAAAGCTTCATTAACAAACCCTCGTACTTGAGCTTAAATAATTTCGTAGAAGATCATGATGTCTAGCCTGGCATTTGTCAATGATTATCAAAAATAAAAAAAAACCCAGGAAACTTTCCTGGGTGTTAAGCTCCCCCGACTGGACTCGAACCAGTGACACTCTGATTAACAGTCAGATGCTCTACCGACTGAGCTACAGGGGAATGTCTTGACGACGAAAATGATACTACCCAGACCGAAAAAAAATGTCAAGCAGATTTTTTTAGCTCTTGATTGCCTCGAGAATTCCCTTGACCATTTTTTCAGCGTCTTGCTCGCGGGTTTTTCCAAAACGCATCAGCCAGGCCTGGGCCGGGATGGCTAAGTTATGCGTCTCGACCAGAATCTTGTAGGTTGCGGGGTTATTCTTGAGCACAATGAGTGGTTCAGCCCTGGTGTAACTGTCCTTTCCTAAGTACGGCAAAAGCTTATCGGCAAAGGACAACGAGGCCTGGTCCTTTACACCCGAGCGGCTTTCAAAGGTGTAGACCCCCGTTCCTACGGGCACCCCGGGGTTGTTGTCAGCATGCAGACTTATAAAGATGCGCTTGTTTTCAGGGGTGCCCTGAAAGAACGTTCGCGCAATCTCGACGCGCTTTTCTAAGCTGGAAACCGAACCTTGGGGCCAATCGGCGTTGTCATCACTCAGGTTATCGGCCAAAGAGTTGTACACCGAGTTCTTTTCGTTGATGAGGGTTGAATCTGGTGAGTTGGTATCAAGAATCAGCCGATTGGGGACAAGCCGAGTCAGCTCTACCCGGGCGCCGTTTCGTCGAAGCAACTCGTACATACGCATGGCAATATCGTAGACATACTGGGCTTCGGTGATATACAAGCTCGTTCCGTTCGGGCCGGGGGTTCTAACAATGGTACCGGGGTCGAGTCCGCCATGCCCAGGGTCAAGGACCACTGACCATCCCTTGAGTTTTGTTGAAAGCGGCGGCTCCTCATTGACCATGGCCGCAAACTTTTTCCACAGCTGACGTGCCTTATGGTAGGCGTCGAGGGGGGACGGCCAATCGTCTTCAAAATAGCCACGGTTGGGTTGCGACAAGGCACCCGGGTGTGTCCAGTAGTAGTAGTCCCCATTCCACTCAAAGACGGGGATGTTGGGGTCCATCACGACATATTGGTGACCCAAACGGCTGGTTTCTGGCGTAATGGGCGCATTGGGCGCAGGAACATCTTGAGGTGTCGCACCAAAGGAGGCTTCGGTGGGTTCGGCCAACAGCGGTTGGTCCGAAGTGGTGACCGGACTTGTTTCCGACGTGGCTGTACCAGGAAACGCTACGGGGCCAGGGGCCTGCGGTAGGTTACTGAGCTCCGACGCTGCGACCGACGCCGTGGTTGCGGTTGTTGCTGGCGTTGCGGCATTACTGTTGGAGCCTAACACCAAGACCTGCCCCACAAACAAAAGGCTGGGGTCGGAGATGTTGTTCCACGTCTCGAGGTCAGAAACGCTCACCCCTTGGGTGCGGGCAATTTTATAAAGGGTATCGCCAGACTTAACACGGTATGTGCCTCTTGACGAGCTCGGAGTCGAGGCTTTTAAGGTGGGGTCATCAAAAACCGCCAAGGTCGAGGCACTGGCAAAATTCTTGAGCCGCAGGACTTCACCGGCGTGAAGGGTGTCGTTATTCAACCCATTGAGCGCTCGCAGGTTAGTCGTGGTGGTGTTGTACAAGGCCGCGATGCCGCGCAGGGTGTCAGTCGGGGCAACAACATGGGTTAAAGGAACTTCGGCGGGTTTAAAGACACGCAAGACCTGTCCGGGAACGACCTGTGAAGAACTCAGCTGGTTGATCGCCGTCAGAGTGGCTTCGCTGATATTAAAAAGCACCGAGATATGACCCAGCGTATCACCGGGCTCAACAGTGTAAAAGGTGATTCCTTGAGGACGACGAATGTAGAGGCGTTCCCCAACCCACAGCGTGTCTTCGCTTAGACCGTTCAGCCGCCGCAGTTCCCCCAACGAGGTCCCCCAGCGCTGCGACAGGGCTAAAAGGCTATCGCCGCTGTGCACCGTATACCGGAACGGTGTGAGGTCGGTGTTTGCCGGGCCATTCAATGATACTGGCTGGGTTAAGGCAGAATCTTGGCTGACTTTGAGCTGTTGCCCCGCATAGACGACGTTGGAACTGAGGTGGTTCCATGCTTTGAGTTGAGCGACACTTACTCCGTACTGGCGGGACAAGGACCACAGGGTTTGATGAGGTTTCACCGCGACGCTTTCCGCGCTGACAACCAACGCGGTTAAAAGCACTAAGAGGGTAAAAAGGATAGGGCGTTTCATGACAACGGCTCCTGTTCAAAGCTATGCAGTTTTTCACGAAGCAGACGGGCATCTTCGCTCCTGCTCGGCTGAAGGGCAAGGTGGAGTTGGCCGGTATTGCGGATCACGCGGGCATTGAGCGCGATGAGGGCGTCAAAGAGGCGCAACGAGCCATCAATCAGTTCATCTCCCGCGTTAAGATCGGCGGTCTCGTGACCAAAGTCGGGCTTAAAGGTCGCAGCGTCTTCTTCGAGATGTAAAAAGACCCCTGTTACCAGTTGCTTGCGGCGGGGGTGCCGAAAGACAAAACTCATTAGAGCCCCTGCTTTGGTCAAAGACGTTGAACCAGGGTCCTCTTCAAAAGTGCCATAGCGCAAGAACACTTCGCGAATTTTATCGGCTAAGCTGGCGGGTGAACCGTCATACTGTAACAGCCCATTGACCCCTAAAAAGAGGGCTTTGTTGGCTTCTTCTAGCGGGGGATGAGTTTCGCCAAATAAAAGGACCACTTTTTCGTCTTTAGGAAATTCCTCGCGAAGGTACTTTACAAGAATTTTCCAATGACGCGGAAAGTCTACCCAATCAAACAAAATGATGCGGGGGTCGGTTTCCGTCAGGTTATCCAGGGCTTTAAGAGGGTGACGGTAATGAATCACATTCACCCCATAGGGGGCTAGGGCCCGCGCAAGACCCGAGGCTAGCTTGCCTTCGTTTTTGACCATCATGAGGATCATAGACGTCCCTTCCTTTCGGTTCCGACATTGCGAACCTGATAGTCATAAATTTCCCAATAACCGTTGCGTTTATGGAGCGCGTAGGTGTACTGACGAATTTCTAAGTAATCACCGGCATCGAACTTCAGCTGGGCTGTGACAGTGGCCTCAGTTTCGGTGTACGACGTCGAAAGAATTTCAAAAGCACTGGGTACTTTCGACAGGGCCGTCTCGCGCTTCCACAGGTCATGCCTAAAGGCGGTCAAGATCCGTTCGCGTTCCTCCGCCGACGCCGCAAGGTAAGTGCGGCGGTATAAAGGCGAACGTTTGTAGAGGTCTTCGAGGCTCAAATACAAAAAGAACCGCGCTTCTTTGTCGGCCTGGCGGGCTTCGAGCAGGTAACGCACAACGTCGTCGGGGCTTAAATGTTCCTTTCGCAGAATTTCTTGGGTACCCCGGTCAATATTCTCTTGATACGCCAAGATCCCCGAATCGGGGAGGGAGGGCCTAACAACCAGCGTCAAGATATTTGACGTCAGCACCACGTCCGAAGGTGAGCCCGGGTCGGAGCCATTGGAGTTCGAATCGCTGAGGCCGCCCTGATATTCCGGAAGTAGGTTGGGGTGGAACTCCCCCTGAATGGTGTAGATACCACTATGGGGAATGGTCACGAAATCCCGCAGGTTGACCAGGTACGAAAACTCCTCACCGGGTTGAATCGTGATGTTACGAAAGAACACCGGCTGATTGCTAAAGCGGCTTTCATTATATTTTTCAGAATTCGGCAGATACAAACCCGTCCGTCCCGCAGACATCACATGAAACGCCAACTGAAAGACCGGCTGGTTAGGCAGGCTAAACCAAACCGGCGAGTCTCCGACGTTCCGCAGATTTACCTGCAGGGTGATGGGCAAATCGGGGTTGGTTGAGTAGACTGTTTTATCGTAATATCGTAAAGAAAACCGAAGGGTCTGGGTTCCTGCCGCAAAGGCCCCGAAGGCCGAAAGGCAAAATACGACCAAACTTAGGAACCGTTTCAAGGGTTGTCACCTCCCATGACTCTGGTTCCATTGTCGGAAGATATCATGATTACCTTACTAGCGAA
>DAIDHT010000024.1:0-20931 GCA_027451945.1 Spirochaetales bacterium
GCGCATATCCTGAGCCTAAAAGGAGATTCTTACAGAATGAAAGACCGATTGAAAATAGGGGTCGTTGACCCGGAATAATCAAATAAAAGCGGAACCTGGCCGCCGGTGAAAAGCGGAACTTCTAAACCGTTGTTGACACCATGATTCGATAATGACCGCCGCTGACGATGAAATTGACGAAGGGATCAGCCTTATGCTTATCGGCTTCGGTAAGGTTTAGGTATTCACGTGGACAGCTTAACCCGATCTTGTCGACGCTGAGTCGGGCATAATGCATCTCGGTGTAAATGGGGGCCTGTTGATTTCTAAATTGTGAACCCCTCATCATCACAACGGCCTCTTCTTTGATGCTTTCAAACACATTGATGATTTCACCCTCAGATTGTCCATGAACAGCGAGGGTATTTGCAATCTTTGACTTAGTTGCCATGATTGTCTTCCTTCTTTGGTTTGGATGCGCGGCTTGGTCCGGTGACCTGGACACTGTTGAGCCTCAGCCACTCCTCGATGTCGGCTTGGTTGAATAACAATCTTGCCCCGATCCTAACGTGGGGAATCTTGTGTTCCGCAGCCAAATGGTAAATCGTCGATACGGCGATCCTTGCCAGCTCGTGAAACTCTTGCACGGTTAGCAGTTTTTGCATGATTTTCCTCCTGGGATAGCCTCTTGCATTGTTTCTATCCCATGAGGATGTTTACTGGTTTTTACTTTTAAAATTTTTATTTGCCGCAAGGTAGACAAGTTGCAGAGCTACTTTGTAAAGTATTGGCAGAGGACATGCTAATATCATTCAAACGAAGTTCACAAGCTCGGGGCAGAACCTTCAGTTTCTGGTGTCAATACAATAAAGGGTATTCTAAGTGAGTTCAAACTTACACCTTGCCAAGGTGAATCAGGGAATCAAAATCGAAGTTACTTCGATAGTTTGGATGATTATGGAAGCCTTGGGCACACTTATTGCGGGCATTATGGCTTCGTCAGTAGCATTGGAATCCTTCGGGATTGACAGCGTAATAGAAATTATTGCGGGAGTCACCCTATTATGGCGATTACTTGTCGAAAGAAACGGAAAATCTCAGCAGACCATCCAGAGGGCAGAAAAAATCTCAGCTTGGATTGTAGGCATGGGATTATTGGTTCTAGCCTTGTACATTCTAGGCGCGGCATCCACGGCTTTGATTTTCGGGGAATCGACCAAGTTCACGCAACTTGGCCTCACAGTGATAGTCATCTCCAGTATACTCATGCCGATTTTTAGCCTATTGAAACGCCGGATTGGAAAGACAATTGGAAGTAAAGCACTTGAAGCTGATGGATTTTGCAGTATGGTTTGTGCCTATATGTCTTGGATCGTCCTTTTGGGTTTATTGGCCACCTGGCTTCTTGGTTGGAGGTGGATCGATTCTGTAGCCGCCTTGGCTTTAGTGTACTTTGTGGTCAAAGAAGGGATTGAGGCTATAAATGCCGCTAGAAGCAACAACCACCAATGCGGGTGTTGCTCGGCTAATGATCAGATCGTCGGGTAGAATCACTTTTTGAGTCTGACCTGAGAAATCCAGCGTTTCGCCTGTCCTCAGTCTCTTCGGTACCTAAGGTTGGCAGCCATTTGGAAAACACTTGATCAAACGAGGCTTCGTTGAGGAAGCCCCGCGCCATCTAGGCTAATACGTTGACTTTTTGACCTTGCCCTACCGCTTGATTTGGCTGAGCAACAGGTGTAGATTTTGTTGCTTCACGCATGCGTTCTGCCGGACTCTCCAACTGTTCTTCACTCGCCGAAACCGTTGGCTTGTGCAGGGCCTGAGTTGTTGCCATGGTTGAACTCTGAAAACTAGAAATGTTCATACAATCCCCCTTAGCTTCAAGGTAGAACTTCAAAATGAAGTTCTTATGAAAAACGGCCTAATATTTCTGAATTAAGCGGTTGGTGACATTTCGATTTCTCCAGGATGAAACACCTGTTTGACCCATTCGACTTTGTCAAAGTCGAACCAGGTGCAAATCACGTCGCCTGTTTCCATTCCCAAGGCACGTTGGTTATTGGCCATGACCTTCTTGAAGCCCGACAGGTCCTTGGCATCAAGATCGACGATACTTTCAATAGTCATGACTTTCGTATGGCCTTTGAGCCTTACGTTGTCTCCAGCTTTAAAATCTGTTTTCATTTTCTGGCCGCCTACCCTACAGTCTTGTCTTCGCTGTATGGTACGTCAATGGCGTTAGACTTCTGGAAAGTTCTTTTGGTGGCGTTCCGGGGTAGCGTACGTCCAAGTTTTCAAAGATCCGCTCTATCACTTGTGGCTATGCTTCTAACTGAGTTTTTTTCCAAGAAACTGGCCGGGGGCTTTACCCCCAGCCTCTTCACTGGTTCAATTTCGTCTTCATCGCTTCCTGCTCATCGGAGGTGCCCTTCCCGAGCAATCCTCCATCTTCCCCTCCAAAGTGCACTACAATCGCTTTATAGGCAGTTTAAACACGGGTTTTTGAAGCTCATGCTTCATTTGCTTCTGTTCGTTGATTTCTTGTTGACTGTCAGGGACCAACAAGTCCAATTGAGCATCCTGAATCTCTTTGAGGTCCGATAGGTCAAAATGGGTGTAATGATCCGTCATCTCCACTGAGGAATGCCCGGTCACCATCTGAACCTTGGAATCTTGAATCCCTTGCCGTCTTAGGAAGGTGTTAAAGAAGTGCCGCCAACTATGAAACGTGATATTGCGTTCCTTTCTCTCGGCTTCACTGACTCCAACCTTCTCTAGGGCCTCATACAGGCTGTCGGTAAGGCAGCGCTCATAGATCGGTTTCTCGCCTGTAGGGTTCGGGGTCACAAAGCTCTCAGCCCCAAGCTCAGGGCATCCTCGCATGATTAAGCGGCACAGCTCAGGGGTCAGGGGAATAATCCGGTCTTTGTTCGTCTTGGTTCCTTTAAGGCCATATTTACGATCCCAGGAGTGTGTCACGACAATTCGGTCAGGGTTCTCACTCGGCTGGAAGTCACACCAGCGGAGGGCTTGAACCTCACCCATTCTCATCCCGGTGGACGCTGAAAGCAGATTGGCTATGTAAAGAGACCAGTCGGACCAATACAGGGACCATGTTGAGGGTGAAAGAAGTTTCTTGACTTCCTCGACGGCTAAGATTCCTCGGGTCTTAGCGGCCTTAGACAGGGGTTTGATAGCCTCGGCAGGGTTAGCCAAGACTATTCCTCTCCTTTGGGCTTCCCCAAGGATGGTTCTGAGGTTCGACAACAGGTGGTTGCAGGTTTGATGGGACAACCCATCATCCTTGAGGCCCAAAAACCACGTTTCAATCTGAGGCGCTGTGATCTGATCCAAGAGCTTCTTACCCCAGGCGGGAATCAGGTACTTTTGAAGCTGTTTATCTTGATTGAAGGCATAGCTCCGGCTCATGGGGAATCCCCGCTGTTCCCGGTACTTCAGGTATTCGGACTTGCCGATGATCCAGAAGTTCTGGGCGAAGGTTTGGAAGGTCGGAATCTTCAGAGGATCGACTTTCTGAATTAGTTGGTTTTCTTTCCACAGCTTCAGGCAAAAACTTCGTGCTGCGGCTCGATTTGTCAGTCCAGTCGATTTTGCCGTCGTTCTTCGACCATCGGGACTGTAAGTTTGGTAATAGTAAACGATGTTCCCTGAGGGGTTCACCCTCCGGTAAAGTGAAAAGGGTTCGCGGTAACGCATTCCAGTACACCTTCAGGCAATTGCTCACTTTCTGCTTACTTTGAGCTTGTGTTGCCTTTAGACTGATTTCGTGCCACCTATACCAGGTGCACTGAAATGTTATGCAAATTGTTGATTTTAAAAGAATTAAGGCCCCTTTTGGGGGCCTTATTGAGGATGCGGCGAAGAGGACTTGAACCTCCACGGACTAATGTCCACAAGCACCTCAAGCTTGCGTGTCTACCATTTCACCACCGCCGCAGCGTGCGGGGGTCATTTAACCAGAATTCCCCCCGACTTGTCAAGATTTCATGGCTTAAGAAAACAATAGCTTTTCGAGTTCATCTAGCCGTCGCCCAAAGACTTCCATCGCACGTTGGATCGGCTCAGGCCGTGACATATCGACCCCCGCTTCTTTCAAAGATTCCAAAGGGAAACGTGAGCCACCTGACTTTAAAAAGCCTAAATACTGCTCTCGCTCTTTGTCACCGCCTTTCAGAACACGATCCGAAAGTGCGATGGCCGCCGATAAGCCTGTCGCATACTTGTAAACATAAAAGGCATTGTAAAAATGGGGGATTCGCAAACCTTCTAAAGAGGCCTCTTCGGGGAGTTCAACAGCCGCCCCAAAATAGGCATCGAGTAACCCCCGATAGGTTGAACGGAAGTAGTCCAAGGTTAGCGCTCCACCCTCCTCCGCATGTTTATGCACAAGGTGTTCAAATTCTGCAAACATCGTTTGGCGGAACAAAGTTGCAACGGTATCTTCGATCAACTTTCCAAGTACAGCGGCGTTTTCCTTTTGCTCTGTCGCTTGATCTAAAAACACCTTCGCCAACAACTGTTCGTTGAAGGTAGAAGCGACCTCGGCTTCAAAGATGGTATAGCCGTAATGCTGGTACGGGTTATGCTTTTTTGAAAACCAAGAATGTAGGGAGTGCCCCGCTTCGTGCGCTAAGGTAAACACATCCCGCAAATCTTCTTCTTTATAGTTAAGTAAAATGTAGGGTACGGAATCATAACACCCTGCAGAAAACGCTCCTGACCGTTTGCCTTTATTTTCGTACTTATCGACCCATCCACCGGTCAGACCTTGCTTCAAAATCGCCTGGTATTCACTCCCCAAGGGAGCAACGGCCTTTTCTACCAGCTTAACGGCTTCTTCATAACAAGTCACGCGCCGCGCTTCGGGAACCATGGGGGCATAAGCATCACTATGGTGCAAACGTTCAACCCCCAACGCTCGGCGACGAATTTCATAGTACCGATGTAAAAGAGGCAACGACGCACGGACAGTTTGGATCAAATTATCGTAAACGGATTCAGGAACATCGTCCGCATACAAAGCCTGCGAGCGGCTTGAGGCGTAACCACGGGCTCGAGACATCCAAACGTCTTGCTGGACACTGGCCGCAAAAAGACTGGCCAAGGTATTGGCATGGGCGGCAAACTCCGCATAAAACTGTTTATAGGCCGCCTGCCTGACTTGGCGGTCAGGGTTTTGCAAAAATACCGAGTAACTAGACTGCGATAGCGGTAACTCTTGACCATCAACAGTCAGGTTCCCAAAATTCATATCAGCATTGGTCAATTGCGAAAAGGTCTTTGATGCTGAACCGCGAACCTCGCCACCAAGGGCAAGTACACGTTCAGCTTCTTCCCCCAAAACATGCGCTTTAAATCGTCTAAGCTTTGCAAGTGAAAGGCGGTCTTCAGCCAAATACTCTTCTTGAATCCACGCATTCCATTGGTCATCGGCAATCGCCAAGATTTCGGGAACCAAGTAGCTCGAAGCGGCATTTGCTTCAGTCACAACAGCGTAAAACCGCCCCATTCGCTCGTTCGCCGCGGTATCAACCACGTCCTCTGTGACTTTCAAGTGCGCATACTCACCTAGTTTTTCGGCCAACCGTTCCCACTGATGCGAATAATCCACGGCCTGTTTCAAGGCTTGCGGGGAGGTAATCTGCCCCTCCCAGGCGGGAATGCCCTTCACAAGCTCTTTAAGTTTTACAAAATCTGATTCCCAGGCTGCATCATCAGCGTACAGAATTGATAGGTTCCAACGGTCACCCGCAGGAACTTCAGAACGAGGTCTAACTTGAGGCATGTTTACTCCTTGGCTCTCGGGCCTATGCTAAAATTACGGATGAAGGGTCAAGTCGTCTAGCAAAACGCCCAGCCGTCGTGTTGCTCGGGCCCGATGCGATAGTTGGTTCTTAACTTCGGGCGGCAGTTCAGCCGAGATTTTTCCCAAGTCGGGCAGAAAAAAAATAGGGTCATAACCAAACCCGTTCTCGCCACTCGGTTGGTAGGCAACTTCGCCTTCCCAAGTTTCTTGAACAAGAAAATGTCGATCTGTTGACAATACCAGCACCAAGGCGCAAACAAAGCGGGCTTTACGATCGGTACAACCTTCTAACTTTTTTAACAAAAGAGAGTTCTTCTCTGTATCGGTCAGTGGCCGTCCCGCCTCTTCCGTCCCAAAGCGGGCCGAGCGAACACCGGGAGCTCCGTGCAGAGCCTCAACACAAATACCAGAATCATCAGCCAACACGGGGTAACGCCCGTGTGTCGCTACAAACAGCGACCACGCTTTGCCGAACGCATTACCCCTAAACGTGTCTTCGGTTTCGTCATGATCCCAGCCGGCGAGCCCGACGTCGGCGGGGAGCAACAGGTGGTGCTTCGGCCACAACTGAGTCAACTCTTTTTTCTTGTGCGCATTGTTTGTCGCGAGAAGTATGTCCATGAGCGGCATTATAGACGACGGCCAGGTTACGTTTCAAATAGTGCATTCCCGAATCAATCGTCCCTTTAGGAATTCCCGTCACTTGGGCAACCTGTTCGTGAGTTATGCTCATACGTGTGCCTTGTAGATTGCTCAGGTCACTTTTTAAGGTTTTTCTTAAAGCGAGGTAGTTTGCTTTACACTCGGCAAATTGTTCTGGGGACATGGCTAAGCGCATTTCCCCCTCTAAGTTCCAACTTGCAATCAAATCCCCTGTGTACTTCGCAAGACGGTTTTCATAATTATCCAGGTTTGTCCCCTCGAGTTCTTTAAGTTTCAGTCGGTAGGCCTCTAATTCCTTCGGGTCAAAGTTCAACTGACGACAAAACTCTTCGAAACTCGAAACGCTTGCGTAGTTTGCACAGTGAAGTAGTGCGACCAGGAGTCGCTTCCGCATAGCCTTCGAAATTTTAGGTTTGGTAGCCAGGTAATTCCACAAGGCCGCATCCGAAGTTTGATTTTCTAGCTGAGTTTCAGGCGAGTCGTAGTTAACCGCAGAATCACTGTAGAGAAAGGTCAAAAACCGGTTCTTTCGCTCGTCGTCGCTGAGGTGCCTCCGGTAATCGATCAAGCGGAACTTCACGACACGGTAGAGATAATATTGAAACGGTTTTCCACGATAGTTAAACCTTTCAATGGAATGGGGAATCATCGTGTAAGCCGAAGCAACAAAATCCTGGTTCTCTTCATCCCGGCAAGGATTAAATCGTTTTAAATAGCGAAAGACTTCGTGGGTAGTCCCTAAAATCGCCTCAGCTTTTGAAACCGTACCAGCCTTGTACCCGAGAATCATTTCAGTGAGCGGATCGTGTTCCATAGAACCTCCGCCCATTATCGAAGCAAGAAGGGTGCCAAATAGTGCCGTCGGAGGTTTAAACGCTCCAGTAGCGACCAACACAAATGCCGGGCTCGATCCCTGTTACGTTTGGTTACGGACAACCTTCGATTACGGTAACACTACGGCCCCTAAACTTGGGGCTCAAAGTAGGCGTTCAAGGCCTCAAGAATTTTCTTCTTAACGTCTTGCCATCGTCCTGGACAAGAAAAGCCCGATGCGCGGATATGGCCTCCACCGCCAAAGCCAGCCGCTAACGAGGCGACATCGACAACGTCCTTGGAACGCAAACCACCTGTCACTTTGTCAGGGCCTTCTTGGCGTAACAAAACGACTACAATATTACCGCTAACGGACTGCAAAACTTGGTAAATCATGTCTGATTCGCGATTTTCAGCCCCTAAAACGGCTCTATCACCCTCTTCTTCCCAAGAAAAGAGAACTCGGTTATCCCAAAAACTTTCAACACGACTAAGGACTAGCCCCATCAATTTTTGGTTGGCCAAAAGCCGTCCCCCATTAAGGTGCTGGAATACCGCTTTCGGTGAAGCTCCGGCATCTGTCAGACGCGCTGCTGTGTGGAAGGCAGGGCTTGAGCCGACTTCAAGATGTCTGAAAAACCCTGTGTCGGTGCATAAACCCAACAGAAGCCAATACGCCTCCTCTTCGGTTGGCGCACCCAATAACGTGTGAATAATCCTTTCAACCAAAAACGTCGTACTTGGCGCTTTAGGAACCACCCACCGAACATCACCGAAAGGCTGCCCGACTGCATGGTGATCGACCACAGCGATAGGCAGAGAACCCAATTCGGCTTGAAGAGTCCCTAACCTGTCGGGAGTTGAACAGTCAAGAACGATGACAGCGGGGTTTTTCGTTTTAAAAAACGGGTCAATCTTTTCAGAAAAAAGCGGTTGGTAGCGGTTAATCTCCAACCTTTTGAACGGACCTTGATTGCCTTGAAAAACCTCGTACCCTAGGCGCTTTAAAGCCGAACCTAGGGCGAGCTGAGAACCAATGCAGTCAGCATCAGGGTCCTGATGCCCGACTATAATAAAACTGCTGTGTTGCCTGAGAAAGGCAACGAGATCTGCTGGAGGTTCCACGGCTCAGTGTTCAAACTTAAAGTCAATTTCCTTATTCGGGTGGAAAAGACCTGAGGTATCGGCGGTGTCACTCAAAATTCCCCAACTGGGGCTAGAAAGATTTTGTTCCGCGAAAATGCGCAAATGGTGAAACTTGCCATCTTTCCAAAAAATTTGCATATAGGGGTACTGGGGGCCATTACCATAAAGTATCTCAGCCTTAGCGAAACCGTCCGAAGTGGCTCCCGTCGATTTGTAGAACCACTGAATGGGCACATAAATCGTATGGGGATTCAGCCGGTCGTCCAGGTAAACGACAACATATCCATCCGGTGTACTGGTGATTTTCTGAATAAAGACAGTCTTGGCAAAAAACGGAGACTGAACAGCCTGGGCACTGACTGTAGCCAGCACTCCGGAGCCAAAGAACAAACTGATGAGAAGTACCAAAAGCTTTTTCATGAGGGGAAAGCCTCCTTCTGTGAAGTATAAGAGGCAAACCGACGGCCTGCAAGTGCTAATGACGCAGGTCGATCAACAAGCCGTGAAGCTCATCGACACGACGCAAAATTTCTAGCTTATCGCGCTGTTCGGTCAGGATGTAGGCACCTAATTTTTCAAGCTTTTCGTCAATCACCTGAAGTAAAAGATACTTAGGCTTTTTCATGTCTTTTCGCAGACGGCCTTCGACTTCGGTCAAAGTGACCGACCGATCCAAGACCAGCTTAACAAAGCGCCGTACCCTTTCTTTGTAGGCTTGAACATTTTCAGGCCCGGGATAAGCCGCCAAATGGCGTCCCGCTTCTTGCACCTCATCCAACAGTTGCTCAACATCGGTATCGGTCACATTGAGACTTTCACTAGCGGTGATTTCTGGCACATCAGATTCTTGCGCTTTTGTCAGGGCAGAGACAAAGCTAGACCGTTTGGCATTGACTGCCTTCTTAGCCTTTCTGTCTTCAGGCCTGGTCGGTAAAAACGGCTGAAACGCAACCTGGGCCTCTATTCGGTCCACAGATTATTGCTCCCATTGGGCTAAGGGGGAGGCAACTTTGGCTGAAGTGTCGATCTTTAACACATAAGAGGACTGCAAGTGTACGGCATGGGGGCCTTCTTCGCGAATACGCGGCGTAATGCAAGCATATCCGTCCAAAATACTCCCCCGCTCAACTTCAAGCCGCGGTGAATAGACGTTACCCAACACCACAGCTGACGCCAAGAGGACAACGTGTTCGTCTGCGTAGATATCTCCCCTAAAGACCCCACCGACCACAACATCGCGGCCATGAAGCTCGCCCTTTGCCCGTCCCGTGACACCCACCAAGATACGGCCGGAGGTTTTGATAGAGCCTGAGAAATCACCGTCGATTCTAAAAAAGCCCTTGACAACAAACTCGCCACGGGCCGAAGAACCTTCGCCAATTATAGTGTTGATAAACGCAGAATCAAGGGGAGCGGGCACTTAAGGTCCTTTCTCGTCAAACGACTGGCTAGAAATCGTCAGATACTTTGTGGGGTCGACAACTTGCGTTCCAATCATGACCTCATAGTGCAGGTGCGGACCAGTCGACAGTCCGGTAGAACCAATAGCACCAATTACTTGGCCACGAGACACATCCTGCCCTTTCGTCACGTAAATACGAGACAAGTGTGCGTACCGGGTAGAAAAGCCATAGTTGTGCTTAAGGATGATGTAGTTACCATAATCGAAGGGCTCATAGCCGATCTGCGCCACCTTACCATTTGCTGTAGCCACCACAGGTGTTCCAAGGCGTTGGGCAATGTCAATGCCCTTATGCAGGTACCATTGACCGGTAAAGGGGTGAATGGCTGGACCGAAGGGGTTGGTGATCCAGCCCCGGACGCCCTTCAAAGGCCACAAACTCGGAATATCCACCAAAAGCGATTTTTCGGTCGACAGGGCATTATTAAGTTCTCGCAACGGTTCGGTGGTCGCCGCCATAAAGTTGTGCAAGTTCTTCAGCTCGCCCACCTCTGGAACTGCACCACCGTCAACCTGCTGAAAATTCAGCAGCGAGGCTAGATCGCCATGCATCTGGTTGTCAGCCTGTACCTTGGCGGGGGCCACCCCCACAGTCTTTAAGGTTGAATCCAGAGTGTCTTCAAACTGACCGGCGACCCGGTGGAGCTGTCCAACCTCTTCGCGCATCGTATCAAGGTTCGCCTGTGCCGTATCAAGGCGATCGCTTTTTTGAGCCAACAATCGGTTCACGCTGGTAAAGCTGGTGATGTACCAGACAAAAAACACAAAAACCACGGTGGTCAGCAAACCTAAAAATGCTAAGGCAAAGACAGAGATTTTAAAGTTGATGATTTTTCGTTCGGAGTGCGGGATCAGCATGATGGTAAAGTTTTGACGTCCAAAGCGCCAAAACTTCGCCCAGGCTTCCCCGAGCTTTTTACCGGCCGATCCTAACCCTTTGCGAGTTTGGTGAGCAACGTTTTTTTCCCAATTCTTATAATTCTCGACGGGGGACAAAATCCACCCTCCTGCTTCTGGATAAAAGTTCGGTTATTTTGAGGCTACACTTAAACCCAGCCTTTGTCAATTAAAGGTTGAATAATCAAGGTTGACCAAGGCGCCGTTGTGTTGTAACTTAAAATTGCTGTTACTGTTTATCCCCGGACATGCTTAACTCGCCTCATGTGGTGAATGCACTCAGGTCCGAATCGTTTTCACGGAGACCTTATGAAACTTTTCGACACACATTCGCATCTTAGTCTGATTCACGATGACCACATTGAGCAACTGCTTTTAGCGCAAGAAGCTAAACGCGAAAATGTGCTGGGCATTCTAAGCATAACAAACAATATTCAGGATTTTTTCACCGTCCATGAAAACCTCAAGACCGCGTCTAATGTCTTTTTCGCCATTGGTGTGTCGCCATCCGAAGTCTTGCATCCCGGTCGCGATTGGGAACAAAAAATTGTTCAGGGAAGCAGTCTCGAACGCGTAATTGCCCTCGGTGAAACCGGTTTAGACTACGAGAAAAAGTATGGCGACAAAAAATCGCAAATTGATTTATTCTTACGTCAGCTTGATCTTGCGGCCCGCTTAAACCTCCCGGTCGTGATTCACAACCGTGGCGCAGGCGATGATCTGTTGTCGATTTTAAAAGATAAAATTCCGCCGCGTGGTGCCATTCTTCACTGCTATTCCGAAGACGTTTCTTTTGCACAAAAGGTACTGGATTTGAACGTTTGGATCTCGTTTGCCGGTAACGTTACCTACCGCAACGCCCGTCAAATTCAAGAAACTGCGGCCGGCATGCCCCTTGACCGCATGCTGATCGAAACAGAAAGCCCCTTCATGATCCCCAGCGAACACCGAGGTAAGCGAAATAAGCCTTCGTACCTGCCGTCTACGCTGTATCATATTGCCGATCTGCGCGACGAAGACCCCGAATACGTGGCCGAACAAATCTGGCTGAATAGTCTTGAAGTTTTCGGTTTGACGGACAAACTCGCTTAAATAAACTCCTTACGAAGCTGTGCTCGTAAGGGGCGGCCTCTAGTCCGAGGAATAAAGCACCTCAAATCAGAAGGTTAAGAGTAATAACTGTCAGGTTGCTTTCGCGAATCTGGTTAACTAACGATTCAAAATGTACCCCAACCTTCTGGCATTCTTCGGACAGGTACGAAAGATAGTAAAGGCCCAGCTCGGTACTTCCGGCGTTTTCGTCGGGGCCTTCTTTGTAAAATTCCATGAGCGAACGTTGTTTGAGTTTCACACCCTTGGTGTCATCAATACTTTTTTTGAGGTCTAAGTAGCCCGCTTCTTTGTTGTAGATCTTGACCTGGAGACGTTCACGGGCGGTAATGGCTTTGGCATTGTCCGAGCCTACCTTCCACGAAAGAAAAACATTCTGGTCTCGCGCCTTCATCTCTTCGACAATCATCTTGCGCATTTCAGGGTCGTACATGACCGTCATGGGATCCAAGGTTCCCTTGTAACGCGTTTTGGCAAAATTTTGCATGTTAGAGTTTTCGGCCATAATCGCCAGCTCCATGGTCATCAGGGACAAATACTCGGCGATTTTCGCCTTGACCATAAATTCCTGCAAAATGACTTCGATATCGTTGAGCAGGGGCAAAAGTTCATCAGAGTCCTTAAAGTTGGTCAAAACAAACCAGATCAACGGTCGAAGGTTGTTCAGAAACTTTTCGGCTAAAAACAGTTGAATATTCTTTTCTTCAGGGAGCAGAGTGTCATTTTGCATGACTTGCGTCACCAGGCTTCGCAAAATTTCTTGCTTGAGACTCTGCATCACCACTTTGTTCTTCTCGAGTGTCTGATTGAGGTAGGTCTCACTGATGGCAGTTTTTCGATCGATAATCCCGCTAGGATTAGCCCGATTCCATTTTTTAATAACTTCGGATTCTAAGACTTTGGTAAAAACCATGGCATCAAACCGACGGTACAACGTTCCGTAGGTAATCAGCTTGGACAAGTCCATCACCTCTTGCCGTTTTGAAACAAATTCGGGACGGCTGATCTCTATGGATGCAATGTAATTGATCAACAGCATCTTTTGGACAGAGGCCGGAGAAAAAGAGTCAAAAAAAATTCCGTATTGTTCAATCTCATCTGCTAGTTTGAACTTGACGAGCTTCTTGTTGCTCTTAATGAAAAAGTTGATGCCTTCTTCGTTAAAGATGATTTTGATGGGGAGTTCGAGGATTTTCTTTCGACGTTCGGTAGACACCAAGAACTCTCCTACCAGTGTTCATAACTCACGATCCGTCCTTTCGGCAGGCGGTCGCGCTCTTTAGGTTTATCGTCAGAATAGCCTAAAATCAACAGGAGAACTATCCGCATTCCGTAAGGAACGGTAAGTAATTCTCGAACTTCGGTCTCATCAAAGGTCGTATTGATACTGCAGGCCAAGCCTTCGTGCACAGCCTGCAAAACCATAAAGGACGCCGCAAAGCTTAAGTCAATCGGATAGGCTAGCTGACCGTTGGGAGTTTTGTAGTCAATGTTCGTACTGCAAACCGCTACATGAACCGGAGCCTGAATCAGCCAGGGTTCATTGTAGGCCGCGTGGGCTATTTTTTGACGGTGCTGGTGTTCCCTGACAACAACAAACCTCCAGGGCTGACGGTTCTTTGCCGAAGGAGCGAGACGGCCTGCCTCTAAAATCCGATCTAAGATATCGTCTTCAATTTCTTTGTCGAGAAAACTCTTTGCACTGAAGCGGTTCTGAATAGACGGAAGAATGTCTTTCATGACGTTTCAATTAGTATACACGAACTTGCGCCAGTGTCAAAGATATCCTATCTTGAATCGATGAAAAGCTTTGTCCTTTCGGTCTTGGCGCTTTTTTTCTGGGCTTTTCGCCTCTTTGGTCAAGAATCCCCTTGTGCCGAAGGAACTCAGGCCGAGCTAATGCGTCTGAACTGGATCGCCCACACCCTCAGGACCGAGGGTCTTACCTACGAAACCCTTTCGTACGACAACCTCCCCGGTGCGCATTCTTTTGCCCATAGTCTCGTCGTCAATTTTCCTGGTCGCTTGGCGGCCCGGCTGGTCATTGTCATCCCGGTTGATTCTGCCCCACAAAGGGATGCGCTGGTCAGTCTGCAGGCGGGGTTAGCGGCGGCTGGGGCCTGGAAGAACCACCCCCCGGTTTTTCCCGTGACCCTTTTCTTTGCCGGGGCCGAAAGGGCCCAAGGTCCCGGGTATCCTCTGAGCTCCACCCAATTTCTCAATACCTTTTTCCCCTGGGAACCCACGTCGGTGGTAATTTTGGATATTGATTCCGAGAGTACACAGCTTGAGCTTTCTTTGGTTTCGGGAGCCTCGATCGCTCCCCTGTGGCTGACCCAGGCCTGGCTTGAAACCCTGCGAAGCGCGGGCTTTCATGTTCATATCGCCGGCAACCAACCGCAGATTTTTCGCTTTGACATCCCCGAGAAACGAACGTTAGCCGAGCCCTGGTTTGAACGCGGCTTTCCGACAATGCTCATCCGTTCAATCGGCTCACCCACCCCAGGTACGGGGACAGTTCCTTTGATCACCTTAGCCCTCAACTCGTTTATGAACCACTTCCCGGCAGGTTACCCACCCACCTCGGACCATAGCTACATCATTTTTGATGGGTTTGGCAAAACCTTTTTTTTGACGCAAGAATGGTATCTGACGCTCCTGCTTGTCATAGGGGGCCTTATCACCCTTCTTTTTTTAGCACGGCACAGGCTACGCGGGGTGGATACTGTTTCGTGGCTAAAAGCAGTTTGGCAAATTCCGGTGACCTTTTTTTTCCTGTTTCTTCTTTTGACCTTTTCTACAGGTATCCTCGATGCGCTTTTTCAACAAAAAGGGTTCTCGTCCTTTTGGCGCTACGAACCTTTCTTAACTTTGTCGCTCAAAATCATCTTAACTCTGTCGCTTTACTTTTTGAGTTTTTTTCAAGTCCGGAGGAACCCGCTCTCGCGTTGGTCAAAATTCTATAGCTACAGCACTCTCTTTGTCCTGGCCTTGGAAACTTTAGCCGCAGCTGCAGTTGAGCTTTCGTTTTCTTTTTATTTCCTGTGGGCTTTTTTCTTTGCCGTTCTTTTTCACCTCACCCCTAAAAAAGGACTAAAAGCCGTCTTTTTTGCCCTAGCACCCCTGTGGTTCGTGAAAGCCCTCGTCGAAACCTTTGCCCTCGCACCCGACCCTATCTTGCAACGTTGGATCCTGGTAACGCCAGCCCTAGGCAACCTTGTCGTCGCCCTGGTGCTGTTTCCCTTTCTGCAAATGGCTCACGCCCTGCATTATTTAAGTCACCAACGGCAAAACCGCAATGAAAAACTCCGTGTCCGCCTGTTATTCTTAGCCACTGCCGCTGCCTCGCTGATTTTAATCTCCGTGGTGTTGCGAGCTAACCCCTTTCATCACCAAAAGATCCCCTTAACCGTCCAGGAACAGTTAAACATCTCGCATCAAACCGACAGCTTGACGCTTTCCTCGCCTGTCTCGTGGGGCAGATCTACTTTTTGGTGGAACGGTCAGGTTTTGGCGTTGCCTCCCCAGGCGCAGACGGCTCATTACCAATTGCCGTTTAACGATGCTTTGTGGAAGACTACCATTACGAGTCAACGCTTTCTGAACCGTAAAGTCTGGCACCTCCACCTAGAAAACGGCGGCCCCCGCCAGCTGGCCGTGACACTCACAAGTGCTCACCCGCTTGTGGTGTATGACTGCAACTTTCCGTTTAGCTTGGAACAAGGCGGAAAGGTGGTACAAATCTTTATTGGTCGTAACCCTCCGGCAGATCTTGATTTGCGTCTCACCTTGGCCCAGGATGTTGTTGTGACAGTCCATCTTAGCGCACGGTATCAACCTGCTCCCAGGAAAGTTCACGTCGAAGGGGCTCCTCTTCACGTGGAATCGGAACTCACCGTTCACGACACGCTGGTTTTGAGTTCATGACGAGCTCGTCCCTTCCTTCCGAGATTTTTCACGTAGACATGGACGCGTTTTTTGCGTCGGTGGAACAAAACGATCATCCCGAATGGAAAGGCAAACCCGTAATCGTCGGGGCAATGCCCGGGGGTCGGGGCGTGGTTGCAACCTGTTCCTACGAAGCCCGCACCTTTGGCGTGCGCTCGGCCATGCCCATTGCGACAGCGTACCAACTCTGTCCCCAAGCTGTGTATGTCCGCCCCCGCTTTGATCGCTACAGTGAAGTTTCACGGCAGGTTTTTGAAATCTTGGCCAACTTTACCCCCAACTTGTACCGCGCCTCGATCGATGAGGCTTACTTGGACATGACAGGAACCCAACGGCTTTTTGGCCCCTACCTGCAGACGGCTCAAAACCTCAAAGCTCAAGTGAAGGCGCTAACCGGTTTAACGATTTCGGTAGGCGGGGCCCCCACGGCCTATTTAGCCAAAATCGCCTCGGATTGGGGCAAGCCCGACGGCCTTTTCTTGCTGGAACAAGAACAAATCGAAAGCTTTTTGGAACAGCTTCCGCTAAAAAAGTTGCATGGCTGTGGTACAAAAACCCGCGAGGTTCTGTCTCGTGCGGGGATCGAGACCACCTCTCAGTTAAGAAAACTCTCCCCCGAGGCGCTCGAGACCCTGGTTGGCGCGGCCGGAGGCCGTTTCCTCTACCAAGCGGCCCGGGGCCAGGCACCCTACGGGGAACGACCTACCCAAAACCGTTCACTTTCTGCTGAAACGACCTTTGCCGAGGATATTCATAGTACCGAAGCCCTCGAAGATGCCCTGTTCGCCCTAGCCCACGAGGTGATGTTTCGCGCACGACAAGAAGGTTGGACTTCACGCACCCCGCACCTTAAGCTTCGAACCCACGAATTTCAGACCACAACCGCCCAACTCACCTTGCCGTCTGAACTCACCTCGGCCGACGAGTTATTTCGTAGTCTGGAAACCTTGTTGCATGCCAAGTGGACCGGTGAACCGATCCGACTGTTGGGGGTCGGTCTGACTGGTCTTGAAAAAGCCTCGGGTTTTGCTCAACACGATTTTTTCGAAGCCAAACAGCGCAAGCAAGAACTCGTCGAAAAAGCCATCTCGGGACTCAAAGGCAAAAACCCGAAACTTCCCCTGACCAAGGCTCGCCTTTTAAAACACTGAATGTGACGAAAGTCACCGACGGTTCTTTTTACCTGCAGTATCTTAAAACTCAGGAGGCACTATCATGCTGAAGAATGTAGGAACAATAGATCGGATTATCCGTATTCTGATCGCTGTCGCGCTGGTCGTGACAGGAATTGTCTTGAGTGGACAGGGTCTATGGTGGATTGCCCTGATTGCTATCCTTCCGTTGGCGACGGCCGGGCTCGCCTACTGTCCCTTGTACCATGTCGTGGGCATCAAAACCATCTCGGTCAAAAAGCTATAGCCGATGAAGAGCCTGCCCCCGCCTGCTTTGTACCCCCTGCCCCCGAAGCACCCTGGATTGTTCACCCGGCTCTTGTTAGCCCTGGTAGAAAAGGGCATGGGAAGGCCGTTGTGGGCCCAGCGGGTTTTACTGCACCACCCTAAGACTCTTTTGGGTGCAGGTCTTTTGGAATCGTTGGTGGTTCATAAAGACCGCGAAGTTCCCCGCCGGGTTTTAAAGATGGTGAGGGTGTATGTTTCGGCCCGAGTCAGCTGTCCTTTTTGTCTTGATCTGAATGGCAAAGACTTCGCTCGGGACGGCCTGTCGGAAGCAGAGCTGGAGGCCGTGCTCCAGCGGGCCGCTCACCCCGAGGGGCCTTGGCCAACGGTGTTTTCTGAGGCAGAACAAGCCGCGCTTGCGTTGGCCGAGGGGATGTGCCAAACCCCTGTCGCTCTCGACTGGGCTTTACGGCAAGAGGTGGGGCGTTGGTGGAGCCAACGCGCTCAAGTCATCCTATCGGCTACGGCTGCGCAAGTAAACTTTTGGGCCCGGTTGATCCAGTCTTTTGGCACACAGCCGGCAGGCTTTTCGGATGTGTGCGATCGAAATCAAAAATGGAAGGAGCGTGTGTGAACGATCATATCATTTCTTTAGTAGTCTTGGCTTTGGTAATTATTCTTGGTGTTCTTTTTACCCTGCGTTCAGGAGCAAAGCGTAAAGCCGTTCTCAAAAAGCTACAGGAGGGTGCCACCGTTTTGGATGTGCGGACAGCCTCCGAGTATCAAGCGGCGCACTATCCTGGCGCAAAAAATATTCCTGTTCAAAACCTTTCGGCCAAGCTAGACAAGGTCGGCCCCAAGAACAAACCGGTCGTCGTCTACTGCGCCTCGGGGGCTCGCGCGGCTTCGGCGGCGGCTATGCTACGCTCGTCAGGGTTTACTGACGTTATCAACGCCGGTGGTTTGGCCGGAATGCCGAAAACGGAGGTGGTGTAAATGAGTGTCATCGTCTATTCGACGCCCTCGTGCCCCTACTGCACGATGGTGAAAAACTACCTTAAGGGAAAAGGTGTACCCTACACCGACTATGATGTGAGCCGTGATACCCGGCGTGCCGACGAAATGGTACGCAAATCCGGCCAGATGGGGGTACCCGTCGTGGATATCAATGGCCGTGTGTTGGTGGGTTTTCGGCCCAATGACATCGAAAGCGCCCTAAAGCGCTAAATTGCTCAATTTGTGCGGGCGCCGTCTGGCGCCCTTATTTTTTCTCTATCATAATTAAATCAGGCCCTTTGGGCCGTGAGGAGGAATCGTGGCCAAGATCGTGGTTATCGGTGCAGGCGTCGGTGGAATCCCAGCCGCTCTTGAAGTTCGTAAGGCAGTGCGCAAGTCCGACCAAGTCGTCGTTGTTTCTAATACGCCTACCTTTCATTTTGTGCCCTCAAACCCTTGGGTTGCGGTGGGACGCCGCCGCCCCGAACAAATCAAAGTTCCCCTCGAGAAAATGTTCCGACGAAAGAAAATCGACTTTGTCGTGAACCCTGTGACCAAGGTTCTGCCCAGTGAAAATACCTTAATGTTGGCCGATGGGTCGCACTTAAGCTATGATTTTTTGATTATCGCCACGGGGCCTCGCTTGGCTTTTGACGAAATCCCTGGCTTTGGCCCCGAGGGTTGCACCAGGTCGGTTTGTCACGTCGATCATGCTGATGAAACCAACCAGCGTTGGCAAGAGTTCCTCAAGGCCCCAGGCCCCGTGGTGGTTGGGGCCGTTCAAGGGGCCAGCTGTTTCGGCCCCGCCTACGAGTACGTTTTTCTTTTGGACGCCGAATTGCGCCGCCGTAAGCTCCGCGATCAGGTACCCATCACGTTTTTGACCAGCGAGCCCTACATTGGCCACCTGGGCTTGGGTGGCGTGGGCGACACCAAGGGAATGTTCGAAAGCGCTCTCCGTGAAAAAACCATCAAATTTGTGACCAACGTCAAGGTAGACAGCTTTAGTCCCGACAAAGTCACTTACACCGAGGTGGCCGAGGATGGCTCCGACAAACGTCACGGTGACGCACCGTTCAAGCTCTCTATGATGATTCCGGCCTTTACGGGGGTAGAAGCGGTTCGCGGCATCGAAGGCCTTTCGAACCCCCGGGGCATGATTTTGGTCAACGACAAGATGCAAAACCCCACCTACCCCAACATCTACGGCGTGGGAGTTTGTATCGCCATTCCCCCCTACGAAAAAACCCCTGTTCCGGTGGGCGTCCCCAAGACCGGGCTCATGATCGAATCGATGGCCGTTGCCGCCGCTCACAACATTAGGCTTCAACTGGACGGCCAAACCGCCGAAGCTCGGCCGGCCCTCAACGCCTTGTGCATCGCTGACATGGGGAATACGGGTGTTGGCTTCATCGCCCAACCTCAGATCCCCCCCCGTAACCGCAGTCTTTCGTTTCATGGCTGGAAAATGCATTTTGCCAAGGTTGTCTTTGAATGGTACTACCTGCGCAAAATCCGCAAAGGCCTCACCTCGCCGTTCTACGAAAAGTTTGGCCTGGGACTGATGGGGTACAAGGAGCTCAAATCTTGACGGCCGAGAGGACCCGCGAGCCTTCATACTCGGTAGTCCGTGTGATTACCCTAACCTGGGTCCTCACCTTGGCCCTGGTTTCCGGGGTCCTCTCGGCTTCGTTCTTTCTTTTTTCAGCACAGCGCGAGCAACAGGCGCTAACGACCGAAGCGACACAAATCACAACCTACCTCAATGCGGCGTTAGGCCCGTTGTTGTGGAACTATGACACCTCGACCATCCGTGCCATTGTTCACGCTCTGGTGCTCAGGGGTGATATTCCCTTTATCAAGGTTCTCGAAGACGGCAAAGTCATCGTCGCCGAGGGAATCGACTCGCCGGGACTGCCTCTACGAACCGTCGAGGTTCGCCACAAGCTTCAAGTCGTCGGCTCGTTTGCCTTTCAACTCGAAGCGCAATCGATGCAGGTGTTTCGCGAGGGGGCGTTTTCGTTTGGCCTTACCTTTTTTGGGGTTCTTTTGGTTTCGTTTGGCGTTCTTCTTCCGTGGATGGTTCGCCGCAGTTTGGCTTCACCGCTAAAAAAGCTTCAAACAGCGGCCGAAGCTTATGCAGCCGGCAACTACACGCAAGAACTTTTGAAAGCCAACCCGGTACGTGAGTTTCTTCCGGTAAATGATGCCTTTTTGATTCTTGGTCAACGAGTTCAGCGTCAGCTAGACCAGAGCAAACTTCTCAATGAAGAGCTCGAAAAGCGGGTAAGGGACCGTACCCACGAGCTGACCCTCACCAACGAAAACCTAGAAAAGACGGTTTGGGACCTCAGGCAAACCCAAGACTACCTGGTGCAATCTGAAAAGCTGGCGTCTCTGGGCAAGCTGGTGGCGGGCATTGCCCATGAGTTGAACACCCCCCTGGGGGCCATTGATTCGTCGTGTCGAACCCTTGCCGACATGATCGGTCGAGAGCTCCCCCACCTGTTGCCGCGATTTTTTGCCTTTGTTCCCGGTTTTGATGCCCCCTTACTCGACCTGCTGGCGCGTAGCATAGACCTGTCTGCGTCGATTAAGTCCCCACCATCGTGGAAGGAGCGTCGCGAGTGGCAAGCTTCATTGTCGGGCCAACCCAACGCCGACAAATTGGCCACCCTGGTCGCCGATTT
>DAIDHT010000025.1:0-4030 GCA_027451945.1 Spirochaetales bacterium
GGTGACCAAGCCTCAGATCGTTTTGGCCGACGAGCCCACGGCCAACTTAGACTCGGCCACGGGCGAAGCGATCATCCAACTGATGAAAAAAATCAACCAGGATTTGTCCACCACCTTTATCTTTTCAACCCACGACTTCAAGATTGTCGATATCGCTGACCATATTATCCGCCTCAAGGACGGCTTGGTGATCGAAAACCGCCGTACCGAAGGAAGCTAAGCCATGGGCTCGGTTATCAAAATCGCCTGGCGCAACCTTGCCCAGCACCGTTCCAAAACCATCCTCGTTGGTATTTTGATCACCCTGGCGATTGGGCTCGATGTCGTGGGCAACTCTATTTTAGAATCCGCTCAACAAAGCTTAAAAAAAACCTTTACGGATAACTTTACGGGCAATGTGCTGATTTGCCCGCAAGGAATCAAAGGCGGAATTTTTGGTGCTTCGAACGGCGGCAACGCTAACGGTCCCCCTATCCTTCCTATGATGAAGGACTACGAAAAGGTCTACGCTGCAGTAAAAGCCCAGCCTGGTATAAGTTCACTCACCAGTCAAATTTCTGCCTATGTCATGTTCAACTTAGGGGGCGGTGGGCTGAACTTTGGACTGGCCTTCGGAATTGACCCCCATAGCTATTTTTCAACCTTTGACAACGTGGTGATGCTCCACGGACACCGCTTGGTCTCGGGCGAAACAGGCATTATGCTTCACGAAAAGGTCGTGCAGACCCTCGAGAAAGACAATGACGTCCATTTGAAGGTCGGCGATCACCTTCAGCTTAACAACTTTGGTGAAGCGGGCTTCAAGATTCGGGATGTTCCCATTGTGGGAATCTTCCGCTTTAAGGCCGGCAATGAACGATCCTTTCCGTTTATGCAACCCAACTTTGTCGACGTCAATACGCTTCGAGCCTTACAAGGAAAGCCCATCCTGACCCCTGCCGATTTAAAGTTTGATTCTCAGCAAAAAGCGGCGTTGGATATTTCTGATGCCGATTTCTTTTCAGGGTCAACGGTAACAAGCGTGGGGTCAAGTCACACCAAGGCACTTTCGATGGCCAGCTTGGATAAAATCCTAGGTCCGAAATCGGACAAAGCTGACCCCGCTTCCACCCAGAACGGCGCTTGGAACTATATTTTGATCAAATTGAAGCCAGGCATCGAGACCTTACCCTTTATTACTCATCTGAACCAACTTTTCAGCCGAGAAAAACTTCCTGTTAAAGCCCAGGACTGGGTTGATAGTGCTCAGCCTGACTCGGGCATTTTCATGGCGATTTCGTTTATTTTTAACATCGTCATTTGGGTGCTTTCGATCGTCTCGATCATCATTATTATGAATACGCTCATTGCGGCCGTGATGGAACGAACCGCTGAAATTGGCACCATGCGGGCACTCGGCGCGCAAAAGGGCTTTATCCGAAACCTGTTTATCCTCGAAACAGTCACGGTCAGCGTCCTCTCCGGTATTCTAGGAATAGTTCTGGGCTTTCTTTTGCTCAGTGTTCTGCACTGGACGGGCATTAGTGCCCCCAACGACTTTATGAAATTGATTTTCGGCGGCGACAAACTTTTCCCACAGCTTTCGGGCGGCCCCTTGTTCACCGCTTTGATTATGCTGGCGGTCATTAGCCTCGTCAGCTGGATCTTTCCTGTTCTGATGGCCTTGAAGGTTTCGCCTCTCAAAGCCATCCAGTCGGATTAAACGCTCGTTACCGACCTTTATCGGAGGTTCCTATGGCTATTGCTCGGATTGCGTTTCGCAACTTAAGTCGCCAAAAACGGCGAAGTTTTCTTTTGGCCGGCGCCATAGCGTTCGGCATTCTTGTCATCACTGCCGTCAACGGTGTTGTGGGAGGAATCCTTGTCAACGCTGAGAACAATTTCGCGTCGCTGATTTCAGCGCATATTTTGGTAATCAACTACCATTTTTTAGATAAAAACCGGCTCGTCTTTCAAATTCAGAACGAAAAGCCCTACGATGATGCGATTCAACGCTTGGGCAAAGAATTTCCTATCAAATATGTGCAAAAGCGTACGTCGATCTTTAATAATGCTACGCTGATCTTTCAGACAGAATCTGTTTGGCGCCAGGTAGACGGGGTCGATTGGACAAAAGACAGTGTGCTCTCGCACCAGTTAGAAATTCTTCAAGGCTCGTTATCGGGGCTGGCCGGTACCGACGGCATTGTTTTGGGCGAAAAAGAAGCCAAAAAGCTGGGTGTTAAGCTGGGTGAAGATATTCTGGTGCAGGCGGAAACCATCTACGGCCAACAGAACGTGATTCAAGCCCCGGTAAAAGCGATTTTTAAAGAGGACAACCTTTCGTCCGGAACCGCTTTTATGGATCGCGAGGCAGTGAATAAACTTCTCAACATGCCCCCTGGCTCTTTTAACTGGTTTGGGATTTTTTTGAAGCACTTTCAAGACCAGGACGCCGCCACAGCTCGTTTACAAACCCTGCTTGCCGATGAGCATCTGGCCATGGTGCCACGTTCCGAAACGCTCAATACCAATTTCAATACCCTCTTTGGTAAAATCCGAAAAGACAAAGATAAAACTTCTCGCACCCTTGTCACCGACCTGAACGACCAGATGTCCTCGTTAAAAGGGATCTTTGATACCATTCAAAATATCGCTTTGTTTGTCTTGTTCCTACTCTTGACGGTGATTATGGTGGGCTTGAACAACACCTACCGCATTATCGTTTGGGAACGCGCCCGCGAGATTGGAACGCTGCGAGCCCTGGGCACTCAACGCCAAGCGGTTTCGCGAATGTTTTTGCTTGAGGCTCTTTTCTTGGCAGCTTTAGGAACAGTAACAGGCGTCGTCCTGGCCCTGCTGGGATTGACCGGTCTGAGCCTTGTCAATTTTACCAGTCATGGGGCCACTGACTTTGATATTTTTCTGGCCAAAGGCCATCTCACTTGGTCGTTTGACCCCGTTCGTTTGTTGGTAATGTTGGTTCTTGTCGCCCTCATGACCTTGCTTGCCGCGTATTTTCCCGCCCGCCGCGCCGGAAAGGTTGACCCTGCGGTAGCCCTACGGACAACGGCTTGAACCCAGACGCTGAAGCCCGTACTCCCGATGCTGAAGCCCGGCTCTTGGAGGCTGCCCGGCGACTTTTCGCCGAAAAAGGCTTTGAAGGAACAGGAGTTGCCGAAATTGCTCGCGAAGCCGGTGTCGCAAAAAGCCTCTTTTTTCATTACTTTCGCACCAAAGAAGCGGTACTTCAGCGTATCTACCAAGACTTTTTTCGCGATTCCGAAGCCGTCCAGAGTCAGTCTTTTCCTGCCCAGCATGACGCCCCAGCGCAAGATTCTGAAGCCTTTACGCGGGTCATGCTGGCCTTTCTGCGCCGCAACGAACTAGTTTTGCGCATCCTGATGCGCGAGAACATGGGCAACACAGGGTCTCCCAGCGTCTTTGGTGTGTTTGAAGGGTCTTACGAAACTTGGAAATCCTGGTACGCCGAGCGAGGCTTTCCTCCCTTAGCTGAACCTGATGGGCATATTTTTGTCTTTTTTTTCACCCTCCTCCCGTGTTTGTCCTACATTTTGTTTGACGATTCTTTTGCCCAGCACTTTGGCCTCGATAAAGCCCAACTAGAAACCCGCTTTGTTGCATTCTTGTCGTACACAACCCGGGCCTTGGCCCAAAAACTGCTGACGCAAGCTTGACGCCGCCCTAGGTTGCTTCTTATATTCCTGGTGTTGACCGATCGGTCAACACCAGGAATACCAAATAGGAGGACCAAGTGGGTATCCTCGAACTCAAGGATGTTAAGAAAAACTACGCCCTAGGCAAAGTCACTGTCGAAGCTGTCAAAGGGGTGAGCTTTTCGCTAGAAAAGGGTGACTTCATTTCGATCGCCGGCGCCTCTGGCTCGGGCAAAACAACCATCCTCAACATGATCGGCCTCATCGACACCCCCTCGGCTGGCGAAATCCTCCTGGACGGCCAGCCCGTCTCGCAACTCAAAGACCGCGAGCTCACCCGACTACGCCACCAAGTCATCGGTTTCATCTTTCAG
>DAIDHT010000026.1:0-50529 GCA_027451945.1 Spirochaetales bacterium
GGTGACCAAGCCTCAGATCGTTTTGGCCGACGAGCCCACGGCCAACTTAGACTCGGCCACGGGCGAAGCGATCATCCAACTGATGAAAAAAATCAACCAGGATTTGTCCACCACCTTTATCTTTTCAACCCACGACTTCAAAATTGTCGATATCGCTGACCACATTATCCGCCTCAAGGACGGCTTGGTGATCGAAAACCGCCGCGCCGAAGGAAGCTAAACCATGGGCTCGGTTATCAAAATCGCCTGGCGCAACCTTGCCCAGCACAGGTCCAAAACCATCCTCGTCGGTATTTTGATCACGTTTGGTATTACACTCACCTTTGTGGGCAACTCGCTGTTTGAATCGTCCGCTCGTGGCGTCAAAAGTGCTTTCACTGCCAATTTCACCGGTGACCTTATGATTCAGGCCAAAACCAAAAAACCGTATTCGATTTTTGGTCTGGACGAGGTGACGTTTGGTAACAATACCTCTGTTCCCCCGGTTTTGCCGCACTACCAGGCCCTGAGTAGCTATGTGGCGTCTTTGCCCGAGGTTGCCTCCTGGACCAGTCAGGTCTCTGGTTTTGGGTTTGTCAACCTGGGGGCTAATGGCCAAGCTTTTACCCTGCTGTTCGGTGTTCACCCCTCACAATACTTTTCAACCTTTCATAGTTTAAAGATCGTCGAAGGGCGCCTTTTAAAAGACGGTGAGACCGGCATTATGATGTCGCGTCACCGGCTGGATGAAATCGCCAAGGACAACCACGTACACCTTAAGGTTGGTGACAAAATCTTGATCAACAGCTTCAGCAAGGCAGGTCTTAAGATTCGCGCCGTTCCGTTGGTCGGGGTTTACGAATACACCATTCCGACACAGGCGCTAGAAGTTCTTAGTTACGTAGATGCAGAAACCCTTCGCGCTCTGAATGCTTTGAGTTTGGGGACCATTGCCCCCGCGAAGCTCCCCCCCAAGATTAACAGCTTGCTGAACGCCAGCTCCGACAACGCCTTTTTTTCTGATGCGAGCAAGGGCCCCCTTCCTTCGCTGGGCTCAGCGCTCTCTGGCTCTGGTTCTAAGGAATCTGCTCCTGCAATCACCACGCCTGAAGTGTGGAATGACCTGATGGTTCGGCTAAAACCGGGAGTAGCTCCAGGCCCCGTCATTGCGGCCTTGAACGCCGAGTTCGCCAAGCGCGGCTGGGCGGTACAGGCTGTCGACTGGAAAGCGGCGGCAGGAACAACGGCCAAACTGACGGGCGTCACCCAGGTCGTCTTTAACGCGCTTTTGATCATTTTGTCGATTGTCGCGGTGATTATCATCCTCAACACCCTGGTGATCTCGGTGATGGAACGTACCCCCGAGATTGGGACCATGCGGGCCCTGGGTGCCAGCAAGGGTTTTATCCGCCAGCTCTTTATTGCCGAGACCATGATTACTGCCCTCGTCTTTGGTTTACTGGGAATCCTCTTGGGGACGGGGTTGGTTGTGCTGTTGGGTGCCGTTGGTATCCAAATCAACAACGACTTTTTGCAAATCCTCTTCGGTGCCCGTGATCTACGGCCTTTCTTAAGCTGGAATCAAGTGGGTATGGCTGTCGCCCTGACCTTGGGGATTGGTCTTGTGTCTTGGGTCTACCCCGTCGCCGTCGCGCTTAGAGTAACGCCCTTGGCGGCTATCACCAGTGACTAGTCAGCGCGACAAATTGTGAACTCTTAAGGAGGAACCTAATGGGTATAAGAACCATGGCCTTGCGGAACTTAGGACGTCAAAAACGTCGCACCGTTCTTCTGGGAGCCGCGATTGCTTTTGGCCTCGCGGTGGTCACCCTAGTGAATGGGTTAAGCGCCGGAATGATTCGTTCGTTAGAAGACAACCTTTCGAACCTCTTTACCGGGCAGATTTTTATTACTGGCACCGAAAAAACCGACAAAGGTAAGGTCGTTCAACGCATCGATAACGACGCGGCCCTGTTGAAGGCCGTCAAAGACCTCAAGATTCCTTATGTGTATGAATCCCGAACGTCGGTGGTACCGCAGGCTGGTCTTATCTCAGACACGTCAACGGCTTACCTTACCCTCTACGGGGTAGATTTCGGTCCCGATAGCTTTCTTTCACGACGCTTGAGCCTGCTAGAAGGGACCCTGAACCTGGCAGGGACTGACGGCATTATTATTTCTGAAGGGGCCGCCAAAGCGTTGGATGTCAAACTGGGCGACAGGCTTTCGGTGCAAGCGACGACAGAAACCGGTCAACAAAACGTTGTGGATTTTACCGTTCGTGGAATTTACCGCGACATCGGGGTAGCCTCAAGTCTGGCGGGGGCGTACGCCGATCGTAAACAGGTCAATGTGCTATTAAACCTCGCCCCCACCGACTATAACCAGTTCGGCTTGTACCTTGGTAACATAACTCAAGTTGAGTTCTGGGGTCAAAAGCTCTATGACCAGCTTAAGGCGCAGGGAGTACCGTTGTGGCCCCGGTCCTCGGATCAAAGCCAAATTGACCAAGAACTGAGAACGCAAAAGTGGACGGGAACAAAGTTTCTGCTTCAAACCTTGGACGACAAGCTTTCGATTGTCCGCGCCCTCTTTAGTGCCCTTGACGCCGCCGCTTTTGCCGTTTTGCTCATCCTTTATACCGTTGTCATGGTTGGCATCACCAACACCTACCGCATGGTTGTGCATGAGCGGACTCGTGAAATTGGCACTCTCCGGGCCCTGGGGATGCAGGCCAAAGAGGTGCGGAGGTTATTTTTGTGGGAGGCCGTCTTTTTAGCTCTGGGGGGCATCATCGCCGGTTTTATCGCTGGGGCTGTTCTTTTAGGGCTGACAAGCCTGTTCGACTTGTCAAGCTGGAAGGCGTTCACCATACTTTTGAGGAACAACCATCTGCACCCTTTGGTGGATGCCGGTTCATTTTTTGTTGATCTTGTGGCGGTTACGGCACTCACAGCCTTTGCCGCTAGCTTTCCCGCCCGCAAAGCGGCTAGGCTTTTACCCGCCGCCGCCTTACGCCAAAACTTTTGACGACTCTGCAATTCAGGGAGGATTGTATGAAATTGGTGAATACCGTACGAGGACTGTTTTTTGTCCTGTTGATTTCGGTGGGAGTTTTTCCCGCCGTGGGAGAAGACCTTTCGCGCTTTCAGGCTCTTTTGGCAAAAATTGACGAACAAACAGACTTTCGTAGTCACGATTTGTCGGCCACGGTTACTGTCATTTCGCACAAGCCGGGAGAAGACGACAACGTAATTCAGTGTGAATACTTTCGCCGCGATATTTCGGATAAGTTTGTCATCTTGATCAAAAAACCCGAGGCTCAAAAAGGCCAGGGATACCTCAAGATTGGCGACAACATCACGTTTTACGACCCGGATAGCGGTCAGTTTTCGACCGTGACCGGTTCTTCGAACTTTCAAAACTCCGATGCCAAAAACTCGGACTTTCAAGATTCTACGCTGGCAAAAGACTACAAGGTTGTCAGTGCGGAATCGTACAAACTTGTCGATAAAGACACCTGGAAGCTGACGCTTGAAGCCACCCGCAATACCGTAACCTATCCTAAGCGGATTATCTGGGTAGAGAAATCGACCAACTTGGTTTTGAAAAGCGAGGATTTTTCGCTCTCAGGCCGGGTTCTGCGTACCTCGCTGTACGGTCGGTATATTCAAATTCAAGATCGTTTTATTCCTCAGATTATGCGGTTTGAAGACAACTTGAAAAAGGGTCAAGTGACCATGCTATTTATTCAGAACCCCTCACTGGCCAAATTGCCCGACACTGTCTTTACCAGAGCTTTCCTCGAAAAAGTCAGTCAATAAAGGAAACGGCATGAAACGAACATTGTTGGTTCTTCTTGCGGGGGCAGTGACTCTTTTTCCCGCCCTTGCCCAAAGTACGTCAGACAGTGCTCCCTCTGCTGACATGACTACCAGTCAAGCCGAAGCGGATTTTTTTGGCAGTAGTAAGCCCACAGTCGAAAAAGCCAAACCCACAACGACCGACCCCACTTTGGCCTTTACGGCCCAAGGAACCAGCTGGGGGGGAACCTTATATGACAAGATCGAATGGAATGGCGGTTGGCTTGATGCGAACCCAAACTTTTCGTCCCTGGCCGACAACTGGGGCGATAGCGTCAACTATACGCTAAACAATATCTTCTACATGAACTCACGGCCCGATAAAAACTTTCGCGTCAAAGTCGCCTTGGTCTCAAACTGGCCCTTTACCCAAACGGTTTATCAGCCCTTCTACACGCCCTATCAAATCATTACCATTCCCGCCTCAGGTTCCACCGGGAATCCAGCAACCTATTATACCTACCCCCTCACCATCCCCACCGTCAGGATCTGGGAACTCTTTGCCGATGTTACGGTCGACCACTTTCTACCAGCCTCGTGGGATACCAACCTGTATATCCGCTTCGGTAAACAAGAAGCCTCGTGGGGAGTCGCTTACTTCTACAGTGCCGGGGATGTTCTGTCGCTGACTGGCATTGACCCCAACAATCCGACTGCTGAACGAGAAGGCCCAGTGGCCTTAAAGGTGTCGTTACCGTTCCCTGATCAAAGGGTGGATCTGTCGGGTTTTGTTGTGGCTCCCGATTCCGTCTTTACCCCCACGCCCGGAGTTCCCGCTACGACACCAACCTTTCGTGACCTGGGTTACGCTCTACGTGCCGATGCGTCACTGGCCAACATGCAATGGGCCCTCAGCGGCTACTACCAGCGTGACCAAGCCAAAAAGCTGGTTGGTTCCGTTTCGGGCGGCTTGGGCTGGCTTAACCTCCCCTTTGCAAAAGACATTAACTGGTTTACCGAAGAGATTGCCGCTTACGGCGCCGACCGCTGGCTTGGCACCGGCAGTCAAATGCTGGGGAGTAGCGGCCTAACAACCTTCACCGGGCTCTCAAAACCCTGGCAACCCTACTTTTCTAATGTTTCGGGCTTGTCCTACAGCAATAGTGAATACAACGCCTCGATCCGCGTCGAGTACTATTATAATGGTGAAGGTTCTGCCGATCAGACCTACCCCCAAAAGCTTTATAACGCCTACCTGCTTCAGCTTTCGGGGAACCCACTTTTTGGAACCAACAGTTTGTTGACCACCAACGATATTGTTTACCCCGGCATCCACAACCTGACCGCCCTGCTCAGCCTAACGACGCTGGATAATTCGAAGTTTGACGCTTCGGCCTTGCTTCAGCAGAACTTCTCGGACGGTTCGGGCTGGGTCAAGCCGCTTTTGACCTATAATTTCAATAATTTCTTTAGCCTCTACACGGGCTTACAGTTTGTTTGGGGTGCCAAGGGAACCCAGTTTCCGCTCCAGTTCCAAAGCTACGCCAACGGGAATCCGCAGACTCAACGAGTCACCCTAGTCTTAGGAGGGCAGATCGGTTCACAGCGCTACTAGGTTTTTGCGCCTGTATTCACATTATAGTGAAAAACAAGTCAAAAAACTGACTCCTAACTCTTGCATAAAAAAATCAACGAAAGTAAGATGTCCTCAGGGTTCAACAGTTTCAAATCGCCTCATCGGGGTATCCGATGAGGCCTTTTGAAGCGGTCGCCCACACGCGGTCGACAAAAATCGACCAAAATGAGGAGTTACCATGCCTAGGTCTATGAAGACTATGGATGGAAACATGGCTGCAGCGCATGTTTCCTATGCTTTTACCGAAGTTGCGGCGATTTATCCGATCACGCCGTCGTCCAACATGGCGGAATACACCGATGAGTGGGCCGCTAAAGGCCACAAGAATATGTTCGGCGAAACCGTGCGGGTCGTTGAAATGCAGTCTGAGGCGGGAGCCGCCGGAGCAGTTCACGGTTCCTTGCAAGCGGGTGCTTTGACGACGACCTACACGGCTTCGCAAGGCTTGCTCCTGATGATCCCCAACATGTACAAGATGGCGGGCGAACTTCTTCCCGGTGTCATTCATGTCTCGGCACGCTCCTTGGCCAGCCATGCTCTGTCCATTTTCGGAGATCACCAAGACGTCATGGCCTGCCGCCAAACTGGTTACGCCATGTTAGCCACCAGCTCGGTGCAAGAGGTCATGGATTTATCCGGCGTAGCGCACCTAGCGGCACTTAAAGCCCGCGTTCCGTTCCTGCACTTCTTTGACGGTTTTAGAACCAGTCACGAAATCCAAAAGGTTGAAGTCCTTGAGTATGACGAGCTGGCCAAGCTTGTCGACCAACAGGCCCTTAAACGCTTCCGAGACGGGGCCTTGAACCCCAATAGCCCCGTAACCCGTGGCTTGGCCGAAAACCCCGACGTCTACTTTCAGAACCGTGAAGCCTCGAACCCCTTCTATGATGCCGTCCCCGAGATTGTCGAACACTACATGGACGAGATCTCGAAACTCACCGGCCGCACCTACAAGCCCTTTGTCTACTATGGGGCCGCTGATGCGACTGACGTGGTCATCGCCATGGGCTCGGTTACCGAAACCCTGCGCGAAACCGTTGACTACTTGGTAAAAAAAGGCCGAAAAGTCGGTGTGTTAGTCGTTCACCTCTACCGCCCCTTCAGTGCCAAACACTTCTTAGCGGTCCTCCCTAAGTCGGTAAAACATCTAGCTGTGCTCGACCGCACCAAAGAACCCGGCGCTTTAGGTGAACCGCTGTACCTCGATGTTAAAAGCGTGTTCTACGGTCAGGCCAATGCGCCCCTGATTGTGGGCGGCCGTTACGGGCTGTCTTCCAAGGACACCACGCCCGCTCAGCTGATCAGCGTTTTTGACAACCTGGCTATGAAGGAACCCAAGGACCAGTTCACCGTCGGCATTGTCGACGACGTGACCTTTAAGTCCCTTCCCCTCCCCACCGAAGAGGTGGTCGTTGTTCCCGAAGGAACGATCGAGTGTAAGTTCTTTGGTTTAGGGTCCGATGGTACCGTGGGTGCCAACAAGAACTCGATTAAAATCATCGGTGACCACACCAACCTGTACGCTCAGGCCTACTTTGCTTACGACTCAAAGAAATCCGGCGGCTTTACGGTCAGCCACCTTCGTTTTGGCAAAGACCCCATCCGTTCGCCTTACTTGGTTAACAGCCCCGACTTCGTTTCGTGTTCCCAGCCCAGCTACCTCGACAAGTATGATATGCTCAAAGGAATCAAAAAGGGCGGTACGTTCCTGTTGAACTCGCTGTGGGACGCCGAAGAAACCAAAAAGCGCCTGCCTGAGTTTGTCAAAAAGCAACTAGCTGACGCCGAGGTTAAGTTCTACATCCTGAACGCCACCAAGATTGCCGAAGACCTGGGAATGACGGGCCGTACCAACACCATTCTGCAGTCGGCTTTCTTTAAACTGACCAATGTCATTCCCTTCGCTGAAGCGGTAGGCTACATGAAGGATGCCATCAAGAAGAGTTACGGCAAGAAAGGCGACGACGTGGTTAAGATGAACTACGCCGCTGTCGATCAAGGCACCGACGCTCTGGTCAAAGTCGATATTCCCGCTGATTGGAAGAAGCTCACGGCAAAAGCCGAGATTAGTGGTTCCGCAGGCGATGCTCCCGAGTTTGTCAAAAAGGTCGTCGACAAGATCAACGCCCAACAAGGTGACGACCTGCCGGTGTCGGCCTTTGTTGGTCGCGAAGATGGCACCTGGCCCAACGCCACTGCCAGCTACGAAAAGCGCGGTATCGCCGTCAATGTTCCCGAGTGGGTTCCCGAAAACTGTATTCAGTGTAACCAGTGTGCTTATGTGTGTCCCCATGCCGTCATCCGGCCCTTCTTAGTTTCAAAAGAAGAAGCGGCGAAGGCTCCGGCCGGGTTCAACACCCTTAAAGCGATTGGCAAGGGCCTCGAAGACTACGGCTTCCGCATTCAGATCAGCCCCTACGACTGTACCGGTTGTGGAAACTGCGCCGATGTTTGCCCCGGCAAGAAAGACGCCAAAGCTCTGCTCATGAAACCACTGCAAAGCCAAATGCCCCAAATGGACGGTTGGAACTTTGCCCTGAAGAATGTCTCGTACAAGAGCGACCTCACCGGTGTGGGTAACGTCAAGAACAGTCAGTTTGCCAAACCCTTGTTTGAGTTCTCGGGGGCCTGCGCCGGTTGTGGCGAGACGCCCTACATTAAGTTGATCACCCAGCTGTACGGTGACCGTATGATGGTCGCCAACGCCACAGGTTGTTCGTCCATCTACGGCGGCAGTTGTCCTTCGACCCCCTACACCACCAACAACAAAGGTCAGGGGCCAGCCTGGGCTAACAGTCTTTTTGAAGACAATGCTGAATATGGAATGGGCATGATTTTAGGTGTGAGCCAACTTCGTGACCGCCTCGAAAAGACGATGAAAGAAGCTCTCGCCAGCGGGGCCTCGGGAGCCGTGGCCGACGCCTTCAACGCCTGGATCGCCGCCAAAAACGATGGCGAAAAAACCCGTGCGGTTTCGGATAAGGTGATCGAAGTTCTCGGCGGACACAGTGAGCCCTGGGCCAAGACCATCCTCGAACTGAAGCAGTACTTGCCTAAGACCAGTCAGTGGATCTTCGGTGGCGACGGTTGGGCCTACGACATCGGTTATGGCGGTCTTGATCACGTCCTGGCTTCGGGCGAAGATGTGAACATTCTGGTCATGGACACCGAGGTTTATTCTAACACCGGTGGTCAGGCTTCGAAATCGACCCCGGTCGGTGCCATTGCGAAGTTTGCCGCTGCCGGTAAGACGATCCGAAAGAAAGACCTCGGCCTTATGGCTGCCAGCTACGGTTACGTGTACGTTGCTCAGGTTTCGATGGGTGCCAACCAGGCTCAGTACTTGAAGGCTCTGCGCGAAGCGGAATCGTTCCCCGGTCCGTCGCTGATCATCGCCTACGCGCCGTGTATCAACCATGGGCTAAAAGCCGGTATGGGCAAAACGCAACAGGAAGGCAAGAAGGCCGTGGAGTGCGGCTACTGGCACCTGTGGCGCTATGACCCACGCCTCGAAGCCGAAGGAAAGAACCCCTTCCAGCTCGATTCGAAGGAACCCGACTGGGCCAAGTTCCAAGACTTTTTGCAGGGCGAAGTGCGTTACAACTCGCTGACCAAAGAGAACCCCGAAGCGGCAGGCGCCTTGTTCGCCGCCGCCGAAAAGAACGCCAAGTGGAGACTAGCCACCTATAAACGGATGGCCAGCTTTACCGACGCCGCTCAGTAATAAGGTTACCTTGTAACAGTGGGCCCCCCGGCATCGGGGGGCTTTTTTTTGGGCAAAGTCTTGCCTGTCGATTTTCTAATCACAAACTCGAAAAGATTGAAGCTTAATCTCGCCGAGATTGAAGCTTAAAGTCGTTAGCAAATAATCGTAAAACCAAAATGTTTTAAGCACGAAATTCGTCGCGCTGAACAGGGCGTGCAGAACTTTGCCGATTCTCGCTACATTTCACCAATAGAAACTTCAGCCACGGGTTGCGGTTGAACAAGAGCCTTTTTTTGCCAAACGCGACTCTTCCAGCGGAACGTCATAATGATGCCCCGTGTCCACTCGTCGGCTAAAATCGTCAGCCACATTCCTAAGAGTCCCCAGTGTAGATAAAGCCCCAGAAAGTAACACAAGGGAAGACCAAGCAAAAACGGGAACAGCATACCCATCATGACGGGAAAAACCACATCGCCAGACGCGCGCATCGATTGAATGATGACCAAATTGAACGTCCGGCCTGTTTCTAAAATCACGCTGATTAGCATTAGTTCCGAGCCCAACGTCAAAATAAAGTTGTCGTTGGTAAAGACCCCCAACAGGGGCCGTGCCAAGGCGGCAATGATACCGACCAAGGTTACCGTCAGCCCCAACGAAAGGAACAACGACCTCCAAACCAGACGGTAAGCTTGTTCTGACTTTCCCGCGCCTACCAAGTGTCCCACCAAAATCTGCGTGCCAAAGCCAATCGACATGCCAATAATGATGACGTACGACATGATGTTCATCACATACACTCGTGTTGCCAGCACTGTTGCCCCGAGGGTGGCCATAAAGCTAATCATGACAATCTGACTGACCTGGTAGGCAATAGGTTCGCCGGCCGAGGGAATCCCAATTGAGAGGATGCGCCAAAGCGCCTTCCAGCGTAAGCGAAAGTAATCTTTCCAGCCGATTTTAAAGGGCGCATAGCGGTATAGAAAGTACAGCATTACCAACGCCCCAAGACTGCGGCTAACACTTGTCGAGATTGAAACTCCCAACACCCCAAGGTGAGGAGCACCCCAAGCGCCATAGATGAAAATATAGTTCCCCAGGATGTGCACCGCGTTCATGCCGAGGTTGACGAGCATCGTTACCCGGGTGAACCCACTGGCACGAAGGGCCGAACTCGAGGCCCCCAAGAGCGCCTGCATGAACAGCGTCGCCCCTACTAAACGGAGGTAGATATCAACAGACGGGTACATAGTTGAAGGTAGCTGCATGGCTATGCTGATTTCGTGACGAAAGATCACCAAGGCTCCGCTGAGCAACAAGCCAAAGATCATGTTGATGGTAATCGACAAAGCCGTTAAGTACCCGCATTCTTGCGAGCGTCCTGCTCCCAGGTACTGTGCAATCAGGACAGCAGTGCCGCTCGATACCATGTTCAAAACCAAAAGGATGACGTTGACCACCTGATTGCTTGTGCCCACGGCAGCGACAGCCGCTCCCGAGACGTGTGAAAGCATAAAGGTATCGGCCGTGCCCATCAAAATAAACAACAACTGTTCGATAAAAATGGGCCACGTGATTTTAAACAGGTTTTGAGGTTGTAAAGCTGGGGTACTCATAAATGCTCGGGTCCTTTGTGAAACGCGGAAAACAGGTCAGCTGTTGCGAGGGGGTCAAGCCGAAAGCTCCCCATCACCAGCCACGCATGAGCGTCAATCCGGCCCGAGTTATCGCGCCGCGCACCCAGCGTTAACTCGGGATGCAGTCCACTTTTTTGCGCTCGTTCCCGTAGCACCAGGGCTAAAGCTAAACAGGGGACTTGGGGACGAAGGCGCCAGCGGCGAACCGACAATAAAAGCCGGCTCCACCGCAAAAAAGCTCGTTGTTCGTAGGCTGAAGGGTCACGCCGTGCAGTACCGGCAGGAGCTTTGGCAAGAATCCACTCTCGCTGTTGAGACCAGCTTTGGCTGATCAGTTTAAGATCAACCTTGAGCAAAAGCAGCCACAGCCTCAGTGCCTCTGGGAGGTTAAGGAGGCGATACAAAACCCGTTGAAAAAAAAACCGTTGAAACAGCCGTCTCGGCCGCCTCATGGTTGCCGGTGGGCCAGCCCCTTTGACAGCAAAAGCTCGACAAACGCCGCCACATCGGCGGTAAGACGTGCTCGGTCCACACCAAATTCGCGCTCCAAGGCCTCTACGGCCGCCTCTTCGCTCCCCGTCTTTTGCAGAGTTTCAAAGATTCTTCGGGCCGTTGGGTTCAACCCGAAATATTTTCCCGTCGCGGCATCTAAGACCACGGCTTCGTTATCGATTTGACTGATCGACAGAGTGTCCGACAGCACCAGCATTATTTCTCCTTTTCCGAGACGTCCGAAACAATTGCCTCAAGGGCATCAAGAACTTCGTTGAGCGCCAAACGCTGAACAGGGCGGGTCAGCTCCACCACACGAAGGGGAGCAATAGTCTGGGCGGCGGCAGACAACCTTGCGGCTGGGTCGCCTACCCCCGGCAGAGTGTTCAAGTGAGGCAACAGCAGTTGAAGCTTTCGGTGGCCTGTTACTTCTTCAACTGTCAAGCTTTCACCGGTCTTGAGAACAATGGCGGCCGAAAGCCGAGTCGAAGTCGCGGCGGGAAAGCTCAGGGCAAACTTTCCGTCGGCACCAGGCAAGGCCTTAGGGTCGCCGCCTAAAAGCTGCCACACATCGGGCAACAGGCGAGTGCTCAAAACGGTGGGTGAAACTATCCCCTGGTTAACCGAGACCAAGTCGTCACACAGCAACCCCCACCCGCGCCTGAGCAACCCCGTGACTGTTGTCGACTTTCCGGCTCCTTTATTGCCCACAATTAAAACCGCGGACCCACCGCGGGCCGCCGCCGAGCCGTGAAACGAACACAGCCCACGGGTCACGGCAACAAACCCCAAAGCCGCCCGTACAATCATGTCGGCAGCCGCTTCTAGGGGACGGTTTACTTCAAGCAGGTGATCTCGAAGCACAAAATCAACCCCCCCCGCCCGCAGAGCGTAGTGGTTGTTGACAGCCGCCCAGCTCAGGCCCCCGGCATCTTGCGCCAGATCCTTGGCCTTATGAGAAAATTCCTGCTGTTTGATGAATAAATCCCAGGGTTCTGCTCCCGGAGGTAGGGGAAGAGCGCCGTCGGCATAGATGTTCAGACCGGCAAAACTATAACCAGGCATTAAGGAAGTCCCACTGCAAGGCCAAAACTCCCCCCCGTTGAACCATCCGTTGAACTCACCACCAGATAGTAGGTTCCTGGCTGAAGGGTCACAGTCAGGCTTCGCGACGCATCAGTCCTCGAGGCAAAGCTACTGCCGTCGGGCAACTGAACGCTGGTCATAAGGTCCGACTCCATCAGCGACAGCGAGACTGGCGCGGTATAGGTCGATGAATTATTTTTGTCGGCCCAAGCTACCGTCAGCGTTTCTGGTTGAGACACCAATAAGCTGTAATCGGCCTGATTGACAGCGTAGGGACCTGTCGAAAGGGGTTGGGTCAGGGTGTAGGGACTAAGCGTAAGCCCCCCTGGAGTCAAGGCTCCCGAAATGAGCGCAAATAACCCGTTCGTCAACGGGGTATACGAGGCATACACGATGCGCGAAGGCTGGGCCCCTGATCTAAACGCCCTGAAGGCAAAAGTCACGGGAGCAGAAACCTTAGGAAAGGCTGGTGTGGAAGAACTCCACAACGTATCGGAACTAGTGGGGGTCGGGTCAGGGGGTTGCGTTCCCCACGGTGCGCTTGTCCAGGTTACCTGATCCCCCGGGAACGCCGTAACTCTTATGGGGGTGTTCGCGGGCAGGTTTCCACTGGGGGGCGCAATAAGCGGCGGGTCCGCACGGGCGGTCAAAACCGTTTGGGTGACTAAGGGCGGGACGGTCGAACTCACCGTCCATAACGAATTGTCAAGCACCACAGCGTCGGGGCCCTGCAAAGCCGACAGCCGTTGATACTGCCACCCTGCACCACTGTTGAGCCAAGCCATGGAGTATCCTGCTGCCGAAACCCCGGCCAACAAAAGGCCCGCAGGGGTATCGGCCAAAAGCGGAGCCGTTAACGACTGGGGTGTCGCCGAGGCGGACCAAGACCACGGCAAGGTCGTCAGCCCAAAAGTAGCCTGTGCAAACTGGTTTGCCCCGGCAACCCAAACACTCCCTGGGTTTCCGTTTTGTACGGTTGCGGTAACCGAAGCATCGGCCCAGGGCAACTTAGGTGCAGCATACCACTCCCCAAGTTCACCGTCCTTCCACAGTTGGGCATTCCATACCTGATTGGTGGGGCCGCTGGCCGTGGACCCACCGCTTAAAAAAAGACGGCCATTCACGATAAACGGCGCCGCGCCGGCAAGCGGCACCGGCAGGGGACGAAGATTTGTCTGCCAAACCGAGCTCGAATAACCGAGGTGGCCATCGGGGTTAATATAGGTGAACCAAATAGTCGTCGAAGTTCCGGCAGAGGTTTGGCCACCCAGAACATAGAGTTGTTGGTTGGCGGCAACGACGGTAGGCGACAACACGCCTGAAGGCAAAGCGGCCTCTTTTGTCCATTGGTTGGGATTGAGAACGGAGGAGCGCCAAACAGCCGAGGAAGGTTGCCCCGAAGCATCATAGCCCCCAACTAAGTACAGGTACTGACCCCACGAGGCTAAACCGGCTCGCGATGTCAACGGGCCCGAAGTCCCTGACGTGGGGTTAGAGCATGAAAAGAGGAGCAGGCTCAAGCCTAGCAAAACGAGAGTTTTCATCAGTGAGTCTCCACCGGTTTGCCGACTAAAAGGATTTGCAGTTTACGTAGTGCAACGAAAATTGGTCTCAAAAAAAAGTAGGCCGAATACGGCAGATTCCACCGGGAGAGGTACTGGATATCGACCTCATTCGGGAGCAGAAAGTCGCCCACGCGACGGAAGAAGCGCCGAAAAGCTCCCCGGATCAGTCCGTGAAGAAACACCACACGGTGCATTCTGTTAGGCCCAATTTGGTACATAAGTAAGCCGGCATTCGCAAAGTTCCGTTCAGCCAAAAATCCTAAAATGTTAGCATCGGGATGGTTTGCTAAAAGCTCTTGTAAGTAAGCGGGGATGGGCCCCAGCTTTAACCGCTGAAGCAGGGCTGTAAAAACCGCCGCAGTGGCTTGGGGGTCGAGAAACGTGTAGCGAGCGGGAATGGGGCGTGCCAACTGGGTACGTACAAGGTCTTCGAAGCGAGTCAACAACGCCAGCGAATCGAGCACCCAATGCAGTTGACACCACGAATGTTCCGCCCCGTGGATCAAGACATACAGAGCGTGACGTCCCGGTTCGAGGGTGCGACACGAAAAGCCCCCACCCTGCACCAGCACAGAGGTTTCCCACGCCTCATCAAAACCGAACGGCGCCGTAGAGAGACTTTCGCGGCTCCGACCATGAATCTCGATAAAGACCGGCAACCCTTTTTTTTGAAACGCGATGTGACGGAATTTCATGACACGTTTGAGCCAGGAGTCGAAAGCTTGCTGGTGAATCTTACTATCATGGCTAACAACAAAACCCCGAGCCAACATGAGTTTGACCGCTGACACAAAGTTTTCGGCAGGAACCAGAATATCTAAGTCACGAAACTCCCGTTCGTGCGGGTTCCCCCACAACTGAATTGCCAAGGCCGGGCCCTTGACCGCCAAGGCCCGTATCCCCTCGCGCCGAAACTCTTCAAGAACAGCGGCACCCTCTTCTAAGATCCAACTTTGCACCGCACGGCGCGAAGCAGCTTGCTTACGAAACTCCTGCGCCCACGTTTCGGTTAAAAGTTCGTTCGGTGGGCCGAAAACTCCCGAAGTGAGAACAGCCTGCGTGACGCCTACCGCTTTATGCCGTGAGGCGACGTCAAAAAGCCTACTAGGACTAAGGTTTGCCAGGGTTTCGGGCTCAGGGGCTTCGAAGCCTCGGTATCGTGCAACGGCAGAAGAAACCCAAGAGGTTTCACGGTCGATTTTGGCAGGGCTCATAGCTCGAGTTTAATCGATTCCGTTCTCGACGCCAAGAGATAAAACTCTGGCATTTTACCAGTCGAACCTTTAAACTTAAACCAGAGATTATGAAACTAACGCAACCTCGCCTGAAGTTGACTTCAGCTTTGCTCTGGGGCGTTCTGGTTTTGCTGTCCGCCTCTCTGAGCTCCTGTCAGCCATCGTCCACATCCCCTGCAGAAACTCACTCCCCTGCGTCAACTCCTTCTTTACTCAGCATAAATCCGCTCGCCAAGCTTTTACGCCTGGTCAGCGACCCCTGGCCTGGTTATATCGACGAAGAGGGCGGCTACCTGGTGACGCTAGCCCAAGAAGTTTTCGAAACCGAAGGCTACAAGGTCATCGTTCAAACCATGCCCTTTGCCCGCGCGTTAAATGAAGTTCAAACCGGTGAAGCTGATATGATTCCTGCCTTGTATTTAGATACAGCACCTCACCTTCTGTATGCCGCACAGCCCACCGCTGTTGATGCGACGGCTCTTATCGTCAACGAGCACTTTAAGGTCACCGCTGATAACCTCAGTGCCCTGAGCGGACAACAGGTGGGGTGGGTTCGCGAGTTTCATTTTGCCCCGATCTTGCAACAAAAGTTTCACCTGAGCGTTGAGCCGTACCGGGTAAACTCCCGCGAAAACGGGCTGACTATGCTCAAGAACGATCGTCTTGCGGCTTTTATCGACAACGAACAGGTGTTAAGAAGACTCGCCCACACCCTTAAGCTAACCGACCCGCCTTTTAAAATTATCACGGCCTTTCGCAAGGGCCTCTACTTTGGCTTTACCGACAGCCCCCACGGCCAAAAGCTCAAAGCGATTTTTGACCGAGAGGTGTCACGCCTTACCCGCAGTGGCGAACTCGACGAGCTCTACCACCGCATGATTCAAGACGGGCCTGAACTCTAAACCAGACTAGGCCTCAAAGTGTTCTCTTTTTCTTGGGTCGCAAACTCTCGAACTTCTCGGCTGATCCTCATCGAACAGAAGTGGGGGCCGCACATTGAACAGAAGTGCGCTTTTTTAGCCCCTTCCTGCGGGAGGGTATCGTCATGAAACTTCCGGGCTGTTTCGGGGTCCAGGCTTAAGTTGAACTGATCGTTCCAACGAAATTCAAACCGGGCTTTCGAAAGCGCATCGTCTCGCACCTGCGCGCCAGGGTGCCCTTTGGCAAGGTCGGCGGCGTGAGCAGCAATCTTGTAAGCGATGATGCCGTCTTTAACGTCTTGGCGATTGGGCAAACCAAGGTGTTCCTTGGGGGTTACGTAGCACAGCATCGCGGTGCCGTACCAGCCGATCAAGGCCGCGCCGATCGCCGAGGTGATGTGGTCGTAACCCGGTGCGATGTCTGTCGTCAACGGTCCCAGCGTATAAAAGGGCGCCTCGTCGCACAGTTTCAGCTGAAGGTCCATGTTCTCTTGAATTTTATGCAAAGGAACATGCCCGGGGCCCTCGATCATGACCTGGCAGTCCTTGGCCCAAGCACGGCGGGTCAGCTCGCCCAGCGTTTCCAGTTCGGCAAACTGGGCCCTGTCGTTGGCGTCGGCGATACACCCAGGCCGCAGACCATCCCCCAGCGAAAACGAAATATCATACTCGGCCATCAGGTCACAGATTTCGTCAAAATGGGTGTAGATAAAGTTCTCTTTCCGGTTAGCCAAGCACCACTTTGCCATGATGGAGCCCCCGCGCGACACGATGCCTGTCACCCGTTTTGCCGTCAACGGGATGTGGGCCAGCCGAACTCCGGCATGGAGCGTAAAGTAATCAACCCCCTGTTCGGCTTGTTCGACCAAAGTGTCGCGAAAAATCTCCCAGGTTAAAGCTTCGGCCCGGCCGTAAACCTTTTCGAGCGCCTGATACAGGGGAACCGTCCCGACAGGAACGGGGCAGTTGCGCAGAATCGCTTCGCGGGTTTCGTGAATACGATGCCCTGTCGACAAGTCCATAATGGTATCGGCGCCCCAACGGATCGCCCAGACCATCTTTTCGACTTCTTCTTCGACCGAAGAAACTACCTCAGAATTGCCAATATTGCCGTTGATTTTTACTAAAAAGTTGCGCCCGATGATCATAGGTTCCAATTCGGGGTGTTTGCGGTTGGCGGGCAAAATCGCTCGGCCTCGGGCAATTTCCTCGCGAACAAACTCGGGTGAACAACCCTCACGGATCGCGACAAACTCCATCTCGGGAGTAGTAACCCCGCGTCGAGCCCAGGACAATTGAGTTCCTTGCCCACGCTCGGCGATCCATGCAGTCCGCAACGCTGGCAGACCTTTGGTTACGTCTGAAACGTACGAGGGGTCGGTGTAGGGGCCCGAGGTATCATAAACTTGAACAGGAACGTTTTTTGCTTTTCCGTAGGCAGTCGGGGAATCTTCTAGCTCAATTTCCCGCACAGGAACGCGAATATCGGGGCGTGCCCCCGGCAAATAGACTTTCATAACAACCCCCATAAAAAGACCGCCTGGGCAAGTCTTTTAAAAAATATAGCTAGGAGTTGTCTCAGCTTCCCTCCGGCGGCATTACCCGCATCAGGTTCAAAGGGTTTTTCTCACCCGCCATTCGGCAGGACCCCTAGCTGAGCACCAGCCTAGCACAGGGGGGCCGTTTAGCCTAGGGCCCATCGTCTACGACCAGTCGCCAACGCCTTGGCGGAGGAGAACGGGGTCACCCGAGGTAAAATCTAAAACTGTGGTCAGGACTTTGGGGAGGGGTTCGCCCGTGTCGAGGACAAGGTCCACACCGGGGATTTCTTCAACTTCGCCACCGTATTCGTATAAAACTTCCTCGGCCCAGGCGGCTTCCCACCAGCCGGGTTCGGCCAACTGCTTCGAGGCTGTTAAAGAAAACACGGGGTGCCCCAGAGCTTCGACTAAGCGGCAGGGAACCGGGTGCGCCGGAAGGCGGAGCCCGACTTCGGCCCGCTTGAACCCCCACTTCTTTTCGGCAGCCCCCAAGGTGGGTAAAACAAAAACATACGGTCCCGGCAAAAGCCGTTTGGCCGTTTTAAAGACGGCATTGGTGACCTCGGCATACTCAGACCACTGTGAAAAGTTGGCGCACAGCAACGTGGGGGTAAACGACAAGGTTCCCTTGAGCTTTTTGAGCTTTTCCAGTCCTGCTTTGGACTGAACGCTGGCCCCTATACCCCAGCTAGAATCGGTGGGGTAGGCGACCAAACCACCGCTTTCTAACAGGGTACAAGCGCGGCGCAAAACCCTGTCGTCCATATTGTGTTCGACAACGTATTCGATCATCTTTCTACTATACCGAGATTTTGAAGGCTAAGAAAGTCAAAATTCTCGTGGAACGAAGGCTGCTGGACGCCCCAGCCTTCTTACCGACGGGAGGTAAACTCTTGGATAGCTCGAAGGAAGATCGACCCATAGGACTCGGCCTTTACCTCGCCAACGCCGTGAACCTGGCGGAACTCCTGGGGGTTTTTAGGCAACTTGGCGGCCATATCCCTCAGGGTCTTGTCACTAAAGATGACATAAGCAGGAACCTCGTGCTCGTCGGCTAACTTCTTCCTGACCAATTTGAGCTGGTCGAACAGGTCAGGGTCGCCGTCAACAGCGGCCACCTTGGAGTTCGGTACTGCAGCTTTCTTTTCTTCGAAGCTGACAAACTTCACCAAAGGAACAGACTTTTCTCCCCTAAGGACAGGACTTGTCAGGGGTGTAAGCTGGAGGCTCATCCCCCGGTCGTAGGCGACAGCGGCATACCCTGCATTGATGAGTTGGGTGCCGTATTCCATCCACTCTTCGAACTTTAGATCCTTGCCGACCCCAAAGGTCTTCAAATCGTGCCAACCAGGTTCGACGATCTCTTGGGCGTGACTCCCGCGAAGGATCAGGGCGCAATGACGTAAAGTTGCCCTCCCCTGGGTACGGTAGACTGCCGAGAGGAACTTTTGAGCCGTGACGGTGCCATCAAAGGTTTCTGGGGGATTCTCGCAGACATCACAATGTCCGCAGTCTTTTTCCAAAGTCTCGCCGAAATAGCTTAACAGGATCCGCCGGCGGCAGATAAAGGACTCTGCATACTGCTTCATGCGTTCAAGCTTGGCGGCGAGAAGCTCGCGGCGTTCAGGGTTGGCATCCTCAAGGAACCTGAGCTGTCCGGCAACGTCAGCATAGCTATAGAACAAAAGTGTGTCCGAGGGTAAACCGTCGCGGCCCGCTCGGCCGATCTCCTGATAAAACCCTTCGAGGTTCTTCGGCAGATTCCAGTGGACGACCCAGCGGACGTTGGACTTGTCGATTCCCATGCCGAAGGCCACGGTGGCACACATGATGGCGGTCTCGTCCTTGAGGAAGGCATCCTGAATCTTGTGCCGAACCTCGGTCGAAAGGCCGGCATGGTAGGCCTCGGCCTTGTAGCCCAGGCGGCAAAGCTTCTCGGCCAAAGCCTCGGTCCCGGCCCGGCTCAGGCAGTAGACAATCCCGGCTTGTCCTGGGTGATCCTTGAGAAACTCTTGGAGGCGTTCAAAGCGTTTTTGACCCGGAAGAACCGAAAGATGTAGGTTGGGCCGGTCAAAGCTGGATTGGAAAACTGAATCTTCCTCGATGGCCAGTTGGTTCAGAATGTCTCGGCGGATGGCGGGGTCGGCCGTGGCTGTCAAGGCAATCAGGGGAACACCCGGCAAAATCTGGCGCAGGCGACCAAGCTGAGTGTACTCCGGCCTGAAGTCATGCCCCCAAAACGATATACAGTGAGCTTCGTCCACGGCAATGAGCCCAACTTTCCAGGTAGATAGACGGGCTGCCGTGCCCCCAGAAAAGAGCTTTTCTGGGCTGATGTACAAAAGCTTGAGTTTGCCCGAGGCAATATCAGCGAGAACAGCTTCGGATTCACCGGCGGTCTGGGTACTGTTTAGGACGGCAGCAGCCACACCATTGGATTTCAGCGCCGAAGTTTGGTCGCGTTGTAAAGCGACAAGGGGACTTATAACAAGGGTCAAGCCTTCCTGGCACAAGGCCGGAATCTGAAAGCAAAGGGACTTTCCGCCGCCGGTGGGCATGAGGACCAGGGCATCCTTCCCCTCTAGAACATGGTCAATTACCTGTTCTTGGAGGGAGTGGAAGCGTTGATAGCCATAGACTCGTTGCAAAATTTCAACAGGCGTGGGCATGAGGCAACAGTTTAGCCTATTGAAGGGCTATTCGGGAATGGCTGGCGACGGCAAATCGATAACCGGATTTTTGATAAACTGGCTATACCAAAGTCCAGAGTCTTTAACCGTGCGTTTTTGGGTCGCATAATCCACATGCACTAGGCCAAAGCGCTGAGCGTACCCGTAGGCCCACTCGTAATTGTCCAAAAGTGACCACGAGTAGTAGCCCTGTACTGGCAAACCGTCGGCGACGGCACGACCCAGCCAGGCAAGATGAGCCTTCAGGTAGTCTAGCCGGGCCGAATCATGAACTGCGCCGTTCTCGACAGTGTCGTTCCAAGCACTACCATTTTCTGTCACGATCCACGGAACCTTGGGGTAGCGCGCACTAGCTTTGTGCAGAATCTCGGCCAAGCCTTGAGGCCAAATCGTCCAACCCATCGTTGTTTTGGGAGCGTCAGCGGCCTGAAAGACTTTCACCTCGTCTGGAGAAGAGGGGTCGGCACTCACCATGAGGTCGGAATAATAGTTGAGCCCAATAAAATCACAACCCTGTTGAAGGATAGCCCCATCACCAGACTCCCCTTGGGGCATCCAGCCCTTTGCTTTTAAATAGTAAGCCGCCTCGGGGCGATATTCACCTTTAAAAAAAGGGTCAAGGTACAAGAAAAGGCCTATCTCATCGACTTTTGCGGCGGCCTCGCGGTCGGCGGCTGATGCTGTGGCGGGGCGGAAGGCCGCATGGTTGACCACCCAGCCCACACGCCCCTTGCCGCCCAACGTTTGATACGCAAGTTTGGCCTTGGCGTGAGCCAACTGGAGGTGGTAAAGGACCTGGTAGGCAAAGGCTGTGTTGCGCATTCCTGGTGCGTGTTGGCCCGTCGAGTGTCCCATCTGCGAAACCACCCAGGGCTCATTAAACGTCACCCAATCGTCCACGAGGTCCCCAAAAGCCTCAAAGCAAGCCTTGGCATAATGCTCATACGCTGTGACAGTACTGCGAACCAGCCAGCCCCCCTCGTCTTGCAGACTTTGCGGAAGGTCCCAATGGTAAAGGGTGACAAGCGGCCGAATCCCGGCCTTGACGAGAGCTTCTAATAAACTTCGATAAAAGCGGAAGCCCCGTTCTTCGCGGGCCCCACGGCCCTCGGGAAACAAGCGAGGCCACGACAACGAAAGCCGGTAATGACGTATTCCCAGCGTTTTCATCAGTTCAACGTCTTCAGGCCAGCGATGATAGTGGTCACAGGCAACAGACGGAGTGTCACCGTTTGCTACCGCTCCGGGCCGCCTCGAAAAGACATCCCAAATCGAGAGGCCTTTACCGTCCTCGTTCCAAGCGCCTTCGATTTGTGCCGCCGCTGTAGCGACACCCCAACGAAACTCCGAAGAAAATCTAAACTCAGCCATGACCACACTCCTAAACCAATGATAAGGCAAACAGCAATCGATTACTAGAAGGATTTTACGGCTTTTAGTGAAAACCGAACCAGGAGCTCGGTCTGGCGTTGCGGACGGGCCGGATCGGCTGAAAAGACAAAATCCTGCGCCCCCTTAACAGCCGCCTGATCGAGAAGAACCTGACCGCTGGATCGTTCCACCTGGGCCTCAAGAACTTGCCCCAAAGGGCCGAGCGTCACCTTCACAAGAACAACCCCTTCGACATCAGCACGACGCAAGGACCAGGGGTACACAAACTCCCCCTGGGTAACAACTGTTAAGGGACGAGGTCCCTCATGGACCTCATGCCACTCCCAGACAGGGCGCCAGGGTAAGCGTTGGGCCAACGATTCCGCCCCAAGCGCCCCTGGGCTGAACGAAAAGCCAAGGGCGAGTCCCAGCCAAAGGAGGGAGACACGCCCAAATCGTCCCTGAGTAGATTGCACCGTGAAAGGTTCCCTTAAAAATCTCACCTAAAAGTTCCACGAAAAGCCTAGCGAATAGGTGGCGGCCTCGGTAGGGTACCAGCCTCCGTAATACACTTCAGAAGGAGTTCGATCGTTAAGAAGATTTTGCGCTTTGGCGGTTAGGATCCACCCGCCTCGCAGGGGCACAGCCGCCCACGCATTCAGTGCCGTACGGGCCGAGACGGTAACCGCCGAACCCATGGCGGTGTAAGGCGAAAACCAGGTTCCTTCTACCCCGGCCCAAGGACTTTCGAGCGCCAACGCGACGGTATGAGCCGAAATCAAGGGAAGCTCGGCCCCCGAAGCGTCTCGAGCATCCGTAAAGGTGTACGAGGCTGAACTTTTTAACCACGAGGTCAATGTTGCCGATGCCTTGACCACAACGATTGCGTGCGTCGAGGTTCCGGGCAAGTTGACATTCTCAGTTCCATTGTAGGCGATTTCGTTATCCAAGCGCAGGTAGGTGGGGTCGACTTCCAGACTCCAATGAGGAAGTCTGCCACCAAACACCACAAAACCCGCATCGTAAAGGGTCCCTGTTTCGGGTAACAACTGAGGGTTTTCGGTGAACCAAGCCGAGCCGTACAAGTTAAATTGTTCGTCGAGTACAGGGTCGCGCACGGTATGGGCCGCGGTCAGAAAGACCTTTGACCAGGGCGTATTCCATACGATCGAGGCGGATATGGGCACGTCAGGAAGAATCGCTCCGTCATTGGTAAAGAGCTGAGGCCTTGCCGTTGCTTGCAAAACTATCCTATCGCGGTGCAAAGACCAAGTCACTTGTCCGCCACCAGCACTGGTCGTTTGCGTATGCCCCTGATAGGCACTCTGCGTTTCGTCAAAACCCACTTGAAAGGCGACGTAATCGTCGGCAGTGAGCGGAAGCGTCCATCTTTCGTGCAGGCCTGCACTGCCTTGCGTCAGCAACGTGGGGCCGCTGACCAGCACGCTATAAATCTGACGGGAAAAAATCCCCAGGGGGAGGTCGAACCTTCCCCCGAAAGCTAAGCCACGGGTCAAGGACGTTAGGCGGTTTTCAACTAACACGTTGTCGGGTCCCCCGTAAGAACCAGCCTGGTTGGGGTTGGCACTAAACTGCGCCGAGGTTAGCGACCCGGGCAAGTCGAAGAGCTTACGGGAATAGCTGTAATGGACCCGTGACGAAAAGTCAGCAGTTTTCCAGTTTATCCCGAAGCCGGCCGACGGTGTCCATGAGTTATTCGAGGCTTGTGCCGATACGGTTTGCTGGTTGGAGGCCTCGAGCGAAATACTGCCCGGCGAAGGGGAAGTTGTCTTATCGGCACCAAAGGGGACGTTAACCCTGGCATATTCTTGGTGCCCCAGACGGTTGTTCACCTGCGCACTGAAAGTTCCGGACAACCGCTCCACGGCCGGTTTCATGATAATATTGATCACGGTACCCAAACCGCCCCACCAAACGGCATTGCTGTAGACCTCAACACGTTCGACATCCTGCCAAGGCAGGACGCTAAGGTCAGGCGGAGCCATATCGGGGTTATTGTAGGGGACCCCATCCACCAAAATGGTCAGACGTTCAAAGCCGTTTTCACCAAAATCTGAAGGAGAAAGATACGCTCCACCGCCCTCATTGCGCACGGCGAGACCCGGGACTTGCGCCAAAGTGGCAATCAGGTTTTCGCGGGGGTAGAGGATGGTCACCGAAGCTCCCACCGTAGCAGGGCTTGCGGGGATCCGAGAGGCATCGACCTGAACAGTCGTTTGGGCAAAGAGCATACCGCCGGTCAAGCCGGACCACAAAACCAACGAAAACGACCCCAACAAAATACTCTTGGTCCGCATGAATTCCTCCTTATGCGGGCACACCAGGATCCGGCTGTTACGGTTTGGGGGCAAGCGGCTGAGTTGCACAGCTCTTCACTGGAGGGTTAACTGCCGTCCTTTAAGGCCGGTGCCTTCCCTAGGCGGCATTTTCCCGGCCAGAAAGCGTCGGGTCAAGACAAACTCTAAAGCTTTTCTAAAATCGAAGCCGAAAGGGTTGCGGATTGACAAGATCACCTCTACGCTGTTGAAAAGGAGGACGAACATGCCTGTCAAAAGCGAATGGCTAAGCAGTCGTGACCGTAGCGGTTTTCTGGCCTACCCCGAAAAAGTCAGAACACCCCTGCCGTCGGTACTGGTGATCCAAGAAGTTTGGGGTGTTGACGCCCATATTGAAGATGTAACCCGACGGATAGCCGCCTCGGGGTATGTTGCTTATGCCCCTGATCTTTTAAGTGAAAACGGCGAACGACCCGCCAAAGTTTCAAGCGCACGAATTGCCCTCGTGCAAGAGTTCCTCAATACCGCACCCCCGTCTATCTGGATGGACCCTGCGGCCCGTGAAGCGGAGCTAGAAAAACAGCCCGAGCCCCGCCGCACTCAGATTCGCGAAACCTATCAACACCTGTTTACCCTACCGGCAAAACTGCCCGCGCTGGTACCGGTGCTTCGTGACGCCTTTCGTTTTGTTCAAGAGCGCCCTGAAAGCCGAGGACAAAAATCCGGCTGTGTGGGCTTTTGCATGGGTGGAGGACTTACCGCCCTTTTAGCCTGCGAAGAGCCAGAGCTTTCGGCTGCCGCTATTTTTTACGGAAGTTCGCCGGACCCCGCGCGTGTCAAAGATATCGCCTGCCCCGTGATCGGCTTTTACGCAGGCAACGATCCGCGTATCAACGCTGGCGTTCCTGCCTTTTCTGAAGCAATGCAAACCCAGGGAAAACCGTTCGAGGTTCATACCTACGAAGGGGCCTATCACTCGTTCTTTAATGACACCGGCGGCCGTTTTGACGTCAATGCGGCCCGAGATGCCTGGGCTCGGCTTTTAACCTTTTTTGGTCACCACCTGGTGACTTAAAGCCAAGGTCGATGCCCCCCTCTGTCCTTGTCATGGCTAAACCTGTCGGTCCTCAGTGCAATTTGGCCTGCGACTACTGCTATTATCTGAAAAAGAAAGCCAGTCTCACCCCAGGGCACATGACAGACGACCTCTTGGAAAGCTACATAAAACAGCGTCTGGAGTTAACCCCAGAAGCTGCCCATTTTGAATGGCACGGCGGCGAGCCTACCTTAGCAGGACTCGACTTTTATCAGAAAGTGGTTCGCCTGCAAAAAAAACATGCTCGGCCACGCCAAACAGTGACTAATGGCTTGCAAACCAATGGCGTCAAAATTGACAAACAGTGGGCAGATTTTTTGGCTCGCGAAAGGTTTTCGGTTGGCCTAAGCTTAGATGGTCCATCCGATTGCCACAATGCTTTTCGGCGCAAAGCCAAAGGCGGCGGATCGTTTGACGACGTGGTAAACGCCTACCGCCTGTTGCGTGAACGAGACGTTTTTGTCAATGTTCTGTGTGTGCTTAACGCGCGCAACGTTACCGAGCCCGACCGTCTTTGGGCGTTTTTTTGCGACCTGGGGGTGAAGTATCTTCAATTTTTACCCTATGTTCCCTCACCGTACAAAGACACACCCTCACCCACCACAGAGCCTCTTGCCACAGGGACGCTTGCGGCAACCACTCAGGCAATTGGCGACTTTCTGTGCCGAGTCTTTGATCTGTGGCTAGACAAGGGCGTAGGAAAGATGGTGATTCAAACTTTTGACGAGGCTTTACGCCCCCTGGTTGGCGTTCCGCATGCGTTGTGTGTTCACCGACCAGAGTGCGGCGATGTGCCGGTTTTGGAACACGACGGAGGGTTTTATGCCTGTGACCATTTTGTTGACCCAGAGCACTTGTGGGGTAATCTGCATAACATCCCTTTGTCAGATTTAGCCGCCGACCCTCGGCAGGTGGCTTTTGGTCAAGCAAAAAACGCCTTACCCCCCGTTTGCCGCTCTTGCGAGGTGCTTGAGTTTTGCCATGGAGGCTGTCCGAAAGACCGTGTCGACGGGCTGAACCGTTTGTGTCCTGCGTATCAAAAATTTTTCCGCCATGTTCGTCCAGGCTTGACGGCCTTGGCGCGCCACCTTAAAAAAGGCGCCAGTTTAAGGTCCTTCTCGTTCACCCCCGATTTTTACACACCGAAGTGAATTTTGTAACGCTTCAACGCTTGAATTGTGTGAAATTCAGCGCGCTGAAGGAGCACCTATGTTACGTTCATTATTTCGTTTTGCGGTGGTAGCCGGTCTGGCCTTTGCCGCCTTTTTTTCTGCTTCTCCTGTTTCTGCCGAGTCGGCCCCTGTCCAAGTGCCTCAAGGGCTCTTGGATGTTCAAAACGCTTTTCGCAATGTGGCCAAGCACGTCTTGCCAAGCGTCGTTGAAATTCTGACCACCTCAGAGATTCAGCAATCGACGCCACAGATGCCCACGTTTCCTAACTTTCCCAATTCTCCGGAATTTCGCTACTTCTTTGGACCAAACTTTCCCAACTTTGGGGGTCCACAACAACCTCAAAAAGAAAAAGTGGAAGGCTTGGGAAGTGGCGTCATGATCAAGCGAAATGGACCGACCGTGTATGTTTTAACCAATAATCACGTGGTCCATGGGGCCAAAACGATCGAAATTACGTTAAACAATGGCCGCAAGTACAAGGGCAAAATTGTCGGCACTGACCCCCGGCGAGACCTCGCCTTGGTGTCTTTTGATGCTAAAAATGACCCCGGCATCGTCCTTGCAAAGCTGGGCAATTCTGATGATGTCGAAGTCGGGGATTGGGTGTTGGCGATAGGCAACCCCTTGGGCCTAGATTTTACAGTCACCCACGGGATCGTCAGCGCCCTGGGTCGGCATGGCGGACCCAACAATGAAGATATGGATAGCTACATTCAGACTGATGCTCCCATCAACCGGGGGAACTCGGGAGGAGCTCTTGTTAACCTAGCGGGTGAGGTTATTGGGATCAATACCTGGATCGCCACCCCCAACGGGGCCAATGTTGGTCTAGGCTTTGCTATTCCCATCAATGAAGCAAAACGCCCAATTCAAGAATTCTTAACCAATGGCAAAGTCACCTACGGCTGGCTTGGGGCCTTGGTCAGTGACCTTACACATGAAGCCGCCAAAGCTCTGGACTTGGGTACCAACAAAGGGTCGTTTATCCCCAGTGTATTTGACCAATCCCCCGCTGAAAAAGCGGGAATCCAACCTGGCGACTTTGTGACTGCCATCAACGGCAAGAAAATCACAGGAACAAATGACCTTGTCCAAACTGTGGGCAATCTCCCAGTGGGACAAAAGGCAACCTTTACCCTTATTCGTGACGGAAAAGAGCTGACAAAAATCGTGACCATCGAGGCTCGCGCCAAAGAATCTGCTGTAGCCAAGATGCGCCTTTGGCCTGGGCTGGACCTCGTTATGCTCAGTAGTGATGTACGTGATGAGTTGAACATTCCCAAAGATGAACAGGGAGTTGCCGTCGCCCACGTTGAACCCCACTCCACGGCGGACATCGCCGGGCTTAAGACCGGCGATGTTATCAACAAGGTTAACGGGCATCAGGTGAACAATCTGTTGGATTTCTACCGAAGATTTAACGCCGACCCGCACAACGTCACACTAGGCTTCCTGCGTCAAGGTGTACAACTCAGCATCGGGATGTCACGATAGGCTGGCCTAAGAAGTCTTGTTCCAAGGGCTAAGGGGTACCGAAGAGGTGCCCCGACACCCGAACGCCCATCAAGGTGCTTTGAAAATCTGGTCGGCCGGGGTCTTCTCCGGCCGCACCGGCCACCACAAACAAGGGCACCAAGTGTTCGCTGCGGGGGTGAGATTCCCTGCCCCCCGGCGCGCTGGCCCATTGAGCCAGCGTTCGTTTTCGCGCATCGGGGTCAGCCAAAGCGACGGTTTGAGCCAGCCACTGGTCAAACTCGGCCGAGGCCTGACCGGCGCGGCTTTCACCCCCCATCAGACCTCGCATGTTATGGTAGCTCATTCCCGAACCCACGATGAGAACGCCTTCTTGGCGTAGCGGTTCCAACGCCCTTCCCAGCTCAAAGTGTGTGGCCGGGTCAAGGCTTTTGATCAACGAAAGCTGGGCTACTGGTAACTTCGCCTCAGGAAACGCCACCATGAGGGGTACAAACGTCCCGTGGTCGTACCCGCGTTGAGTTTCACGTGCCGGGGTAAAACCTGCTTGTTTCAAAAGCTCCTCGGCTCGTGCCGCCACTTCGGGACTGCCAGGAGCTGGCCATTTGAGGTCGTAGGTGTGCGGTGGAAAGCCATAATAGTCATAAAGCATCCCGGGAGCTTGGCCAAAGTGCAAGGTGGGCGAAGGTTCTTCCCAGTGACCAGAAATCACCAAAAGAGCTTTGACTCGGTGCTTATACGTTGCCCCTACACCTTCCAAATAGGCGCGTAGACGACCGTGCCCTTCGGCGTCGCCAAAGGCGTCGTCAAGAACATTCCAGGGGCCGCCACCATGGGGCAAATAGATGACAGGCAACTTTTGTGCTGTAGAGGTGTTGCCTGTGTTAGATGTGTTGGTTTTCATAACTTAAAGATACGAAGTCGCAGAAAGCTCGTCCAATTCCGCTCGCCCCCTCGAGTTGCCCTTTATGGGCTTGAACGGTACTTGAACTGTGCTTAAACAAGATCTTTGCTTTTCAATTTGCCTTTTTCTTTAGCAATACGTAATCTAAGGGCATGGGCAAACAAGCAGTCGTTCTGGGGGCCGGATTTTCCGGCTTAGCGGTAGCCAGCCTTCTTCAGCGTCAGGGTTGGCAGGTGACCCTTTGGGAAAAGAACCCCGAAATCGGCGGTAGGGCCCGCCTGTGGAGCCAGGGTGGTTACCACTTTGACATGGGCCCTTCTTGGTACCTCATGCCCGAGGTTTTTGAGCGCTTTTTTGCGCTGTTTGGAAAAGTCCCAGAATCCTACTATGGTCTGACAAAATTACAAAACCAGTACAAGGTTTTTTTTGAAGGGCTTCCTTCTGTTACGGTGACGGATGACCTTAAAGCGACCAAAGCGCTTTTTGAGAGTTTTGAACGGGGAGGCGCAACCAAACTTGAGCAGTTCCTCGCCGAAGCGAAGCTGAAGTATGACACCGCCATGAATGGCTTTTTATACAAAGATTACCGTCACCTTGGCGACTTTCTGAATTGGACGGTGCTGACGAAAGGCCCGGGGTTGGGCTTAACGGGGTCGCTGGACAAGTTTGTCGCCAAGCGGTTTAACGACCGCCGTTCCCGCCAAATCTTGGAATACGCCATGGTGTTTCTGGGTTCAAGCCCCGCCAACGCTCCTGCTTTGTATTCGTTGTTGAGCCATGTGGATTTGAACTTGGGGGTTTGGTTTCCTCGGGGAGGAATGAACGGTGTGGCCCAAGGGCTTGCCCGACTCTTTGTCGAGGCAGGGGGAACTTTGGTGACTCAAAAAGAAGCTGTAGGTTTAACCGTCCGCAACGGCCGGATCGAACGGGTTAAAAGCGCTGACGGTGAAGAAAAACCCGTCGACCTCGTCGTGAACACTGCCGACTATGCCTGGAGCGAAACCACGCTTTTACAGCCCCAGTGGCAAACCTACCCCGTCGCTTACTGGAACCAGCGGGTGTTGGCTCCCAGTATGTTCTTGGCCTTTCTCGGGGTCCGCAAGCGCCTTCCTGACCTCGAGCATCACAACCTGTACTTTAGTGCCGATTGGAACCAACACTTTAAAAGTATCTTTGAGACTCCTGCTTGGCCGCAAAATCCCTGCTTCTACCTTTCGGCCATCACAAAAACTGACCCCGCCATGGCGCCCTCTGGTGCCGAAAACCTCTTTTTGCTGATACCTGCTGCAAGCGGCCTTCCTGACGATGATGAATTTAGGAGCGACTACCTCGACAAGGCTTTACGCCATGTCGAGGCGGTCACTCAGACAAGTTTCCGCGACAGCATAGAAGTGCAAAGAGTCTTTTCGCAACGAGATTTTCAGGCCGACTACCACGCCTGGAAGGGTACAGGTTTGGGCTTGGCCCACACCCTCTTTCAAACGGCGATTTTCCGCCCGGCGCGGCGAAGCCGTAAAGTGGGCAACCTGTTTTACACAGGGCAGTACACGCATCCCGGCGTTGGTGTTCCCATGACTCTCATTTCAGCTCAAGTCACGGCTCAAGTGATCGAAAGGAACCTTAAACCATGAGCCCCCTTCCCGGCCCCCAACAGCAGCTGTTTCGCAAAGGGAGTCGAACCTACTTTTTTTCGAGCCTGTTTTTTCCTCCGGCGGTGCGGCGTGAAGTGACAATCCTTTATGGATTTGTCCGCAAAGCTGATGACTTTGTGGATTCGACCCCGGCCCGCCCCGACGAGTTTTTTGCGTTTCGACGCCAGTACGAGCTATCACGGGACGGGCTTTCTTCGGGCGACCCCGTCATTGATGATTTTGTCGAGCTTGCTCAACGTAAAAAGTTTGACCCCTCCTGGGCCGAGAGCTTTTTTGATGCCATGCAGTCCGATTTGGCGCCGCGCCCCTACGAAACCTTGGGTCAAGTGCTCAATTACATTTGGGGTTCCGCCGAAGTGATTGGTTTGTACCTTTGCCAAATCCTCGACTTACCTCCTGAAGCCCGCTCAGCAGCCTGTCGTTTGGGCCGAAGCATGCAGTACATTAACTTTTTACGGGATATCGCCGAAGATTGCGCGCTAGGACGTCGCTACCTACCGCTCGAGGGGACTAGTCTGGCTACGCTCACCCGCGAAGCAGCCCAAGCCGATCCCGAGCAGTTTGCTGCGTTCTTCCGCTCGCAAGCCCAACTGTACCGAACCTGGCAAGAAGAGGCGGCCGCCGGCTACGGCTGGATTCCCCGTCGCTACCTGATTGCCATCAAGACAGCCTCGGACCTGTATAACTGGACAGCCCGGGTTCTTCAAAAAAACCCGCACCTCGTGTGGCGACGCAAAGTCAAACCGTCGTTGCTCAGAGTTCTGTTGACCGCCTTGGGGAACCTTTTCTACATTCCCAGGCCTCCCTGTCGCTTAGCCGGAGAAGTCCCCGCATGAAAAAGCACACCTATTCGCTGATCGCCTTAGCTGTCATTGCTGTGCCCTTCGGGTTTTCTTTTGACCCCCGCCTGCATTTTTGGACACATTGGCTCGCCGTTTTAGCTTCGATTATCGTGGTGGGGTTCCTTTTTGTAGTTTGGGATATTTTGGTGGTAAAAAAAGGACACTGGCAGTTTAACCCGGTTTGGACAGGCGATTGGACCTTGGGAGGACTCCCTTTGGGCGAGTACTTGTTTTTTATTGCCGTTCCCTACGCCATGCTTTTTAGTTACGAAGCCTTTCGTACCCTGTGGAGTGACCGGCTTTTGTTTGACATGCCGCCGGGGACCTTACTGGCCCTTTCAGCAGTCTTTGTTGCTGGGGCCGCAATTTGGCACCGCCAGGGTTACACTTTGTTAGCTTTAACCGCTGCCGCTGTCTTTTTTGCCACGACAGCGCTGGAACGCCCGGCCCTTATCGGTACCCAAGGGTTCCTCTTGTATATTCTTTTGGGTTTTGGGGCCTTTGGCGTGGTCAACGGACTATACACGTCACTCCCGACCATCTTCTATGCCAAAAACGCCATCTGGGGGGTACGCATTGGCACAATTCCCCTCGAAGACTTCTTTTACAACATGAGCTATCTGGGGCTTATCTTGGATTTTTACCTTATTTTTTCGGGTCTTTTGCCCACACTGTGAGTGTCGCCGGTAACGGCGATCAACACCAGCGAAAGAACCGCCAACAATGCCATAGCCACAACCATGCCCTCAAAACCTACTTTTTGCTTTATTGCCCCCAACAGCGGGGTCATCGTGACTGCTCCCAACAGGTTGGCCACCATGTATGCGTTTGAGTAAACCGCTTTTTGATGAACCCCGCCTTTAACCACAAAGAGTGAGTTCATAAGGGGGTAGAGAATGGAGTGCCCGGCCCCATACAACAAGCCCGCCAGGATGATCCAACCCCAGGCTACCGGCAAGGCTAAGGCACCAAGCGACAATAAAACTGCAAAAAAAGCTGCCAGCAGAAAACCACGCGGAGGACGTTTGTCCAAATGTGAGCCCACCAGTAAACGAATCACCACCGAGATGATTGAAAACGGCGTTAAAAACGCGCTGAGGTTCGCGTCGCCCAGCCTGGTCTGTGTGTAACTTGGAAAAAACGTCACCAAGGCGTTGTAATACACTCCAAAGACAAAGGCGAGTACCAAAAGCAAGCGCATATCAGGGCGGCGCACCACGGTATGAAACGCATGGGGTTCGACGACCATCTCTTGCCGAGTGGGTTCCCTTAGCCCCCAAGCCAAGACTGCCGTCACCGCCGCGAAAAGGCCTGCTGCAGCAAAGAGCGAAGGAGCTCCCCACAGCTTGGTCAAAAGTTCCCCTAGGAAAGACGTAAAGGGGTTGGTAAGCATACCGGCAACGCTAAAAATGGCGATGCGGCTAGCCAGCTTTTCGGGGGGAGAAACATCTAACAGCACACTCACCAAGAGCGTCGAGGCAAAAACTTGCCCCACCGAACCCACGATGCGTAACAGACTTAACACTTCTAGCGAGCCAGACGCCACCCACGAAACGACCGACGTAGCCGTTAAAACCAGCATGCTGAGGCGGATCAGCTGGACACGGGGCCACTTGACCAGAGACCGACCAAAGATGACCACCGCCAAGACCACTGCCAAGTTGCCAAAGTTGTTGAAGAGGCCCACGTAGGCGGGACTTGCTCCCAAACCTGCAATATAAGGAGGAATGAGCGAGGTGGCGTTGATTGCCATCCATGAAAAGAAGTTGAGAAGAAATAGAAGGACAAAAGGCGTCAACAAAGGACGCCGAGTTAGGCGCATGAGTCGTTATAAAAGTGCATATTTCTGCCCACTTAGGCTAGCCTTACGATCAAAATTTTGTCTTTGACGAGGAACAAGAGTACCTTGAAGACATACTGGGATTTTATCTTAAAGGTTCTTAAGGGAGGTTTTATGAAGAAACGTCAACTAGGCAAGACGGGGCAAGCTGTTTCGGCCATTGGCTTGGGCTGTATGGGTATGTCTGAGTTCTACGGCCCCTCGAATGATCAGGCTTCCATTAAACTGATCCGCCAAGCTCTCGACTTGGGAATCAACTTTCTTGACACGGCGGATATGTACGGCGTAGGTCACAATGAAATGCTGGTGGCCCAGGCTCTGCGTGAGCATGGACGCGACAAAGTTCTCGTAGCTACCAAATTCGGTAATATGAGGCGCCTTGACGGCGGGCATTTAGGAGTGAACGGACGTCCCGAATATGTTAAAGCCGCTTGTGATATGAGCTTGAAACGGTTGGGGCTGGACTATATCGATTTATATTACCAGCACCGCGTTGACCCCCAGGTACCGATTGAAGAAACGGTTGGCGCCATGGCCGATTTGGTCAAGGCGGGCAAGGTACGGTATCTGGGCCTATCGGAGGCTGGGGCGGCGACCCTCCGCAAAGCGTATCGCGTTCACCCCATTTCTGCTTTGCAAACCGAATATTCTTTATGGACTCGTGACGCCGAAGGTGAGATTTTGAACACCTGCCGCGAGCTTGGGATTACCTTCGTCGCTTATAGCCCCTTAGGGCGAGGCTTTTTAACCGGGGCCTTTAAAAAACCCGATCAGTTTGCCGACAAGGACTTTCGGTCAGTTAACCCCCGCATGTCAGGTGGGAACTTTGAAAAAAACCGCAAGTTTGTCGAAAAGATTGAAGAGTTTGCCCAAAAGAAAAAAGTCACGGCGGCGCAAGTTGCTCTGGCGTGGGTGCTTTCGCGGGGCGACGACATTGTCCCGATTCCCGGGACCCGCCGTGAGCAGTTCCTCAAGGACAATATTGCTGCTACCGAACTGTCGCTGACCAAGGCCGAGGCTGACGAGCTGGCATCGCTAGTTCCCCCTTCAGAAGTTGCCGGTACAAGGTACGACGAAAACGGCATGACGCGAGTGGGTCTGTAACACTCTTGACCGAAATAAGCCAGGTCGTCAAAGTGAAACCATGAAACTGCGCGAAGACCTGGCTGACTTGCCCCCTTACGCGGCTGGCAAGCTAAAACCCGGCGCTATTAAGTTGGCGTCGAACGAAAACCCATGGGGACCTTCTCCCCTAGCCCTTGAAGCGGTTAAAGCTCATCTGGAACGCAGTCATATTTACCCTGACGGCGGCGCCCAAGCCTTAAAAAGTGCCCTTGCCGCACATTGGGGGCTAACAGAAACTCAATTTACGGTGGGAAATGGTTCTGACGAGGTGCTGACGTTGATCGCGGGAGCGTACATACGCCCTGGCGACAAGGCCCTTATCGCCAACCACACGTTTTCAGAATACCAATTCTCGGTACGCCTCTTTGGGGGAACACTACAAAAGGTCCCCCTAGCCGACTATTCCTTTGACCTTGAGGCTTTTAGCAAGGCCGTGGACGACAAAACGCGAATAGTCTTTTTGTGTAACCCCAACAACCCTACCGGGACGTATTTTACTCATGCCGCCTTAGAAGGTTTTTTAGAGAAGCTTTCCCCCGAGATTTTGGTAGTTTTAGATGAGGCGTACGCCCACTACGCCGACGCCCCTGATTTTCCTCACTCAAAGGACCTGCTGGCGCGCTTTGCCAACCTTGTGGTGTTGCGGACTTTTTCGAAAGTTTACGGTTTGGCCGCGTTACGGATCGGCTACGCCGTCTCGTCGGCGGCCATTGCCCGGGACCTGTCGGTGGTACGGCAACCCTTCAATGTCGGCTCGCTCAGTCAAGCCGCCGCACAGGCCGCTTTAGGCGACGAGGCGTTTTTACGCAAATCTCTAGAAACCAACCGAACCGAGCGAGAGCGATTAACGCGGGAGTTTGGTCGTTCCCTGCGCGTTTTGCCCAGCCAAGCGAACTTTCTGGCGGTTCATGTCAAAACCGATGCCGCGCCGGTGTTTCAAGCCTTGGCCGATGCCGGGGTGACCATTCGCCCGTTAGCCAGCTTTGGTATGCCTGACTGGGTAAGAATTACCGTCGGCACGCCTGACCAAAACGACTTTTTGCTAAAAGCGTGGAATCAACTTGGTTTGTCTTGACACTCGCGGCGAATGTCAGTAAGGTAGTCCTTACAACATTCGTCGCAGGGTGGAGCAGTTGGCAGCTCGTCGGGCTCATAACCCGAAGGTCGTAGGTTCGAGTCCTACCCCTGCTATTAAAAGAAAACCCGTCATTAAAGACGGGTTTTTTCCTTTATAAGGTCCTAGCCTTTTGTCTTCTTATACGACTCTATAGCAATATTCTTCATCCTGGGGTAAGCTTCATCCCTCAGTCTTCAAGTCTGACTGAAAAGGGAGCTTGGTGACAAAATTTCATAGAGATCAATGGGCGCTCATTTTGGGAGGCTCTAGCGGTTTTGGTTTGGCGACAGCTAAAAAGCTGGCTCAAGAAGGCCTTAGCGTTTGTGTGATCCACCGTGATCGCAAAGGGGCGATGGAAAGGATTGAGAACGAATTTGCTGTTATTCGGCAAGCGGGAACAGGCTTTATGGCCCTCAATCTGGATGCCTTGTCCCCCGAAGGGATTCAAACTACCATCGAGAATTTGACTAGGACTTTGGGTACAACCGGTCGTATTCGAGTTTTGATGCATTCCATCGCCTTTGGCAACCTGAAACCCCTTGTTCGGGTCCCCTCTAGCACCAAAGACGAAGCGGAAGAAGCGATTTCACAACTCGCCTTAGCTCTGGATTGTCCTCCGAAGCAGGTTCACAACGCCCTTGAAGCTCTTCGAGCCTCAGGAAGCGATCATTTTACAGCCCTTTTGCCTCCAGTTTACGGTGAAACTTTCATCGAAGATGAAGATATGACAAGAACTGTCTACAGCATGGGAACAAGCCTTTTGACCTGGGTTCAAAAATTGCACACAGCAGGTTTATTTGCTGCCGACGCACGAGTCTTTGGCATGACAAGCGAAGGGAATGAAGTCGCCTGGCGGGGTTATGCCGCCGTTTCTGCGGCTAAAGTTGCCATGGAAGCCGTTTCTAGATCGATTGCCGTTGAGTTTGCCCTCTATGGCCTTCGCTCAAATATCATCCAGGCCGGTGTCACAGACACCCCTGCCCTGGCGGTGATCCCCGGCTCTGAAGCGATGAAGGCAACGGCCAGGCTTCGTAATCCCTTTCGAAGGCTCACAGTCCCCGAAGATGTCGCCAATGTCATTGCGCTGTTGAGTACAGACGAAGCAGCGTGGATCAATGGCACCTTGATTAGGGTGGATGGCGGAGAACGCATCAGTGCCGGTTGAGTCTGATCAAATCAAGCTCTTTATCCACGGGATGGGGCATTTTTACCCCGAAAACATTCTGGACAATGCTTTTTTTGAAGAGCTGGATATCGGTACCACCAACGAGTGGATTACCGAACGGGTTGGTATCAGTTCTCGGCGCACGGTCTTAGCCCTAGACTACCTTCGTCAATCAAAAAATGCTAATCCCTTAGCGGCAAAAGAAGCGTCGATTTACACCAATGCGCAGACAGGCGCAAAAGCCGGCCTCATGGCCCTTCAACGCGCCGGACTCAAGGCAACAGAGGTCGGCATGGTCATTGCTGGCGGTTGTTCACCACAAAATACGATACCGGCCGAAGCTTGCCAAATTGCCGCTGAGCTGGGTATAGCCGCTACAGCTTTCGACCTCAACTCCGCCTGTTCGAGTTTTGCTGCGGCCCTTCATTTTCTCGCTTCACAGCGACCTGAAACGCTTCCGGACTTTGTGTTGATCGTCAACGCTGAAAATACAACGAGAACTATCGATTACCGCGACCGAAGTTCGGCAGTTTTATGGGGCGATGGGACTTCTGCGGCTATCGTCTCAACCCGAATTCCGGCGAGGATGCAGGTGATGGCAACGACACTGCATTCGGACCCTTCAGGTTGGCCGAAGGTCATGATTCCAACCGGTGGACATTTTACCCAGCAAGGTTCAGCCGTGCAGGCCTTTGCTATCAGAAAAACGGGAGAAACCCTCACGGAACTCCGCCAGGCCACGACTCGTCACGACCACTATTTTATCGGCCACCAAGCCAACTTAACCATGCTTCGATCTGTCTGCGACCGAATGAACATTGCTCCGGAGCGGCATCTTTATAATGTTGACCACTTTGGCAATTGTGGCGCGGCAGGTGCTCCTGGCGTACTTTCGCAGAATTGGGAGTCCTTTGTAGCCGGAGACGAAATTATCCTTGTGGTAGTGGGCTCGGGGCTTACCTGGGGGGGGGCGGTGATTCGCATCGCAAAGGATGTATCATGAAATATCTGGACTACTTGAAAAAGACTTCTCTCGACAAGCAAGAGCTTCTGGCCCTAGCTTGGGGGAACCTTGTTGAGGACCCGCCCGAAGGGGGCTTTGCCAACCTGCCAGCCCCACCCATGTTGATGTTAGACCGCGTTACGCTGATTGAACACGAAGGTAGCCGCGGACGAATTGTCGCTGAGCAAGATATCCAGATGGATGCTTGGTTTTTTCAGTGCCATTTTCGTACCGATCCTGTTCAGCCAGGGTGTTTAGGTGTCGATGCCATCTGGCAGATGCTCGGAATTTATACAGGAATTCGAGGGGCGAAGGGAGCCGGTCGAGCCCTTGGTGTCGGAGAGATTGAATTCCTAGGACAGATTCGGCCCCATAACAAAGTCGTTCGCTACGAGGTAGATATCCGAAGGTATACAGAGTTACCCTCGGCAGGCAGCGCTATGGCGGTGGGAACAGGACGTGTTTTTGTCGATGACGAGCTCATTTACCAATTAAAAGACGCGAAAGTGGGAATCTTTTTAGGCATTCGCTATGAAAATTATCCCCATTTTTCACCGCAAGCCGTGGGGGGAGTGATGAAACGATGATGGCTAAACCGATTGCCCTGGTGACGGGTGGTGCAGGAGGTCTTGGTTCTGCCATCAGCCGAGAACTTGCCATGGCGGGTTTTTCTGTTGGCATACATTTCTTTCATGGACGAGAAGCGGCTGAAAGCCTGGCTAAAGAATTACCTGACGCTTTTGTTGTCGAAGGCGACCTTGCCTCCGAAACAGGCGTTGAGGCTGTCTTTGAACAGATCAAAGCGCGAGATGGTCTAGCCGTTTTGGTCAATAACGCGGGTATAGCGATCGACGCTCCGTTATTTTCGGCAAAACTTTCCGATTTTGATACCTTGATCGATACCAACCTCCGGAGTGCTTGGTACCTCACGAAAAAACTTTTGCGGCTGATGATTCGCAAACGGGCAGGAAACATTATCAATATTTCGAGTGTCGTTGGTAGTACAGGTAACCCGGCGCAGTCGGTCTATGGAATGACCAAGGCGGCACTCGATAACTTTACAAAAACGCTAGCTGTAGAACTTGCCAGCTATAATATCCTGGTCAACTCGGTGGCTCCTGGATTTATCGAAACCCCCATGACACGTGCCTTGTCACCTGAAGTTCAACAAGGAATTCTTGCCCGCATTCCGCTGGGCAGAATGGGACAACCCGTCGAGGTCGCCCGCCTGGTTCGGTTTCTTGTGGCGGAAGGTTCGTATTGTACAGGGTCTGTATTTCATATCAACGGGGGACTTTATGGAGGCTAAAACCTACACGCCCCTCTCCACAACCCAAATTCTAGACTTATTACCTCAACAGGTCCCCTTTCGGTTTGTGGACGAGATTCTTGAAGTTGATGCTCACCATATCGTGGGCCGGTATACCTTTCGTCCCGATGAGTTCTTTTACCAAGGCCATTTTCCAGGAAAACCGGTGACACCTGGAGTCATCCTGTTAGAAGCCATGTGTCAAGTCGGTGTGGTTTGTCAGGGAATCTATCTGTTAGGCCTTGAACTCCCTCCTGAAGAGCATCATAACTGGCTAACGATGTTTTCAGATGCCCAAGTGGAGTTTCGACAACCGGTACTTCCCGGAGCCACTGTGCTCATCCAAGGGAAACTCATTTTCTGGCGACGTAAAAAGCTACGCGCTGAAGTGCAAATGCTGACAACCGAGGGTCAATTGATCGCTAGTGCGACCGCCTCAGGTGTAGGAGTCAAAAATGTCTAAATCAAATCGCGTTGTGATTACGGGAATGGGAGTTCTGGCCCCCAACGGTCACGGGTTGAACGAGTACGAAACAGCCCTTCGCGAGGGCCGCTCAGGGATCCGCTATTATGACAGGCTAAAAGATTTGAAGTTTGGTTGCCAAGTCGGCGGTATTCCTCAGGGTATCGAGGATCTGAAAAAACAATATTTTTCTGACGACCTTTTAATGGCGATGAACAGCTCAATGACTTACGCCGGCATTGCCGCCCTGGACTGTTGGCGCGACGCAGGACTAGCCCTGCCCGATCCCGAGTCAATTGACTGGGAGACCGGTGCCATCGTCGGTACGGGGATTGGCGGCGCCGACACCATGTGCGAAATCGTCGCGCCGCAGATTACGGCTGGAAACGCCCGCCGCCTCGGGAGCAGTATGGTTGAGCAAACCATGGCAAGCGCCGTCAGCGCTCTCGTCGGTGGGTTACTTGGTCTTGGCGGGCAGGTCACCACAAATTCTAGTGCGTGCACCACCGGTACCGAAGCTATCATCAATGCATATCATCATATTCAAGCGGGTCGAGCACGGCGGATGCTTGCTGGCGGTGCAGAAGGAAGTTCCCATTTTATTTGGGGATGCTTTGATGCCATGCGCGTCCTTGGCCGTGGTTTCAATGAACACCCGGAACAAGCCTCTCGCCCCATGAGCGCTTCGACGGGGGGCTTCATTCCTGGCTCTGGTGCGGGCCTGTTGATGCTCGAATCTTTAGAGAGTGCTCAAGCCCGAGGGGCAAGAATTTATGCTGAAGTTTTAGGCGGACATGTGAACAGTGGCGGTCAACGCGGTAAAGGCAGTATGACTTCACCGAACCCCATCGGTGTTCAGCGTTGTATACAAGCGGCCCTGGCCGAAGCTCAGCTTAAAGCCAGTGATATCCAGGTGATCAATGGCCATTTGACGGGTACCATGGCTGATCCCCTGGAATTTGAAAACTGGCGGACAGCTTTGGAGGTTCAACCTCAAGATTTCCCTTTGATCAACTCAACAAAATCGTTGATTGGTCACGCACTTGGGGCTGCCGGGGGCTTGGAATGTGTAGCGGCAGTGTTGCAACTCTTCAAAGGGTTTATTCATGGTTCACCCAACTGCGAAGACCTCCACCCTGCGCTGGAACCCTATGCGGCCAAAATTGTCCACACGACTCAAGACCATGAGTTTCAGATTCTCGCCAAAGCAAGTTTTGGTTTTGGTGACGTAAATGCTTGTATCTTTTTTAAAAAATGGCCAGATTAAGGGCCTTTATAATTTCACAAACCCACAAGGAGGGGTGTTGGTATGCAAAACGATGAAGCCATGAAGAAGGTCCTCGAAATCATCGGACCCTTTGCCAAAAATCAGGAGATTCTCAAAACTGCTTCACCAGAAACGAAGATTCTTGAAGATTTAGGGGTCAACTCGGCGCGTTTAGTTGACATTATTTTAGCTTTCGAAGATGAGTTTTCGATAGCCGTTGACGACGAAGCGGCCGACAAGATTCGTACAATCGGTGATGCCGTGAAGATGATTGTCGAAAAGACAGCTGGGTGAAGTTTTAGGACGAAAGGATGACTGCCAATGATGCTCCCATCCTAGGTTTAGCAGAACGCTTGGCCCTAAAGCTTCAAAATTTTGTGGCGCAGGCCTTTGTTCCTGTTACCTTCCTGGTGATTTTTCTTTGGCTAAGATTAGTTCGTGGGTACAGAATTCACCATTTGGCGGAGTTCCGAGCAGGACTTCGCCGTACTCTTGATTCTTTACCTGGGCCGCTCCTCATTTGCCCCAATCATTTAACCATGATTGATTCACTGATTCTGATTTGGGCCATGAATGAACCCTGGCGCCCCTTCTTTAATTCCAAGGCGTTTCCCTGGAATACTCCTGAACGTCGAAATTTTTATCGTGGTTTTTTACTCAAAATGTTATGTTATTTTGGTAAATGTATCCCTATTGTACGGCAAGGTCCCCTTGAGGAACAGAAAAGGTTTCTCAAGCGTGTCCAGTACGTCTTTTCCAAGGGACAAAGCATGATGATTTTTCCTGAAGGAACACGAAGTCGGAGCGGTAAAGTTGATACCGAAAACTTTACCTACGGTGTCGGTAAGTTGGTCACTGAGGCCCAACAAACTTCAAAAAAACTCAAGGTTTTGTGCGTCTACTTACGGGGAATCAATCAACAATCCCACAGTTTTCTTCCCCGTCGCCAGGAACGGTTTTATGCCGACTACCAACTGATCGACACGACATCACCGGCTTTAGGGTTGCGAGCGGCCCGCGCTATTTCGACAAAAATCATTATGACCCTTTCTGAACTTGAAACGAAGTTTTTTTCACATAATTTTTCACATAATTCTTTAGGCCCAAAGTGGTCGGAAACGACGTAGTTGATCTGAGCCTTGAGGGCGCTCGCCATAAATCGCAGAACGAACGCTTTCTTCAGCGGGTTTATACGGGCGATGAGCGTTTGCTGATTCAAAAAGGCCAGAACCCCGATTTTGTTCTTTGGGCCTTGTGGGCGGCTAAAGAAGCAGGTTTCAAGTATTTCCAGAAGTTAAGCCCCAACGTCATTTTCTCTCCTCAGCAATTTTCTGTTTGTGGAAATCCCGAAACTTCTCACAGCGGTGTGCTAACTTTTGGCTCCCACAGCGTTCGGATTTCGTGGGACCATGACGCCGCTTGGGACCACGACGCCGCTTGGGTCCATGCCTTAGCGACCGATCCTGCCTCAACTTTTCAAGGACTGTATCGTGTCGAGCGGTTTGTTCAAGAAAAAGAACAGCAACTGGTTCACGCAGAAGCTGCTGCGGTTCGCCGCCTCGCCCAACAATTGCTCTATGAGCTAGGGGGTTGGCAGTCGCTAAGTATCGTACGCCCCAGAAGGATGGACGGACAGCTTTCTTGGCCGATCATCCTGAAGGGTTCCGAACAGCTCCCTATCGATTTGAGTCTCTCCCATGATGGGGAGTATACGGCGGCAGCTGTTTGTTTTCTCTGAGGCCTTTTCGGCTTCTGTCCTAACACTCGGCTGGTGTCCGACACGATAGTTTTCGTGGGATGACGCCAGAGTATCCGGGAATCTTCCTGTCGTCCGACGAACCATCAGCAACAAGAGAAATGCGGCCATACAGACCACGAAGTTCATGAGAAAAATCGCTTGGTAGGACAGGCCGAATGTTAAGCCCGAGAAGAGGATATAACCGATCAACCGCCCTGTGTTGGTCACATTCACATACAGGTTCGTTGCCGTTCCCTGTTGTTCTGGTAAAAAATCCTGAAAATAGCTAATCGCCAGACCTTGCAAGATGGCCGTAACAGCGGCACTGAGGATTTGTAAAGGGTAGATTTGCCATGGGGCTCGAACAACAGCTAAGCCGACAAAATAGGCCGCAAATAAAAGGATCCCTAGCCTGATGATCTTCGCCGTTCGTCTCGTCTGGTGGTGCGCTCGGTGCGGTCGTGAAGCGAGAGCTCCAATGAAGAACATCAACGGTAGTTCAAAAAAGGGGGCAACAGAAAACGTCACCCCAACGTCTACCTGGGTGCCATGAAGGGTGTCCACAATAAAAAGCGGCAGGCTTAGCATCAGCAACGAGCTCGTCGCAAAAACGAGAACAAAGGCCAAACTTGCTGCCAAAACTTCGGGATGCGATAGGGCCTTGAAGGTCTGCTTGAGCCCGGTTTGGGGAACTTGCCTTCGAGAGGTTTGCTGAGGAACAAAAACTCTAACAGCGACAAAAAGTGCCACGAAACAAAAGGCCGCAGAAAGGTAAGTTCCCACAAAAGAGAACTGGAGCATGACCAAAGACGCTAGTGCCGGCCCCACCGTCCACGATAGCGCAAACGACAGCCGAAAGACATTCATATAGAGCGGAACTTCTGCTTCTGGGATATCGCTTTGGTCCACGACTTCGCGGGCATGGGCAAATAGTTGCGAAAAGGTGACCGATGATAAACCCAAAAAAACACAGCCAATCACGGTCAACCAAACAGGATCACGGACAAGGGCATAGCCGACGTACCCCAAAGCCCCGAAAAGGGCCCCGAACAGCAAGACCTGCCGACGAGAAAACCGGGTATCACTCCAGCGCGCCAGGATGGTACTGAAAACGATGCCGGCCAAACCGGTCGCCACCATAAAGGCACCAAATTGAACGGAACTCATGCCAACTTCATGTTCTCCGAACAACGAGGTAAACGGCGAAACAAAGGAAGTGCTCAAACCCAACAGGACATTGCAGAGAAGCAAACCCCAGAGTCGGGGATGTGAAAAAAGAGTTCTAGCTGTTCGGCCTAACACGGTCATTGGCGTTTCTTGGTTCCTTGTACAACGTCAACGAGATTTAAAACAAGGGCGTGAAAGGTTTTTACTTGTGTTTGAAGGTCTACCGCGGTGTGGGCGGCTTTTTCTGCCCCCGAGGCATTTAACTGCACGACTTGGTCAAACTGGACAATAGCTTTGTTGACCTGATGAATTCCCTCATCCTGCTGTTGACTAGCGGCTTCGACCTCGGCCGAGCGTTGGCTCACGTTTTGGATAGAAAGTGATAGGTCTTCAAAAATCTTTGACAGCTTTTGTGCCAGGGAATTGCCTTGCCGGATCTTGGCAAGGGATTCATCGACAATCTGTGCCGTTTCTTTTGAGGCGGTTGCCGACCTCAGAGCTAAACTCTTGACTTCCTCGGCGACGACGGCAAAGCCTAAACCGATCTCTCCTGCCCTTGCCGCTTCGACAGACGCATTGAGTGCCAGGATGTTGGTTTGAAACGCCAAGTCATCGATCACCTTCATGACTTTTTGTACTTTTTCACTCGAGGCGGCGATCTCGCGCATCGCAAGTAACATTTCTTGCATTTGTTGATAGCCTCGCTTAGAGGCCGAGGCAGCTTCACCGGCTAAGCGATTAGATTCTTTGGCATTAACAGCGTTCTGCTTCACCATCGACGAAAGCTCCTCCATTGAGGAACTCGTTTCTTGAATTGAGCTAGCTTGTTCGACAGCTCCACTAGCAAATTGTTGGCTGAGGCTCGACAGCTCCTGACTAGCCAGTCCCAGTTGTCCCGCCCCAGCTTTGATACTTTGCGAGATATGAATCAAGGGACGGCTCAAGGCGGTTGCACCGCGCAAAATCAGAATGACGATTACGAGAAGAGCTATGCCAACTAAAAAAGCCAACAGAATCAAGGCTTCCACAGCCTGCTGTTCTGCCACCGCTGTAGAGCTCAGTGACCGCGCAAACTCGTCGTTTATGACAGCACCAAGACGATCCACGGCACGAGTAATAACAGCAAAGAAGACTTTAGGGTTGAGCCCAAAGTTACCAATCGAGGCACGATCTAGAACGGTCTGCACGGCCTGCTTCGTTTCTTTCCATTCAGAACCAGCCAAAAAGTCTTTGATTTTTTGCAAAGTTATAGCGTTAGTAACGAGAGCCGGGGCTTCGAGGCTCACGCGAGTAGCCGCACTCAAATCCACAATGGTTTGCAATTCTTGGGAGGTTAACGGCTTATTCATGGCCAACACGGCCGAAACCTCCGCACGGAGTTTACCGAGGCTTTCTTTTGCTGTTTCGAGAAGTGAGATTCTGGTAATCCCGTCGGAGCCATTCCCTTGGTCAGCCACAACCTCTAGCCACAAAAACTCGACGATAAGGTTGCTGTACCCCGCGATAATTTTGTTTTTTTGTGCCTTATGAAGCACCTCGTCACGGAGCCCGGCCAAAGCGTTTAAAGCTTGATCAATGCGTTGGTGAACATTTTTTGCCACGTCCGAATTCTTAAAGGTAGAACGAAAAGTAGAGAGTTTTGCATCAGATTCTGCTTTTTGCGTCGAAAGCTCCGCTTGCGAGAGCCCCCCGCTAACGTACAAGCTTGATTTTCCGCGTTCACGTTGAAGTTCTGTAACCACTTCAGAAGCTGACTGCGCTAACAGAGTATGGCGAGTCGAAACAATTTCGGAGCGAAGGGCGGTCCACGAATCGTAGACGAGGATACCGCTCAGAAAAAGAATCACGAGAAACGATACTGCATTAAGGCCGAGCACACGGCCGCGAACGCCTTGAACGGATCTTTGCTGCTTCATCGCTTGCCCCTTGAATGACAATTTAGTCTAAACGGTAACTTGTGCAAAAACAAGCTTTACAATAACAAATTGAAGTGTTAGCATCCTTTATACTTTTTTTTAATCAAGGATCTCTTATGAAAATTATTAAGTTACTAGCCACCTTGTTTATTGTCTTTTCACTGTCAAGTTGTGTGACACGGTTGACAGACTTTACGATTATCTCTACAAAAAATATTGACCTTTCCCAAATGGCCAAGTTTAAGCGTGGTGAAGCCCGTGTTTCAGGGGAAGATTCAAAATATATTGTCATAATCATTCCGACGGGAACACCGAGTATGAAACAAGCTATTGACAACGCCATACAGTCGGTTCCTGGTTGTGTTGGCCTCCTCGATGGTGTGGTTTATTACAAGTGGTTCTATATCCCCTATGTGGTAGGAAAGTTTTCATACGTTGTGGAAGGTACACCGTTAATTGATCCTTCGCTGAAGAGTTCTAGCTCGAACATTAACTATTTACGTCTCGACAAAGACGGGAAGGTTCTCGAAAAGAAATACATTACGAATGCCGAGTTCAAGAAAATCACCAATTCTTATGAAGCCTCGAAACCTTTACAACTAATTACTCAATAAAGAAACTTTTTCCGAATCCCCTTCGCGAAACTGTGGAGGGGGCGGAAAATTAGTCCGGAACGCGGTGAGTAAGCCGGTACAAATCCCCTAACGTCGACCGTATGGTCGTCGATAGAAGGGTTCCTTCCCCCTCCGCCCACTGTTCAAAGGCTCTACGAAAAACCAGAACCCCCAGCTCCACAGCAAACCGAACTGTCCTTGGCTCCATTCCTTCGGCAACAAAAACCTCGGCAACCTTGGTACTGATCTTGGCCATCTTTTGGCCTTCCCGTTCCTGTAACTCGGGATTGGACTGGATAATAGTCTGTCGCTTTTTAACAGCCTCGGCGCGGGAATCAAAATATTCCAAGGCAAGGGACTCGAACGAGCTAACAACACGCTCTAAGGGCTCCTCGGTCGTTCTTTCGCCCAGACCACCGATAACGGCCTCTTCAAAAACCTCGGTTCCCCAAAAAAGAACCTCCCGCTTATCGGCGAAGTAGCGAAAGAAGGTGCGTTGGGTTAACTGCGCCCGTTGCGCGATTTCTTCGACAGTGGTTCCTTCGTAACCTTTTTCAGAAAAAAGCTCCATAGCGGCTTGCTGAAGACGCAAGGGAGCATCTGGTTGCCAACGACTCATTGTTCCACTATAGCACAAACTGACATCAGATAGTATCTTTCTGATATCAGTTTGTGACATGGAGGATGTTATGAAAGTATTTGTCACTGGGGCCTCTGGCCATGTTGGTTCAGCGGTGGTGCCCGAATTATTGAACGCAGGTCACACAGTGGTGGGGTTGGCGCGGTCTGAAAGAGCCGCCGAGGCCCTTCAGACTGCCGGTGCGGCTGTTTGGAAGGGCGACCTCTCCGATCTCGACAGTCTAAGTGCCGCTGCGGCTGAAGCCGATGGCGTGATTCACCTGGCCTACCGTCACGATTTAGCCTTTTCTGGCCAACCCAACGGATTTCTAGAGGCTGCGCTGGTTGACTTAGCCGCTGTCAAAGCGATGGGTCAGGCTCTAGTCGGTACGAACAAGCCTTTTGTTATAACCTCGGGGACCGCAATCCTTTCGCTCCACGGTGAAGTTCGAAAGGTTACCGAAGACGACCACTTACCGCGTGGTCCCCGCGTGGATTGTGAAAACTGGGCTATTGGGTTGGCAGAGCAAGGTGTCCGCTCAGGAGTGGTTCGCCTGGCGCCATCGGTCCATAGCACGCTCGATCAGCATGGTTTTTTGGCAATGCTCGTCGCCATAGCAAAAAAGAACGGCTTTGCCGCCTATGTAGGTGACGGGCAGAATGTTTGGAATGCTGTTAATACTCTTGACGCAGCAAGCCTGTATAGGCAAGTACTCGAGAAAGCACCTGCAGGGAAGCGATGGCATGCGGTAGCCGAAGAGGCAGTCCCCTTTCGTTCGATTGCCGAGGCCATTGGTACCCAGCTAGGTACCCCCGTTCGAAGTCTGAATCAGGAAGAAGCCACCCTCTATTTTGGTGGGTTTCTCAACTTCAGCTTGATGAATTGTCCCGCCTCGAGCGCACAAACCAGGACCGTTTTGGCTTGGGCCCCCACACACAACACCATTCTCGAAGACCTCAAGCTCCCGCACTACTTTCGCTAATAAGGAAAGTTGGGTCGCAGGGGGCACTCGGGAAGGTTTCAGCCTGTTAAAATTTTAACAGGTCAAGCCCGCTAACGTCCTAACGCGGCCCATCTTTCAGCATTTTTGTCTCTTTTTCATGTTTTTTTGCCGATTTCTTTTTCAGCCATAAAACTTTTCGCTCCAGGACTGGCAACAAGCAAGATTGAGACTTTAGCTCGCCAAGATATAAGCACAATCTCTCCTGTTTCTCGTCACAAACGCAACGTGTTTAAGTCTTGTTCTGGTGAGAAACGTGACTACATTTGGCGAAATTTACGATCTGATCCTCGAAATGGTCAGATTTTCGTTTCTACAGCTCGTTCAATCCTGGTCTCAACCTGTTAAATCTTTAACAGGTTACCTAAAGAATCAATAAAATTTCTACTTTCTCTTGTATTGGCATGTTGCTTAAATTATTATTACTTCACTTAGATTTATAGGAGAATTCATGACTCTGAAGGGCTTCCACTCTCTCCGTGAGATTTATCGCGGGGCGGGTTCGACCATTTTTCGTGCGGTACGCGAAAGCGACCAGGCCACCGTCATTTTAAAATGCGGTACCAGCGAGCTCCCAACAACCTCGGGAAGCTCACGGCTACGCCATGAATACGAAATAGGTCTTCGCCTTAAGGATATCCCCGGGGTCATCAGATACCTTGATCTTCTTGATTCTGACGTAAGGACCTGAATCCGTCAAACATCGTTGTCGACAGCACTGGCGGTAACCTTAGGCTTATCGATTTTGAACTGGCTATTAACTTACCGCGCGAGACTCAACAACTTCAGCCGCCAGAACTGATCGAAGGCACCCTGGCCTATATTTCTCCGGAACAGACGGGCCGGATGAATTGTCCTGTAGATCTGAGAACCGATTTGTATTCTTTGGGTGTTCTGTTTTATGAGGGGTTAGCTGGTCAGATCCCCTTTCCCACCGAGGACAAAAATGAACTGGTCCATCGACATATCGCGCTTGTTCCTGAACCACCCTTGGTTGCCTCGTCAGAATTTGAACGAGGAGTCTCGGCGGTAACGGCCCGAAAAGCCCCTGTTCGCTTTCTTGACCTTCGCGTGCTGGTAACAGAACGTGACTTTGCTTCTGAACCAGGTCGGTTGAGACCAAACTGGTATATTCAAGATCAGGCAATATCGTTAAATCTGGTATTGACGTGATGGTTTTTGAAGTTAGAACAAAGAAACAGGTGCGAGACTACCAGCTATGTCAGCATGAATCGCTGGGCGGGAGAAGCGGTCGCTTGGGAAGTTATTGCGAACAGGGTAAATGATGTTATACGGACCCTTCGGGCTGGAAGATATCAAAACAACATAAGTCCATGATAGGAAATGATTTAGACGATTTATTGACACTACACATAATCGTGTGTAGACTAGGATTAGAGGGAGGTACCTACTTTGGCCACAAATCTAGCTATCAATGATGATCTACTTAAGAGTGCGCTTGAAATCGGTGGATACAGGACAAAAAAAGACACTGTGAATGCCGCTCTGGAAGAGTTTATTCAGCGACGTCGGTCAGAGGACGTTATTAGCCTTTTCGGAAAAATTGAATATGACGAAAAATACGACTACAAAGAACTGAGAAACCGATGAATAGAGTTCTTGTTGACACTTCAGTGTGGTCTCTAGCACTTAGAAAAAAGGAACACACCAATGCTGAGAGCAACTATGTTCTTCGCCTCGCTGAAGTCATACGAGATCTTCGCCTTGTGATGATCGGGCCAATCAGACAAGAAATATTGAGTGGCCTTTCGGACGAGAAGAAGTACGAAGACTTAAGACAGAAGATGTCCATTTTTGCAGACCATCCCATCGCTACCTACGAGTACGAGTTAGCGGCAAAATTTCACAATGAGTGCCGACGACACGGTATTCAAGGTTCACATACTGACTACTTAATATGTGCTGTGGCGCAGAACAACGCTTTTCCGATTTTTACTTTAGATAAAGACTTCATCCAGTATCAGAAGCATGTAGGAATTCAACTAGAGAAAGTCTTGGACGTATAACATCCAGTTCGAGCGGACAAGCTTTTTTGTCGCTCCGCGACCAAAGCTTGCAGCTCAACTCAATGTTAGATTGACCCTTCGGGCACGGCTATGAAAAACCATTATAGCTTGACACTTGGTACGTTAAGACGTACGTTTATAATGGAGGTCGTATGACTACTTTAAATGCAAGTGATGCTCGCGCCAATCTTTATCGACTCATAGATCAAACGAGTGAGTCTCATGAGCCTGTAATTATTTCTGGTAAGAGAAATAATGCTGTTCTTCTCTCGGAAGACGATTGGAAATCTATTCAAGAAACTCTTTACTTAGTATCCATTCCAGGTATGCGTGATTCGATAATTGAAGGAATGAAAGAACCTCTTGAATCGAGCACAAAGGCACTTGACTGGTAATGTGGGAGCTTATTTTCACTAAGCAAGCCGCTAAAGATGCAAAGAAGATTTCCGAAAGTGGTTTGAAAGAGAATACTCTGGTTTTGCTTACAATTCTTAAGGATGATCCTTTTCAAAATCCACCGCCTTTTGAGAAACTAATCGGAGATCTTTCCGGGGCTTACTCTCGAAGAATTAATATTCAGCACAGGCTAGTTTATGAAGTTATATCAGATAGGAAAATAGTTAGGATTCTAAGAATGGGAACTCATTATGAATAATGAAAGTCAAGACGGAATTTTCAGCTAACATCGGCTTCACCCTGACAACGTTAGCTTGACGCTTCGCGCAGGAATTCATGAGAAGAGACGATACTATTAACGAGATCTCGGAATTTTGCCACACTTATAAAGAACCAGTGTTTATTACTAGGAATGGGTTAGGCGATCTCGCTGTCATGAGCATTGAGACATATGAATTGCTCGTTGGAAAATCCGAACTTCATCAGCGAATAGATGAAGGATTGGCTGACTTACAGAAGAATGAAAGGTAAGCGTCAATTTTTACCAAGGGATGACAAATTCCAGGGAAGGAGCGAGTGCCAATTTTTTTGAGACTCGACAACCGGTAAAGCCTGTAGAACATGATTGAGATAGGCATAGGGTTCAAGCCCATTGACTTTAGCGGTCT
>DAIDHT010000027.1:0-83083 GCA_027451945.1 Spirochaetales bacterium
GTAATTAAAGCCGTGGATGCCGCAGGGAACGTCTCGCCTACCACCCCCGTAAACTTTGGGGTCGACCTCTCACCCCCCACGCTGACCTCGAACACGCCCTCTACCCCCGTGAGTGCCGCTACTGCCAGTGTCTTTACAGCCTTTAGTGGCAACCTCAGTGATACCGACCCCGCCTCGGTTCTTAATGGGTCTTCTCCGACTTTGACGGTCACGGCAACAGCCACCCTCAACGGCAGTGCCTATACCCTAGCTTCCCAACCCACGGTTACTCCCAATACCGGGTTTACCAATGCCGGTACCTGGACCATGCCCTTCTCGATTAAGACAGACAGCTCTATGGATGGGTTATGGTCTGTGACTTTGACCGCCACCGATGTGGCCGGCAAAACCACCACCGTCACCAAAACCTTTACGGTCGACACGCAGGCCCCCACCTTTACCGTAACTGCTCCTGGGGGTAATGCCTGGGCGAACTCGAAAACCTTGTCAGTCACCGGTGTGGCTACCGACGGTGCCGGTACCGGAGTTGCCTCCGTCTGGGTCAAAGCCGATGCCGCTTATGTTTCTGGCACATCGACCGACCACTCGGCTGAAGCTCCCACCACTGCCAACGGCTGGACCCAAGCCACCGGTACCTCCAGCTGGAATGCCTCACTCACCCTAGCCAATACCGAAGGCAATAAAACCCTCTGGGTTAAAGCCATCGATAAAGCGGGCAACGTCACAACAACCTCCCAGGCTATTGCGGGAATTGTACCCTTTGGTCTGGACCTCAACCCGCCCACCCTGTCTAAGACCGACAGCGTGGGAAGCTTGGTCAACAACAACTTTACCCTCACCGGGGATATTGGTGACACCAACCCGGCTTCCATCCCAGGCTCGACACTCTCTCTGGCCGTCTCGGTCAATGGCGGGGCTTCCACAGCGGTTTCCATTACCTCAGGTTCACCCAACACCTGGAGCTACCCTGTAACTGTAAACACCACCACTCACGCCAATGATGGCACCCAAACCTATGTGTTTACCGCTACCGATGTCGCTGGCAAAACCACAACCCTGACCCGTACCATCACCATCGATACCACACCCCCCACCACAGCTATTAGCCAACCAGGGGCTTTCAACAATTCCCAGTCTTCCTACTGGCTGTCGGGTACAACGGCCTCGTTTGGCGGGTCTGCCTCTGATCCGGGAAGCGGGGCTTCAGGTGTGGCTTCGGTCTACTACTTGGTTCAAGCTAAGTCGTCAGCCGCTCCTACTACGGCCCCTAACACCTGGACCTTGGCCGCAGGGACCACCACCTGGTCGGCTACAGTGCCCTTAAGCGGTACAGGGGGAACCGGTGAAGGTGAGTTTACCCTCTACGTTGCTTCTTACGATAACGCCGGGAACTTGTCGTCGCTGACCAGTCAAAGCTTCGGCGTTGACCAGAACCCTCCCACCATCACTGAAACTTCTCGTTCGGCAGTTTCTTCTGCCAACAACACCTTTACGCTGACCGGCTCGGTGGGTGATACCAATGCGTTAGCGTCACTGGCTGTCACCGAGGCAAAGAACGGCGGAACAGCTAGTCCTGTTACCTTCACAACCACCCCTGCCTCTATCTCGGGTACCAAATCGGCCACCTACACCACTGCTAGCTTACCCTTTGGGGTTGCTAGCATCGATACGGTCAATCACACCAACGATGGCAGTTACCTCTACACCCTGACCACCACCGATGTGGCAGGTAAGAGCACAATCATTACTCGTACCGTCACCATCGACACTACACCACCTACTTTGGTGGTAAACTCGGTTCCCTCCTGGATCTCGGCGGCTGCTTACACCTTCTCGGGTACAGCTACCGACCCCAATGCGGGAGCCTCGGGGGTAGCCTCGATTCAGTACCAACTGGATGGCGGTACCTGGACCAATGCCACTTGGACTGATACCTCCGGTGGAACAAATACCTCGGGAACCTGGACGACCACCCTCTCGGGACTCGCTGAAGGTAAACACACCCTCGTAATTAAAGCCGTGGATGCCGCAGGGAACGTCTCGCCTACCACCCCCGTAAACTTTGGGGTCGACCTCTCACCCCCCACGCTGACCTCGAACACGCCCTCTACCCCCGTGAGTGCCGCTACTGCCAGTGGCTTTACAGCCTTTAGTGGCAACCTCAGTGATACCGACCCTGCCTCGGTTCTTAATGGGTCTTCACCAACCTTGACCGTTACAGCAACGGCTACCCTCAACGGCAGTGCCTATACCCTAGCTTCCCAACCCACGGTCACTCCCAATGCCGGTGTTACCAATGCCGGTACCTGGAATATGCCCTTTACGATTAAAACCGACGGTACCATGGATGGGTTATGGTCTGTGGTTTTGACAGCCACCGATGTGGCCGGCAAAACCACCTCCGTCACCGAAACCTTCACCGTCGACACGCAGGCCCCCACCTTTACCGTAACTGCTCCTGGGGGTAATGCCTGGGCGACCTCGGCCACCTTGTCAGTCACCGGTGTGGCTACCGATAACGTTGGTACCGGCGTAGCCGCCGTTTACGTCAAGGCCGACGGTGCTTATGTCAGCGGTACTGCTACCGACCATTCCACTGAAGACCCCACAACCGCTACCAACGGCTGGACAAAAGCCACAGGAACAACCAGTTGGAACGCTTCGCTGACCCTGAGCAATACCGAAGGCTACAAAACCCTCTGGGTTAAAGCCGTCGATAATGCCGGTAATGTCACCACGGCTGCTCAGGCCATTGCTAGTATTGTCCCCTTTGGTCTGGACCTCAACCCACCCACCCTGTCTAAGACCGACAGCGTGGGGAGCTTGGTCAACAACAACTTCACCCTCACCGGAAATATTGGTGACACCAACCCAGCTTCGTTGCCCAATGCCACCCCGCCAACCCTCAGCTTAACTGTTTCGGTCAATGGCGGGGCTTCCACGGCTGTTCCCATTACCGCAGGATCGCCCAACACCTGGAGCTACCCTGTAACTGTAAACACCACCACTCACGCCAATGACGGCACCCAAACCTATGTGTTTACCGCCACCGATGTCGCCGGTAAAACCACAACCCTGACCCGTACCATCACTATCGATACCACCCCCCCCACTACGGCCATCAGCCAACCAGGGAACTACAACAGCACGAGCCCCTCGTATTGGGTGTCGGGTACCTCCTACACACTCAACGGTTCTGCCAACGACCCCGGAACGTCACCATCGGGAGTCGCTTCGGTCTACTACTTGGTTCAAGCCAAAGCGGCCGCCGCTCCGACGACAGCACCCAACACCTGGACCAAGGCCTCGGGGACAAGTCCTTGGAATGCCACTTTGACCCTAGGGTCTGGGGGTTTAGCCGAAGGGGAATACACGGTCTATGTGGCCTCGTACGATAATGCCGGGAATCTGTCGTCAACTGTGACTCAAAGCTTTGGCGTCGACCAGAACCCGCCGGTGTTGACCGAGACCGATGGCGTAGCGAGCATCACCAACACAGCCTTTACGCTTTCAGGTTCCGCGACCGACACCAATCCCTCTTCGGTAGCGGGCACAACGCTGACAATGAAAGTTTCGGTTGATGGTGCCACAGCGGTTTCGGTACCCGTTTCTACCTCGACACCGAATTGGTCGTATGCGGTAAGCCCTCTACCGGCCGACGGCAATCACACCTACGCCTTTACCTTAACCGATGTGGCGGGCAAAACCGCTACCGTGACAAAATCGATTCTTGTGGATACCACGCCCGGTACGCCCATCATCACGAGCCCTGCTAGTAATGCCTACCTGAACACCACGTCCTTGACGATTGCGGGGTCTGCCAACGATGCGGGCTCAGGCATTCAGTCGGTTTGGTACTACGTCGATACGGTGCCGGCTACCCATGGAAATGACGCCTACAATGCCATCGGTTGGACGCAAGCCACAGGGACCACGGCGTGGTCAGCCTCGTTGACGGGGTTAACCCAAGGGGCCCATACCCTTTTGATCAAGACCCTCGACAAAGCGGGTAACTACAACACCACAGCGATTTCAACTGTCTTTAATATCGACTTAACGGCGCCCAGCTTGGTGATCACGCCGCTCACAGCTTACAGCTCAGGTTTCACGCTTGCGGGGACGGCCAGTGACCCGTCTGCGGGCTCACCAGCCGTTAGCTCGGGCGTGTCGACTCTGCAGTACAAGATTGATTCCGGTTCTTTGACGACAATTCCGGTAGCTGCCACCTGGAGCACCAGCATCTCTTCGGCAACGGTCACGGCCCTTACGGAAGGCACGCACCTGATCACCGTCATTGCCACCGACGGGGCTGGCAACCAAACCATCCAAACAGCCTCGTTTAACAAAGACACCATGCCCCCGGTGATCTCGTACAGCAACATCGCCACCAGCGGTACCGGTTACCCCACAACGCTGACAACGTCGACCAGTCCCAACCTGACCGGGACCCTGTCGGATGCCTCAGGGGTGGCTAGCTACACCTACACCATCAACGTCAAGAACCCAGCGACCGGTTTATGGAATGCCTTTGCTTCGGCCACCGTACCTGTCACCGGGTCGCCTAAGAATGTCAACTGGACGATTCCCCTGACAAGCTTCCCCGATGGGCAGTACCAAATCGTGTTCAACGCCACCGATATTGCGACCCCGGCCAATGCGACGAGCTACACCACCTACACAAACTTTACCCTTTCGAACGCTTCGCCGGCCGTGAGCGTCACCGCACCCAGCTTAGGCAGTTGGGTGAATGGTGCCTTCACCTTGGTCGGTACGTTACAAGACAACCTGGGGGTAACCAGCGTGAACGCTGTTGCCAGCAATGGTTCCAACCCATCGTTCACCGGGGCCTCTGCGGGCTTACCCGCTAACGAGATTGTCAGTGTCTCCGTGAGCAACGGAACCCTGTTGTTCCAAACAGCCCTACCGCATGGGTTATCGGTGGGGAGCATCGTCTACCTGGCCGGCCCCACCATGCCAACCTATAACAATGGCACTTCGAACGTGACCTTGTCGTCTACTACGTCGTACACGGTAGCGACCGTGACCTCGTCGGTGACCGGAGCCAATGATGAGTTCACTCTGAACGGAGTCAACGCCACTAGCCTTGGTAGTCCGGTCTCTGGCCTCTGGGTAGCTTTGAGTACCGGTAGCTTTGCCACAGCGAAAGCTCCCACAGCGGTCGTGAGTGTGACTAATAGCTCGTCCACGGTAACAACAACCTCAAGCGGACTCTTGGCAACGGGTAGTGTGGTGTACTTTACCGGAACACTGCCGACAGCGACTCCGGCGCTGAGTCTAGGCACCCCCTACTATGTGGTGGGGGCCTCTGGCACCACCTTCACCCTGGCCACCGCCGCCACTGGCGGAACAACACTGAGCTTTGGGAGCACGGGGACCTTTACGCTCTACAGTCCCAATCTGCCCCTGGGCTTCTTAGTTCCTTCGTTATCCCTGACAGGGGTCTCGAACGGTGCGTTCACCGCCTATGTGCAAGCCGTCTCGGCCAGTGGCAAATCCACCCAGGCCAGCCGAAGCTTCAGCTTGGATAACGTAGCACCCACCATCACGATGACAAGTCCGACGACAAGCCAGGTTACCACCAGTGCCACGGGCACAAGCGCCACTCTCACCATTGGCGGTTCGGGTTTTCCCTTGAATGGTTTAATTTCTTTAGCCGGGACGACGACCGACTCAGGTTCCGGCGTTAGCCAGAAGATTGAGTACCACCTAGGTAAAGCTGGAACCGTGGGAGCCCCCGGCTATTGGACGCAAGGCAACGCCGCTTCGAACTGGGTGCTCAGCCTGGGGGATATCAGCGGCTACGCCAACACCACCAACGCCTATCCTTGCGATGCCAATGGCGGCACAACGAACTCAAATTACTGGTTAATGCCGATCAGCTTCTTGTCGGTCGATAACGCTGGCAACCAGACCATCGTGACCGATTACATCGTTTACAACAGCAACGCCAACACCCCCGTGATCTCGATTACCCAACCGTCGAATGCGCAGACCTTTGGCGGTCAGCAGAGAATCTACGGCACGGCCAGCCAGCCGGTGGGTGTCTACAGCGCCGAGGTCTACGTTGACCCCACAGGAAAGTCGCTTAGCCCTTCGATCAGCGTTCCGACCAGTATTCTTCAAGCCGATTTAAAAACCTTTGCAGTGCAATCGGCCTTGAGTTCCCCCTTACCCGCGAACACCGTAGTCTACATTAAACCTACCGACCAATTTGGAACCCTACCCGGTAGCGCTACCTTAGGAACGCCCTACTATGTTGTGGGAGCCACCTCAACTGTCAACTCGTTCCAGGTTTCAACCACCTCGGGAGGGTCGGCCGTCAGCTTTACCTCGGGTATTGGTTCTGTGTTTGCCGTTGACCAATGGGCGCCCGCCAAGCTGATGACCCAAGGGACAAATGTGACCTGGTATTACGACATCAACGTGGGCAACGTGTACCCCCAGACGGGAAATTCTTTCCAGACGGTCACCGTTACCGCCAGGGCCTGGAGTGCCACCTTGTATGGTGGGCCTCGTGGCTCGTTTGTCGGTAACTTGTTGACCCCGCTGACGATGACCTTTAATAATACCTTCCCCACCATTACCCTCAGCACCTTGACCCCCCAGGGTGGCTCTGCCCTTACCTATACCCAGGGGATGGATGCCAAAGGAACCTTTACCGTCGGGGGCAATATCTCGACCCCGAACGGTCTGGCAAGCATCAATTTGACAGAAACCAACCCGTTCTCGGGGACCACCACTGTGTACCAAACGGCGGGGACTACGGGAACCAATTGGACGACGCAGACAACTTCTGTCACTTCGAGTGGTGACAGTGTGACCGTCACCCCGGCTAGTCAATTAGCCAGTGCCGCCTCTGTCACCTACACGGTGGGTCAAGCCTATAAGCTATTGATTACCAACCCGGGCAGTAACACCACACCGGGGAGCAACCCCTGGGTAGCTTTGGGCTTGGGGAGTACCATTACACCTGCCGCGGGAATTAAGTTTACCGTAACCGCGTCAGGAACCATCCCCACAGGAGGGGCTGCGATCGAGAGTGACACCACGGGGAACTTCCAATACGCCGTGGCCATTACCGTGAACTCTTCTAGCATTTACCCCAGTACGACCACCGGGGGCTACTATTCGGGCACCTACAGCTTGAATCTGCAGGCCTCGGACCTGACCACGCCCACCGCTCAAGTCTCGACAAGCCCTGTCAGTGTGAGTGTGGACAACTTCTACCCCACATCTAACCCCAACTCTAGCCCGTACCTCACAGCACCCTCGTTACAAACCAGCGGGAACCTGAACGGGTACTACGTTTTGACGGGAACGGCGGCCACTTTGCAGGGTTCGGTGACCGACTTTGGCACCAACTCAGGCCCCATAGGGGCGATCAGCAAAGTCGTTGTTTATGTCACGGACAGTGCGGGGGCTAATTTCTTGTCCCTGAACTCGTCCTCGACAACGACCACCACAGGGCTAACACTCACCGCTATGGACGAAACTCACGCGGGTGGTGCGACTAGCGCCTCAGTCACCTACCCCACGACGACCAGCTATACCGGCTACTTCGCCAGTATCGCGACGCTTGGTGCGAACTATACGGGTGCCGATGGCTTTACCGAGTCGTTAACCTTAAATGGTTCAACCGAAAACTGGTCGGTGCAATTTAACTCTACCCTCTTACCGGATGGCCCCATTCAGATTCACTACGTAGTCTGGGACCAGGCCGGAAATGCCAGCCATTATATGGTGAACGGGTATGTGTCGAATAATGCACCTGCATTCTCTAACACGACGCTGGGTACTGACTTAACAGGTGCCGGAACAATTAACGGAACGACAAACTATCCAAGTACATCGGGAACCAATGGAACTATCAATACAGGATTCGTAGTTCGCAACAAATTGATGCAGATTGTTGTTAATAGTTTGCACGGAAATGGCACCCTCAATTACTCGTTAAAAGTCAACGGGACAGAATATTGGGGGGTCACCGGTACCACCGTGACTACGGGAACCGATACGGCGACGATCCTGATCAACTGGAACAATCTCGTCACCCCCATACCTGATGGTACGCAGAACTTTGTTCTCACTGTTACCGATAGCACGCCATTAATTGGTCAATCCTATCAGGAAACGTTTACAGTAACGGTGCAGAACACCGACACGATTCCGCCTACCGCCACCATCACGCCTTTATCAGCCTCTTCGATTTATACCCTCAGTGGAGTACCTCAGGGTCATTTTGACAATAGTTTCATTACGGCAAAACTCCCCGCTAACCTGAACGACTCGAATCCCAAACTATCTGGTACCATTAAATTTACAGGATCGGTCAGTGATAATCAGCATATTCAAGCGATTTATGCTCAAATCAACAACGGCACTACCGGTATCCACGGTTTCGACTTTGGCAACACCGGTACGGCGGCCAACATAGGTACCTGGTACAAAATTGCCTATTGGAACAGCGTGACCAACCAACTCACCGGTTACAATTATTCAGCGGTAAATGTCGCCACAGGAACGCCCAAAGGATGGCAAAGCAGTATTTCGAATGAGTCTTTGACCACATCAGGACACACTGCCAACTGGGAGCTCGACTGGAATTCTGCATTCGTGGCAGGAACCGCCGATAAAGGGTTAACCTTAACTGTTCAGGTGCAAGACTTCGCCAGCACCACCTTCATGGGTTCCAATCTAGCCACATCTCCTCCTAGCGTCAGCTTCGATGTTGTTCCCTATATTACTGATATTCAAACAGGTTTGGATTCGGGAACCTCCAAGTTCTTAAAACGTTCTTCTACCGGAAAATACCCCATTAATGTTACCGATACGACTAACCCCACTTTGAAAATTGTTGGGTGGAATATCAACCCCACTGCGGCGGCCAGTGACACCGTTAACGTAGGTGGTGTTTCCATTCCCCTGACCAGCGTTACTCTTGATAATGGGGCCGGCGGAGGTTACACCTACGCTCAGTTTGCTAAAAACCTGATTACCACCTCTGGTTATGTGTCATTGACAACCAACGGTTACTCCTCTACCAATAACTTCAACGCAGACCCAACGGCAACCACCAATCTGCAAAACAGTGAAAATATTACGAACAGACCAGACTTAGGTTGGACCTATCAAGCCTCAACAATCAACGATGACCGGTTCATTTGGGCCTGGAAACCAAGCAACACTGGCTATACCAATACCACCGAAGCCGTGATGCATCCTCAAATAACGACAACAGGGGCGCAGACCGGAAATATGGACTGGATGTATGTTACCAACGGCCAGAATGTTTACCTTGATTCTACTCAACTCACCAACAGCTGGTCCATCAACGGCGGTGACTTTAGCTATAATAGCGCGGGGGTGCCGCTCTACATCTACCTCCATAATATGAACTGGTATTCGGGCCAAACAGGTTATCAGTACTATGGATCAGTACAATGGGGTAAAGACAAAACAACTCGATATCAAGCCGCAAGCTGGAATGCGGAGGCGGGGGGCTTAGGTCTAGGTAACCTTTCGTTTGTTAACGATACGAACTATCCCAGTTACAATACTGCCGGTGATGTGGCTATGAGTCGTTATCAAAACCTAGAAATCTTAGCCCAAGGTAACAATACGGTGACAAATAACTTTGTCGCCTACTTTGATAATGCTACGGTACCCTCAGGTAATCCGACTCGTAGTATCGTGTTCTGGAGTTTTCAAACGGGAACTAATGCGGCAAAAACGACCACGCTTGACAATCATACAGGTGATGGCGGGACGTGGTATGCCTCCATCACAAAAGCTTCTACCGCTGGTACAAACACCTATAACGATTTTGGAGCCTACGATAATGGACTGCAAACTCCCGTCGGAAGGGTTAACTTGACGACAGGAAGTGCCGACTCTCAGTATTTCGATATGAAATATTTCGTCAGTGGTACAAATCCCAACGTGTTTATCGCCTACTATGATGCCACAAACGGACAACTCAAGCTGATCTATAATAACAATCCTGTCTCCAGTCCAACAACCTGGAGTACTCCAGTGGTTATTGATTCACAAGCGGGTCAATATGTCAAAATGGCAGTTGACCCTTCAGGGAACCTACACCTAGCCTATTACGATTCTGTCAGTAGTGGACTTAAGTATGTTTACATCCAGCCGACCTATACATCGGGAAAGGTTACCTCACTGACTGTTAATACCCCGATTTACGTTGACACAATGTTTACCAACGGGATGTATAATGGCATTACGTTACGCGATTTCAGTGCTACTCAGAATGGCTCGGATATCCGGCCTGTAATTTCTACCTACTCTATTAGTTACGGCGGAACAAACAAAGCACTGCGGGTTTCGTGGCCCACTACGCCTCTGGCAAGCATAGCCGCCGGCTCTAACGGCAGTTCCTCTACCTACACGGGAAATTGGGAAACCGTAGCCGTTTTGTCCAACACTCCACCGGGATCATCAAATACCTATGTTGCCACTGGTGGAGTAACGCCCAACGTAGGCCCCTTGATCGTCGGTTATAATGGCGGGTATATAGAACAGAATACCATCTTGGGTACCTCGGGCGGTATAACAGATAATAATGGCAATGTACTTTACTAAAGTTTGGGCGCTCCTCCCCCTCCTTCTTCTTCTGGCCTCCTGTGCCCCCCGGATCACCGTTCTGGTGAGTCCGGAAGCCACCGAGGTGGGCCAGCTTCTCCAGACTCAGGCTAAGGGGGTTCACGGGCTAGAAAACCTTGTCTTTCAGCCCGACAGCTCGTGGCCCCAAAGCTCTCAGGCGGGTGCGGTGGTTCGGTTGACCTCGACCCCGTCTTGGAATCTCCCCCAGGGTGCCCCCACCAGCCAGCTGATCTCTGATAAGTTCATTCCTGGTAGCTTTCGACCGCTAGGAGGTCTCCTCGTCGAGGCCCAAAATTCCCCCGAGGGTTGGAAGTACCTGCCGCTGTTTTATGACCCAGTTGGGGTTTCGCGCTCCTTTCAAAACGAAAAACCGCCTCAGCTTCCAGCGTGGTCACAGGTGAAGTCCCCGGCGTGGAAGAATCTAATCACCTTGCCGGGGCGGGAGCCGCTCTACCAGCAAGCCGTCTTTTTTTTAGCCAACCCCAAGCTCACCAGTACGGCCCCAGCCTGGTTTTTAACCCCCACGTCAGCCTGGCAGACTGCGCTCCAAGGGGTCAAAACTTGGCTCAACGCTCCCTGCTGGATCGCTTCTAGCTGGCAATTTGCCCCAGCTGACCTCGTGCCTTGGCGTCAACCGAACTCTCCCCGAGTTTTTGTGACCACCTACCGTTCGTTTGTTCGGCATCGCACTGACTTTCCGCAAAACTTTCGTCTCTGGATAGCACCGGCTCCGGCCCCTGTCGTTGCCGAGGTTATTAGCTTAGAATCCTTTACCCCGCTCAACCAAGAAAAAAGCCTTAAACCTTTATTGACGTTGCTGTTGTCTCCTGCCTTTGAAAACCTGGCCGGTATGAAGACCCATTGGATTCCTACCGACCAGAACACCTACGAGATCGACAATATTACAGCCGAAATTCGTTCCGTCGCGTCACAAGCCCCTCGTTGGGCGATGATTTCGAACCGACTCCCCACCGTTCGTCATGCGGATTTGGCCTTTGACGCTCTTGGTGTAGCCGTCAGTTACGCCAAAAAGCGCTAGCTGACTTTTGTTACCAAGGCTACCGGCAAAGTACAACGTAATACCAAGACCCAAGTTTTAGTAACAAAGAGACTTTCTATAACGTAATAGTGAGGCTTATTCTTACCTAGGCTTTTGCTTGCTGTCCCCTTTTATCAAAAATCTGTTACAATAAGAGTATGTTTGACTTAATTCCCTGCCAAGAGAAGAGCTGTCGCCGGCACGCGGTTTGGAACAGTACCTTCTGCGTCAACCATTTGACAGATCTTGACCAATGGCGGCGCAACCTAACGCAATACCTCCATAGCAAAAATGATTTTTCGTCTCTGGTTCTTAATCGTGTGCCCTTTACTCAACTTGACCTTCGGGGAAAGCGTTTTAAGGGCTGTGCCTTCTTAGGCTCAACCTGGCAAGAGACCCAGCTCGATGGCTGTGAATTCCGTAACTGTTTTCTCGATTTTGGTAGCTTTCGCGATTGTTCGCTTCAAGAAACCACGTGGATTTTTTGTAGTGTTTCAGGAAACACCATGAAAAATTGCCGTTGGAAGGGGTCGGACATCCTTCATGTAAACTTTAACGGTCTTGAAGCCGAGGCCTGCGACTTTTCAGAATCTGATCTGTACTTTAGCCGCTTTAATGCCGGCACCCTCACCGACGTGCAATTTCGCGACTGTAACCTTAAAAAAACACAATTCATCGATACCGAGCTCATCAACATTAACTTTCAGTATTCCAACTACGAAGAAGCAGAAATGCACGAAGAGAAGGACGAGCTATGAAATTCTACTTCCATTACTCTGCCGAAAACTTTACCAACACCTACATTCTGGGGCCCGATAACGGCGGTGATGCGATCTTGATCGACCCAGGTGTGCTTGATGTGGCCTTGCTCGACCTGATTGAACAAAACAACTTCTACATCCGCTGGGTTCTGATAACCCGCTGTCAGTCGCACCACATTCGTGGCCTGCAAACGCTCAAGCGAATCTATGACGCTCAAATCTACAGTCGGCAGGCGGTGGTGCAAGAATTCAACTGTCAGGTGGTCAAACCGGGAACACGCTTGCAATTGAACGACATGACCGTCGATGTTTTTTGCTTTCCCGAGCTATCCCATGATGCTGCCATGTATAAGGTTGGGTCGTGGCTGTTTTGTGGCGATTTGATCTCAGCGGGTCGTCCGGGGTCAACGTCAAGCCCCTATGCCAAAGTCAACCTTTCGCAAGCCTTAGAAAAACGCTTTTTTCAAGGGCACGAAGACACGTTAATTTTTCCTGGTGAAGGCCCGCCCACCCTGATGCGGAGTGAAAAGCTGTTTAATACGGCTCGGTATCTGGCCAGACGAACCCCGCACGTTCCCCTATCTCCCGAAAATCTTGAGGAATGGGAGCCGTAAAAGTTCGCTGTCCCCCGTCGGGCAGGGTAAGAGTTAGGCTTCGGGCATGCAACATCAAGGGCGCACCCGGGAACTCGGCATCGGGGCGGGTATACACCGGGTCGCCCAAGATGGGGTGGCCAGCTTGCGAGCAATGGACCCGCAGTTGATGGGTACGCCCCGTGTGAGGGTACAACACCAACCAACTCCAGCGGCCATGCACCTCACGCACTTGCCAATCGGTCCAGGCCCATTTGCCCTGGTCTTCGGGGGCAACGGTAAACCGTTGACGGTGACGCGGGTCACGGATCAGGCCCGATTTCCAGCTCCCCGTGGGCGTCAGCTGGCCTTTGACTACCGCCCAGTACACCTTTTTGGCTGTCTTTTCACGAAATTGTCGGGCTAAAAACTCAAGCGCTTCGGGAGTTTTGGCGCACACGAGCACTCCTGTCGTCTCTTTATCTAACCGATGCACAATCCCTGGCCGTGCCGTCTCGTCAAAATCTTCTTGCAGGCTTTTAACATGGAACAACAGCCCATTAACCAAGGTTCCTTCCTGGTGACCGGCGGCCGGGTGAACGACAAGGCCCCGGGCTTTGTTGAGTACAATTAACTGAGAATCTTCCCACAAAATATCCAGTGGGAGCTCTTGGGGCGTTAGAACCGCCTCAGGCGGATCAGTCCAGGTTAGGTCGAGGGTTTCGCCCCCTTTAAGCTTAAACGATGGTTTTAACACCTTTTTGTCGCAAGCAACGCTACCCTGGCGGCGTTCCCATTGGTTACGGGTAAACAAGCCCAGAGACGCGATAAAGACGTCGAGCCGAACAGGCTCTAACAGCTCGGGGACGACAACCGTCTTTTGCGAGGGCCTTCCACTCACTGAGTGAGCTTCCCAATGAGCCAATCGGTCAGCGCCAGCATCAGCGAAGCCGTGGCGCTAACAAGCATCAAAGTTTTGGTTTTGTCAGAAAGCTGACTGGCATTGGTGGTGGTTGTCCAGCCCGAGGTTCCCGGTCCCGCAGGCCAGGGTGTGTAGGCAGGGTTTTGCCCGCTCACAGCGTAGTAGTAGTAGTAGTCGTAGCCCAGACCCGCAAAGATAAAAAACAACGGAAACGAGCCAAAGAACAACGATTCGCCCCGACGCAGGTCAAGCATCCAGCCAGGGAACTCTTTGGCGGTATACGGCTCGCCAAAGCCGCTGGCAGTGCTACCCGAGACCGGTGGGTCAGCAAATACGGTTTGGGCTAGCCAAACAAGGCCAAAAACGACCAACAGGAGTTTTTTGAACCACGGGCTGAGTTTCATTGAGCTTCCTCGGGAGGGGTGCCCATAATCGCAGTTCCAACCCGCACAAGGGTACTCCCCTCTTCTATCGCTATCTCGAAGTCCTGCGACATTCCCATCGACAGGTGGTCCCACGAGGCCCAAGAAAACCGCGAGGCGGCGCGCTCCCGCCAGGTCCTCAACGTACGAAAACTCTGCCGAATTAGGCCTTCATCAGTTGTCTGGGGAGCCATAGTCATCAAACCCCGTACCCGAAGACGGGGACAGGAGGCTAACACTTGAGCCAGGGTTTCCAGCTCGTCAAAGGAGCCCAGACCGAGCTTGGCTTCTTCTGGCGAGGTTTTCATCTCGACCAGCACCTCGAGGGTTCGCTGGGTTCGTTCCAAATCTTTTTGCAGGGCCAGGGCCGCCGAAACCGAGTCCAACGATTGCACCCAAGACAGCTGAGCGGCCTGTTTGGCTTTGTTGCTTTGTAGGTGGCCTATCATGTGCCAAAGGGCCTCGTCAGGGAGTTGAGACTTTTTTTCGAGAGCTTCAGGGAGACGATTTTCGCCAAAATGGCGTTGGCCTTGCCGATAAAGCTCTTGGATAGCTTCGATAGGGTGCCGTTTGGTGACCACAACAAGGAGAACGTCGCCTTCCTGTCGGTGTGCCCGCTGGCACGCTAAGTGGATGCGCTCCTGTACCTGGCCCAAGCGTTCACAGAGCTCCCGATTATCCATAAACAAAGTTTATCGAAAAAAAGCAAAAAAAAAAAGCACCCCCTGGGGGTGCTTTACGGGTTTAGACCGTGTTATTCCAGAATCGCCAGAATGTCTGACATCTTGACGATAAGATATTCTTTACCGTCCACCTTGACCTTGGTACCGGCGTACTGATCGTACATGACCTTCTGGCCAACACTGACGGTGATCACATCCTTGTCGGTTCCCACGGCGGCAACAGTGCCCTTTTGGGTTTTTTCTTGGGCATTGTCCGGAATATAGATTCCCGAGGCCGTCTTTTTTTCGGCTTCTTCGAGAGAAATGAGAACACGATCGCCAAGGGGCTTCAACGTCATATCAACCCTCCTCATAATTGGAAATGTTTGGATTTGCCCTTTGAATATACTCAAGGGGCTTCAACTGGTCAAGAATTCTTTTAGTGAGTCAAAAGGCTCCAGAATTTTTCGTTCTCAGGAAATTCAGGCCAATTTGATACAGTTCTAATCTAGAATAGAAAGATCGATTCACTTTGACACACTTCTAATTGTATACAATTGTTTTGCTTCCGAATATTAGGAAAGCAATTTAATTTTATTTCCTTACTATATAACACCTTAGAAATTTTCCCGACAAACTCAGTCATTATATGGCATAAAGATTGCTATAGAGTAAGCGTACCGGGAGGCATCATGAAAAGGACCAGCTTGTCAGGGGGAATCGTTTCCGATACCGACAATTCCCTTTCGATTTACCTGAAAGAAATCAATAAGGTTTCTCTGTTGACCCGAGAAGAAGAACAAAAATACGCTCGGCTTGCCGCCGCTGGCAACAAAGCAGCGAAAGAAAAGCTGATTGCCGCCAACCTTCGTTTTGTTGTGAACGTTGCTAAAAAGTATCAAAACCAGGGTCTGGCTCTGGATGATTTAATCAGCGAAGGCAATATCGGCCTGATTAACGCCATTGAACGCTTTGACGTCGATAAGGGGTATCACTTTATCTCGTACGCAGTCTGGTGGATTCGTCAGTCAATTCTCAAGGCAATTTGCGAAAAATCGCGAACCATTCGTCTTCCGTTAAACCGGGCGAATGAGCTTGTTCAGATCGAGAAGTACCGCAAGGAGATCTTTGCCGACCGTGGGCTTGATGCCTCGGATGAAGAGATTGCTACCGCCTTGAGCATGGACAAGGGCATGGTCCGTGAACTCATGGACATCAGCCGCGAAATGGTTTCTCTGGAATCCCCAGTCTACACCGACAAGGACACCTCGGTTTTGAGTGATTTTCTTGAAGATAAAGATTTTTCTGCCCCTGAAGAAGTCACCATCAATACCGCTTTGAAGCAGGACATCAACGAGGCGTTGACAACGCTCAGCCCCAAGGAGTCGACAATCCTGGAGTTTCGTTTTGGGCTCAATGAAAAGAAACCGTTGAGTTTAAAAGAAATTGGCGAAAAATTCCAACTGACCAAAGAACGCATCCGCCAGATCGAGAAAAAAGCTCTGCAGAAGCTTCAGACACCCTCGATGGAACGCGAGCTCGAAGCGTATATGGTCAACTAACACCCGCTAGGGTTAAAATGAAAAGGCTGGCTTTCGCCAGCCTTTTTTTACGCTCGCACAGGGGCAATCTTCCAGATCTCTTTTGCGTACTCATTGATGGTACGGTCCGAGCTGAACTTGCCGCTACTGGCGATGTTGATCAAAGCCATCTTGTGCCATTTCTTTTGGTCACGGTAGGCCTCGTCAATCTTCTTTTGTGCCTTGATGTAGTCAGGCAGGTCTTTAAGAACAAAGTACTGGTCCGGGGGGTTGCCCTCCAGGCCGTAAAGCAGAGAATCATAAATCTCTTTGAACAGGTCAAAGCTTTCGACGTTAAAGGTTCCGTCGATTAACTGGTTCACGGCTTGCTTGATCTCGGGGTACTCGTCTAAAACCGCCCAGGGGTTGTACGACTGAGCCGTAGCCAAACGATGAACCTGATCGGCCTTTAAACCAAAGATAAAACAGTTATCTTCGCCAACTTCTTCGGCAATTTCGACGTTGGCACCATCAAGTGTACCCACTGTCAAAGCCCCATTCATCATGAACTTCATGTTACCAGTGCCCGAAGCCTCTTTGCCTGCCGTTGAAATCTGCTCAGAAACGTCCGAAGCGGGAATGATCTTTTCAGCCAAGCTAACCCGGTAGTTTTCTAAGAAGTAAACTTCAAGCTTACCCTTGGCCACGGGATCGGCGTTAATTTTTGCGCCCACGGTGTTGATCAGCTTAATGATGCTCTTGGCGCGGCGGTAACCCGAGGCCGCCTTGGCTCCAAACAAGAAGGTTCGTGGCACGTGGTTATACGCGGCAGGGTTAGCTTTCAGCTCATTGTACAAGACAATGATGTGAATAATATTCAACAGCTGGCGCTTGTACTCGTGAAGGCGTTTAACCTGCACGTCAAAAAGGCTATCAGGGTTGAGCTTGATTCCTTGGGTTTTTTCCAAGTATTCCGAAAGCCGAACTTTGTTGGCCCGTTTAATTTTGGCAAGTTCTGCAACGATCTTTTCGTCTTTTTCGAAGGGCTTAAAATTGGCAATTTGCGAAAAGTTCTTAATCCAGTCAGACCCAATTTTCGAAATCAACAACTGAGAAAGCCCGGGGTTGGCCTTAAGAAGGAACCGGCGTTGAGTAACCCCGTTGGTTTTGTTGTTGAACTTTTCGGGGTACAGCTCGTACCAATCTTTCAGTTCCTGATTCTTTAAAATCTCGGTATGCAGAGCCGCAACCCCGTTTACAGAGTGCGAGCCCACAATAGCCAACCACGCCATCTTAACAACACCGTCACCGATAATGGCCATCGAACGTTGTTTGGTGTAATCGGCGGGGTACTTTTGCCGTAACGAATCGAGGAAGCGTCGGTTGATTTCTTCGACAATCATCATAATACGAGGCAACTGACCGCCAAAGATAGCAATCGGCCACTTCTCGAGGGCTTCGGCCAAAATGGTGTGGTTGGTGTAGGCAAAGGTTTGTGTCACAACAGCCCAGGCATCATCCCAGCTTAATTTTTCCCAGTCCAACAAAATGCGCATCAGTTCAGGGATGGCAACGACGGGGTGAGTATCATTCAGCTGGACAGCAACCTTTGAAGGGAACAAATTCCATTTTGCCCCATGACGGCGTTTAAAGTTACTGACGATGTCTTGCAACGAAGCCGACACAAAGAAGTACTGCTGGCGAAGGCGAAGTACCTTACCCTGGGGACCTGAATCGTTCGGGTAAAGAACTCGAGAAATATCCTCGGCAACGTTTTCTTTTTCGACAGCACGTTGATATTGCATGTCGTTGAATAACTGTAAGTCAAACCCTTCGGGTGATACGGCCTCCCACAGGCGCAGGGTGTTCACGGTCGGGGTGTCATAACCAACAATGGGAACGTCGTAGGGAATGGCCTTAACTTCCTCGGCATTGACGCGTTTGAAGTTTTCACGGCCATTGGCATCTTTTTCAACAATAACTTGACCGCCGAAGCGAACTACAACAGCCTGGTCAGCGCGGCGAATCGACCAAGGGTCACGCTCGTCCAGCCAGCGTTCTGGCAATTCGGTTTGAAAGCCACCAACGATTTTTTGTTGAAACATCCCATAGCGATAACGAATACCGTAACCGTGACCGGGGAGGTCTTGGGTGGCTAACGAGTCTAAAAAGCAGGCGGCTAAACGGCCTAAACCACCGTTACCCAACCCAGCATCAGCTTCGCGGTCTTCGACCAAGTTGTAATCTACGCCAAGCTCTTCTAACACCGCTTTGACATCGGCTTCGGCCAGCATGTTGACGAGGTTGTTGCTTAACGCCCTACCCATAAGAAATTCTGCCGACAGGTAAAACGCCTGCTTGACGTCTTTATCTTCGGCCAGTTGTCGTGTGGCCAGCCAGTTATCAAGGACCCATTCCATCACCGTATCCGAAACCACGGAGTACAGCTCCTGCGGGGCGGCTTCGGAAAGCTTCTTGCCATAGTGGCGCTTGAGGCGACCCAGGACCCCTTCTTTGAACTTAGTTTTATCGATCTTCATCCTCTCTCCTTTTTCGCAAGAGCGCTAACAAATACCGTGTCACGGAAAAAACACACGTGTCAAGTCTTACAAAACCCCTCATTAAGGCAGAATTTCCCCTTGAATTTGGCCCAAAAAGCCCTTCCAAAGTCTAAGCCCGCCATCGGCCCCCAAGGTTAGCCAGCCGTTGTTTTGAAAGAAAATTCCCGCGACAGGACCGACAGAACAGGGCCAAGACGCTAAAGGGGACTGTCCTAAATTGCCGTTCCACAACGTGCCGTGCAGACTCCCCGCCGCCCACCGGTTTTGGTGAACAATCAAGGCCGTTATCGGTTCCCCCAGGGGTATGGTTACTTTTGCTTCGCCCCAGGGTCCCCACGTCGTGAGATTCCCCTTGTCGTCGCCACACAACCAGCCCCCGGGAACAGCGGTTACCGCTCTAACCCAATCGTTGGTAACCTGCCAAGAAGCAAAAAGATGCCCGTCTTGTGCTGAACGCACCTCTAATTTTCCGTCTTCACCACTGACGGCCAGCCACTGCCCATCTTTTGAAAGCGCAAGTGCCAAAACAGGTGCTTTACGTTGCAGGGCCACTGTCCATACGACCCTACCCTGCCAGGACTCAAAACGCAGTTTTCCGTCATCGCACGCTGACCAAAAGCCGTTTTGTCCCGCCGCCAAGGCCCTTACGGTACCCGGCAGGGGCGAAAAATTCAAAAGTTTACCACGCTCATCGAAAGCTTTAAGGCTACCATCTTCACCCCCCGCAACTACGGTGGTGTCATTCAGGGTTACCGAACGAAAAATTACCCCCTGAAAGCGTTTTAAAAAGAGGTTTTCGCCGGTCTGGGGCTTCCACAATGCCACCTCACCCCTCAGACTGACGCTGGCCATGTACTTTCCATCGGGTGTTTCTGCCGAGGCGGACCAACCACCCCATGCGCCCCCTTGGGGATCCGAAGGCGTCAGAGCCACTAGTGGAGTCGTTACCCCGACCAGCACAGTGATCAGAAGCGCCACAACTGGGTGCCAGGCAAAGCTTCGTAGGCGCGTCATAGGGGCTCCAACGTTCGAAAGCCCTCGGCCCAGTAGTCTTCACCGTAATCGACAAACAGTTGGTCACCGGCCTTAATGGCTTGGAGTGTTCGAAAAAATGTCACAAAAATACCCCCAACTAAGGTATGATCCACGGCGCAATTCGGGGTAAAGCTATGATTAACAAACCGTAAAGCATTTCCCTCGCGGTAGGCATCGATTTCAAATTCGGTTCCGTCAGGCAATTCGTCGGGGTAGTTCCACGCATAGTCAGAAAGATAGTGACCTTTTTCATCCTTGACCGGAGGTACGTCCGTGGCTCGTTTAATAACCCCTGCATACTCGCCCACCAGCTCACCCTCTGGCAAAGCCGCGCCAGCAAAAACTCCCCACCCCACCGTTTCCGAGACCCAGCCTAGCAAAACAGGGGCGCCGTAGCCCGCTTCGAGCTTTTGGCCGTATTTTTTGGTAAGAACGGCCCATTCACCTTGATTAGCCAAGGCGTAGGGCGAAGTCGGCCAAGCGTAAGACAGCACTTCAGGGGCTTCAATTCGGGAGCGTGAACGATAAGTCAGGCCTTCGCGGGCAAAAAACGCCGGAATTTCATCAAAAGGGATACGGGAATCCAGTCGTTGACTCATAAGTTGAGAATAAACCAACCCCGAGCCTCTCACAAGACACCGGTAACACCAAGAATTTCTTTTAACTTTTATGCTAATTTCTTCAACTTAAGGAAAGTTGATCGATTTTGTTTTCACATTTTTTTAGGTATTTTTGTCCTGGCTTCATAATTTGCTTGACTGTTTTCATATTTTCTCAGATACTTTGTATAGGCGTTCAGATTTACAGATTTCTTTTGTATTTTTTGAAACCAGCCGTTCGATAAGGAGGCTTTTCGTGGCAGACATCAAGAAGACCGGCGCGGATGCGCTGATCGATGTACTGATCCAAGAGAAAGTCGAGTATATTTTCGGCCTGCCCGGTGGCGCGGCGATTCCGATTTACGACGCTCTTGTTGGATCTAATCTTAAACTGGTCCTGACCCGTCATGAACAAAGTGCAGTACACATGGCGGACGGTTATGCTCGGGCTACGGGCAAGGTAGGCGTCGCTCTTGTCACCTCGGGACCAGGGGCTACCAATACTATCACGGGTTTGTTTACTGCTCTTATGGATTCGGTTCCCCTTGTGGTCATTACCGGCCAAGCGGTCAGCTGGTCGCTGGGTTTGGACGCCTTTCAAGAGGCCGATGTTTCGGGCCTCACCTATTCGGCGGTGAAACACTCCTATTTAGTAAAGAATGTCGAAGACCTACCTCGCATTACCCAAGAGGCTTTCTACTTGGCGCGTACTGGCCGGCCCGGTCCCGTGCTGATTGACTTGCCCAAAGATGTGTCGAGCAAGTTCTTTGTGCCTAACTACGATTCGCAATTTCACCTTCCGGGGTACAAAATTCCGACCGTTCCCGATTCAACAGCCCTGCAGACGGCGGCACTGTTGCTCAAAAAAGCACGCAAACCCCTTCTGTTGTTAGGTCATGGGGGGATCATTTCTGGTGCGCAAGAAGAAATAGCGCAAATCGTCGAAATGTTGCAAATACCTGTCGTCAACACTCTGCTTGGCAAGGGGGCCTTTCCCGAAAGTCACGAGCTGAATATGGGGATGCTAGGAATGCACGGTACCGCCTACGCCAACAAAGCCGTGGTGGATGCTGACCTCATCTTCTCGATAGGCTCCCGCTGGGACGACCGCATTGTTGGGAACTACGAGGACTTTGCCCGAGGCGCCGTAAAGATTCACCTCGATATCGACCCTGCCGAGATCAATAAGGTGGTCAAAGTTGATTGTGCTCTGTTGGGCGACGCCAAAACCGTCTTGCACGCCCTGATTCCTCACCTTGAAAAAACCGATCTTTCACCATGGATACGACAAGTGAAACGTTGGAAGAAAGAATTTCCGCTCAACTACCGTAAAGAAGGTAAGTTGCGGGCCCAGCACGTCATCGAAGAAATGTACAAACTCAGCAAAGGCAAAGCCATTGTTACCACGGACGTCGGCCAGCATCAAATGTGGGCGGCGCAGTTCTACCTTACAGACCAACGCTTTAACTGGTTGTCTTCGGGAGGCGCTGGCACGATGGGCTGGGGTTTCCCCGCCGCTATTGGAGCACAGCTGGGGCGACCCAACGAACCGGTGGTGGCCATTGTCGGCGATGGTGGGTTTCAAATGACCCTACCCGAACTTTCGACAGCAGTCATTCAAAAACTACCCCTCAAAATTCTCGTGATCAACAACCGCTACTTGGGGATGGTGCGCCAATGGCAAAACCTCTTTTACGAAGACCGCTTGTCGGGCGTCGATCTTGAAGGCAACCCCGACTTCGTTAAGCTGGCCCAAGCCTACGGAATTAAGGCGTTCCGAATTCGCCGTTCGGCAGATGTTAAAAAGATTCTTCGTGCCGCCCTGGCCTACAACGACGGGCCCTGCCTCATTGACGCAGAAGTTGAAAAGCACGACAACGTGTTCCCTATGATTCCTGCTGGGGCATCGCTACGTGATATGCTGTTGGAACCGCCGAAAAAGAAAATGGAAAAACCAACGGGGAGTACCTGAAATGGAAATTCAAACTCAACAAAGTCACACCATCAGCCTTTATGTTGCTAACAAGCCAGGGGTACTGAACCGAATCGCGCTGGTGTTTTCGCGTCGCGGCTACAACATCGACAGCCTTGTCGTCTCGCCGTCTACCGACCCCGATTTTTCGTATATGAATATCGTGGCGTCAGGTGACCGCGCTACCTTAGACCAGATTTTGGGGCAACTGAACAAATTGGTCGATGTGGTTAGCGCCCGAGACTACAGCTCAGCCGATGTGATTAAGCGAGAAATTGCTCTGTTCAAGGTTAACTGCTCTCTCGAAAAACGCTCTGAAGTTTTGCAGATAGCCCAGGCGTTCAAAGCCGTAACCGAAGACCTGACACCAACCACCTTGACCTTGATGATCACGGGCAAGTCCGAAAAGATTAACACTTTTATGGAGATGCTTCGGCCCTACGGCATCCTGGAATTGGTCCGTTCCGGCAAGATTCTCATTACTCGCGGGGCTCATAAAACCTCGCAGGATTAAATTGCTTTACCAGCTTGACAAAGACCTTGCCAAGCTGGTACTTTTTTCTGGCTGTTTCAGCTTATCTGTGAAATGCAGACCGGACGAATAGCTCAGCTGGTTAGAGCGCCTGCCTTACACGCAGGATGTCGGGGGTTCGAATCCCTCTTCGTCCAAACCCTTCCCATAACTGCTACCTTTCCTTTTTCTAGGACATAGCTTTCTAGTACATAAAGCGTCGGTTGTAGATGTTCATGGCGATTCCCACGGCAATAGACGCTGCCATCAAGGACGAGCCGCCATACGACATGAAGTACAACGGAATACCTGTAACAGGCATGATACCGATCGTCATGCCGACGTTGATAAACAGGTGGGTGGCAAAGACCGCGACAAACCCGGCAATGACCAAAATCCCGTAGACATCTTTAATATGGTACATGATCCACAGCAGACGGCCCAACAAAAGTCCGTAAAAGCCAAAGACCAAAAGCCCACCCCAAAAGCCCCACTCTTCGCCTAAAATCGAAAAGATAAAGTCGGTGCTTTGCATGGGCAAAAAGCGGTAATGAGACTGCGTTCCCGCCAAAAAACCTTTGCCCGTTAAGCCCCCCGAGCCAATCGCCGTCATAGACTGCAAAAGGTTCCAACCATACCCTCGAGGATCAATGCTGGGGTTAAGGAACACAATAAAGCGCATGACTTGATAATCTTTCAGAACATGCCGTAGCAACGTTCCTATTAGCAAAGCAAAGAACGCCAGCGAAAAAAAGTAAAGGCACCAGTATAAGACCGTCGACTTGTATTTTTTCCACCCCAGCCACGACAGGACACTGATGACCAAAAAGCTCAGGGCAACCACGCCCATGAGGTTAAGGCTCGTTAAAAGCGTTCCCAGCCTATTGTCCTGATGTAACACCATTGCTTCGATCGACGGGTACAAGGCTATGACAATAGCAAGAAACCCAGTAAGGGCAACATAGAGGATGTGTCTTACTTTGGCTCCGGCCACGAAAAGCATAAATAAAAACAAGGGGATAAAAACCAACGTGGTGCCCGTGTCCGGCTGACGTAAAATTAAGAACATGGGGATTAAGAGAATTCCAACGGCACGAAAAATGACACTCAGCTTTTTAATGTTGGCCTGATGTTGCTTCAAAAAGCGGGCCAGCAACAAAATCGTGGCAATTTTGGTAAACTCGGAGGGCTGGCCTCCCAGACCAAAGACCCCTAACCACGCCTTAGCGCCATTGACAACCTTTCCAAAAATCAAGGTTAGCACGAGCAGGACCATAAAAAGCAAAAAAATGTAAAAGCTAAAATCTTTGAGAACGTTGTAGCTGACGTAGCTGAAGGTCAGCATTAAAATTAAAGCCATGCCCACCCAAAAGAGTTGACGCTTATACTCATCCGAGACGATTACTCCGCTCGAGTTCACGCCGCTCGAAAAAATAAACAGCACACCTATCGTCATTAAAGCGATAACGGGGATCAAAAGAAACGGATCAAACTGCAAGACGGTTTTGGGGGATTCTTCGTTAAGCATACTACCTACATATACCAAGGATGAAGTTCTTTGACAGCCTGTTCGTAGGTTTGATGTCCGAAAATCGCTTGAAAGATAATATTGGCAGCTTTAGGTGCCCACCACTCCCAGCGATTGGTCCGCTCGACTTGAACAACGACAACAATCTGTTTGCTGGGGTCAGTTTCATTGTAGGGAGCATAAGACACAAACCACGAGTGGTTCGATGAACCTTTTGCACCGTCCTCGGCTGTTCCCGTTTTACCGGCAACTTCGGTGGCATGGGTGGTCACAACAACATCGGCGGTACCCCGGGTAATAACACCGCGCATATCCGCACGAACTTCGCTCCACACTTTATCAGGGAGTTTGAGTTCATATTCTAACTCGGGCTTGGTTTCTTCAACCACTTTTTTGGTGATGGGGTCCAAAATTTCTTTTACCACATAAGGGCGGTAGATTTTGCCATTGTTGATAATCATGGCCACCACATCGGCCATTTGAAGCGGCGAGACCTGCAAATAACCCTGCCCAATCGACAGGTTAACGGTGTCACCGCCCAACCATGGGTAATTCAACACCCGTTCTTTCCATTTTGGTGTCGGCACCAGACCTTGTACCTCGCCAGGCAGGTCAATGCCCGTGGTTTGCCCCAACCCAAACTTTTTGGCATAGTTGTCTATCTTGTCGATGCCTAGGTACTCTTCGCCAAGTTGGTAGTAATACACGTCGGCCGAATCCGCAAGAGCGGTGGCAAGGTCAATCCAACCAAACCCGTTGGGAATGTGCTCACGAAAAACCTGACCGGCGAGCTTGTACGACGGCCCACAAAAAATCTTCTTTTGCGGGTCAATGACGTTCTCGCCAAGGGCGGCTGTTGTCATCACTAATTTAAAGACTGACCCAGCCGGGTACGCTGACTGAATGGCACGATTCAAGAAAGGAAATGCGGGGTCGGTCTGAAGCCGATCAAACTCTGTAGCGGCATGATCAGTATAAAACACATTGGCATCGTAGTAGGGGTACGATACCATCGCTAAAATCTCACCCGTAGACGGACGCAAAATGACCACCGAACCATTACGAGGCCCCAGAGCCTCCTGGGCAATCTTTTGATACGTCCGGTCTATCGTCAAAACAATGTCATGGCCAGGAATGGGAGCAATCTCGGCGGTGCTGGGACTATCTACGCTACGGCCATTCACGTCTACCGTGCGAAAACGGGTGCCATCCTTACCTCGTAAAATCATGTCAAACTTTTTCTCGATGCCGTTTTTTCCTATCACGCTATGAATACCGTAACCTTGGTTATACAGCACCTGAAGCTCATCTTGAGTGATGTTCCCCACATAGCCAATGACATGGGCCAGTGAGCCATTGTTGATGTAATCGCGAATTGGCGTGCTTCGCCAGCTAACCCCCGGTAACTCGTTCAGTCGTTCGGCCACCGAGGCAATAGTCTGGTAATCCACACCTTTTTTTAGCTCGATATTCTGGTAAATGGGGTAGGAAGATAACGGAACTCTTGCGTCGAGATCGGTATAGGAGGTTTTTAAAAGGAGCGCTAACTTTGACAAAACCAACGGCACTTGTCCCGGGGGAACGTCGGCGGGGTTAAAGTCAATTTGAAAAGAATCAACGTTACGAACAAGCGGGACATCCGCATGACGATCAAAGATTTCACCGCGCTTAGCAGGGATATCAATCGTGCGCTGAGAAATTACCGTTGCTCGTTCTTTATACTTTTGAGTTTGAATCACCTGCATCGAAAACAGGTGCATAATATACACTGCAACGATGAGGCCTAAAAGAATCGCCAGAAGGATGACTCGGTTCTTAGAAGTCTGTGCTCCCGGAACCGAATCAATTTTCGACATCGAAGCCTCCCCTCCTTGAGCGCAAGGCTCTTTGACGAATCGCGTGGAAAATAGCCCAAATGATAGGTGCCGCGACGAGATTCAGAATCAAAGCTAACAAAAAGGAAAAGTTAAAGTAGTCAGAAAACGTTCGCCCTAGGTGAAAGATAGCCGAAAGAAGAAAGCCTGCTATCGTATTGTAAAACGTGGCGAACCCAGCCAAGAGTAAGGGTATAGCCAGAGGGTCAAAAAAGATTTTGCCCTTCCAATGCCCCAGGACGTACCCCGCCAAGGTAAAAATAAAGGCGTGATACCCCGGGGTTCCCCCTGTAATAAAGTCTAGGCTCAACCCGGTTAAAAACCCCAGCAAGGTGCTGGGAATAACATTATTATGAACAGCCAAAAAGAAGAACAACACCAAAACGAGGTCGGCTTTGACACCCCACAACGCCGTCACATTCCAAACAGTGGTTTGCAGGACGAGAACCAGGAGCAAAAAGAATAGTCCCCACAACAACGGCTTGATCATGGCGCCCTCTGAATTACAGAAACATACTCCAGCTGAGAGAAAGAAATCACCGGCTCTAAATCGATATTAAGAGCTGTTTCATATTCTTTTGCCGAAATGGAATGAACTCGACCAATAAGCAGGCCCTCGGGGTACAGCGAGTCGAGACCCGAAGTTACCACTAAATCACCGAGGTGTACCTCTTCAGCTGCTTTCTTTTCAACATACGACATTTTGAGGGCTTCTTCGTTGCTACCCTTGCCTGAGACAAGCCCCTCAAACCGGCTGTTTTGAAAGCGCGCAGCTACATACATATTGCCATCCAAAATCGGCTGAACGACCGAGGTAGTTAAACCCACCATCTGAATTTTGCCAACTAAGCCGTAAATATTGTTTTGATACGCTATAACAGGCTGATCTTTTTTTACGCCTTGCAAGTAGCCCTGGTTAATCGTGAACGAGGCATAAACCCGGGACGGGTCTTTCGCGATAATCTGAGCAGGGAGTAGCGTGTACGGCGTTGCGGTTTTAAAAGCAAGCTGTTCTTTTAGGCGGGCATTTTCATCTTTTAAGGCTACAACTTCCCGTTCGACACCAGCCAGCGACTTTAATTTCGCTTCATCAGCATCTAGCTTTTTCTTAGCGTCAACGAGGTCGCTCCAATTCGTAATAACATTGCCAATACCTGAAACTACGCCTGTAATGACCCCTTCAAGGGTTGAAAACAGGGCAAGCCCAATTTGTTGGGGCTGTGCCACTCCCGGTGTCCCTTGAAAAAAGATCATCAGAGATGAAATTGCAAGCAACAAAAGCGTGAGCAGGCCTTGTCGGTAACGATGAACAAGGCCCCTTAGCGGACCATGACCTCTCATGAGTTAATGTTATTGTACACGTTCCGGTTATTATTGAGCTTAGCTTGATCAAAGTACATGCCAGCACCCAACGCCACGCAGTACAGAGCATTTTCAGCCAAAAAGACGGGAACCCCTGTTTCTTTCGCCAAAAGCTTAGGGAGGCCCTTGAGTAAAGAACCTCCCCCCGTCATAACAATACCGCGTTCAACAATATCAGCGGCAAGTTCCGGAGGAGTCTGACCCAGAGTCTTTTTCACTTCTTCGATAACGACATTAATAGGTTCTTGCAGGGCTTCGCGTACTTCAATCGAGTCAATCTCTAAACGGCGCGGCAAGCCCGTGATCGCGTCAGTCCCTTTAATTTCCATCTTTTCGATGGTCTTGTCTGGCGCGGCATTGCCAATGCTGATTTTCAACTTTTCGGCTGTTTGTTCGCCAATGATCAAGTTATGCACGTTGCGAACATGTTTAATGATCGCCTCGTCAAACTCGTCACCACCCAGACGAATGGCGTTAGTAACTACCATTCCCCCCAGCGAGATCACCGAAATCTCAGTGGTACCCCCGCCGATATCGCAAACCATGTGCCCTGCGGGCTCAAAAATGGGGATATCAGCGCCAATCGCGGCAGCTAAAGATTCTTCTATAATTTTTACTTCGCGTGCGCCGGCTTTAAAAGCGCTTTCTTCGACGGCACGACGTTCAACTTCAGTAATACACGAAGGAACCCCGATTACCATACGAGGGCGAACAAACCAGCGTTTAGGAAGGACTTTGCCAATAAAATAGCGAATCATCTTTTCGGTGGTTTCCAAATCGGCAATAACCCCATCCCGCAACGGTCGAATCGCTATGATTTCTCCCGGCGTTTTCCAAAGCATGTGTTTGGCTTCTGTCCCCACAGCGACGACGCGCTTCGTTCCCCGCTCAACCGCGACAACGGACGGTTCGTTAATGACTATCCCCTTGCCACGAAGATAGACCAGCGTGTTACAGGTCCCTAAGTCAATACCAATATCGGATGAAAATGCGGAGAAAATGTTCGTCAGTCCGCTCATGAGCCCCCCTAAAACGCCCCAAGGCTAGCATATTTCATTTAGTTAAACAACCTCTGATTCGCGTTAAAATGCAATGGATCAATCATAAAGGCCTTGCGCCACTCGACACGGGCGGCGTCTTTGTTGCCCTCTGCCAGTTGAATTTCTCCCAGGTAGTAGTGCGCATCTGCTGAATTCGGATTCTCTGCCAAAATCTTGTTGTATTGTGCGGTTGCCAAATCAAACTGTTTGTTGCGGCGGTAGATTGTTCCTAACAGAAAGCGGCACCGTTGTTCCAGGTTCGGTTCCTTTGCCAGGTGCACGGCGTCTAGCAAATACTTGGTGGCATTGGGCAAATCGTTCATCAGGAAGTAGGTCTGACCCAACGTCCAGTACAAAATATCCGACGGATGCTCTTTTACAGCGGCCAAAAAGTATTGTGCCGCATCGGTATAATGCGCGATCAAACTGTACGAAAGCCCCAAATATTCGTTCATGTCCGAAGCGTTGTACCCCATTTTTCGCGCCAAAAGCAGTTCCTTGACCGCTTCGTCGGCAAAGTACTTGCCCTTATGAAAGTAGGATTTTCCGAGAATGTAGTGAATCTGAGGCTGAAGCGGGCAGTTCGGCAACAACAGCGCTCGCCGTAAATCGGCTATCGACTCGTCGATAAGAGGCGTTCGTTTATCCTCGGTGGTTTCTGACATCGCTTTTTGAAAGGCGGCAAACCCCGAAAAGATAAGCGCTTCGGTATCCAGTGGACGTTTTTTCAGCTCGGCTGAACCAGCTTTGAGAATCGCGTCGTACTTTCCTGCCTTCCATAGTGCCATAACGTCAACCCGCGCAGGCGAAAGCGGCTGATGATTTAAAAGCGAGATTCCCCACCAGGCCAAAAAGCCCAACAGGCCCGAGGCCAAGATCAACAACGTGATCCGAAGAATTAAAGATTTCTTTGCTGATGAATGATAATTTGAATAACGTTTCATAAAAAAAAAACAGGCAGGCCTATAAGCCGGGTTCTGTTCTACGGTTAAACCGCAGTGATCATCATCTATCTACGGTCTTTCTTGCGAAAGCCCTGACGCAATCTACCCGTAATGTTTTGGACGAGCCGCCCCATTACTGCTTGATTTTGCTCCTGACGAGGTTTACCTTTGCCCCTTCAGTTGCCTGAAGAGCGGTGAGCTCTTACCTCACCTTTTCACCCTTACCTGCTAGCAAGCCAGCCGGCGGTTATTTTCTGTGGCCCTTTCTGTCGCCTTGCGGCGCCCGGGGGTTACCCGGCGTCACGCCCTGCGGAGCCCGGACTTTCCTCTTTAACCTTACAGTCAAAGCGATGACCCGGCCCACCTGTTTTCCTCTTACTCTTCGTCGCCCTCTTCTTCTTCCTCTTCCTCTTCAATCAAATCAGCCAAGGCTCCGGCTTTTTCGATCTGATCACGACGAGCCGGATCCATACTGCTTTCAAAGTACAGGATACGACTGCAGTAGGGACAAAACTTAACCTCTTGTCCGTCATGCACCTCATTCACGAATTGCATGGGAAGAATAACGTGACAGCCCGAGCACACACCGTTAGTGATCGGCACTATGCCCAAGCCCTCTTTACTTTTGATAATGCGTTCAAACTTAAAAAGGATTTCTTCATCCATACCAGGAGTAATGGATTTTTCTTCCTTAGTTAGTTCTTCTAAATGAGCCTTTTTCGAAGAACTCGCTGACGAAATAGTTTGTTCTTCGTCTTTAAGCTCTTCTTCATCTAAGGCAATCTGGCGCTCTTGCTTTTCTAAGACCAACAGCAAGTCTTCCAGCTCTTTTTCTTCACGCTGGATGTCTTTGCGAAGAGTCTGTTCCTTCTCGGTGGCGTCCTTAATTTCTTTATCAAGCGCTTCGTACTCTTTCTGCGTCTTGATTACATCCATCTGCTTTTCAAAATCTTCGCGCCTTTTTGTGGCATCCAAGAGTTCTAACTGCATCCGACGAACTTTTTGTTTGAGCTGTTCGGATTGTTCATTTCTTTCAATAAACAGCTTTTTCGCCCGGTTCAACACTTCAGTCTTAGTTACTAAGGCCTTAGGAATGTCGTGAATCTCGCGTTCCAGCTGATATTTTTTAAAGAGAATATCCTGCAAAGTGCGCAGTTTTTCAAAAGTGGCTTCCATTGTCCGTCCTAGAAATCAGCTATCCAAATAATCCCGAAGCGAACGGCTTCGGATGGGCATACGCAAACGTCGAAGAGCTTTAGCCTCAATTTGCCGGATCCGTTCACGGGTCACGTTAAAATACAATCCAACCTCTTCTAATGTCAAGGAATACCCATCTTCTAATCCGAAGCGCATTTTCAGAACTTCTTGCTCCCGAGGGGGAATGGTGGCCAGAACCTTTTGAAGTTGTTCCTGAAGAATTTTGAAGGCGGTTTGATTCGAGGGGTTTTCCACATCTTTATCTTCGATGAAGTCCCCTAAGAGGCTGTCTTCTTCTTCACCAATGGGGGTTTCTAGCGAAATCGGCTCTCGGGCGACATTCTTTACCGATTTTACCCGCGAAACTTGCCAGCCTAAGCGATCGGCAATTTCATCGTCAGTAGGCTCGCGACCAAGAACTTGCATGAGCTGGCGCGATTCGCGTACCACCTTGTTGATTTGCTCAATCATGTGAACGGGAACCCTAATGGTGCGGGCCTGGTCCGAAATCGAACGTGTAATCGCCTGACGGATCCACCAGGTCGCATAGGTCGAAAACTTGTAGCCCTTGCGGTATTCAAACTTTTCGACAGCTTTGATCAAACCAATGTTGCCTTCTTGTACCAAATCAAAGAAATGCAGGCCACGGTTGGTATACTTTTTGGCGATGGACACCACTAACCGAAGGTTAGCCTTGATGAGGCGATCTTTGGCGCTCTTCATCATAGTTTTTCCCTGCGAAATCTCTTCGGACTTTTCAAGAATCTCTTGGATCGGCGCCTCAAATTCACTTTCTAACTGGTTTAGCTTTTTTTCGGCAATTTGAATTTGACGAATCTTTTCTTTAATGGCGTCGCTGGTCAGCCCCAGGGCCTCTTCAACCTCGTCCTTTTCTGTTTGGCTTGCCAACTTACGCCCAAGGTTGCGCAGCTCCCGCATATTGGTCACGCGCAAGCGGCGTTCGATCTTTGATTGCTCTTTTTGATACTTGCGAATACGGCGGGCCGTATTGATAAACTTATCAGAAAACTTGGTAATTTCTTCGGGATGAATATCAATATCTTGAATTTGCGTCATCAACTCGGCACGAAGCTTGATCAACTCTTCATTTTCATAGATGTCATTGCCCACCTGCAAAAGACGCTCTTTAAGCTCCATATACTGTCGCAAAGAGGCGTGAATGGGTTTTAGAGGCTCTTTATAGAACTGCGTTAACCGACGACGTTCCGCTAAGAAGTCTGAAAGTTCTTTCTTGGTGCGTCCCTGATCTTCTCGAGGCTCGTTCTTGGCCAAGGTTTCTTGCGCCAAAAGCGAAAATTCGGGAATAATCATTCCCGAATTTCGCACAATTCGCTTGATGATATTTTCACCATCTTCCATCTGCTTCGAAAGCACAACTTCCATATCAGCCGACAAAAGATTTTCTTTTCCGATTTCCCTCAGGTAGAGGCGTATCGGGTCATCAATCGTAGAGTCTTTGTCGTTATAGTTCAGCTTCTTTTTAAAATCTGGTTCCGCCTCGTTGTCGTCTTCGGCAGGCGGTGAATCCTCGCCAAATAAGGCGGCTTCCGATTCAAAAAAACGCTCTTCTTCTTCGGGGAGAACTGCTTCCAATGCGTCTTCCTCCTCTATTGGGATTCCTTGCTTGGCAAGATGTTCATAAACCCATTCCAGCTTATCGCTGTTGACAATTTCTTCCGGCAACAAATCTCTGACTTCGTCAAACGAAATGCTTCCCTTCTTTTTGGCAAAATCCAAAAGGTGGATAATCGCCGGATCATTGGCCAATTCTGACATCAAACTCTCCCTTTCCAACGGGAAATCTCACGATTTAAAAAATTGACTTCCGCCAGTAACTCTTGCGTTCGGGCAAGATCTCCCGCCGCATTCCCCAGTAACCCCTTAACCTGACTTAAACGATTTTCCAACCGTTTCAGCCGCAGACGAGACAACGCATCCTCTAACACCGACTCCGCTAACCTTTCATACTCTCCGGTCACCAGACCCTGGGCCAGAGCCTGCTCCCACGAATAGCCTTGCGAGTCATTCAGAACATCGGTAACCGTGGCTTTTCCCTCCAGCCTATCGTCCAGCTTCAACAAAACTTCCCACAGCTCTTTCGAGCGTGTTTCGCTCAAATCCTCGGTGGACAATAACGCACGCCAGCGGGAAAAATGCTGAATAGACGCCACGAGGGTCAACATCATCTTCCACTCCGCTGAGCTGGCTGTCCGAGGCAGAACTCGAGGTGCAGGACGTTGAACCGGAGTTCCCGAGCGAAAATCCTTCCACAAGGCTTCTTCGGTCACTTCTAAACGCTCTGCCACGGCTTTCATCAAGGTTTCTTGCCTCACCTGCGAGGGAACTTTCTTAATAAGACCAAAAAGTACTCCAGAAAAACCCTTCCAGTCAAACATCGAACCTTTGTTGAAAAAATTGTAGTAGAAATTTAAAAGAAAATCAAAGCCTCGGCTAGAAGTCAAGACCAAATCCCGCACAGCCGCTTCTCCTTCCTTTTCAAGGATCTCGGAAGGGTCCTTTCCGTGGGTAACAGTGACTACCCGACTTTCAAGATCGTAGGGCAAACACAGTTCCACCGCTTTGACAGCGGCCTTTTGTCCGGCCTCATCGCTATCAAAAACACAAACTACCGTACGAACATAACGCTGAAGCAGACGGATGTGATCGTCAGTCAAGGCTGTACCCAGGGGGGCAACTGCCGATTTGACCCCCGCTTGATGCAACGAAATAGCATCCATATACCCTTCACACAGGTGAACCGTGCCCCCAGCTCGCAAAACCGGGAGGGCGTGGTCGAACGCAAATAAGGTTTGTCGCTTATGAAACAGCAGAGTTTCGGGGGAGTTGATGTATTTTACACCTTCAACATTCCCTAAAATTCTCCCTCCGAAGGCCACCACTTGACCCGAGGCATTGCGGATAGGAAAAATCAACCGCCCCGAGAACAAACATACATCCGGATAATTCGCACTAAATAATCCTGACTTAGCCAAAAAGGCCGGGTCATAGCTTTTTTTCACCAAAAACGTTTTTAGCCATCGACGATCAGACGGGACAAAACCCAAGTTAAATTGTTCAATGAGCTGTACTGAGATTTTTCGCTTTTCGAGGACCTGCCGGGCAGGCTCAGCTTCGTCGGAATGCAACAAAAGGTGATGAAAGGTGCTGGATAAACGATCCAAAAGCTGGAATAACGCCTTTTTATCCCGCTCCTCGGGACTGTCGGGCTCTTCCGTTTCAAGGACTATTCCTGTTTTGTCGGCTAGCTTTTTAACCGCGTCTTGAAAGTTTAAGTGCTGAGTTTTCATCAAGAATTGAAAGGCGTTCCCCTTTTCTTGACACCCAAAGCAATAAAAAAAGCCCTGGCTAGGGTTGACGGTAAAACTCGGAGATTTTTCTTGATGAAAGGGGCAAAGCCCCCACCAGCGTTGGCCATTTTGCTTCAAGGTGACCACTTCGCTGACGACCTCGACCAAGTCAGCCCGCTGAAGGATGTCTTGGAGGAGCGACTCGGAATACTTCATCGCTATCCTTTGGAAACGTAGGATTCCAAATAGGCCTCGCGGGCTTTTTCGTGTTGGCGCCACGTACTCGAAAAGGTATGGGTTCCTTTGGCTTCGTTATCGACCACAAAGTACAAATAGTCGGTTTTCGCGGGGAAAACAGCGGCTTTTAACGCGACCATCCCAGGATTACAGATCACCGTGGGCGGAAGGCCATAATGTAAGTAGGTGTTGTAAGGAGACGGGATCTTGGTATCGACAAAGAAAATGCGATCCGGATGAGGCTTACCCTCAATGTCGGTGATGATGTACTCGATGGTGGCACACGAGGCGAGCCGAATTCGCTTGTGCAGACGATTCAAAAACACTGAAGCGATAATGGGTGCCTCCTGGGGTACTCGGTACTCTCGTTCGACTATTGAGGCCAAAATAAGGTTTTTTTCGAATTGCGGCTTTGTCCAGTCCATAAACGCTTTGGTTTTTTCACGAAAGCGACTTACCATGCGAGTAATCACCACCTGAGGATCCTCGTCGTAATTAAACAGATAGGTATCGGGAAACAACAGGCCATCTAAGGTCGAGGTGTTGACGTGAAACTGCGCAATCAGCGCCGGGTTGGTCAAAGCATGCAGAAAGGACGAGGCCGAGGTGATGACTTTGTCCGCCTTTAACATTTTGGCAATTTGCAAGGATGAGGTTCCCTCGGGTATGGTGACTCGTGCAGTCAAGGGTTTTACGGTTTGAAAGTACGCCACTAAATGCCCGGCACTCAACCCACTGGGAACATCAAAAACTCCCGAGGGAAACGCACGAGCATCGCCAACCAACTCATAAAGCACACGAAAGAGAAAAGCAGACCTAACGAGCTTGAGCTGTTCCAACCGTTGTGCCGTTTCGGCAAGCGTAGCCCCAGGTTGGATCTTCAGGCGAACTTCTTGTCCCGCGTGTCCCAAGGGTGAGTCCTCATAAAGGTAAAAACCCAAGCCAAGAAACACGAGACCTAAGGCGAATAAAGCAACAAGAGACCCTAGCCGAAACTTCGGCTTGACTTCGTCATTCATGTGGATGTATCCAGCTCCTGCATTTGTTGTATCGTCAACCGTGAAAACAAGAATTTTTGCAACGTAAAAAAAAGAGGATCAAGGCTATCAGGACAGGAAGCTTTGACCAGTATCCGATAAAGATCAACAGCTTGCTCTGTGGTCAACCCCAACTGGAAGGACTCCATGTCGGCTCCTTCAGGACTCTAAGTCCTGGCTTCCCATTCCTCAAAAGTGATCGCAGGTTGGGCCTCCCGTGCGGCCAAGGCCTGCTCAATTTCTTCACGCGAATGTAAGGGTCCCTTTTGAATGCCGGGACAAAACCGGCCTTCCCACCGCCAATTTTCTTCAGATTTCATAGGTGTCTTCCAAAAGGGATAAGTCGAACATTGGATGGGGCGATCTTCGTAAACCTGACAGCCCTGAGCCCAAAAGATACAGTCGAAGTTTTTCTTTTCGAGGAGGCTAAGAATACGCCCGTGATCGGAATCTACCCACCGGGTATACTTTTTAACAAAGTCCTCGCGGCTCAGGCCCAAACGTCTACTAAGACGCTCAAGATCTTGCTGACCCAAAAACACGAAGCCGGGGTCATGCCGGCAACACGCATGACACTGAGTACACTCAAAATGAAGGCCCGCAGAATAAAATGGTTCAGCCATAAGTCTCTAAAAAAACAAAAGCCTTCGTTTTGAAGGCTTTTGGGGAGAGTAGGATTCGAACCTACGAAGCGATACGCAACAGATTTACAGTCTGCCCCATTTGGCCACTCTGGAATCTCCCCGATGGTTCGCCAGGCTAACATACAAGCACCCGGCACGTCAAGCCAACTGTCGGATTCGAACCGACGACCCCGAGATTACAAATCACGTGCTCTGGCCAGCTGAGCTAAGTTGGCATCAGCCTGGCTAAAGTATTCCAAAGCTTGGGATATGTCAAGAGTTTGACATCCAAGGAAGGTAGCGTTTGACAAGAATATCTTGCCAACGAAAATCTGAGAGGCAGGAACGAAAGGCTTGACGGCGCATGATTTCTAAAAGGTCGGGTCGGCGAAGGGCCAACTGACGAGTCCGAAGAAAGACCTCCCAAAGTCCATGTTCCTTTCCTCGATCATAGCAAAAGCCGGTTTGACCATCCTTCACTTTAACCAAACCGCCCACCTTGGCGACGATAGGGAGCGCGCCCATTAGCTGGGCTTTAAGATCGGTTAAACCACAAGGTTCATACAAAGAAGGCATTAAAAAAAAGTCCGCTGAAGCAAAAACAAGTCGGGCTAACGATTCCTCGTAGCAGTTCAAAAATAAAAACCGTTCAGCATCTTGGTTTCGAAAGGCGAGCTGGATCAGACTCTTCTCGTAGCGCTCTTCCCCAACGCCCATCACCAGAAAATTGACAGGGATCTCTGCGGCGAGGGCCTGTTCTAAAAGTGCACGAAGGTCGTCCACCCCTTTCTGCGAAGTAAGCCGACTTTGAAAAACATAAAGGGGCAGGCGCCAATTGGCCAAAAATCCATGAACGTGGGAGGTTTTCCACAAAACAGCCTCCATCAAAGCGTTTCGACACGAGTCTTTACCCAACCAATCGCCTCGAGACGGGTCAAACCGAAAAGGAATCCCACTGCGATGCGGAAAACGGGGATCATATTCATACGGATCGAAGCCGTTGGTGATCCCCTCTAAGGGAACCTGATTTTCTCGTAAAAACCGGCCAAAGGACCCGGAATAGAAGTCATTTTTGCCGGTAAGGAGTTCTTGTGCATAGTTTTCGCTCACGGTAGCCAAGCGGGCGTAGGCACTGGCCATGACCAACGGGTCCCAGGTTTGTTCCCAGACTCCCTCTTTAAGAACCGACTCGGGTAAGCCCAGCAACCGTTGATTCTCGACCGAAACTGGCATTTCTTGGCGATAGCCCTGACCAGCGTTATGAATCAAGACAAAAAATCGACTTTCTGCAAAATGATCCTTCCAAAGCGGTGAGGCCTTGGTGAGGACAGGCAAAAAAGCACAATGACCGTCGTGCACCAGAACTTTGGACGGAGCTACGCCACTCTGAAACCAAAACTCTGCCACCATCCATTGAAATTCGAGGTTAATTCGAAAGGTGTCAGGGTAGCCGTTACCATGCACCAACTTTAGGGCACGGTTTTGTTCCTCTAAAGCTACCGTATAAATGCCTTGCTTATGCTCTACAGAAGAAAACCTAAAAAAATGGAGGTGGAGGTTTCCCGACGAGACTGTCCAACACTCACCCTCCTGACGAAACACCGGGTGTTGCGACCGACCGCTCCAGGTGCGTTGACCAGCGTGAAAAACTCGGTCTTTCAAAAAGCCATACAACGGCAAGCACACATGAACCTGCCACCCGAGCTCGATAAAGGCTCGTGCCATATCGTGGACAACGTCTTTAACCCCACCCGCCGACGCCCAGCCTTCATACTCCCGGGCTACTAGCCAGATACTTGAAGCGTTTTCAGGCATAAAACCATGCTTTCCAGAAAGAGGCCCAAAACTCTTCGGCGGTTAAGATCAATAAAAGCACAACAACACCTTTGTGGGACTGAGTTTTGCCCCTGACGACTGACCAGTTGAGCAAGGTTCCTAAGCCAAACCAAGAGGTCACCCTTAGAACCGCATACAAACCCCACATAGAATCCTCTTGAAACCCTTGAAAAGCTCCCAAAACTAAAAGGTAAGACAAAAGCGACGAGAGGACCAGGGCAGTCACTCCTGCTCGCCACAACCATTCGTCAACTTTCCAGCGCATAGGACTCCCGAATCACAAAGGCCCCCTTGTCCAGCAATTTCAAAAGACGCCCCAGTACCGTTTCGATGGGTTCTGTGAGGTTTTCCCAATGATAGGGCATCGAAAGCACCGCTTTGAGACCGGGGATTTGCCGTGAGGTCAACCGTTCAAGCTGAGTGGACAACCCTAAAAGATGCTCGATCCCTTCATCAAGCAAACCTTGAACTTCAGCATCTTTTCGCTCTAAAAACTGATTTAACGCTTTGGGTGAAACTGCAGGGTTTGCGGCCTCGTACTTTAAACGCTGAAACTCTTTACCATCGGCGGTATCTGTATGCCAAGAGCGGTCAAAGCGAAGAATCTTTTCATTGAGCGCCAGCAAAAGTTCCATTTTGGTGTTCACCGCCTGAAATACCGTTTTGGCACCAGGCCCCAGATACTTTCCCAAACTCTGAAGGAACGGCGCAAGCTTTTTTTGTCCATACAGCGCCACAAAGCCATACAGGTAGGCCAAGGTTTCCGGAAAGCGGAACAAACGAGGGCGACTCCCTACCGGGGCTAAGCCAGGAATGTAGAATTCTAAAAAGTTTTCTTGGGGTGAAGAAAACAAGAATGTCTTTTCGGTTTCGAGAATTCGTTCCCTTAGGGGCAAAATGGACGCCGCTAACTCTTCTTCAAACCTAAGGCGCAAAATGCTGGCATAAAATTCATACAAAGAAAATTGTGGCACATAAAACTGTAGGGCGTAATAGGGGTTGTCAAAACAGCATTCCAAAAGATCCTTCCAGGGTAAATCTTCATAAAGATGCCGGGCATTTTCTCGTAAAATTTTCAACGACGACCAAGAGGCTTCGGCTGTTGGGGTTTCGTCGCCTTGTGGTAAACGCTTTTCTGTTTCTTGAAACAGGCTAAATAGCTCGTCACCGAGTCGGGATATTTTATTAGCCAAGTACAGGCCGTAAAACAGTCGCTCTAGGTAAGGGCCCACTTTGCGTGCCGGAGCATCTTGAAAGCCCGGATATTTGGTCACAACGGTACCCGTAAGTTCGTGCCCAAACAAATCAAACAGATTAGCATAGGGGTAATTGACCAGAGACCTCAACAAGTACAGCGGAAGAAGAATTTGTTTGACACTATCGAGTGATGCCTCGTTTAACGTTTTCAGGTAGGCCTCTAACCGCGAGCGCATATTGAGCGCCAGAATCGGCGGTCGTGGATCTTGACGGTAGAGCGCCTCCATTTCACTTAAAGGAAAGAGATCGGTAAGCTTGTGAGGAGCTTTGGGGTTCAGTTGTTCAATCAAGCTGAGGATGCCGTTTTCTAAGGTGAGCTTTTGCTGAAACAGATGTTCGAGGTAGGGCTTGACCAGAAGGGTATCCGCCCAGAGGTCGTAGAGCCGTCTGGCAAAAGGTCCTTTGAGAACTTTTTTCGAGGGTTCCCAATCCGACGGTAGACTTTCGCGAACTTTGGCTAACGATTCTCGTAGTTGGTACTTTCTAAAAACCTCAAGCTTGGTTGAGCCGGTAAAGAGGGCCATCAACGCGAACAGCAAGCGGTTCCAAAAAGAAACACGCTGTAAGTCGCGCTCCAGTTTATGACGCAGATCACCTTCGTGGTCAGGGGGAGCAACAATGGCATCAGCGTCTTTGACCGACAAGTTTAAGCTGGCTTGAATTTTTGCTAAGAGCTCGCGCTTTTCGTCTACCGTGAGACCGTCAGCAAGATTTTCAAAACCTGAACTCATGGCACCACCTGCGCCTGCGAAAGTTCCTTTTCTCGAGTCATGATCATAAAACGTCCCTTTGTCACAGTCAAAGTTCCTTCGCGGTCCACCCTATTGCTTAAGCTGTACCACTGGGAAAAATCCACAGAATCCAAGGGCCAGTGTAAGCCTGAAGAAAGCATCGAGCCTGTTTGTTCTAAACAAAATACCGAAAGTGTCCCAGGGCCTACGACCAAGGTTTGCGCTGCGGCAAGGAGATCAATACGCTCATGCGCTGTTATCCAGGTGGTGATTTGTGGAGTTTGACGAACCAAAGACAAATTCGCCAACCAATGATCCATTCGTCCCCCGCCCCCTCCTAAAAGGATGAGACTTTCAGCGCCTCTTTGCAAGGCCAGACGTACTGCGGCTTCGGTGTCCGTCAGATCTTTATCGCGAGGTAAAAACGTCAGTTTGGCGGGCTCCAAGTCAAGCGGTCGACGTAAGGAATCACCGTCGCCAATCCAGGCATCCAGAGAGATACCCCAGGCCTCGGCATTTTGGGCACCGCTATCGGCGGCAATATGAAAAGTAATTTGATCAAAACCTATCTGGCCAAGCATTTCATGAGTCAATTGTTGATCGGGGGCTTCTCCCCCTGTCCAGATTGCGGCTTTCATAAAAAAAAGATAAACTGAACTTGAAAAGAGGAAAACCCCGCTCTTATGTTTCAGGATTTTCTTGCGGCCTTTCAAGGCTTTGCCCAAACCTTTGCACGTTCAGGAAAGAGAGTGTATCTAGTAGGGGGCGCCGTGCGCAACCGTCTGCTAGGGTACCCCGCCGGGGACTTTGATTTCACCACGAACGCCACTCCCCACGAAGTCATGAAGCTCTTTCCCCGCGTTTTGCCTACAGGAATTCAACACGGAACGGTAACTGTTCTGTACCAAAATCAACCTTTAGAAGTTACAACCTTTCGTGTCGATGGCAAGTATTCTAATTCGCGTCACCCAGACCAAGTCTTGTACACCGGATCATTAGAAGAAGACCTTCTTCGTCGAGACTTTACCATCAATGCCCTGGCTCTTGACCTTGACTCTGGCGAGTTGATTGATGTTACCGGGGGACGGTTCGATTTAGAACAAAAAGTTCTTCGGGCTATCGGTGAAGCGGAAACACGGTTTCAAGAAGATGCCCTTAGGATGCTCCGTCTGTTTCGCTTTGCCTCGCAATTGGGGTTTACGATTGAAGCGGGGACCCTGGCCGCCGTGAGTCTATGCCGCGATGACCTAGGAAAGCTTTCGCGGGAAAGGATCCGTGATGAAGTGGTAAAAACCCTTTTAGCCCCCTTTCCGGCGCGGGCCTGGAGTGCGTGGCAAAAAGAAAACCTTTTACCGTGGATCTTTCCGTCCCTGCAACAGGCTGAATTTTCTTCGATGGTACTTGGCCAGGTTGAGGTTTTACCGCCCCACCTGCGGTTGGTGTTTTTACGTAGTGTTTTTCTTTTTGACCAAGACCGCTTACGCGTGCCTTTTCAAGACTGGGACGAAGAGCTTCGGGCTTTATGTTTTTCGAATCAAGACCGGGCGGCGCAAGTTAAGCTTCTGACGCTAATAGCCGAGGCCACGCACGAGCCCAGCACCGATGTTGCGGTTAAAAAAGCGCTTTTTCATTGGGGTAGTCGAGACTTACCGGCGCACTTAGACCAAGTTTGGCAAGCCTTGGCGTGTGTCTTTCCGCATAAAGCCGAGCAATGGCAGGCTTGGGGACAAGCACTTAACCGGATCGTCGCCTGCGACGTTCCTCTCTTTCTTAAAGATTTGGCAATTTCGGGAAATGAACTTATCGGTCTGGGAGTAGCACCCGGCCCCACGATTGGCAAGGTTCTTTCTCAGTTGTTAACGGCAGTTTGGGAAAACCCCGCGTTGAACGAAAATCATACGTTACGTCAGTTATGCCAGGCTCTCTGAGGGTAAGTAAACGTTTAGTTAAGGGGTTTTTCGTTCTTTTCGGGGTTCAGCTGTGCCTGAAGCTTAGCAAAAGCCTCACCGGCTGCTATTTGTTCGGCTTCTTTTTTATTCTTTCCACTTCCGACACCCATCCCGACGTTATTGACCTGGACTTCCATAAAAAAGGTTTTATCGTGATCCGGGCCAGTTTTATCGACCAACACATAGCGCGGGTAGGTTTTGTAGGTTTTTTGTACTAATTCTTGTAACAGGGTTTTATAGTCTTTCTTATGACGGTCTTCTAAGACGCGATTAATTTCGGGAACTAAAAGTTTAAGAATGAACTTTTGCGTCTCTTCAAAGCCGGTATCTAAGTACAGGGCACCAAAGACTGCTTCGAGCGAATCGGCGAGCAACCCTTTTTTCAACCTACCACCAGAGTTCTCTTCACCTCGGCCAATGAGCAGGCAATCATGAATACTCAGGCGACGTGCCACCTCTGAAAGGATGTCCTCAGAGACAACAAAAGATTTGATACGCGCCAACTCGCCTTCTGGCCGGTCAGTAAGAACATGGTAGAGATACGCACTAACCACCAGTCCTAAAACAGAATCACCTAAAAACTCAAGGCGTTCGTTGTTCTCAAGGACGCCGGGCACCTCATTCGCATAAGAACGATGGGAAAACGCTTGATTTAGAAGTTCATGATGATTAAAACGCACCCCGGCGGAGCGTTCGAACTCTTTAAGAGCTTTCCTTCTCTCTGAGGTCATATCAGAAGAAGAAAAGCTCTTCGCCTTTCCAAAGATATCCACGCTCTTACTTTTGCTGAGTCCTCAAGTAAGCCAGCACATCGCCAACTTTCTCGAACTCGCTAGCCTTATCTTCAGGAATGGTAATGCCCATTTCTTCTTCGATAGCGTAGAGAAGTTCATAAGTGTCCAAACTGTCGGCATTGAGATCTTCCCGAATTTTGCTTTCGGGCAGAACTTTCGCCTCGTCCACTTCAAGTTTCTCAACAATAATTTTCTTGAGCTTCTCAAACAACTCGTCCACTTGTCACTCCTTAGGTGAAATTTGTTCTTAAGTTTTCTGATTTACAGTTTTCAGACCAATCTTAAGCCATCGTCTCAGGTTCAAGAACCTGCTTTTGACGGTAAAATCCGCATTTGGGACAGACACGATGTAAAAGAACCTGGTTGCCACAGTTGCTGCATGTCGCCAAATTGGGGACAGTCATCTTCATATTGGCCGATCGGCGTCTTCTGGTTCGTGTCTTGGAAGTATTAAATTTGGGTACTGCCATGAACCTATCCTTCGAAAAAAATCTTGGAAAGAATAATGGCTTTTCTTCACGATGTCAATACTTGAAAGAACGCGCCCGGGGCAGTCCTGCCGATTGCGCGGTCCCAAGCTAGCTGAGGGTTCCCGAGGCCGCTCTTGCCTTAAGGGCTTTTTCAACCACTGGAGGAACCATGGTTGAGACATCACACCCTAAAAGGACAAGCTCTTTGATCGCCGACGACCGTAAGACAAAGTACCTCGGGTCAGTGGGAATTAAAAAGGTCTCAATACGCGGATTTATTCCCCGATTTACCATAGAAAGCTCAAATTCATACCCAAAATCGGTAAAGGCCCTCACCCCACGGATTAAGGTCTGAATCCCTTTCTCTTCAGCAAAATCAACAATGAGTTTATCCCACTGGTGGACTTCGACATTACCCAAATGCCCTACAGTCTCTTTAAGAAAGGCCACCCTTTCATCTGCCGAAAACAAAGTCTTCTTTTGATGGTTGATGGAAACCACCACCAAGAGCCGTTCGAGAATCCTACTAGCCCTCTCGATTAAGTTGAGATGTCCATTGGTAAGGGGGTCGAAGGTACCAGGAAAGATCGCTTGCATAGCCTTTACCCTAGCCCTTACCAGAAAGATGGTCAAGAAACGGATTTTCGTAGACGGAATATTTTGGCAATAACGCAGAATGTTTTGACAAAGGCACGCCTTCAGGAATAAAATAACAATATGAAATATTTTTTCATGGGATTACTTTTTGCCCTCCTGGCGGGCTGTGCCTCAGCACCTAAGCCAGAACCGACAACAAAAACGGTCGTTCCTGAAAAAACAGTTTCACCCAGGTCCGGTCAATTTCAGGTCTCACAAGAAAAATATGCCTCTTCTTTAAAAGAAATCCGTCAGTTGATCACCAAGCTAAACCAGATCATTCAGAACGAAGATTTTCAACAATGGCTCACCTACCTCGATTCTGCTTATATTCGCGCCTATAGCGATCCTGCTCGCCTAAAGGCCTTAACGCAAAACAGTCCTGTCTTGAAGGGTGTTCCTATTCGCAACCTCGAAGACTATTTCAATTTTGTGGTTGTCCCCAGCAGGTCACAGGCCCAAGTGGATGACATTACTTTCGTGGATCAGGACCGTGTTGAGGCTTGGATGTATATTAAAAATGTCAAGGCTCTACTTTACCAGTTGAAATTGTATGGAAATCAGTGGAAAATATCATCGTGGTAAGATCGGCGTTGATGATCTGCGCTTATAAGGAGTAGCTATGAAAGCTCGAGCTTTAGTGTTTTTTGGGGTGATTTTGGGGGGAACGGCCTTCGCTCAAAGCACACAACCCGCCGCAAACACAGCCCAACCCACGGGAAGTCCTTCCCAATCTGCCTCGGCAGGCTCTGCAGGCGGGCAAAAAACTATTGAGGATGTTTACCTTCAGTCTGGGGTAGAAGTTCAGGTCATCAAAAGCCTCGCGGCCGAAGAAAGTCGTGCAGATAAGGTAAAAGCCCTCAAATACATCGCGCAGATGGTCGACGCCAAAAAGGTCAATGCCAACAGCAAAGAGGTGATTCATATTTTGGGAAGCTTGGGAAGTGAAGGAGTCACCAAAGTGATTCGTTCCAACGGGCGCATCATTAATGACTTTCCGGATGTTCGTATGAGGGCCGCCGATTTGCTGGGAGTGATTGGCGGAAAACAAGCGCAAGATATTCTTGTGAATATAGCCTTGACCGATCCCGAACCCATGGTTGTTTCTAGTGCTGTTTATTCCTTGGGAGAAATTGGCGGCGGTTCAGACCATACCCGGATCGAAGGGATTATCGCTGAGCTGGTTAAAGAACAAGACGCCGTTTTGCCGGATAACAATTTTGCTTTTGCCGCAGTTGAAGCCCTAGAAATGTTAGGCAAAAAACATGAGGGCAAAGTTAACCAAGAAGTCTTCCCGGCCTTGATTCGGATTGCCAATGGAAATTACATTCGTCCTGTCCGCGAAAAGGCCAAAGAAGTTTTGGATATGTATACAAAACTCTAACGCTTAGTTGGTGCTAGACGTTTAGTTAGAGCCAAGCGTAACCGCTCTTAACAGCTACTTTTGTTGAATATCTTTGGAGCATAAAAAAGCCGCACTTTCGTGCGGCTTTTTCTTTTATTCGATTCTCTTGTGTACGCTTTAGCTCTTGCTTAAGAGTTGCTCAGGCAATCTTGAGCGGCGGCAAGAATCGCGATAGGAACCGAGAAAGGGGAACAAGACACATAATTTAGGCCTGCCCGTCGACAAAAGGCGATATTCTCGGGCACTGCACCATGTTCCCCACACAAACCCATTTCTAGATCCGGCCGTGTTAAAGCACCACGGCGAACAGCGATCTGAATAAGTTCTTTGACCTGGGGGTCAAGATCGCGGAAGGGATTACCTTCTAAAACGTCTAGTTGCGTATAATCCGGCATGAACGAGTTAAAATCGTCACGAGAAAGACCCAAAGTAGTTTGGGTTAAGTCATTGGTACCGAACGAGAAGAACTGTGCATACTTGGCCAAACTACCCGCGCCCAGGGCAGCAGCAGGGATCTCAACCATCGTTCCGATTTTGAACTCTAGCTTAGATTCAGCATTTTGGCGGGCCGTAGTCTCTTCAATAACCTCAACTAAGCCCTTAAAGGAGTTACCTTCAATTTTCTTACCGTAAATCAAAAGTTTGAGTTCATTCTCATTCATGATAACTGGAAGCATAATTTCGGGTTTTGCATCAAAACCTTCTTTCTTCAGCTGATAACTCGCCTCAACAATCGCTTCCACTTGCATGGCGTAAATCTCAGGGTAAGTTACTGCCAAACGGGACCCACGATGACCTAACATAGGGTTAAACTCATGCAAAGCCTCGGCTTTTGCCATGATATCTTTTAACGTAGGGCCTTTTGCCGCGGTTTCTTTTTTGGTCGGCGGGTTAAGGTACTCAAGGAATTTCTTGGCATCTTGTTCATTATGCGGAAGGAACTCGTGGAGCGGAGGGTCCAAAAGTCTAATGATAACCGTTTTACCGGCCATGATCTTAAGAAGTTTGTAAAAATCGTCCTTTTGAAACTTTTTTAGCTTTTCAAGGATCTTTGACCGCTCCGCTTTATCTTTTGCCATAATCATTTCACGAAAGACGTTAATTCGTTTTTCGTTAAAGAACATATGTTCTGTACGGCAAAGGCCAATTCCCTCGGCACCCAAGGCTAACGCCAATTCAGCACCTTCTTGCGTATCGGCATTCGCTCGAACAGAGAAATTCTTAAGAGATTTTTTGGCTAGGTCAACCAATTCTTTGAGACCTGACGTGGTCACATCAGCCTGAACGGTGTTGGCTTTTCCTACGTAGATGGCGGGTTCGCCGTAAAACGGTACATTGATCGAAAGGTAATCGCCCTCGTTAACGACGATTCCCCCTATAACCGCTTTTTTTGCTTGATACTTAATTTGCTTTTCATCCAAGACCAGCGAAACCTTGCCATATTGCCGGGCTACAACCGAAGCGTGCGCTGAATAGCCACCGTGGCTCGAAAGTACGCCTGTGGCAAGTTCCACGGCTTTAACATCGTCGGCAAATGTGGCTTCTTTGCAAAAGATGACCCTGGTATCTGTCCCATCCTTTTGAGCTTGACGATAGGCGGCAATTAATGTCTCGGTAGAAAAATACACGCGACCGATAGCGGCGCCTGGTGCACCAGAAATGCCACCCAAGATTTTTTGCAACGTCTTTACCGAGGCTGGTTCAATAACGGGGTGCAACAATTCATTCAGTTGGCTCGGCTTAATCTCACTAACGACGAACTTTTCATCCACCTTTTTGGCCTTTAAAAGGTCCAGAAGCAACCGAATATCTGCCCGAGTGGATTTCTCGCTGACCATACGCTGATCAATTACCCAAAGTTTTCCATCTTCAATGGTAAAGCGTAGCTCGCGAATTTGTTTATAGTACGACTCAAGGTTCTCGGCAGCCACCTGCAAAGCTTGCAAATGACTTTTTTCAAGTTTATTGATGTCTACCCCTTGAGCGCCTTCCTCGTTGAATTGCGCTTGGTAAAAGACTCCATCAAGAACCTTTTCACCCGTTACGACATTTCGGGTAAAGAACCGTCCACTGGAAGAGTTTTTCCCAAAATTCCCATAAACCATAGGTTGAATAATAACAGCGGTATCGTTTGACCCCACAACGCCGTCAGAGGTCGCTTCAATCCTCAGCAATTCTTGAATACGGGTCAGCGTAAACAATAATTGATGGTAACCGTCGTCAAAGATTTCTGCGGGGATAAACGGGTGTGCCAAATGGACTATGCTTTCTACGGTAAAACCAGCCGCATCTTTTTTTTCTTTAAGCTTTTTCTCAGAAGCAAACACCTCAGAGATCTTTCCCGCTATTGCCTCGACAGTTTTCTGATCGTCCTTGGCTTCGGCAATCTTCTTTTCTAGCTTCAAAAGCCCGTCGAGAAGAAAATGCAACTCCCCGTAGGCAAACTTTTCGCCAGTAAATTGACTAAAGCCGGGCAAACTCTCTTTCGTGAGGCCAATATTGTGAATCGACGGATACGAAAGTTGAAGACCCGGGCTGATTACAATTTTCACCAGCAAAGGGCGCTTGGCGTCAGCGTACTTTTTTTCGGTCTTAGCTTCTAGCGCAACAATATTTTTTTTAAGTTCAGGAAGCAACTCTTTTTCAGAAAATGAAATGGCTAAATCAGAATCAAGAATTAAACCAGGAACAATCGGCATACCTAAGTCGGCCATTTCAAAAGCTTGACGCCCTCGAATTCCAATTTTGTCCTGAGGTGCGCTAACCTTAGATTTCTTTCCGACCTCAAAATAGTAAATATTATTTTTCATTTTAACCTCTTAAAACAAATCCAGGGTTGTACCAGGAGCGCCTTTTAAAAAGAATTCGAAGCGCGGACTTGCTCCTTCTAAGAGGTACTTACGCAACTTGGAAAGATCAAGTAATTTTTCATCACTCGTCGCTAACGAAACCAAGATCGACGTTCCATGCTTAACCTTACCCCACTTAAAAAGGCTATTTATGTCGTGGATTAGTTCCCCATCATAATAAATATTCACACGACACTGGGGGTACTTAGACGTATAGCTTTGAATAATTCTCTTCCATGCCTCGACATTGCCGTTATGGAAAAGCTCATTCGTAACTTGAATAGGAATCTTTGGGGAAACTACGGCTTTTGCACCTAAGGGTGAAGGAGCAACTTGTAGCGGTTGTGGTGCGACGGCCACCGCCTGTGCTTGAGTACCACGTCCTTGTTTGGCTGACACAGAAACAACACCCTTTTGAGTTTTGCGGGGAGCGGTCTTGACAGAAGGGGCTTTAACAACTTTCGGAGCCTTAAAAACAAACTTGCCGTTTGCCATGCTTGCGGCAAGCTTGCCTAGCTTTTCGCCCGCAAGAAGCGTTAAAACCCGGCCTTCGGTGATACTGACAATATTCTTGAAGGCTTTATCGGTAACATCACCCTTGGTCCCTAAACCAAGGTAAACCATCAACAATTCATTCCTCTTGATCTCAGGAAGAACCTTCCAATGCTCAGGATTCTTAGGATTTACTAAGACAACCCCCGACTCGGGGTGAAAATACACAAAAACCAAATCCAAGGACGTCCAAGTCTGAAATTCCGACGCAAAAGCGTTAGTATCGCTAACCGTTGCTTTGATGTTCACTGAAAAAAATTGATACGAGTACTTTTCTACCAGCAAAGCCCTCACAAGAGGTAAAACTTGCTGACCTTCCATCTCGCCTTGCCCTAGAAATGTATTCACTGCATCGGCAAAATTCTTTCCTGACTCTAACTCCGCAATCAAGGCATTTGCACCTTTAAAATGTGTTAGGTTCCTGTTGAAGGATTTTCTGGTAGCGAAGGCCTCAAATTCATAATCTAAAACCAAGTTTGACATATTAACCTCTTACAGATCCTCAATCCATCAAAAAAAGACACCTCCCCAAAAGGGAGGTGTCTATACAAACCTTTAAACCATCAAATGGGGTTCAACCCATCTTTCGATCGAGAGCCACGTCCACCACCCGTTTTTCTACTGGCACGCTTAGGAGCAGGATTATCCACTAAACCAGAACCTGAGGTTCGGCGCCGAGAAGAGCGAGTTGTTTCAGGAGCTGTCTGAACAGGTTCAGGAGCGAGATTGGGCACTGCCGCATCGCCACTGAGCATTTGTAAATAATCAGCACCAGGGTTACCACCTTCTGCACGTCGAGCCTCTTCGCCAGAAGAACTAGCAAACGACTGAGCAATATCCTCACGAACCGTCGAACGACGTCGGCTAAAGCTTGCAAACGCGGCATCCTGGAAGCCTTTCGAGACCCCATGTAGGAATTCGTTCAAAACGCCAGCCATGCCATTTACAGTGGTATTTTTTCGCTTAATTGAAGTGATATCCACATCAAGCAAAAGACCCGGTTGAATATGGTACGGGTTGATCATGTACTCAAAACGGTTAAATTCGCGTTCCAAGAAAGCAACCCGCTCTTCCATGACACGACGTTCAATAGGATAGCGGTATTCGTACATATTGCTCAATTTTTGCTTGATGAGAATAAGCATTTTTTTCAGCTTGTTCTTTTCAAACAGATAGGTGCGATTTAACTTTTCAACATCCGTTTTGTCGGCGTCAACAAAAGTAATTTCGTCCCAAACCTTTTCCAGGTCTTCGTACAACGGATCACCGGTTTTTTCCTTGACCCGCATCCGAATCTTAGCCTTGTAAATCTTAGCCAAGTCCGAAAAGTCAGAAATCTTTTTGAAGAACTTCGAATCAACGTAGACCATTTCGAGAACGTCCCAGAGATGCTGAACCTCGATTTCAAACGATTTCAACTGAATCTCGTAGGCTTTTCTCTCGTTGGTTAATTGGGCATTGTCATAGTAGCGCAGACGAATTTGGTAGCGTTCATCGGGAAGCTTGTCGTAATCAGTATCTTCGTACTCACGAATGATCAGCTCGCGGGCATTTTTCAAGTTTTCAATGAACTGGTAGCCCATTTTTGAGGTATCAAGAATCGAAGTAATGGAGTTTACAGCCGTATTGTAGCCACGGTTTCGAATATTCTCGATATCGACGATCCGTTTTAAGGTTTCGCGAATATTGAGCTGATCGAATTCACTAGGATCAATTTCAGCACGCAGACCGATAATTCTGTCCATCAAAGCCTTCGCTACAACATCGTAGCGATGGGACTTGGGGTTCTCTTTGTCATCAGCGGTAAAATGGTCAACACGGCGAAACTTTTCAAAGATCACTTCACTGTCCGAAAGCTCATCCTTGCCTTCATCGAGAAGAGTATCTCTCAGCTTGTCGATTTCTTTGTCAATCTCATCACCGATGTGCTTGGCCAAGAGTTCCTTGATGAGGTACTCGACCGTCACTTGATAATGAAAAATTGGCGAAATCAGTTCTGAATCCAGAATGTTAACGGACAGCTTAATCTCGGCAACCGTCTTCGGCTTTGTCAGGCTATCTTTGAAAGCACACTTAACAATGGAGTAAGCATTTTCGCCGCGGATAAAAGCACCGACATCGGTCTTTTGGCGCAACAAAGAGTTGGTTAAGTTTTCAAGGTCGTTTACACCACGTTGAATATGGCCCTGAAGGTGACCATACATGTTGATGATCGACTTTTCAATTTCGCCAGTATTGAACTTATCAGCACCGCCAACCTGTTCAAGAAGTTCACTAATTTCTTTGGGCGTATATCGCGCCAAAGTCTTGGTTTCTTCTTTATCGATGAAATTCCGGACTTTTTTGACCATTTCATCTTCAGTCGTCACCATGTAACGGTTGAACATGTTCTGGTAGTTTTGGTTGAAGTAGTTGTACAACTTTTCCTTCAAACCACCCATAACATCCAAACGCTCCAAAACTTCCTTAGGAAGCCTGGACGTCACATGGTTCATGATTTTATCCACTTCTTCTGAGAGGAGTTGATCTACTTCTATCTGTTGCTCACGATATTCCTGAGCCAACGAGTTGCGCGAACCGACCGCACTCGGCTTTTCCGGATGGAATACGTTCGGACTTTTCGGTAAGTCTATACTTCCCATGTCGCTCTCCTTGGTTTTTGCTCTTTGTTGATTATTGACAAGTACCCCTAAAAAGTAAAGTGAAGGTTTGTCAATTTTTCCCTTTAACACAAAAAAAACGGGACTTTTGCTCGCCGAATCCCATTTTTCGGTTATAATGGGCGTATGAAAAGTTGGTTCCTAAGGCTAATTGTCGTCTTTTTGCTGTTCACAACCGCCTTTCCGCCTCTTCTTTGTGCCCAAGAGAGGACGGGGCACGTAACCCTCATACTGCTGGTCGATAAGTCCTTGTCGATGCGACCGTATATCCACGAGGTCAAAACCTACCTGGAAAAGACGGTTCTCGGCGAATGGCTCAAGCCAGGAGATTCTGTCGCGTTGTTTACGTTTTACGGTTCCACCCATTTGTTAGTGTGGGATTCTCCACTCACGGCTGACCAGATCCCAGCTCTGCGGCAAAAAATCCGTGCAATTCAAGCCAATGGACGTTTTACGGACATTGGAACAGCTCTGGATACCTATGAACGCTGGGCGCAAACGACTGTTCTTCCGCCTTGGAGACGTTTCGTTTTGTTGTTAACGGATGAGAGACAAGAGGCGCCTCCTACAAGCCCATATCAATCGGCGGACTACAGGATTCACCACCCCTTATTAAAAGGTGCGAGAATCGTTTCGCACGGGGGATGGAAAGCCATTACCGTCGATACTGTGTCAGAAAACCTACTTACAAGCCTCATGAGCAAGCTTTCGCCCCTGTTTTCGACAAAACCTTGATTTTTGGTTTCTTTTCCCTCTTGCAGTTCTTTATATTTCATTCATACTCGTAATACGGAGAATGCTTTGACGTTTGATGAACTCCTCATGTTTTTGAGGGCCAACGACAACTTTCTGCTCGTCAGTCACGCTGACCCGGATGGTGATGCGCTGGGAAGTGAATACGCCCTTTGTCAAATTCTCCGAGGCTTAGGCAAAAAGGTAGCCATCCTCAATGCCGATCGAGGTTCGCATCGGTACCTTTTTTTCGATGAAGAGCACCTCATCTCTTCTCTGGAAGAGGGAACAAAGGTTCCAGCCGACCTTAACCGAAAGGTCCTGATCCTTTTGGACACCAGTGACTACCAGCACACAGGGCTGGCGAAGTCTGAAATTATCCCTTTGGCCGGCCAAGTGGTGATTATTGATCACCATGAGGCTTTGCGCCCTCCTCCCGCCCCCTTTTATATTGATAATACCGCTGCAGCAACCTGCCAGATTGTTTTTGAGCTGGCGCAAGCTTTAAAGGTCAAAATCGAGCTGTCCACGGCGAAAGCCTTGTTTATGGGGCTAGTCTTTGACACCGGTTCCTTTATTTATTCAAAAACTTCTGCCCGAACGTTTGAAATTGCCAAAGATCTTGTTGTGACTGGTGTCAAACCTAAAGAAATTCACGCTCAGCTCTATGAAACCATCGAACCCCAGAGGATGAAACTCTTGGCTAAGGTTCAGTCAACGCTAACTCTCACCTACCGGGACCGCCTTGCCTATCAAATTTTAACTCAAAGTATGTTGCAAGAATCGGGAGCTGAGGCCGACGACTCAGTCAATTTTATTGACTACCCGCTCAAGTGCCAAACGGTTTTGATTTCGATGTTCCTTAAAGAGACTGCGCCCGGTCAGTATCGGTGCTCCCTACGCTCAAAGGACAATATCAATGTCGCCAATATCGCCTTGAAATATGGTGGGGGGGGGCATCAGAACGCTTCTGGCTTTGCCTGCCCGGTAATGCCCCTTGAACAGCTCAAAGAAATGCTTATAAAATTGCTGGAAGATCTACTTTCGACCGGCAGGTAAAGGCATTTGAAATTCTCACCTAATCATTTAAAGAAAAAAGCGGTATTTGTGCCGTTCATTCTGGTTCTTGGTTTTTTTGCGGGTTGTGCTCCCCAAACCCACCTTGAGGTCTTGAAGGCCTCGGAGCAGTCAAAGGCAACAGGAACCTCCTCCGCAACCGAGATGAAGCTTCCTATGGAAAGCCCCAGGCTAGAGATTCCTCTCGATAAACGCCTTTTAAGCGCTCAAAGTGTCAGCCTCAATCAAACAGCCATCGAAGAACAAATTCTCTTTTTACAATCGCGGAACAATTTAAGTCTGCCACTAGAAATCCGGGTAATTGACTTTGATCAAAACCGAAACACCTACTATTACGCTTGGGAAGGCAACTGTTTGGCTTCAGCCAACGAACCGTTTACCTACGAATTCCAGGATCTGTTAGGGGACCACAATAAAGAACTGATCGTCCGTGGCATTGACCTTAGCGGAAAACCGACTTTAGATGTTTACCAACAAGTCCCTTTACCCGGTGGTCACGGCATCCAGCTCAAGAATATCTTCAGCATCGCCTTAAAAGGATCTATCAGTATTACCGCCATTCCTCGTTTGGCTGCTTACGACACGGGGACGGCCACCCTGCAAAGCTTTCCTATTGTTACCGAGCAAGCAGATCCTCAAGCGCCATCGACAACGGTTCTGCAAACCACCTACACCTTTCAGGCGAAAGCAGATCGTTACATCAAAACAGGAAGTCAAACGGTTGCCCTCAATGAACAAAACGATGCCGCTCTTCAGGCCCTTTACGCCGGCGACAACCAAAACTTTGTCCATTTTCTGCAAGGTCCGTGGCTAAAAGAAGACACAAACAAAACCGGCTTGCACCCCATGATCTTTATTGACGCCCAAAGCAAAAACATTACTTTTGCTACCGATCATGCGCAAGAAGTTTATCATTGGGATCTGCTGAGCCGAACGATGAATAATGGCATTTATCTTGTTGGCAACAATCAGCTTATTAACTTGATCAATGTTCAGCTCAACCTCACCGTGACCTCCGTTGACACCATCGATGTGAATGTCCAAGGAACACCCTCTTGGTCGGGGACCTACCATAGACTTTCCTATTCTGTCCTAGAAGCCGAAATGCACCACCGTGAACGAGCTCTAGCGCAACAGAAAGGACCGTCGGGTGTCTATCTTGATGAAACTGGCGACGAAGTTCGGTTTGCCCTCCCCTTGGTGGAGTGGCATAAAGGAAGCAAGGTATCCCATTATGAGGGATCTCTGTTTCGATGGAACGGCAAAGACTATCTCGAACTAAAGCCGCTTCACGGGACGAACGAACCAACAACCACTTACTTGTACCAAACCTCCGAAGAAAAAACTTCGAGCCGCATCATTCGCAATTTGACGTTACAGCCAGGAAAGCTTTCTCTGCAACGATGGACTTCTGACCGCCTTGAGCCTGTAAGATTAGAACAAACCGAGGCTTACTCCTCGGGGTCTGGCAGTAATCCCTGACGCAAATACGGTTCGTAGCCTAAAGCTTTAAGACTTTTTAGATCGTTTTGCGGGTTCTGGGACAAGATTTGCACTAGATATAAGTAAAAGCCGGCTTGCCGACTTTTGATAATCTGTGGGTGCCAGCCTTGTGAACGTACACGGTTGGCCTCATTCTTGGCATTGTCTTGGTCACGAAAAACGCCTAATTGCAACACCGCTTGGGTGCGTCTAGCTAGCGTACCGGCAAGGGCTGGCGGTACGGGTAAACTCTCGGCTTGTCCCTTTTGAAGATAGACCGAGAGGCCTTCGGGCTTGGCGTTCAAGATTGCCTGAAAGCGGTTCATTTCGGCCAACGAAACCGAGGGTATGTGTTCGGCACAATGAAAGGCTTCCCAGGCTAAGTTCCAGGTCAACGGGCATTGGGGGTGTTGTCCTCGCCACGTTTCAAAGGCCGACCAAGCGTCGGGCGCCCGGTGTGTTAAACGGTAACTGCGCATCAAGGCTACCAAGCCGAGCTGTGCGGCACTAAGATCGGCTGAATGAACCAGGGGCTCTGCAAGAGTTTGTGCTGTATCCCAACGCCCCAAATCTAAAGCTAAAAACGCTGCTTTGATTCGAGGTTGAGACAAACCCACGCCGCCTGGCAGGGCAAGAACATTCTGATAAGCGTCCAACGCTTGACTATACTGGCCTTGAAGTTCTAGCACCGAGGCCTCTTTTAAAGCCTCGGAAAGGTCTTGCGCTGATCCCCAAGCGGGAAAAAGCACGAACAAGAAAAGGATTAGGAGCGTCGGTCGCGAAAAACTTTGTAGATCGTCCATATTCCTGCTGCGATCAAGCCGATTCCACTGACATCTAACAGGATCTTTGCAAGCCCGCCTACCAAAGGAAGGGGCGATACCGCAACGAGTAACCCTGCGGCCATGCCCACTAAACCGGTTAGCACACTATTAGGCTTTTGGAACAACCTCCAGCCCCCCCACAGTACCAAAATTCCTGCCGCTATCGTTGAAAAGGGATAAAAGGGGAGCGCATGAATAATACCAGCCATGGCAAACACACCAATTCCCCCGAGCACACCACCAACTCCCAGAGCCAACTTACCCCGATTCTCTTTTTTCATGAGATCGCTCATAGCACCTCCTCTGTTTAGTGACGAAAACTCCGTTGTCCCGTAAAGACCATCGCGGCACCGGCTTCGTTACAAGCCTGAATCACTTCAAAGTCCCTTACCGAACCTCCGGGTTGGACCACGGCGGTAACTCCTTCGCGAAGTCCCACATCGATCCCATCCCGAAACGGAAAAAACGCATCAGACACCATGACAGATCCGGGCAATCCGCCACGATTTTTCTGCACTTCAGTATCAATTTCGGTCTTTTGGTCGGGATCAGTCAAGTTATTGTAAGGAATCTGCCACCGTTCCCACGAAAGACGATCAGCCAGCTTTCGGTAAGCCTTATCCCGAGCAATCTCGGCAACGCCGACTCGGTCTTGTTCGCCGGTTCCTATACCCACGGTGACTCCATCTTTGACGTACAACACCGAATTGCTGGTGACCCCGGCCTCAACTAACCAACCAAAGCAGATATCCTGCCACTCCGCCTCGGTCGGCTGGCGCATGACCCGAAACTCTTGTCCTTTATATTGCGCCTGGGCTTCAAAGAAATCCCCTGGCGTACGGGCCCTGGGTACAAACGACCACTGGGTGACAAAACCCCCATCCATCAAAGATCTCATGTCGAGAACTCGTTCACCGGCAAAGCCTGCCAGCTGATCCATTCGGGTCAGCTCGAGAACACGGATATTTGGTTTCGATTGAAACGACTCTACCACTCCAGGAGCAAAGGAAGGCGCCGCCACCACTTCTACATAACTTTCAAGAACCTGAGCGGCGGTCTCGGCATCGAGTTCGCGGTTTACAACAACACAACCGCCAAACGCAGCCACACGGTCAGCAAAGTAAGCTTTGTGGTAGGCCTCAAAAAGCGTGCTACCCATGGCGACCCCACAGGGGTTGTTGTGCTTAATGATTACGGCGCAGGGACGATCCATCAGATACCGTAAGATATTCAACCCCGAATCCACGTCGGTGAGGTTTGTCTTTCCTGGGTGCTTTCCACTTTGGCGTAACTCGACATCCGAGACCAACCAGCGGCCAGGCTGAAGACAACGCACCCCACCTAAAGCTAAGCCGCCGTCGACTAAACGGTACAAAGCCGCTTCTTGGTCAGGGTTTTCACCATACCGTAGGCCTTTTTTTTCGCCATCAACCACCCACTCAACTTTTTCAAAGCTCAGGGTTTGGCGCTGGTGGTCATCAGAAAAGGTAATTTCCATCTTTTTGGGAAAAAAATCTTCTAAAATCGTTTTATAGGCCGAACGAAAATCTTTCATTGGGCAAAGCTCCTTAGCGGTTTTGAAACTGATATAAATCCGAGAGAACGGTGGCATCTTTTTCGAGCCAATGGGCAATTCCCTCGTCATAGTTGGCGGTGTGCCTAAAGGCTTTTTTGGCTTGTGCTAAACGGAATTCAAGGCTCACGGACCCCTGACCTTGCTCCACCTGTGTTAAGACTGAGGAATAATCGGATGGCTGACAAATGGGAAGCACGCGAAGAAAATTCTTGGCTGCCGCGCGAAGCATACAGGGCCCACCAATATCAATATGGGAACGAGCGGCCTCTAAGGTGACAGACGGATCAGCGGTTACTTGACCAAAAGGGTACAGGTTGACAACGACGAGATCCAGAGGTACCGACTGCGTGCGTTCCAGGTCCTGCTGATGACTGGGATTGTACGTCTCGCTCAAAAGGCCCAAGTAGACTCGAAAATCGAGGGTTTTTACTAAGCCACCTTGCATTTCGGGCTGGCCGGTATACTCCGAGATTGCTACTAAACGACCTTGAGGAGCAAAGGTCTTGAGCAAATCGTAGGTTCCCCCGGTAGAGTAAACGGTCAAAGAGGGAAGCAACTTCCACAGATTTTTCATAAACGGTTCAAGGCCCGTTTTGTCAGCAACACTAATCAGGGCCCGTCGCAGTGGCACCCCATTATCGATCTGAGTCACACGATTGATCATTTTTATGTCCCTTTATTGAGCTTCAGATTTCGCCAAAAGCGTTCTGACATCTTTGTAATCGCCATGAATGTCGAGAACCTTTCGCCAACATTGCTCAGATTTTTCAAATTGTTTTTCGTTATGATAGACAATTCCGAGATAATAAAAGCTCTTATAGGCTTTGGGTTCAATCTCGATGGATCGCTCTAAATACCGAATTGCCTTTTCATTATCATTTAAGAAACAGCAGGTTTGCCCAGCCAAGTAAAACAGTTCGCTGTCACGGACATCCGACGTAATCAGCTTTTCAAACTCTTGCAAGGCTACGGGGAACTTTCGTTCCAAAAAAGCACGTTTACCGTTGCGCAACGGGTCAGAGGCATCGCCAGAGGGTCTTTCGGACGAGAAGAAGTCAAAAACCACCAGAGTACGATCGTCATTAGGCGAATTGGTGCCATAGAACTGATCAACCGTGCGCACTAGCTCCTCTACTGTCTCTCGGGCGGTTTTCCCCCCTTGCGCCAGCATAAACTTCTGCAAACGCTCGGTTCCAAAAAACTCGCCTTGGTCAGAGCGGGCTTCGGTAATACCGTCAGTGTATAAAATTACCTTGGTATCGGGTTCGAGCTGATAAGACATCGCTGTGTAGGTGGCGTCCGCAAAAACACCCAAAATCGTGCCCTCACACCCCTCACCCAAGCGCTGAACCGAACCCTGCCCCTTAACCACGCCAATGGCCGCATCGTGTCCGGCCAACGAGACAGTAAACTTTCGTGCCGACAGGTCAAGAACACCATAACAAGCTGTTAAATAGAACCCCGTGTCCATAATAATCGCAGCCATGTCCCGGTTAACGTTTTGAAGGACTTTCTCGGGCTCCCAGTGTCGCTTGGTATAGTACTCAAAGTAGGCTTTCACCATGGTAGTGATCAGTGACGAAGGAACGCCGTGCCCGGAGACATCGGCAATCAGGATGCCGATAAGATTGTCATCAAGGTGAAAGTAGTCAAAATAGTCACCCCCCAGTTCTTCGGAGGGTAGCGAAACTCCCCACAAATCTAACCCCGGCATACGGGGAAAAACCTTGGGGATGATGGCCTTTTGCACACTCTTGGCGATTTCGAGCTCACGGGTCATCTTAGATTTGTACTCTTCCAAGATAGTATTTTGCTCGTTGATCTTTTTCATGGCTGCATCCAGGGCATTGGTCACCTGGATAAAATTGTCAAAGCTGGATTCGATGACTTTTTCGAAAGCTTTGCGGTTAGTAACATCCTGAATAATCAACGAAATGTAAGTTTGGTTAGCGTCTTGGACGCGACTCCCGGCCATGTGCACCGAAACCTTGTCGCCCGACGCGTTGGTCATGGTAACGTCAAGGTCGTCAAAACTTTCTTGCAAAGCTGATAGGCTTTTTTCACGAACCCGAGCATTAACTTCTTTCGCCGGAAACAGAAGCTCGTAAACCCCATCGTTGAGTAACAGGTTTTCGGGATACCCCGAAATGCGCTGAAACGTATGATTGACGTAAACAGGCAAGCCATCACGGTCAAGCAGAACAAAACCCACAGGAATCTGGTCGTACAGAGCCACTAAGCTCGCAGAATCTAGAGCCATTTGTTATCCTCGAGGGGGAAACGGAATCGAGTGCCGACGGCACGCTGAATACACAGTATTATACATGAGCATCGTGATTGTCATAGGGCCCACCCCGCCTGGAACTGGGGTGATATACGAGGCTAACGGGGCTACCGCGTCATAATCAACGTCACCCGCTAGACGAAAGCCCTTAACCTTGGTGGCGTCGTCGACACGGCTTACCCCAACGTCAATGACACAGGCCCCAGGTTTGACCATAGCGGCAGTAATTGTCCCTGGGTGGCCAACAGCGGCGATAACAATATCTGCACGGCGAACATGCGACGCTAAATCTTTTGTTTTTGTATGACAAACCGTGACCGTCGCATGGTAGGGGGCCTGCATCAGCATGACGGCCAGGGGCTTGCCAACGATGTTGCTTCGTCCCACGATAACCACTTCAGCCCCTTTTAAAGGAACTTGGGCTTTTTCTAGAAGTTTAACGACCCCATAAGGGGTACAAGGTAAAAAGGTTGGTTCCCCTAAAAGCATTTTACCCAAAGAAACCGGGTGAAAGCCATCCACGTCTTTATCAGCGTCAATGGTACGAAGAACACGTTGAGAATCAATATGAGCGGGAAGAGGAAGCTGGACCAAAATTCCATCAACATCGCTTCGTTGATTCAACGACGCGATCAGGCGAAGCAGTTCGTCTTCGGTGGTGTCCGCAGGCAGCCGGTGATCAAAGGAATTCATTCCTAAATCTTGGCAAGCTCTTTCTTTGCCTAAAACATAGGAAGCGCTGGCGGGATCCTCACCAACAAGGACAACAGCTAAACCGGGAACAACACCACGCGGCTTAAGATCCTTAACCAGGACGGATAAGTCGTGGCGTAGCTCCTCTGCGAGTTCTTTTCCATTCAAAACCACAGCGGGCATGTAACTTTCCACCTCTTTCTGGCTTTCAGTTATACAGTATTTTAGAGCCTCTGGAAAGCTAAACCGGAGGTGAACTTGATTTTTTCAAAAAAAAAGACACAATAGGTGGTCACAAAGCGCGAGGTTGCCATTGAAGAAGCTGAGATTGTTTTTTGTTCTGTTCATTTCGCTGTTAGCCGGGGGGGTCACGTCACTTTTTGCCCAGGCTGAGGTACTTACCTATGACCACCGCGTCCCGGGCGACCGCTCGATGACCATTGACCTTGGACCTAGCTTTCCCCTCTTTATTCAGGATTTTTCTGGTAACATAGGCCCAACCAACCTATCGTTAGGGGCCAACATCGGGCTGGATATTCAATTTTATTTGACTAATAACTTCAAATTAGGTGGCGAACTCAAGGGTTTTGCCGCCGGCGACCCCAATAACAACCTGCTGTTTATGGTACCCATCACGCTAAAAGCCGATTACGAGTTTGATTTCTTCCCCTTTACCATTCCCGTGGGTCTGGGAGCTGGAATCTGCTTCAACAACTACTTAGCCAGCACCAACATCAACCCAGTTTTGTCTCCTACGACGGGCTTCTATTGGAACGCGAACACCAGCTGGAGCTTTGGGGTCAACTTGGCGTATTGGATGGTCTTTGATTTGTATTCGGGCAACCCCATCCCCACCTCGCAAGACCGTATCGGGAACTTCCTCGAGTCGAATCTTGCCGCAGTTTATCACTTCTAGGAGCAATTTGTGCGCAAGACTTTCTGTGCATTGAACACGAACAAAATTCAACGGTGGGGCAGTCGAATCGCTTTGGCGCTAACCTTGGGCCTGGTCACCTTGCTTTCGTCGTGTACGTATGGCGCCAACGGCATCTTCTACAGCTTGGAACACGTCACCAAAATCGCCAATGGGAATGGTTTTGGATCAAACAGCAAATACATCTCGATCAATTCGGTGGTAGAATACCCGGTTTCGGGTACCAGCTATTATCTTGCTACCGGCGGTGCCGACTTATTTTGGGAGAAACCCGGCTCAGACCTTTGGCAAAACGTCGGTACCCTACCCGGTGTCCATGTTGCCAGCGTGGGGGAACTCCCCGGCGTCGGTAACTCCAATGCTCCCTCTGGTGCCACGCCCACACTGTATGCCGTTTCGGGTGACGACAATGGTAATAGTGCCCTATATTACACCCAGGGAGATTTTCACACAGGAACCTGGCAAAAGATTTCGTTTCCTGCGGGGCTAACCCCGGTCAACCTCGTTCCCGTTCTCGACTCGAACGCTCACTTTCCTGTGGCCTACCTCGTAAACACCCAAAACTCGACCCTGGATTATCAAAATGTCTTTCTGCTGACCCCTTCGAGCCCCACCACCCTGACTCAACCCTCACCTACCCAGGGCTACTCGTTGGTCACCAATAATGCCACTCGGTTTTATGACACCAACATGAATGAAAGTTCACCAACTTTGGGTTCACCAGTTATCGCCGCTAGTGTAGATGGCGCAAGCTTGACCTCGGCTACCACCATGTACGTTCTCAATACGGGTTTTCTTTGGACGGCCTCGCTCTCGGGTGGCAGTTTTACTTCATCGGCACCGTTTTATCTTGTTAGTGGCCTACCAGGGGGTAACGGTCCCTATGGGGCTATGGCCTATATTGCTGCCCCTGAAGCTGGTTTGACAACCTCGGGGGTTCTGCTGGGTTCGTCTGACAATTCTTTGAATGGGGGCAACCTCTGGCAAGGAACAGTCGCAGGTACCGGTACTGCCGGCGCGACCTGGACAACGGTCAACCAGCTAGCCAGCAATGCCCGCAACAGTTATTCCTATATTTTTGACTTTAATACGATTGCCTACAAAAACACGAACACCCTCTTTATTGGCTCAGTACGCTCTGGCATGGGGCAGATTTACGGTGGTACCTTCGCTGGACCGCCTAACTCTAACACCGTCGATACCAACAGCTGGGCATCCTCGTTGCTTGAGCAATACGGCGTTCAAAGCTTCTTTTTAGGAAGTGACGGCGAGTACTTCTTGGGTACTTACGGCTTTGGGCTCTGGGTTCAAGCCAGCGACAATACCTTTAGTTTGCAATAAGCTTCTCGGAACAAGTCCTGCGGTTTTAGGTCCAAAGCCCACGGTTCTCGGTCCAGGCCGCAGTTAAGCTTGCTACAGATTCCAGAAAGCTAGGCCGAGGCATCTCTTCGGCCCCAAAGCTTGCTAGGTAGTCGGTGTAAACCTGACAATCAATCAGCTGAACCGAAAACTGGCTTGTTAAAAGCTCAACCGTTTGGACAAAGCCTACTTTTGAAGCATTCGAGCGGTGTGAAAACATCGATTCCCCAAAGAAAAGTTGACCTAAAAGTTCGCCAAAAAGCCCGCCCACCAACTGCCGTTGACCCTTCTCTTCGACCCAAACTTCGGTACTGTGTGAAAAGCCCAAGCGGTGAAGCTCAAGATAACCTTGCACCACATCTTCGGTAATCCACGTTCCGTCTTGTCCGGGGCGCTTTGTTTTTGAGCACGCGCGAATCACCTGCTCGTAGGCCGTATCAAAGGTCACCACGTAGGGCCGCTTTTTTAGAGTTTTTCGTAAAGTATCGCCAATATGGAGCTTAGATGGAAAAAGCACGAACCGAGGATCCGGGTTCCACCACAGCAGAGGCTCACCTTCGGAATACCAGGGAAAGCAACCTTGGCGGTACGCCGACAAGAGCATACCTGGCGAAAGGTTACCCCCCGAAACCACGACCGAACTTCGTGGCTTTGGTGGAGGAAAGGCAACCCATTCGTCCCAAGCAAAAAACGGAAAATTCGGGTCAGGCCCCAAGCCCATCACCCGAGGAGGCTTTCGTGTGAATCACAAGCTGGCCGTCTTCAACAACCAACACAGCCACGCCACCTTTTTCAAGCTCACCAAACAGAACGGCATCGACAAACCACGCCTTGACGTGTTCCTCGACGGTGCGGGCAATATTACGAGCCCCAAATTCCTCTGAATAGCCCTTTTCGGCCAGCCAGGCCACCGCTTGTGGTGTCGGGTCAAGCACAACCTTCTTGTCTGCAAGAAGATTTTGAAACTCGGCGAGCTCTTTACGGACAATGTTTTCAACAACCTCGGTGGGCAGACGACCAAAGACGACAACTTTATCCAGGCGGTTGCGGAACTCGGGAGCAAAGGTCTTTTCGACTGCCCGCTGAATCTCGGTACCAGGAACAATACGGCTTTCAAACCCGATCAGACTGCGCCCGACATCACGAGCCCCGGCGTTTGAGGTCATGATCAAGATCACATTGCGAAAATCGGCTTTTCTGCCCTGATTATCCGTTAAGGTGGCATAGTCCATAATCTGCAACAAAATATTAAAGATATCGGTGTGGGCTTTTTCGATTTCGTCGAGCAAAACCACACAATGGGGTGTCTTGCGCACGGCATCGGTGAGCTGACCACCTTCGTCGTAGCCCACGTAACCGGGGGGAGAGCCTATCAACCGGCTTACAGTGTGCTTTTCTTGGTATTCGCTCATATCGAAGCGGTGTACCGTCAACCCCAACTCATTGGCCAAAGACCGGGCTAACTCTGTTTTTCCTACCCCTGTGGGGCCTACAAACAAAAAGCTAGCCACGGGTTTTCCAGGTTTCTTAAAGCCTGCTCGGGAACGTTTTATCGCGTTCACCACTTCGGCTACGGCCGCGTCCTGACCAAAGATCTGTTCCTTTAAGCGACTTTGAAGATTCGACAGGCGATCTTTTTCGTTGGTCGTAACTGATTTCTCGGGAATGCGGGCCATTCGCGCCAAAACCTTTTCGATTTCGACAGGAGTTACCGGCTTAAAGTCCTGGGATTCCCAAACGGGGTACAAAAAGTTGGCCACCCACGCCCCGGCCTCATCGATCACATCAATAGCCTTGTCGGGGAGGTGCCTTTCGTTGAGAAACTGATGCGAGAGGTCTACCGCACTTTCTAGGGCTTCATCCGAGTAGCGCACCTTGTGAAATTCTTCGTATTTGGTTCGCAGACCCTTCAAAATTTCTACAGCTTCAGCAGGGGTAGGCTCACCGACGTCAATCTTTTGAAAGCGCCGAGACAAAGCACGGTCACGTTCAAAGTATTTTTTGTATTCATCGAAGGTAGTCGAGCCGATACAGCGCAATTTGCCCGAGGCCAACGCTGGCTTAAGAAGGTTAGATGCGTCCATTGAGCCCCCCGAGACCGCCCCTGCCCCAACAATCGTATGAATCTCGTCAATAAACAGGATGATCTTGTCCCGAGCCAGAAGCTCGTCGATGACTTTTTTTAGTCGTTCTTCAAAGTCGCCTCTGTACCGTGTGCCGGCAATCAAAGCCCCCATATCAAGCGAATACAGGGTAAAATCTTTGAGTGCTGGGGGAACCTCGCCCGCAACTATCCGTTGGGCTAACCCCTCGGTGACGGCTGTTTTACCCACACCAGGGTCACCAACATGGATAGGATTGTTCTTGAGACGCCGACACAGCACTTGAATCGTCCGCTCTAAAATGTCAGCTCGGCCAACCAGGGGCTCAAGTTTACCTTGGCGGGCAGCCTCGGTTAAGTCGGTGGTAAACTGCTCCAAAAAAGTTTTCTTTTTTTTGCCTGGTTTTGTCTCGCCCGAAAAGGCTTCATCTTGCGCCAACGAATCGGCCATTTCAGGATCGTCTTCGTCTTGCTCTTCGGGAAAGCCATGCGACAACACTTCTAGCAAAGCCAACTTTTGCACCCCGCACGAACGCAGGGCAAAAGAGGCATAGCTATCTTTTTCGTCGAGCATGGACACCAAAATATCGCCGGTTTCCACGTCATCTTTCTGAGCCGACACCGAGTGCATGATGGCCCTTTCAATAACTGTCTGAAAACCCACCGATTGAACCGGCTCGACCCCCTCTGCCATGGGAATTTCTTTGTCTATGTAAGTTTCTACCAGACCTTTTAATTCACGAATATCTGTCCCCACCGCCTTTAAAAGCCGAACTTGCGCTTCAAATTGTAACGAGGCCAGCAGGAGGTGCTCGGGGGTGAGAAATTCGTGTTGTTTGGCTTTGGCTTCTTCAAAAGCCAAATTAAAAACAGCTTGCAATTCATGAGAAATTTTCATATCGGCTCCACAGTGCATTTCAGGGGATATTCGTTCTCTTTAGCGAGCTTTTCGGTAAGCATCGCTTTCGTACGAGCGATATCGTACGCATAATTCCCCACGCTGCCTTTCCCCTGGCGGTGCACTTCCATCATCTTCTTCTGAGCGGCGGTTTCGGACAGCTGAAACACCGTCATTAGGACATACACAACAAATTCACGGGTCGTGAAATGGTCGTTGTGAAGCATACAGGTGTACCGTGGGGGTTCCTGAACAGCTTTTTTAGACCGTGTCATCAGATCCGTGTCGAAGTTCTGTGCTAATCCCATACTAGAAATATACTGAGTTTCCCGAGGAAAAAAAACGGCTGAGTATCCAATCTTTATAAGGACGAAGGGGCGTTGCTAACAGACTTTCATCTAAGATGACACTTCCCCCTCGAAAAAGGAACTTCATTAAGTAGAAGGAGGTTGCTGTTGACGCATAAGTATCTTCTGCCCAACTTTCGACCTCTGACCAGAGCCAAACTTTTTTGGTGACCCAAAAGAACACCGCAACCCCTTGATCGGTGATTTGGTAATGACGGGGTGTCCGCCAAAGCAGGCGAAACAAGGGGAATACCAGAAAAAAGAGCGTAACGTACTGAACATTCAAGGGAACCAAGGCCCAGGCCGCTCCGACTATTCCCCCCATAAAGAGCACATAAAAAACACTAGGGACCAACGAAGCTTTCAAAATCAGTGCCATCTTCTGACCGTTTTCTTTAGGAGCAGGGAGCAAGTCGGGACGTGCTTTTCGTAAGCGTTCCAAAAGAAACTCACACCCCGACAGCTGATGGGGCAGCACCAAGGTTTGTTCAGGGGTCACCAACAAGGTTCTTCGCCAGCAAGGCACCGATTTTAGCTCGACAAGCTTGCTCACGACGAGACTATGCCAGCGTCCCCAGCTTTTCCAGCGAACTTCTAACCCCTGAGGCTCGGTAACAAGGTAAAATTTTTTCAGAGATTTCACCGCCGAGATCAAAAAGCCCACCACCGACACAAAGCCTAGGGCCACAAGCCACGACCAGGGCCAGGGCTTGATAACAGAGGCATACCAGGCCGCGACACTGGCAACCGCGCACAGCAAAGCTGAAAAAAGATGAAAAACCAGTTCTGTTCGACTCCGTTGAAAGACCAACGAGCCCGATTCGTCGAAGGAAAGATTGCTAAGCGCCACGTGTTGAAGTATAATAAACTCGATAGATTTCATACCAGGGGGAATCACCGTGAAGACGAAGGTCATCATGCTCGTCAGCGCTCTTGCGGTCTTTGGAATTTTGGGTTCCGATTTGGCGTTTGCCGAAAGTCCTGTCGATCAGCTTATAGCCGCCCGGAACTGGGATTTAGCCGATGCCTACTACCAAGTGGGCCAAAAGTTTGTTCATTTGGGCGATAAGGCACGGGGTGAAGAATTTATGGCCGCAGCAAAAGCGATTTATCCAGGTTATCGCCCGGGTTCACATGCCCCCGCCACCAAAGAACAGCTGACGTTGCCGCCGCCGGTGGCACCACTCAAAAGCGTTCCCGTTATCCCCGCCGTTGTGAAGCAAAACCTTCAGGGCGAAAAAATTGTGCGGTTTGAGTTTTCTCAGCTTCTGAGCGCCTACCTTGAAGGTGACCCTACGGCGCTCCCCTCCCTTCTTGACACAAACGTGATCGTAACTGGTCACGGCGGCCAACCCCTCACAGTGACAGCCGCCCAGGCTCAAACCCAAGCCCAGGATTTTTTGCAAAAGTATCCTCCGGTAGCGGTTTCGCCAGAACAAATGTTCCAGATGAAAACTTTGACGGTAACAGCCGTTCCCCAGTCAGAGGGGCCTTCGTACTTAGTCAGTGTCGATACTCAACCAAAGGCTGACCCCAGCTTAACGGCGATGCCCTTCTGGGGTCCTCGGTTGACCTTTTTATTCAGCCGTGTCGGCGACAATTGGAAACTTTCAGCCGTCGGAACTCCATAAGTGCGCTTAAATTTTCTCTGGCTTGTTCTTTTTGCAGGATTTGCTAGCGCGGGTTGGAGCCAAGAGGTTCTATCCCGCGCCTCGTTCCCCAACCAAGGCTTGGCGGTTCTCGAACGCTTTACTGGTCCCTGCAGGCTTGAAGTCACCCCCGATGTCGAAGCGAAGGCTCCTGACCCCATGGTGATTCGGTCTCAGGCCGAGTTTGAAAAGTTCGTAGCGTTGCTCCCCTCTCATGACATCGATAAAAATGGCCCGACAGGGCCGACACACAATCCCTTGGCACTCAACCCGCAAATTGATTGGTCTCACTTTATGCTCTTGGTTGTGTTCGACTCACAGACTTTGGTTTTTCCCCCCAACATTAGCCACGTTGTGACAAAGGACGGAAAACTTATGGCCTATGTTGAGTACCCCGACACTCGTGATTTAATTGAAGGAAAACCCATGAGCTACGGTGCCTATGGGGCCGCTCTGGTTGCACAAAGCCCCCTTCCGGTGCAATGGATCAATCCCGGCCCCCAAAATACGGTTCCCAAAAGGGTTTCGCCCATGATCCTCGATCTGGGCCCCGGAACAGAATGACAGGTGCTTTGAGAACGGCTCGTTGTTGGGCCGTTCTTTTTCTTGCGGTGGTAACCTCTAGGGCCTTTGGCGACGAGTTAACCCTTCCCCTACCAGCCCCCGATCGACCAGGGGGTGAGATCTTTGATACGACCAAGCAAAACCAGGAACGTCGAGTTCTTACGGGCTTCTTTTTGCCCGCAGAAGGGGCCCTCACTTCGCTTGCTCCTTTAACTGCGGCCTGGCGGAACGGTCAGCTTTTGGATTCGAGGGGGGGCCGTTGGTTAGGGCCAGTTCCACGGCATATAGTCCGGGTCGAACGTCCTGGCTTTTTACCGCTAGGTTTACGGCTGTTGCTGGTTTTGACCCCCGAGCGCAGTTTTATCGCCGAAATGCAAATTTTGTGGAAGGCGTGGAAGGATGGCACCTGGTCCGGACAAGTCATTCCCGGCACCATTCACGGTCGTAGTGCGACAAAAGCAGAGGCTACCCGCGTTATAACCCTTTTGATTGAGCAGGGTGGTACACCCATAGGACTTTGGGGCACAAAAGACTCGCAGGGAGTACGCCAAGTATCCTTGGTGCTTTATGAACTTCCCCAAAAACACCCAGCAAAGGCCAGCCCGTCTGATCAACCACCAGTTCCACAAGCCCCCGTGGCTCCTATGACTCCTCGTGTCCCTTTAGTCCGTTTAGGGGACTTTCGGTAGTTCCCGTAATTTTGTATAAAGAAAAGCGGAGGATCCCCATGACCATTCCCGTACGCCGTTGGAGCGACCTGACCCATGAAGAGCGCCACAGTCTTTTTCAACGCTCCGAACAGGATATTGCCGAGGTTGCCCCGACTGTTGAAGCGATCATTAAAGAAGTACGCGCCCGAGGAGACTCTGCTTTACGAGATTACGCTCGTCGTTTTGATGGCGCCGATTTAACCGGTCTGAGCCTGCGCGTGACGCCCGAAGAGTTTGCTCAGGCGGAACGCCTTTTACCCCAAGCTGTCAAAGAAGCCCTCCACTATGCGATTAAAAACATCCAGACCTACCACCAGGGTCAAAAACCTGTGGGAATGACCTGGGTCGAAGTGCGTCCTGGCCTTATGGCAGGTGAGCGCCCGTCCCCTATCGAATCGGTGGGGATGTATGTCCCCCGAGGCCGGGGGAGCTTTCCTTCGATGGTTTATATGCAGGCCGTTCCTGCGGCCCTGGCGGGAGTGGAGCGAATCGTGATGGTTTCACCGCCGTTGTCCGATGGCTCGATTGATCCTGCTTGCCTATATGCCGCGCAATTGTGCGGCGTCCATGAATTTTACAAAGTTGGCGGGGCCCAAGCCATCGCCGCTTTGGCCTGGGGTACCGAAACCTTGGCTCCTGTCGTCAAAATTACCGGGCCCGGCAGTCGTTATGTCGCCGCCGCTAAACGCCTGGTCTCGGACAAAGTCGATATTGGCCTCCCGGCCGGGCCCTCAGAAGCCGCCGTCCTCGCAGATGACACCGCGCTCCCCTGGAAGCTTGCCTTGGACTTGATGGTCGAAGCCGAGCATGGCAGTGATTCGGCCGTTGTGCTGGTGACCGACTCAGCCGAGTTAGCTCGGCAAACCGCCCAGTATGTGGGAGCCTTGGCAGAGGGGCTTGAAGAACCTCGGCGTACCTTTGTCCGTGATGTTTTTTCTGGCTATGGAGCAATTTTAGTTTGTGATTCCATCGAAGAGGGGGCTTCCATCATCAATCAGTTTGCCCCCGAACACCTGTCGATTCAGACTGCCGAACCTTTTGCCACCCTCAATTTGATCCGTAACGCTTCCGAGATTTTGCTGGGCGAAAACCTGCCCTTTTCTGCGGCGAACTATGCCGGCGGACCCAACGCCATCTTACCCACGGGGGGAAAAGCCAAAACCTTCGGCCCCCTGGGCGTTCGTGACTTTATGAAATCCAGCTCGGTTATTTTTGCCACCGGTCAGGCCTACGACGAGCTCAAGCTCCCGGTAACCACCTTGGCCGACTACGAAGGGTTCATCACACACGCCGACGCCTTTCGCAAACGCGGGGAACATTAACAACCGTGACGCTGGCAGAGATTTGGCCGTGGTTGGAGTCCTTTACCAACCTTGAAAAAGTCCCCGCGCAAATGCCGCGAGTCTGGCGACTTGACCGAATGACGGCCCTGACAAAAGCCCTGGGGCTCGCCGACAGCTCTGGGTCACCGGCTCTACCGGCACCGGTCTTTCATCTGGCCGGCTCTAAGGGAAAAGGCTCCACGGCCGCTTTTTTAGCCTCAATCTTGAACGAAGCAGGGCTCAGGCCAGGTCTGTATACGTCGCCGCATTTAAGCGATTGGCGGGAACGCATCACACTTGCCGGGGAGGTTTTTGCCACAGAGTCGTATGAAAACGCCTTTAGCAGGTTAAAAGCGTTTGAAACGGACTTGGGCGAAGCGGGCAGAAGGGATTTTGCCCAGCGCTGGGGCGGCCCCCCCACAACCTTTGAGCTTTTGACTCTAGGGGCCTTTCTTATCTTTCAAAAACACTGTGGCAGTACAGTTCTCGAAACAGGCCTGGGTGGCCGCCTGGATGCGACGAACGTATGCCGGCCGCAGGTTTGTGTGTTAACCCTGATTGAATATGAACATACCGAGATTTTAGGCTCGACGCTAACGCAAATTGCCGGTGAGAAGGCAGGGATTCTCAAGCCGGGAGTACAGGTGGTTGTCACCCCACAACCCGCCGAAGCCCAAACGGTTTTTGAGGCCCGAGCACACGAGTTAAATCTTCGACTCTGGAATTTTGCGTCGGAAGTCGCTTCGCTAGAGGCAGAACTGTTCCCCGGCGGTACGAGGTTGGCTGTACGCTTAAAGCAAGGAACCGAGTGGTCTGCTACCTTGCCGGTGTGGGGTCGACACCAGGCTCAGAACGCCGTAGCGGCAGCCCTGGCTTTTCGGGTATGGGCTCAAGAATACGCTCCTGAGCTACCAGTTTCGTCCCTCGTTGAAGCGGGGTGGAACAAGACTTCACTTCCTGGTCGTATGGAAATTGTTTCGCTGGACCCGTTGATTGTGATTGATGGGGCCCATACCGAGCAATCCGCCCTCGCAGCCGCTCAAACTTGGCAACAGGTGGGGCCACGGGAGGCTACCCTGTTGTTTGGGGCTTTTGACGGAAAAAATCTTGAGGGGATGACCAAAGCCTTAGCCGGAGTTTGTTCTCGGGTAGCGGTGTGTCCACCCGGTCCTGAACGCCCCAGTTCCGTTGACGCTATGGCCGAAGCGTTTCGGCGTGCTGGGGTTTCCTCGTCGCACCTTGAAACCTTTGCTGATGCTGAACAGGCCTGGCAAACCCTTTCGGCACGGGGCGGCCCTGTTTTGGTAACAGGTTCCTTTTATTTGGCCGGAAAGGTGCGTCGATGGATCAAAAACCAAGCGCGGCCTTAGCTTAACGCCCAGACGAAATGCAGCCCCCCCCGGCTAACGAATATTTTGTAGACGCTTGATAAGAAAATTCTTTTTTTGTTCGACCAGCTTTTGAAACTCGGCCCAGGAGGAGGCGGGCTCGCTGTCGGCACCCGAAAACTCGAGCGTCTTGTTGACCCAGCGGAACCAAAGGCTATGCACTCCTGGCCAGGCATTCAAATCGTGTAGTTTGAGTTTTGAACCTAAAGCGGCTTTTAAGGCACTGTGATTTTCGGAACCCGAGATCCAGAACACCTCTTTGGGCTGAATAAAAAGCACGCAGCGGCGAAAGCCCTCACGTTCGGCATCATCGTGACGCCAACCCCGCGTCACGATGTCCTTTTGTCCCAGGATAAGTTCGACACCCTGCTGACGCAAAAAAGCCCTTAAGTCTTTGATTTTTCGTCGGACCTCGTCAGTGACTTGGGTATCTTGTCGATGCTGTTGCAACTGGGCACGCAACACCCGCAGATCATTTTCGAATTCTTGAAAGAGTTTAGCCCGTGCCAACGCTGTGGAGGTATCATTTAATAAGTTCCAAACTGAGGCAAATTCTTCCTGCAGTTTCGAAAAAAGCGCCATAATCGCCATTCTAGCGCAGACTCTTGCCGAATGACATCATTTTTCGGTACTCTAAAGAAGAAAAAGGGAGGATAAAATGCCAACATACGACTACCTTTGCCAGACTTGCGGACACGAGTTCGAAGCGTTTCAGTCGATGAAAGACAACCCTTTGACCGAATGTCCCGAATGTCGAGGCCCCGTTAAACGCAAAGTCGGGGGCGGGACAGGGGTGATTTTTAAAGGCAGTGGCTTTTATATCAACGACTCGAAAAAGAAAGAATCCAAGTCAGAGCCTGCTGCGGCAAGCTAGAAGGAAGCATCATGCACGGACCAGAGGGTGAAGAGCGCGTTGCGCAGATGATGCGGCTTAGGGCCGTTATGAAAAAGATCCGTCATAAGATCGTGGTCTTATCGGGCAAAGGGGGCGTCGGAAAATCTACCGTCAGCGTCAACTTAGCCCTTTCATTGGCTCAGCGCGGCTGTAAGGTTGGACTTTTGGACACCGATATCCATGGTCCTAACCTGGCCCACCTTCTGGGTGTCGACCATGAAACCATGGGGTTTCAAGATAATCTCTTAGAGCCTTTAGAAGCCAGACCCCAGCTTTACGTGGCCAGTGTGGCCCTGACAGGGCGTCCCGTTGATACCGCCTATATTTGGCGTGGTCCCATCAAGATTGCGTTGATAAACCAGCTCATGGCCGATACCCTTTGGCCCGACTTAGATTATCTGATTATTGACTCACCCCCGGGAACCGGCGACGAACCCCTTACCGTCTGCCAACTGCTCAACAGTTCCCCCTCGCGTGGCTCGGTGATTGTTACCACCCCCCAGGGTGTGTCCGTTTTGGATGCCCGCCGAACAGTCGATTTTTCCCATCAGCTCAAAATGCCCATTTTGGGCCTTATCGAGAACATGTCCGGTTACCTGTCACCCGACGGTGCCTTGCTCCCCTTATTTGGGCAAGGCGGTGGAAAGGATGCGGCCGAGGAACTCAAGATTCCTTATTTAGGATCGTTACCCCTTGACCCCCGTGCGGTACCCGAAGCCGAAAAAGGACGCGGCCTTGTCGAAACCGATAGCCCCGTCAAAAAGCACTTCGAAGCGGTCGTTGATCAAATTTTGAAGGCAATGCCGCTATAAATCCCGTTGCTTTTTCACCGGGGGGCGGTTAGACTTTTAACAAAGCAGGAAGACGTTGCTAGTTCGATATACTAAGTCTCAAGACGGAAAACCCGTAAAGCAAGCCGAGGTTTACACAAAAGAAGAACACGGCCTCACCCTAGAGCAGATTGATCCCGATGCTCTTTTCATCACGCGCAAGCTTCGAGCCGCCGGTTTTGAAGCCTACATTGTCGGTGGTGCTGTACGTGACCTTTTGTTAGGCCGTAAGCCGAAGGATTTTGATGTGGTGACCGACGCCCATCCCCGGGCCATAAAAAAAGTTCTCCCGTTTTCACGGCTGATCGGCAAGCGCTTCCGGTTAGTGCATGTGTATTTTCCGGGTGAAAAGATCATCGAGGTAGCCACCTTTCGCAGTAGTGTAAACGGTGACAACAATACCTTTGGTACCCTGGAAGAAGACGCCAAACGCCGAGATTTTACCCTCAACGCCTTGTATTACTGTCCTCAGGAACAGCAAATCATTGACCAGGTTGGCGGAGTTCGTGATGTCCGGCAACGCAAGCTGGTGAATGTCATCCCTTTAGACCGAATCTTTGACGAAGACCCGGTGCGTATGCTCCGCGGTCTAAAATACGCCACCACGGGCAAACTCACGCTCTCGTCGAGTCTTTCGAAAAAAATACGTGAGAAGGCTCCTCTGTTAAAAGGGATGTCGCCGGCGAGACTCACCGAGGAATTTTACAAAATTCTGTTTTGTGGTATGGCAGAACCTATCTTTGCCGCACTAACGAAATATCAACTGTTGGAACACATGTCAGAAGGCTTTGGCAAAGCTCTCAAAAGCCGCCTGTTTCACCCGGCACCCCGAGAACTTAGCGAAGGCCTAGCTCTTTTAGATTCCGCCGTAAAAGCGGGACACTCCCTCGATCGTTCCTCAGCGTTGACCTACGTCATTGCCCCCTGGTTGGAACGGCAACAATGGTCAAAGAAAGCAACAACAGAAAACTTTCAAGAGTTGATTTCGGCCTTAAAAGCCTTTTTTCACCCCCTGTTGCCCTCGAATGCCGAGTTAGAAAACGCCCTACGCAGTTTATACCGGGTTTGGGCTGTGCGTCCCCCGCGGCGTAAACGACCTCTGCGAAAGCGAACCTTTCATAAAGAACCAGCCCCAAAAGAGCCTAAGCCCATGTAACCCGAAGGAGGGTCACTCGAATGAAACGCGGACTTTCGTTGGTCACCAAGATATCTCTAGCCACCGTTTTTACTGTTGGTTTGTTTTTGGCAGTGGGCCTTGTCACCACGGTTTCGTTAAATGAGTTAAAATCTCAGGTTCATCAGCTCACAGCGCAGACTTTATCCGCCCTTCGTACGGTGGAACAAATTCGTTCAGATTTGCGAAACCAACGTACCCTCCTTTACCAGGCCCTCACTGCCGAGTCGACCGCTGAGACTCGGCAAATACAGGGTGAGCTTAGCGACAACAATAATGCTGTGCAAACACAACTGAAAGCCCTGAGCAGCTTTTCTGATTTGCAGTACCAACGAGCCGCCCGAAGTCTCACGCTTAGCCTTGCGACTTTAGCTCAAGAGGATGCCAAAGTTTTAGCCTTGGCCAGCAAAAAAGAGGTACATCTTGCCAAGCTGGCGATCTCGGGAACCGATGACCAAGCCTACCAAGCGGTCCGGTCGCAACTGTTGCCCCTCATTGACCGCGCCTCACAGGATTTAGCGGTGGCAGATGTTTCGTTGGGTCACTCCATGGACCACATCTCACAACTCATTTTTGGCGCCATTGCCTTGGCTTTTCTCTTTGGGTTAATCTCGACCCTCCTTTTGGCGGCAAGCCTGAGACGACGGTTTAAGGGCTTTCTGAACAAATTCGCTCAAGGTGCCCAAGGGGACCTGACTATTCAAGTGACAAACGCCGGTCACGATGAAATAGGTCTGTTGGCAAAAAATCTCAACGACCTGATTACGATTTTACGTCAACTGATTCTTGCCGTCCAAGCTGGAGCCGAAAAATCACGGCGCCAAGGTGGAGAACTTTCGTCCCATGCCACCCAGCTTTCGGCTACCGCGGTACAAATGGGTGCTACGATGAACCAAATCTCGAACCGCATTCAGAACCTTCGCGATACCATTGATGACGCCTTCACCTCCGTCAACAACATCACCCAACTGGTTGAACAAACCGTACCACAGATTGAGGGTCAGGCCTCGACCATTGGGGACGCGTCTTCGGCGGTCGAAGAGATGGCGGCAAGTTTAGCGAGCCTGGATGAAACAACCAAGCTCAAGCGTAAACTCTCGGATGACTTGGCTGAGGCGGCGCGACAGGGTGAAGAAGATATGGCCGAGACGTTGACCTCGATTGATGCGATTGCTCAGTCTGCCGAGGTCATTTCGGAATTCACCCGAATTATTAACGAAGTTGCCTCGCAAACAGGCCTTTTAGCCATGAACGCGGCGATTGAAGCGGCCCATGCGGGTGAAGCCGGAAAAGGCTTTGCGGTAGTTGCCGATGAAATCCGTAAGCTCAGTGAAGCCACCGGTGCTAATGCCAAGAGTATCTCGACGTCGCTCAACGATATTCTTAAGCGGATTGAACAGACCAAAGAGATTTCACAGACAACAGGAGCCACGATGGAAAAAATGTTGTCCGGGATCGAAGATATCAGTCAGGCCATGGCCCAGATGGAAGGTGCCATCGCCGAAACCGCTCAAGGGGGACGGGTGCTGGCCGACACTCTGACCAACCTGGTCGAAACAACACGTCTGATTAAACAAGATGCCCAAGAAATGGGGACAAAAGCTGAACGCACCCGCGAAGCAATGGAAACCGTCGTTCAAATGGCCGAAGCCAATGCGGGCGCCGTAGCCGAAAACTCCGCCGGCATTTCGGAAGTAGCCAATTCGGTTAGTGAACTCGCCCGTATCGCCCAAGAAAATGCTGAACTCACCACCGAGCTAGAATCTGAGGCCGCAAAGTTTAAAACTTCGTAGAGGCCTCAAAAATCTAGGCTATTGAGGTTTGCAAGGGCGTTAGTTCGCCCGAGCAAACGCGATGAGTTCGGCTTTCTTGGCGTCGTCGATCAGGCCCAATTCATGAGCCACTTCAAAGAACTCTTCGACCCGGGCATAAGCGTGCAGGCGAACGCCTCTTGCCTCCATATCCCGACGGCCTTGAGCTCCTCTTTCCAGAAGCACAACAAGATCTTCGACGATCAGCCCCTCGGAACGCAACACATCGATGGCTTCTTCTTTACTCTTACCAGTGGTAATCAGGTCGTCTAACAAGAGTACCTTGTCACCGGGTTTCCAATCGCCTTCAATGGCGTTACCGGTGCCATGGGCTTTGGGGGGAATTCGAGGGTAGATCAACGGTTTGTTCAACTCGAGACTAGCGGCGCTCGCTAAGGGAAGCGCGGCAACAGGGATACCAGCTAGACTTCGGAACGACAGGTCACGAGCCAGCTCAGCATACGCCTTACCCGCTAACCGCAACACCTTGGGGTCAGCCGAGACTCGGCGTAAATCAATGTAAAACGGTGATTTGATCCCCGATTTAAGAGTAAACTCGCCTAGCCGGAAACATTCCGTGCGAATAAGACCCCGTAACAGCTTTTTCTTGAGTTTGGACATGGGCACGTGCCCCAGTTGACGATTAGCTAGAGCTTGGTGACGAGCTTCATTGATACCATCCCGCAGACGACGAGCCGCCTGCGCAGGGTCAGACGCACTGGCAATTTCTCGGGCTACAACCACCAACAGTCCCAGACCATCACGTCGTAAGCCTGCCGAACAGGCTTCTTGCACTGTTCCCCCTTGGGCACCAATGCCAGGGGCCAAAAACCAGGTATCGGGCAAAATCTGGCGAAGCCGTGTTAAGGCTTCACGATCATTTCCTGCAACTACAAGCCCAACGCGGCGGTCCCAGGAGGCGGCAACACGAGCCGTTCGTAAGTACAAGGGTTCTTTTTTAACACGAAAATCTTGCAATTCAGGGGCGCTGGGGTTCGAGGTTCGCGCCAGAACAAAGACAGCTTTGTTTGAACTTTTCAGAAAAGGATCAACAGCGTCACGGCCCATGTAGGGTGAAACCGTGACACAGTCCACGCCTTTTAAACGGTAAGCGGCGCGAGCATAGGCCTCGGCCGTGGGGCCTATATCCCCTCGTTTCGCGTCGAGAATGATGGGCACACCCTCGGGCAAAAGGTTTAAGGTATCTTCTAGAGCGGCCAACCCCTCTTGTCCCCAGGCCTCGTAAAAGGCAATGTTAGGCTTGTAAGCGGCGGCAAAGGGTAGAGTTGCTTCAATAATCCTTTGATTAAACTCGACAATTTTGGCTCGGACGTCATCACCCTCTTGCACCTCAAGGCGCGGGTCCAAACCAACGCAGAGCAAGCTCTGTTTTTCTTGGCAAACCTGCTCTAATCGTTCAAAAAAGTCCATGAAGCCCCCTTTTCCCCATGGTAGCAACCGCGTCGATTTGATGTCAAGGATAAAGGATTGGAAGAGTAGTCGGCAAGCGCCTATACTAAGGTTATGAACCGAACCAGGCCCCATATCGCTTACCTATCGCTCGATCTGGGAAACACTTTTAATGAATCCCTTTTTCACGCTTTAGTCGAGGCGGTGTTAAAGCAGGGGTGGGATTTGACGGTACTGCATGGGGGTCAGCTCAAAAGTACCCATTTTCATGAAGCCGGCCGCAATTTTCTGTATCAACTTTTTGATTTTAGCAACTTTGACGGTTTTGTCTATTCGGATATTTTTGGGTTTTTGGACGAGGCGCAGGCACAAGAATTTCTCGAACGCTTTCGTGGACTCCCTCAGGTAAGCTTGGGCCGTGAAATTGAGGGGATCCCCTCGTTTTTGATCGATAATTCTAGCGGAATGGCACAATTGGCCCGCTACCTCGGTGATCAAGGGGCTAAGAATTTTACTTGCCTTACGGGGCCGCCCACCAACAGGGATTCGCAACAACGACTTTTGGCGCTCAAGGCAGCGCTCGACACGATACCGGGCACTAACTTAACCGTCCTTGAAGGTGATTATTCCTTTTTATCGGGAGTTCAGGCGATCACAACTCGGCTCGAACAAAAGCACCCCTTGGGGGATGCCTGGGTCTGCCTGAACGATAACATGGCCATGGGTGCTCTGAGTGAGTTACAAAAGAGGGGCTTGAGAGTTCCGCAAGACTTGCTCTTGACCGGTTTTGACGATACTGAAGAAAGTCGCTATTTGATTCCTTCGCTAACCACCGTACAGTTTCCGCTCGAAGAGCTTGCCCTTAAGGGAACCCGGGCCCTAGCTCAACTTCTAGCCGGCGAGAAACCTCCTTTAGTGACTCCTTTAACCAGTGCCGTCGTGTTTCGAGAATCATCGAGCCTGTACCCACCAACGCTACCACCAGTCAAACTTGAGGAGGATTACCGTTCACGCCAACAACTGACGGCGAAAATTCTCGATCGTCATCAGCTGTTTAACTCGCTTGAAATCGGCGAACAACTAGTCACAGGTTTGACCTTACCCCAAATTGGGGCTGTCCTGGCGCGAAATCTTGCCTTGTATGGCATGACGTATTTTGATTTGGTGCTCTTTACGCCTGACCCTACTGTAAGCCAACGCGTCATTGGTTTTCGGGAAAGCCCGGCCCAGCCCCTTCCCGTCGTGAGTTTTGCAACCAAGGAGTTATTTCCTCCGGGAGAGAAGCTTTCGCAGAACCCGCAAGTCTGGCTGGTCGATGCCCTACACAAACAAAACGAAGCCTACGGCTATGTGGTCTTTCAGGGGAGAGGTCAAACCGGGTTGGTTTTGAAAAGCTTGCGGCACCAGCTTTCGTCCTCGTTGTACCTTAGCCGCTTACTCGACCAAGTCCGCGAGGCAAACACCACTCTGGAACAAAAGGTGCAAGAGCGTACTCAAGAGCTTGAGCGTTCGCACCGTCAACTTGCTGACGAAATTGAAGAGCGTCGGTTAGTTGAATTAGAACTTTTGCGAAAGCAGAATACCGAGGCCTTGGGTCTACTTGCCGCAGGCCTGGCCCACGACTTTAACAACCTTTTGACCAGCCTTTACGGTCATATTGATATGTTGAGTTCTGAACTTGGTCCCGAGATGGGAACCGAACGGCTTGTACTGATTCGCCATGCCCTCGAACAAGCTCGTGGGCTGGCCCAGCAACTGCTCACCTTTAGTCGCGGCGGTGCCCCCGTTCTTAACCCTACCCTGTTACCTCAGTTTATTAAAACAACGGCAGACTTTCTTTTACGGTCTACCTCTTGTCGCGCAACCTATTCGTTTCAAGAAGATTTATGGCCAGTCAACGCCGATGGCGAGCAACTTGCCCAAGTTTTGCAAAACTTGATTCTTAACGCCGTTCAGTCCATGGAACGAGGCGGTCAGGTTACGCTTAGTGCTAAGAATGTTGAACTTTTTACGGCACAAGGTGCGTTAGCCCCCGGTTCCTATGTCGAAGTTTGTGTTCAAGATACAGGGCCGGGCATCCGCCCCGACCAAAGGGCGCAAATCTTTGAACCTTACTTCACGACAAAAAGTGAAGGGAACGGCTTGGGTCTGATTACCTGCCGAAATATTTTGCTTCGCCACGGAGGCTGGCTAGACATCGATACCTATCAACCCGGCCAAGGGGCGGCTTTTAGGTTTTGGCTTCCTCGCGCTATGAGCCCGCCAGAACTTAAAACCCCACCATCTACGACACATGCCGTCGGTCCGGCACGGCTCTTGATTGTCGATGATGAAGAAGGCATTCGCAAAATGCTCAAAGAGCTTTTAGGCCGCCTAGGCCACCAGGCCGATACCGTTGCCGATGGGAAAAGCGCCCTGGAGATCTACCAGGCGGCTCACGACCAGCCCTACAAAGCTGTGATTTTAGATTTAACCCTTCCTGGCGGTTGGAGCGGCGAAGAAGTTTTTAAAAAGCTTCGCGAAGTGAACCCCGAGATAAGGGTGGCGGCCAGCACGGGCTATTACGAAGAGGGTGATTGGGAAAAGCTCAAAATTCTGGGTTTTAAAGGTCTACTACGCAAACCCTATACACGAAAAACTCTAGAAGCCCTGCTTGAGGAACTTTTGGCGTAAGGCTTGTCGTTTTCGTTGACACAAAACGTCGCTTTATGCTAATTTACTTTTCGCTACGGGCTGTAGCGCAGGGGTTTAGCGCACTAGTCTGGGGGACTAGGGGTCGCCGGTTCAAATCCGGCCAGCCCGATAAGGTATGTAACGACAAAGCAAGAACTTAGGTTCTTGCTTTTTTGTTTTTCAGGGCACAAAGCCCCTTTTTTTCGAAGGAATTGATTTAGCCGTGCGCGAACTCCGCCCGGAAGGCTCGCTAACTGTGAGGGTCGCGTTCTTGATACAAATATTCTCGTCAGCGGCTATGGAGTCGGTTTAGGTCGTTCAGCTTAAAATTCATCACAAATCGTCATAGACCACAAGCTACCAGAAATTCCTCCGCAGATTGTTCATCTAGGTTGGTAAGGTCGCGACGCGCTCCGTGCGACAAAAACCACTCGATAAGTTGGCGACGTTTGGCTTTTTTATAGGGTAGGTCTCCACTAGCCAGCACCATGAGCGGTGTCAGCCCCTTCTGATTGTAAAGATCAACGGGCAACCCCAAATCCCACAAAAGGTCTAGTAAGCCAATGCTGGGATAATTCGAAAGGATAACCCAATCCCAAAGGGTTCGTTTTTCTATTCGTACCGTAGTAAGGTCAGGCGAAAGTCGGGTTAAATAGGTCCGAAAGGCGTCTTTGAAAAAACGCTGTTTCTTAGCTCCATTATATGAATACCAGAAGCAAAATTCTTTAAACGCTTCTTCCACCGGGCTGTCTTTTTGTTCCATCAAAAAGTCCAAGAGTTTGAGAGATGCCTGGCTATTAAACTGAAGCTTGACCACCAGCTTTTTGATGCGTTCAGGAGTTAACACATAGCCGTGTTCCACAGCCCACACAAGCCGCTTGAGTCGATTCATAAAGGACTTCTGGTTTGGCACCATGTTCTACAAGCAACTTGGACCCCGCAAGTTTTTCCTTTCCATATCGCGGTTTAGCACTATCCGTGAATAACCATAGGTCCAGCGGACTTAAATAGTCAGGTCCCTCGAGAGAAAAAACACCCCAGCTTAAAAGCTCCGAAAGAACACCCACCGAATTATACCTGCAAGCCAATTGCAAAGCTGAATGCCCTTCAGAATTGTCTACCTCAGCTCCTGCTTCCCGCAAAACCGTTAGAACCTGCGGGTTGGCGGTAAAATGAGCCGCAATCAATAAGGCCGTTTGTTGGGAGGAATCACGGTGTTCAAGACCTGGAATATTACCTTGGAGTGCTTCGTCGACTAAAAAATGGATGGTTTCGGGGTGGGGATTATACGCACAGGCAATTTGCAACGCACCCCTGCCTTCCTCATTTGTAAAATCCGGAAGGGATTGCGTTTTAAGAAGGCCCGTGAGTTCGCCCATTCTGGCATATTTGCAAACCTCTAACAACTGCCAAGGGTTCAACACTAAAAGCTTTTGAAAATGCGTTCGCAGATCCCAAGGGGCGTGGTGAGCTTTCGGGCCAAGATAACTGTCTACGGTTAACCCACGTTTATCTTGCAGGGAGGGATCCGCACCAGATTCCTGTAACAACTTAACTACACCATAAGCAGACGACTGGCAGGCCAGCATTAACGCGGTACGACCCTGGTCATCTTGGGCATTAACCTGTGCACCAGCCTCCAAAAGGTATTTTACAATCGATTCACTCACAAAAACATTCTGGTCGCAGGCCACCATCAAAGGTGTCTGTCCTTCAAAGTTCCGGAATTCGAGCCCAGTCCCCTTTCTTTCTATCCAAAAGCGAACCTGCTCCACTGTGCTCATACAATGTAGCCTACTAAAAATAAACATGGGTTCATTTTTGTCGTTGGCTTCGAAGGGCAGTCCGCCATCCAACAACCACTGAAGGGTACCTTCAGAAGAAGCCGGCAAAAAGTCAGCGAAATCTCCTAAACTCAAGATTTCTTTACCTTCCTTCGAGACCCCCCCCCTTCTCTATCAACGGCGTTAACGCTTGTAAACTTTCTACCAGCGCCCGCTTCTCCAAATTTTTGTAATCTAACGGTGTTTCCCCTTGATAATTGCGGGCATTAACCTTGGCGCCAGCATCCACTAGCAGTTGAAGCTTCTCGCGGTTCCAGCGGTAGCTAACAGCTAGGTGTAAAAGCGTATTTCCTTCCGAATCCCTTTCTGAAAGATCCAAGCCAGCTTTGAGCAAAAGCTTGAGGCATTCTGTGTTTACAGATTTATGACTTTCAAACCAAGGAAGGATATTCTCTGGCAACGACGTGGAACACCAACACGCCTTCAACGCCGCAGAAGGCTACCAACAGTTCAATCACTTCAAAGGGAGCTTGTTTTTTTATGGCGAGGTGGAGAACGGTGTCTCCGCAAGGCTCAACAAGTGTGGGGTCACCCCCCGCCTCTAAAAGAACTTTTACAACAGCAAGGGGACGTTTTAACCTGATAGCTAGACTCAGGGAACTGCGCCCTTTGGCATCCAAAACGTTCGGGCGAGCGCCTTTCGCTAGCAACTGTGAAATAACGTCCGGTGTACCCCCTTTAACGGCGTCCCAAAATTGGTCTTGAAGTGAAAGGGGTGCGTTTTCGTTGTTCATGTATCCTCCTCGCGCCACAAGTGTGGCCCTTGAGAGCAAGATAAGACGCTACGTGAAGAATAGCTTCAGCAAAAGCAAGGGATTTAAAAGAAGGGGAGGATAAAAAAAAGAGCCTGGCGACGACCTACTTTCCCGCGATAGCAGTATCATCGGCGCGGGAGAGCTTAACTTCCGTGTTCGGGATGGGAACGGGTGGGGCCTCTCCGCTATGGTCACCAGGCAATTAACAACAAAATAAGGGT
>DAIDHT010000028.1:0-44810 GCA_027451945.1 Spirochaetales bacterium
TTCTTCGCATTTCTTTCTAGGTCGGCCGGGGTCACAAAGAGCTTCATTCTACCTTCCTCCATCCTAGATGGAATTTTATCCTAAATCGCAAAGCTGGTAAATTCCCCTCCCCAGCGACTCAGAATTTTTAGAGGTTCCCTAAAGTTAAATATTGCACCGAGGCCTTTTGCCATCGCGGAAAAATCGTACGGATTCAAGGTATCGAGTACATCTGAGTTTCCGGTTGATGCGGTTATTATACCACCCATACCGAGTGGTAATCCAACTCCGAATATTCCGCTGACATCCAGAGAAAGCCTTTTGGCATTTTCAGGATTCATAGCACCACCACTTTGTCCAAGGTTTCGAATGTCATTAAAAGCTAACCCAATAGTCTTCATAACTCTGTCCACTGTCCTTGCAACTTTAATCGTGGATATAGATGCTGTTGTTATTTTCCCGTCGAATTTAATCTCAACTTGTGTAGTTGGTCCTGGAGTCAATTGCGCTTCCATTGCCTTACCTTGAAAGAATGACAAAACGATACTGACAATGGATGAAAAAATATCACTATGCAACCCGCTCGAATCTTTAAACTCAAGAGGTTTCTCACTTACTCACGGCTATCCAACGTTTTAGGGCCTTCGCCCTTACCTGATTTCAAAGAACAACATTTTCCGTTTCGTCACTAAGTGTACTAGTCATCTTATCTCGGATCAATAGGAATATATCGATGCCCTCGCCTCATCCCTGCACAAGGATTTTTTGCCTGGCCAAAAGGTCTTTTTCGTTAGCAATAACTTCCATCAGCCGTGCGGCAGAACCGTTAGGAATGTTCTTCCCGGATTCCCAGGCTTCCACAGTCTTTTTGGATACCCCAAGAACCATCCCAAAGATACTTTGACTAACCTTCAGCTCTTGCCTCAACGACTTAATGTTCTGCGCTTCCCATTGAGGAACGGGCTCAATGACTACTGTAGTCTTTTTCAGGTCAAGTTTCCCTTCCTTGAACGCCTTAACCTCTTCCAACCCTTTCATGATCTTTTCAAATGCTTCTCCCACGGTCACGCCTCCTACAAATTCTTAATGAACGCTTTCATCGCTTTCTTTTCAGCTTCACTCAAGTTCGTCTTCTCGTTTTTCCCAAAGACAGCTAGCAAATAGAGTGTTCCGTCTTTAGGATCGTCCCAATAGATTACCCGTACGCCAGAGCTCTTTCCACTATTTTGCCCTTCCTTTCCCCACCGAAGCTTCCTGGCCCCTCCGGCTCCCTCAATCATCGGTCCGGAACTTGGATACTCTGCCAGATAATTTTGCAAGGCTCTCATCTCGTCGTCAGTCTGTCCCAGAGCTTTCCAATCACCACTGAACCCCTTGGTTTCAACAAAGTCCCGTTTCATTGGATCTCCGTACAGCCCTATCTAATAGGGTATGTTTTACTATTTTATTTGTCAACTCTTTCTAGCGTCCCCAGTCCTGCCACCCGTTCCCTGTACTCTTCATCCACCACCGCAAACAATCGGTTATCTAGCATTACATGGGTATAGCGGGCCGTGCTTTCGATGTTGCTATGCCCATTCTCCAAGAGATGGGTCGCCGTCGAATGCAGGTTGTTCAAGACAGAAATAATGTGGAAGCGAAGACACTGGAAAGGCTGGATGGATGTTGAATTGGCAACGCTGGAATTGTTTCAGAGGTTCAACACCAAACTTTTATTATAATCAACCGGCTAGTTGAGTCCGGACTCAAAGAAAAAAGGCCATCCTCAAAACTTTGGATGGCCTCATTCGCGCCAACTCCTGATCTCACCGAAACTCGATCACCAGTTCCTTTCCTAATGCATGGGCTCCTTTTTCCAAGGTTTCCAACCGAGCACCTCCAGAGCGGTTCTCTAACCTCGACACCGCTGACTTCGTCGTCCTCAGCCTCCGAGGCAATTCTTCCTGCGTGATACCCTTTTTCTGCCTCAAACCCTTGATGACCAATCCCACCCGCAATTCAGCAAGTTCCTGTTCAACCATCCTCTCAAATTCAGAGGACACGCTGGCCCGCTCTCGAATCATCCGATCTACTTCGCTCCTTTCGTACTCCTCTGCCAATCGGCTTTGTAGTCCTTCGCCTTCTTTATCTCAGAATCCGGTGTCTTCTGCGTCTTCTTTTGGAAGGCGTGGGTCAAAATCACCAGATTCCCCTTGTCCCAGAAACCCAAAAAACCGGTAAATATGCCCCGCAAGCCCTACTCGGCACTCGTACAGGTCAAGCACGCTGAGCCTTGGTTCCTCCCGTCCTTCCATGAAAACCTCCCAGGCTTACTCATAAGGAATAAGAATTACGACCTCACCATGATAGGTATTTTATCAATTTTCTTCAGCCCGAAGGGGAGCCTAAAACAAGGAAAGTGGTGCTTTTCGAGGGTTGAAATAGACGAATTCTGTGGTTATTGACCTCAGGTAATTAACCATTGACATTATTTTTTTGTAACCCTCTTCGCAGGAAGCGGAGAGGGCCTGCCCTCTCCTGGTTTCTCTTAGACCGCAGAACTCATGGGCGGACAACCCGGAACCCGATACCGTTGTTCCGGTAGTACGGACCGACGTTGCCCTGGGCGGCTACAGTGCAGTAAGACGCACCATTGAACCAACCGCCGCCGCGACCGACGCGGTACGGGTACGAGCCCATAGCGGCTCCCTGATAATTCGTTTGCGCTGTCGTGGGGTAGCTTCCATACCAGTCCCAGCACCATTCCATAACATTCCCAGTCAGATCGTTAATCCCTAACTCATTTGGTTGCTTCGATCCAACAGGGTGAGTTGTGTTGGAACTATTCGTATAATACCAGGCATAGTTCCCTATGTTCGTTTGGGCACCGCCAGCCTCGGTGCTTCCCGCATAGCCTTTGTTGTATCCTGCCGTATTAACGCCACCAACAAGATCACTACTCAGACCATCGCTCATTCCACCCATCGCCGCCCACATATATTGCATTTCGGTCGGCAAACGGTAACCATTGGCACTTGTATTGAGGGTTGCCGCGTCCCAAGTCGTATTGTCAGCAGTGGGAATCGCACCCCAGGCTGAGGGACTGGTACTCCCTGATATCGAATACACAGGAGTCAGACCCTCCTTAGTACTTAAATCGTTACAAAATACGAGGGCACCATACCAATTTACCTGTTCGACGGGATGATTACTTAATGAACTGAACCAACTGGGGTCCGCTAAGCCCGTAACGCTTGCATACTCAACACCAATAATCAGGTTAGCACTCATGTGAAACGTACTCTCGGTCATATTCGGCCCCCCCGACTTCAGGGTAAACGTTCCCCCTGCTACGGGAACCAGAGTGCCAATATTGGCCGAGGTCTCATTAGCTAATTGACTCATAGCGATACTCACAGAGTTTGTCCCCGTGGAGTTAACCGTAAACCCCGACGTTAAGCCACTCCATACCACCGCATTGCTCGCATTGTACGCATACGCCCAAAAGTCTGTTGAGCCTGAACTAACACTAAAACTCCCGGTCCACGCCGAACCTCCCTTGGTCAGCGTTCCGCTTGCGGCGCTTGCGCCGTTTTGCAGGGCCACGATCAACACCTTCGTCACGGTGCTATCATTAATCAAGCTTCGGGGTGCCCCTGGCGAAGTGCTAGCCGTCACCGAAACTGTGGTAGCTCCGCTACCTCCGGCACTTCCACTAGAAGCAGGATTCCCGTTCAAAGAAGCTTGGGTAGGGTTTGAACACCCTGCCAGGAATGCCAGCACTACGCCGACTACGGTTAAGTTAAATCCTTTCATCATTTTCATTCACATCCTCACTGTGCCGTCACGCTGACGGTATAGTTGGTTAACTCGGTGACCTGTCCCAGCTCAACGAGCTCGGGGGCTTGGTAGGCCGATGCCACACGTATTTGCTCTGGCTTCAAAATCTATTCTCACTCGGCAAATATTTATTAGCTTTCGATAGGATATAAAATTAGCATCAATCTAACACAATATGTTTCAAAAATCCAAAAAATAAAAAATAATTAAAAAAAAAGCCCCCGAGGTAACCTCGGGGGCCTATTTCACCTTAACGTTTAAAAGACTTAGAAGCGGAAGAGCATGTCTTCGTAGGTCGGGTACGGGTAGTAATCAGCCGGCAACACGCCTTCGAGCGCGTCCACGGCAGAGCGAACGCCCGCCATCGCAACAAAGACCTTTTCGCGGTACAGTTTGGCCTTTTTGTGAGTATCGCCTTCGTCACGAGCACCGGCTAATTCTTTTTCAAGCACAGCCAGGGCGCCATAGGATTTTGCCAAAAGATCACCACCAGACTTCAGCTGAGCTTCAGGTCCGCTGACGTCAACCTTAACGGCTTTAAGGGTTTCGATACTCGCTGCCAGACCGGTCAGCCATTCCAAAACGGAAGGCAGAATGTTCTTCTTGACCATTTCAATCTGGACACCGGCTTCGATGTTGATGGTCTTGGCATACTTCTCGAGGTAGATCTCGACACGACTATGCAGCTCTTCTTCGGTAAAGACAGCGTGCTTTTTGAACAGCTGGAGGCTGTAATCCTTGCCGTATTCGGGCAGACAATCGACCCATGCCTTGATGTTTGGGAGTCCGCGCTTAGCCGCTTCAGCTTCCCACTCGTGGCTATAGCCGTTGCCGTTGAACACAACGCGTTTGTGGGCCTTGTACTGTTCGGCAACAATCTTCTTGATTTCAGCTTGCTTATCCGAAGCCTTTTCAAGGCGATCAGCGTACTGAGAAAGGATCTCAGCGACCGCGGTGTTGAGCACCACGTTGGGTCCGGCGATGGAATCGCCTGAGGGAACCATGCGGAACTCAAACTTGTTACCGGTAAACGCAAAGGGGCTGGTGCGGTTACGGTCGGTCAGGTCCTTCGGCAGGTCGGGCAACGAGGTAGCACCCAGTTCCAGCTTTTGACCATCTTTCGAGGTCAAGGTCTTGCCTTCGCTGATGGCATTTAGAATCTCTTCCAGCTGGCCCAAGAAAATCGAAATGATGGCCGGAGGAGCCTCGTTAGCACCTAAGCGGTGATCATTACCAGGGTTACCAGCAGCGGTGCGTAGCAACAACGCGTACTTGTCAACAGCTTCAATGACAGCGGTGCAGAACAACAGGAACTGGCTGTTCTCTTGGGGAGTCTTGCCGGGTTCCAAAAGGTTCTGACCGTCGTCGGAGCCCATGGACCAGTTGTTGTGCTTACCTGAGCCGTTGACGCCAGCAAAGGGTTTTTCGTGCAACAGGGCTGCCAAACCGTGGCGTGAAGCCACTTTGCGCATGGTCTCCATGACCAATTGGTTCGAGTCGGTGGCGACGTTGGAAGCCGAGAAAATCACGGCCAGCTCGTACTGGTGAGGGGCAACTTCGTTGTGCTGTGTCTTGGCGGTGATACCGAGTTTCCAGAGTTCTTCGTTGAACTCGCGCATAAAGGACTGGACGTTGTCGGGAATAGCGGCAAAGTAATGATCTTCGAGCTCCTGTCCCTTGGCAGGAAGGGCACCGAGAACAGTGCGGCCTGTCAAAAGCAGGTCGGGGCGCTGGTTAAAGTAGCCTTCGTCAATCAAAAAGTATTCTTGTTCGGGACCGACGGTGGTCACCACGCGGGTAGCGGTGGTATTGCCCAGGGCTTTCAAAACGCGGACGGCTTGGCGGTTGATAGCATCCATCGAGCGCAACAGCGGGGTCTTCTTGTCAAGAGCTTCACCATGGTACCCCACAAAAGCGGTAGGAATACACAGGGTAACGCCTGAAGGGTCAGACTTCAAAAAGGCAGGGCTGGCCGTGTCCCAAGCGGTATAGCCACGAGCTTCAAAAGTAGCTCGCAGACCACCCGAGGGGAACGAGGAAGCATCGGGTTCGCCCTGGATGAGCTCTTTTCCCGAAAACTCCATAATGACTTTACCTTCACCAACTGGGCTGATGAACGAGTCATGCTTTTCGGCGGTAATGCCGGTCAAGGGTTGGAACCAGTGGGTGTAGTGGGTGGCGCCCTTTTCAAGAGCCCAATCCTTCATCGCATTGGCCACGACCTCGGCAACTTCGTTGGTCAGCTTCTTTTTGCCAGCCTGAACCAGCTTCAGCTCTTTGTACACCGACTTGGGCAGGCGTTCCCGCTGGGTCGCGTCGTTGAAACTGTTTGAGCCGAACAGAGCAGGAACTCCGCTCACGGCTTCGACGATATCAGACATGTCGTCTCTCCTTACAAATACGGATGATATTTTTAGACTCTCTAATGGAGTTTGCCCATACTAGCACGGGATGACCTTTTGGCCAACTGAGAAAGCTGGGCTTTTATTTAATAAGCAAAAAGGATGCCAAAAATAAGAAACCCCTCTAGAGAGGGCTTTTGAACCAGGATTCACGTCCTTCAAGAGCCAAATCCTACATTTCGGTTACCGGCCAAACCTGGTATTTTTCAATAAATTCTACAGGACGGTAGGTTTCTTTGGCCTGACGAAGGCCAGGGTCCCCTAAATCTTGTTCGCGGTTCACACAGGCGAAGGTCTGGCAAAGCGTCTTCGACCAATCCTGAAAAATCGTCTGATAGACACCTTTAATACTGCCGTCGGCCTTTTCAAAGTGAATCACGAAACATCGACCCTGACGCATGGCTTCACCCTGCGCATAGGCTATCGGTTTGCCCTCTAAAAGCCAAATCCGACCCGAAAGTTCAAGCTCGCGACGCAGTTCAATCCCCTCTTTTGACGGCAAGTAATCGCTTTGGTCCTCGCGCCCTGTCTGCCAGGTCTCTAACACCTGCAGAGCGTCTTGGGTATCTTGAGAACTGTCAGTCATATCCCGGTAAGTAAAGCCCTCGGGATAGGTAGAAAAAAAGGCATTGATATGATTGCGCTTTTTATGAAACTTTTTTCCGTCAAGATCTGCCATTTCTTGACAGTCATAAACGTAATCCCAGTTATCGCGGTCAGGGCGGGCCTCCCACTTGTGCTCAGCCAATAAGTCCGCCAAACCCTCTTTTTGTGGTAAAGAGCAGTTCTTCCAGTAATCGTGATGGGACATGAGGTCCTTCAGAAGGGCTTTGTCTCGGGGTGGCCCCCATGGGAGGGCAAAAAAGGTTTTTCCGTGACGAGAACCTGAAATCGCATAGACGCCCTCTTCGAGGCGGCTGAGCTGGTACCCATAGGTACGACGAAACAGATAGATGTTTGAAAAGGTAAACTCCGAGATGCCCGATTCTAAACTCTGAAAATAAGGGTGAAGCTCAGGTCTCTGGGACAGATCAATGGGAGCGAACTCCGGGTATGAAGGAACCATAAAAATAAGATAAAGAAAAATCGACTTTCCGGCAAACGCCTGGCCACCGACCTTTCAAGAATCCTCTCCGCTTTTCTTTTTCTGGGCGTTTATGGTAAGCTCGCGCTCATGAACTTTCCACAACGCACACACACTTGCGGCGATCTGAACCTCGTTCACGCTGAAACGACTGTTACCCTCAATGCCTGGGTTCATCGGGCCCGTAATCAAGGAGGCGTTGTCTTTTTGACCCTGCGGGACCGTTATGGTTTTGTTCAGGTCGTTGTGGATGAACGCTCCCCGGCGGGGTTGCTTGAGCGAGCCGCCGAGTTGAAAAACGAGTGGTGCGTGGCGCTTACGGGACAAGTTAAGCCCCGTCCCGAAGCCATGAGGAACGCCAAAATGGCTACGGGCGACATCGAGGTGGTCGCTCACGACGTCGTAATTCTGTCCCAGGCCCCCGTTCTGCCGTTTCCTATTGAGGACGAAAATAAAGCCAACGAAAACCTCAGGTTAGAATACCGCTACCTCGACCTCCGTAGTCCTGGGATGCGCGACCGACTGGTTCTACGAGACAAAGTGACCTGGACCGCCCGGCAGTACCTTCACAGTCAGGGGTTTCTCGAGATCGAGACACCAACCTTTATCAAATCCACCCCCGAGGGAGCGCGAGACTTTCTAGTACCTAGCCGCACGAACCCCGGAAAGTTCTACGCCCTACCCCAAAGCCCTCAGCTGTACAAACAACTTTTGATGGTAGGCGGCCTCGATAAGTACTTTCAAATTGCCCGTTGCTACCGGGATGAAGATGCCCGAGGTGACCGACAGCCCGAATTTACACAAATCGACGTTGAAATGTCGTTCTGTACGGCCGAGGATATTTACCGGCTGATGGAAGGCATGATGCGTGAAATCTTCCGCGAGACCCTCGGGTACGATTTAGCTGTGCCCTTTGCGCGACTGCCCTACGATACGGCTATCGACCTGTATGGTTCTGACAAACCCGATTTACGGTTTGGCATGCCAATGCAGGATTTTTCACCCTATGTAGCCGGTTCAGGCTTTCAGGCCTTTGAGTCTGTGTTGTCGGCTGGTGGTGCGGTAAAAGCTCTCGTTGTTCCCCAAGCAGGCGAAATTGCCAGTCGCAAAAAAATCACTGAATGGGAAGAAACCGCCAAAACCTATGGCGCTAAGGGCTTAGCTTGGATGAAGGTTGCCTCAGGTACGCTAGAAGGTGGGGTTGCGAAGTTTTTTCAAGCCGACCAAGCCAAGATTCTGTCTGGACTTTCGGCCCAGGACGGTGATGTCATTTTATTAGTCGCCGATCGGTACAAAACTGCCTGTACGGCTTTGGGTGCCGTTCGCCTCAAGGCGGGGCGAGAACTTGGGCTGGCTGACCCTAACGCTTTTGCCTTTGCGTGGATTGTCGACTTTCCGCTGTTTGAATTCAACGAAGAAGAAGCCCGCTGGGAGCCGGCCCACCATATGTTTACCATGCCGCAAGCCCAATACCTGGCCACCTTTGACACCGACCCTGGTCCGGTTAAGGGCGACCTCTACGATTTGGTCTGCAACGGTCTTGAACTAGCCTCAGGCTCGATCCGTATTCATGACCCCGCGATTCAACAAAGGTTGTTCAATACCGTAGGCTTTCCTCCCGAAGAAGCTCAAAAACGCTTTGGCTTTTTGCTTAAAGCCTTTCAATACGGCCCTCCACCCCATGGAGGTATAGCCCCCGGGCTTGATCGCCTCGTCATGATTTTGACCCAACAAGAGACCATCCGCGAAGTTATCGCCTTTCCCAAGAACACCACAGGGGCAAGCCCCATGGACAATTCGCCCAGTGAAGTCGATCTTTTACAACTCAAGGACCTTCACCTTAAGGTAGACCTTTGAGTAAACCCGCTTACGCAGCCTTAGCGTACGGCGATTTTCGCCTGTTGTTGGCGGGGCGGTTTTCGTCGGCCCTAGGGGGGCAAATGCTGACCTTTGCCGTTGCCTGGGATCTGTGGACACGAACCCATAGTCCCTTTGCCCTGGGCCTGATCGGTCTATCGGTGGTTCTGCCCGTGATTTTAACCTCGTTACCGGCAGGGGTCTTTGCCGATCATCATGACCGGCGTCACATCGTTCAAGTTACCCAAACAGTCACGGCCCTTGCCTCTGCCGCCTTAGCAGTTTTGGCCTGGTTACACGGTCCTGTGGCCTTGATCTTTGCAATCTTGGCAGTTCTTGGCTTTGTCCGTGCTTTTAACGACCCTGCCACGGCCACGCTAATTGCCTTGGTGGTTCCCCCCAAAGACTATGCCAATGCGGCTACATGGAACTCGAGCGTTTATCAAACAGCCGCCATTGCAGGCCCAGCGCTAGCCGGTCTTTTGGTCGCGTTATTGAATGGGGTCGCTGGCATTTATGCCTTGGCGGCCGCTTTGTCGGTGGTTAACTTTCTTTTAGTCACGCTCATCCGCACTCGCCAACAGAAACAACCCTCGCAGGCGGCAACCTGGGACTCACTCAAAGAAGGCTTGGCGTTTATCAAAGGACACAAAGTCATTCTGGCCGCGATCACCCTCGATATGTGGGCCGTTCTTTTGGGCGGCGCGGTTGCGCTCCTTCCCATTTATGCCACCAATATCCTTCATGTGGGGGCTTGGGGGCTGGGTATCATGCGCTCGGCCACGTCACTGGGTGCGCTTTTGATGGCCTTAATTTTGGCCCACCGACCGCCTTTTCAACGGGCAGGGCTTACCCTGCTGACGGCCGTCGCGGGGTTTGGTTGTGTCACGGTAGCCTTTGGGCTGTCCACCTGGTTCCCCTTATCGGTGGCCTTGCTGTTCCTGTTGGGTGCTCTCGACAACATCAGCGTCGTGATTCGAGGCACGCTCATGCTTACCCAGGTTCCTGATGCGATGCGGGGGCGCACTTCGTCGGTCAATACGATTTTTATCAGCTCTTCGAATGAGCTGGGCGATTTTGAATCGGGTATGGTGGCAGGCCTCATCGGGCCAGTTGCCGCAGTGGTTGTCGGAGGTTTAGGAACCTTGTTTGTTGTTGCGGCAGTAGCTAAAAAATGGCCTCAGCTGACCAGACTCAAAGCTCTGGATGCCAATGTTTCCGCTTGAGCAAATTCAGCTCACCAGGTAGTATCAGAAAACTATGCCCTATACGACAGACGACCTGCGCATCGAAGCCCTCCACCCCCTCATTCCTCCGGCCATTCTCATGGAAGAACACCCCCTGCCCGACTCTGCTCGGCAATTTGTTCACAAAGCCCGTGAAACTTGCCAGGACATCATTGAAGGCACCGATGATCGTTTATTGGTCATCGTCGGCCCTTGCTCCATCCATGACCCCAAGGCGGGGCGAGAATACGCTAATAAATTAGTCCGTTTGCGCGAAGAGCTCAAAGATGACCTCGAAATCGTGATGCGTGTGTATTTTGAAAAACCTCGTTCCCGAGCCGGTTGGAAGGGGCTGATCAACGACCCGTTTATTGATGGTAGCTTTCAAATCAACAAGGGCTTGCGAATAGCGCGTCAGTTTCTGGTGGATGTCAACTCGTTGGGTTTACCAGCCGCTGTCGAGTTCCTTGATACGATTTCGCCTCAGTTTATCGCCGATTGTGTCACCTGGGGGGCTATTGGTGCCCGTACTACCGAGAGCCAAATTCACCGTGAGCTTGCTTCTGGCCTGTCTATGCCGATTGGGTTTAAAAATGGAACCGACGGTAATGTCAAAATTGCCATTGATGCCATTCACGCCGCACAAATTCCCCACCGGTTTTTGTCGGTGACCAAACAAGGAGTGGCGGCCATTGTCCATACCCGGGGCAATCCTGCCGGGCATATTATTCTGCGCGGTTCCAATACGGGGGCCAATTACAGCCAAGACCATGTAGAAAGAACAGCCAAGGCGCTGGTCGATTCTGGTTTACCTCCCCGCATTATGATTGACTGTTCCCATGGCAACTCGCAAAAAGACCCCAGTCGCCAACCTTTGGTGGCCCAGGATATCGCCACTCAAGTGGCCGCTGGTTCTACGGCTATCTTTGGCTTGATGCTCGAAAGCCACCTCAAAGGGGGCAACCAAAAAGAAGCTCCCCTACCGCAACTCGAGTACGGCCTTTCAATTACCGATGCTTGCCTCGCCTGGGACTCTACGGTGCCTGTGTTGAAAGACCTTGCCCAGGCCGTGCGAGAACGCCGACAAAGCACGGCACGTCTTAAGTAGTTACCGCAAGCTATCAGTACCGATTCAGCCTGGTCGGCTCTCATGACAGTCGGGGGTATCGTCGCATGACAGTTACCCCTGAACACTCATGACACAAAAAAGGAACGCTTAGTAGGAAATTCGCTTAACCAAGTTTTTTAGCCTGTTCTTGACGATAGACATCCCGGACGCTGTCTAACGTCGTAAAGAACGCGTCCGTTCCAAAGACTTTGGTCAGCTCGGACCTGTCAAATTCCTGGCGAACACTGTCAAGCATCTCCGAGAAAACCATACGGATTCCCCTTGCGGCTAAGTCCTGATGAAGGGTCCTGAGGGTTTCAGAAGCGGTAAAATCAACATCGTTAACCGCCGCCATATCGACACAAAACCAAGAAACCGTGTCTTGTGCCAAAGTCAGCACGTCCTTTTTGAGCGTATGGGCATTGGCATAATACATGTTATGTAAAAAGCGGTAGATCACCAGCCCTGGTTCAGCAAACAAACCCGGCTTGGCCGGTTTTTGGCGCCAGCCTTGGGGACCATCCAGCAGAACAACATTGGTCACGAGGTACCCGTGGCGGGTATGCGAGATCAACGACAACCCGATCGCAAGAAGAATACTCTGCTCTACACCGACAAAAATCACCGTCAAGGCCGTCACTATGGCCACGGCAAATTCCACGGGACGTTCCTTGCCAATCCGGCGCAAACCTTTCCAGTCGATAAGCTCATAGCCAATCAAAAAAACCACGGCCGCCAAGGTTGCTTTGGGCAGGAATGCCAGAGGTCCTGTTAAGAATAACAATACCAAAACTACCACCGCGACGGCACTCAGTTGGGCCGCTTGGGTTTTGCCGCCGGCACTATCGACCATCTGTGTTTTGGTAGGACTGCCGTTGACCACAAAGCTCCCCGACAGGGCCGCCCCCACGTTAGCGGCCGCCAGGCCTACCAAATCGACATTTTCATCGAAGGATTCTTGAGCACGTTCGGCATACGCTCGAGAAGTCACCGCACTCTGGGCTAAAATCACAATAAACATCGCAAACGCCGTCGGGAGAAGCTTTTGAATCAGAGTCCAAGACCAGGCCACCTGAGGTAGGCCCAACTGAGGTAACCCGTGGGGAATCGCCCCCAAAACCGAGACTCCAAACCTGTCTAAATGAAAGACGGGCACGGCCAACAAGCTCAGCACCACGGCTAACAACGGTCCAGGAATTTGACGCGAAACCCGACGAAGCCCGACAATCAGCCCCACCACCCCCACCGAAAGCGCCAACGTCGCCCACGAGATTTGTTCAGGGTGAGTAACAATCCTGACAAAAGCCTGGGGCAGAGATGCCAGGTTTTCCCAGCCTAAAAGCGAAGGGATTTCGCCCAAGGCGACCTGAACACCCACCCCCGATAAAAACCCCACCAAGACCGTCCGCGACAAAAAGTCCGCCAAAAACCCTAGGCGGGCAACACGGGCAATCAGCAAAAACCCCGCCGACAAAAGTGCCAAAACTTCGGCCAAGGCCATCCATTCGTTCGATTTAGGGAGCGCCATGCCCACGAGCCCTGCCGCGAGGATGGCCGCTGTTGCAGAATCGGCGCTAACGACCAAGTGCCGAGAGGACCCTAAAAAAGCGAACAGCACCATGGGAACAAGCATGGTGTAAAGCCCGGTAATCACCGGGGTTTGTGAAATTTTGGTATAACCCATTACCTCGGGGATGGCCAAAGCGGCCAGCGTCAAACCCGCAAAGATTTCAGAAGTTAACGGCGATTTTAAGGGAAAGATACCCTGCCCTAAGGCTTTCGGAAGTTTCAAAACTGCACCTCAACGTCTTGCGGCTGATCAGGAGAAAAGATTTTCATCAAAAGCGAATGATCATCCTCGTACCAGGCTGCACTCCGATCGGTATCGGTCAGGCCAAAGCTATCGCCAAACAGGGGAATCGGCCTACCGTTGATCGACACTTGACGGGGCCGGTACACGTTATGAATGCGAAACAAAACAAACGAAACGGTACCTCCCGCATGCAAGGGGCTGAGTTTTAAGGACATAGTTCGATGCTCCGAAGTATATACCGTTTCACACGCCAAGTAGCTCCCTTGCTGATAATTCCAACTACTTCCGTCGTCCCACCACAACTCGACCTTGCCCGACGCGCCCGGCCAAACCTGAATCGTTCGGCGCCAATCCACGTCTTTTCCCGCCTCATCGTAGGGCTGTTGGGTAGGAATCAAAGCCCCCGAACGAGCCAAAACGGTGCCCGGAGGTAGGGCGTACGAAGCTCCACCTGCATATTCCTGCCCCGAAGCCAGGGCAAACCAGGAACCTCGCCCCGGAAGATACACTGAACTCGCCCCCTCAGGGAGAGTCACCAAAAGGTCGGGTCCCACTAAAAAGGCCTTCGTTTCGGCTCGAGCCTGGGGGTCGTTGGGGTAGGACCAGCCCAGGGGCCGCCAAACAGGAACCCCGGTCCGGTGAGCCTGAAGGGTAAGTTGATAAAAATAGGGAACAAAGCGTGAACGTTGATCAAGGATCGCTTTGAGACGAGCCTGACCGTCTGCCCCCAGGTTTTGCCACCATTGGTCTTCGTGTGTCCCAGCGTCGAGGGTGAGGTACGGACTCCACGCCCACACGGCTAGGTTCTGCCAGGCCGCAGAGGAGGTGCCGGCCGACCCTAGGCTTGCGACAGACAGCCGGATTTCAGCGGCGCCAAGTCCCGACATTTGGGCCGAAAGAATCTTGTTCAACAAGCGTGAAGGGTCTTGGCTGACATCGGTTTTTACCAGCCAAACGGCTTGCGATAGCGTCCCCGCTGACCCGGTTTCGGCGGTAAACCACGGCCTTCGCTCGGGGTGAGCAACTTTCCAACGGCCCCACAGCGAAGAAAGCGTTTTTCCTGTCCAGAGGTTGTGAAGCTGATCGTCCTTTTCGGATGCCGGCGGGAACAGAACGCCAAGATTGGCACCGTCTCCGGTCAGGCCGGGCCCTTCGCCCACTTGATAGAAATAATCCTGGTTCATCTGTGCCTGAGGCACGCCGACTACGGTATCGACAGGAATCTTTTGTGCGCGCCAAAGCAAAGGCAAGGTGGCTGAATGGGCCACAAGGCGGGTTCCCACGGCCCAAAAAGGCCCCCAGACAGGTCGTCCGTTCAACTGGGCCCAAGTCTGCAACACCCCACGAGAGGTATCGCTGGCAACGAGGACCAGGGGCATTCCTCCGCTGACGCCCCCTAAGTAGCCTTCCGCTTTCAGGTTGATAAACACCTGCCCCGGATCATTCCACAGCACGGCGTAGGGCGAGGGGGTATCCCAGGAGTAAACAAAGGGAACGTCCATAAGCGAGGTTTGTTCCTTATTGCCAGGAAAGTCATTCCAGAATTTCACCGACTGGCCGTTCTTGATCCAACCGTCTCCCGTAGGCCCTAAGCCCGATAGCGAAGCTTTGCCCCACCTGACCTGGTCCCGAACCCACCCCCCGGCTTGTTGCGGGGCCTCTCCCGAGGCGACTAAAACAGAATTGCGAAATAACTGCCAGGCCAAAGTGGCTTTTTGAAGGTGAAGACTCACCGCGTCAGACGATAGCCATAACTCTTGCCCTTGATCGACGGTGGTTACCGCAAAGGGTTTTGCTTCGGGAGTTAAATTCACAAGAGGTAGTTCTTGCTGACCTGTGCGCGACGGTACCCAAAACTCTACCGCGTCAGGCGAAAAGAACGTGATGGAACAAATCCGACCATCAGCGAGCGTTAGTTGAGCCCCTTGGGGGGTCGCTTTCCAACTCGCTAGACTTCCTAAAGGCCCCCACGAAGCGGCTAAAAACTCTTGACGGCTGATTAATGCTGAACCGGAGGGAGCCGGGGGAAGTGCCGAGCAGGCGAGCCCTAAAAGGGTCGCAAGGGACCAAAATACGTTTTTTCGAAGCGGCATGCAAAGCCTCCGTTTGATTACTGGACGCCTAGTTTGTCGGCAGATTGCCTAGACATATTCAACCTTCGTCAGGCAAATCTCGTCGCCTATGCAGAGAGCTAAGGCAGATAAACAAGAATTATTCTGAAATTATTTTGCTTTTTTGCCCTTTTTCAGGCAAATACAAGCAATTTGTGTGTTAGACTCCTGATATTTAAGCCTAAGGAGGCTATAGTGAGAACAGCTTTGTGGGATGCTGACTGGGTATCGGCGTTGGCGCGCAACTACTCCCTGTCCGAAGTGGTGCTTCAGCGGCTGATCGAAGAATTTTTGGCAGCCACCGATCTGACAGCGGAACAATATGTCGCTGAACGGCACTTAACTCTGCGCCAAGCAGGGATGTCGAACACCGAGATTTACCAAGCTCTGCAAGTCGAAGTCGAGAAAGGACGTTTTCGAACGCGCCCCCTCAGCCAACGCCAAGTTCGGCGCTGGATTTACGGTTAAGCCCCTGCGGCAAGGAGAAGCAAAATGTGCGGAATTGTAGGCTACCTAGGACCAAGAAAAGCTTCGGAGGTTTTGCTCCAAGGGCTCAAAATGCTCGAATACCGAGGGTATGACTCCTCGGGTATTGGGTATATCTTTCGCAACCAAATCAAAGTCTATAAAAAGCAAGGAAAAATCTTGAATTTGGAGGGGGTCCTTCCCGAACCCCAGGCCGCCCACTGTGGTCTGGCCCACACCCGATGGGCCACGCACGGCAAAGTGACCGATGCCAACGCCCATCCGCACTTAAGCCAGTCCGGCCGGGTTGCCGTCGTTCATAACGGCATCATTGACAATTATGTTGCCTTGAAAGAAGAACTCATCAAGCATGGTTACCAGTTTCACAGTGAAACTGACTCTGAAGTTATCCCGCACCTGATCGAGCTCGCCCTGACTCAGAACCCCCAGTTTAGTCCCGAAGAGGCCGTTCGCTGGGCGCTGAGCCGCCTGGTCGGTACCTACGGTATTGTCGCGGTTTTTGCCGACCACCCTGATTTGATGATCGGTGCCAAAAATGGCTCCCCCTTGGTGATCGGCCAGGGAAAGGATGAAATTTTCTTAGCCTCTGACCCTGCTGCGTTCATCGGGATGACCCGAGAAGCCGCCTTTTTAGAAGACCGAGAAATGGTCATTGTTCGCAAGAACGAGTGGGTAACCAAGACCATGCAGAACGAAGTTGTCCCCCGGTCTGCCGAAGAACTGTCTTGGACGGCCGAAGCTGCCTCGATGGGGGATTTTCCTCATTATTTTATTAAGGAAATCCATGAACAACCCGAAGCCCTGCGCCGAGCCTTTGGTCATGGCGGAAGGTTCCTTCCCGATTTTGGAACCACCAAATTAGGTGGTCTGAACTTAGAAAGCCGTGACCTTCTCGATATTAAACGTGTTGTCTTTATAGCCATGGGTAGTGCCTTGTACGCTTCACAAGTGGGTGCCTACTTGTTGGAAAGTGTCGCTCGAATTCCCGCTTCTGCCGAAGATGCCTCGGAGTTCCGCTACCGAAACCCCATTGTCGACAAAGACACCCTTTACTTTGCCGTCAGCCAATCGGGCGAAACCGCAGATACCATTCAGGCGATTCAAGAAATTCAACAACGTGGTGCTCGGGTTCTAGGAATTGTCAATGCGGTAGGCTCAACGATTGCCCGGCTTTGCAAGGGCGGTGTTTATATTCACGCTGGTCCCGAAATCTCTGTCACGAGTTCCAAGGCCTTTTTGGGGCAAATCGGCATTATGGCCCTGCTTACCCTGCTTTTGGGGCGAATGCGCATCCTTAGCTTGGCACGAGGCAAAGAGTTGTTAAAAAATCTTGAGGACCTCCCTTGCAAAATTGATGCCGTCCTGACTCAGGCTCCCCAGATTCACCAACTGGCACGCAAGTACCTTAACCATACCAACTTTTTGTTCATGGGAAGGGGCATTCAATACCCCATCGCCTTAGAAGGCGCGCTAAAGCTCAAAGAAATCAGCTATCGACACGCCGAGGGTTTTTCGTCCGGTGGCTTAAAGCATGGGCCTTTGGCCCTTGTGGGGCCCGAGACGCCGAGTATCTTTTTGTTGACGGAAGGGGATTCCTTCGAAAAAGTTTTAAGCAATATTCAAGAGGTTAAAGCCCGCGAAGGTCAGGTCATCACCATCACCAACAGCAATGACCCCAGGGTGGCGGCAATTTCAGACGATGTGCTTTTGGTTCCCCACACCGAGGAACTGTTGGCCCCCTTCTTGACCTTGATTCCTCTCCAGATGTTCGCCTACTATACGGCGGTCGAGCTGGGTGTCGACGTGGACAGACCCCGCAACCTGGCCAAATCAGTAACAACCGAATAACTTTCTGGCTTGTACCAAGCCAAAAGGGCGCCCTGGGGCGCCCTTTTTTTAGCCCCAGCTCACACTGACCGACATCCCATTTTCGGGCGGTGTCAGCGAGAGAACTTTGTCTACTAACGGAACCAACGGACAATCATCGGCAAGGTCGTACCGGTTAAGCCACTTCCAGCTGTACTTGGTCTTTCCCGACAAGCTACCTGAAACCGCACCGGTGTTGTTTAGCACAATCACCGCCCCTTGAAACTGCAAATCGGCCGTTCCTGTCGGCAGAGGGCCAGTGACGCTCAGGGAGCACACCCATTGGTCGGGAGTTCCCGTGGGGGTGTCAAAATCTTTGTAGCCATTAAAGAGTGTTACCGACTTGAGACGGGGACGCTCGGTCGTTGCTCCGGCAAGACACATTCCCACATACGGGTTGCCTGTTGTTCCTTGGGCGTCAATTTTTGCTACCGCTCCTTGGGCCAAGGACGCAGGAGCCGACCACGAAAAATCCACCGGAAAGAGTGTGATGGGCACCGTGGTTGTACTCCCGCTGGTGACAGCAACAAGGTCTTTGGCATAACCAGACCCCAACAACTGAGTCACCGTCGAGGTTGTCGACTTTCTGTAGCCGGCCAAAACCAAAACTCGATAATTGCCAGGAAGAATATCCAGGAACAACGGTGCAGTCGGGTCAAGAGCCAAAGTTTTCAAGACTGTGCCGTCGGTTACCACCAGCTCGTAGGTATTGGCGAGGTCTTGGCTAAGACTGGTCGGGAGGGTTGCTCGCGACGAGGCACTGTCTACCGTCACACTTAGCCGTCCTAAACCTCCTGTCGGATGGCCGCCCGCCTGCTCCGAGTGATTAACAGGGGGGACACAGGCCACCGCCATGGCGACGACCACCGCCACGAGAGCCCCCCACCAAAAGATCAGGAATGAAGTTTTCATCATTCACCTCCAGCTCTTGGTCACAGGCCCCCCCTGCAAAAAGCTTCAAGAAAAAACGACTTTTAGAGGACTCTGGCCAGAATACCCTTGAGGTAGGCGGCTTCGGGCATGCTGGTACGCACCGGGTGGCAAGGAGCCTGCCAAAGGTGTCGCACGATTTGAACCGTTCGACCGGCATCTTTCGCGGCGTAGGCGATCACTTCTTCGAAGGTTGCCGGGTCAACAGCACCACTACACGAAAAACTGGCCAACCAGCCCCCCTCTTCGACGAGCGCAAGAGCCTGGAGGTTGAGGTCCTTGTACCCTCGTAAAGCCCGCGGTAACGATTCGCGCGTGGGGGCCAGCTTGGGAGGGTCTAACACGACCAAACCAAACTTTTCGTGGTCTTTTTTTAAAGTCCGTAACGTCGTAAAGGCGTCGCCTTCGACACAGCGTTCCACCGAGAAACCGTTGAGTTCGACGTTGTGCTGAGCCATTGCCAGGGCTTCTTGACTGGCATCTAAAAGGACCGCTGACGAAGCTCCGGCACGCAGGGCATGCACAGCAAAGCCACCGGTATAACAAAACGCATCGAGCATTCGTTTACCCGCGGCAACCTGCGCAACGGCCAAGCGGTTATCACGTTGATCACTGTAAAAGCCTGTTTTTTGAGCTCCCCACTCGACGTCAAACCATGCCCCTGCCTCTTGAAGGCGAATCCGCTGGGGGGGAGCCTCGCCCCAGAGAATGCCATAGGTATCTTCTAGGCCTTCCATCCGGCGACCATCACCATCAGATTTTTCTACAATACCTTTAAGAGAGGGGAGTTTTCGCACCAGGAGCGCGGTCCAGAAGGCTTTTTGACGCTCAGCCCCGGCGGTAAGAAACTGCACGACCAACCAGTCCCCGGTTTGATCAACGATTAGTCCCGGCAAACCATCCGCTTCGGCAAAGACCAGGCGTAGGGCTTGGGTCGAACCCCTCCAAGGGGCGCGTAGGGCTTGCGCCTCCTCCCAACGTTGCTCGTACCAGGACTCATCAACGGGCACGGCTTCGCGCCATTCCATGAGGCGCAAACGGATTTTCGAGGCCGGGTTATACTGCCCCCAGGCAATAAACTTTCGGTCTGCAGTTTGAACCTCAACCACTTCTCCGGGTTGGGGGTTGCCAACGACCTGAGCGACGGCCCCCGAAAAAACCCAAGGGTGACGGTTTAAGGCGAGTTTTTCTCGCCCGGCTTTTAAAATTACTAACGACATAGCGGGATCTTAGCATATAATGGCTTCGGAGACAGCGATGGAAGATGTTGATTGGAGTTTTGATGATCATGTACCCGAAACCGGGCTCTTTGTTGAAAATCAAGTCGGGAGTGTCAGTCTGACAGCCGAGCCTGTCCACGCCGATAGTCCTTGGGGTTGGGTAGCTGACCAGCTCAAAGCCAACTCAGAATTATTTGCCCTCCCGGTAGAACGCGACGGGGGCGTGGTTGGTCTCATTGCCAAAGCCAAAATTCTCGAAAAAGCCTCAAAGTTCCTCGAAAACCTTATTCCGCGCCCCTTGGACCAAGAACTTACCACGGCTGGGTCGCTCGATGCACGGGAATCCGTTGAAAAAGTAATTATTGACCTGCTAAAGTCCCCTGCGCTCGATCGTCCTGAAATTTTTTTGGTGTACCTGGATGGAAAGTTCTACGGGATGACCAACTTGCGTCGTCTTGCCTCTCGTTCGGCCGAACTACGCGATCAAGATATTCAAAAAGCACATGAATTTCAGGAACTGACCATGAAATCGTCGCACCTGAGTTCACCTCACTGGCAGTTGGCCCGCTTGATTCGGATGGCGTTCGGTGTGGGCGGTGACTATTACCAAGAAGCCACTTGGCCCCAAGCAAATCTGGGTATGCTGGCCTGCTTTGACGTTTCAGGTAAAGCGGTAGCAGGGTCCCTGGTTACCGCCAGCTTAACCGGGTTTTTCAGTGCACTTCGGCAAGAAGCCCAAACGGCTCAGATGACATCCCTCGTACTTGCCCAACGTCTTAATCAGTTCTTGCAAGAGATCCTTCCGCTGGGAACCTTTGTCGCGGGGTTATTGCTCTTTGTCCCGTTAACCCTAAACACCGAGGCCAAGTTAGAAATTCTCAACTTTGGCTATGGTCCTGTGTATTTTTACCAACGGCAGGAAAGAAGGGTGGCTGGAAAGGCCCTTAAGCCCAATTTACCCCCCTTGGGTTTAGAGAACACCGAAATTACAGCTAGCTCAATTTTTGGACTCGCCGTGGAGCCAGGGACCAAGGTCTACGCCTTTTCAGATGGGATGACTGACCTGATCAACCCTTTGGGGGAAAATTTTGGCGAGGATCGTCTGCGCGAATTTCTTACCCGCAGTTATAAATTATCGGCTACCGAGTTTATTGCCCAACTACAGACACAAATCGCGTCCTGGCAAGAGACTGCCCCTCAACCGGACGATATCACTGCCGTTACCTTTCAATTTTAAAAGCCCTGGCGTCATGCCCTGGCGTACCGATCGAAATGCAGGGGCTTTCCAAAACTCCTGAGATTTGATACGAAAGGAACCAGCTAAGTTAGAATCAAACACGAAAGGAGCACGCTCACCATGATTTCTGTCAACGAATACTTTAATGGCAATGTCAAGTCGCTGGGGTTAACCGCTGAAGGTGGTAAGGCCACCATCGGGGTCATGGCCGCCGGTGAGTACGAATTTGGCACCTCGACCATCGAAATCATGCGGATAGTTTCGGGCCGGTTAGAAGTTTTGCTCCCCGGCGAAACCCAGTGGCGCGAATATGGTCCCGATACCGAGTTTACCGTAGCCGCCGGGGTAAAATTTTCGGTTCGGGCAAAAGCTGACACCTCTTACCTCTGCCTATACCGCTAAATTATGCTTGAAACAAAATCGTTCGGTGCGGTCTTGTACCGAAAAGTTGATGATCGTCTAGAATTTCTTCTTCTCAAACATGCCAACGGCGGTCATTGGAGCCTATGCAAAGGGCATGCCGAAGGAAAAGAAACCGAACAAGAAACGGCCTTACGAGAAATCGTGGAAGAGACTGGGCTTGTGGTACGCCTGAATAAACGCTTTAGGGCCGTCATTGCGTATTCACCCTACGAGGGCGTGCATAAAACTGTGGTATTTTTTTTAGCTAAAACCAAAAAGAAAAAATTGCAGCTACAAAAAAATGAAATTGTCAATAGTGTTTGGCTTGAGTACGAAGACGCCCTAAAACTTTTGATTCATCCCGATGTGGCGGGGGTCTTGTACCAAGCCCATAACTTTCTCACCGAAAAAGCGCGTTCTTCGCGCGCTTAAAGGTTTTGGGTTAGGCCTAGAGCTTCATCACAGGCGCCATCGTCGTCGCTCCAGCGCGACTGTTCGGCGTCATGAGCTTTCAGGCACGGCTCCAGGTCAAGTGTTTCTTCCATCTTCACCCTCCTGAAAAAAAGATCGTGGCGCTTGAGCGAAACGTCAAGCGCCCTACAAGATTATTCTACGCCCATCACATCTTTCATGGCTTTCACGATTTGAGCTTTAGGAAGAGCCCCCATGCTCATGCGGGGATCTCCTGCCTTGGGGATGAACAGAATGCTGGGAATGCTCTGGATGCCGAAAGCCCCTGCTAGCTCCTGTTCTTCGTCAGTATTGACCTTATAAACATTCAGTTTACCGGCATACTCATGCGAAATTTGATCAAGGATGGGGCTGACCATTTTACAGGGCCCACACCAATCTGCATAAAAGTCGACTATACAAGGAAGATCCCCGGCAAATTTCCACTCGGAGTTATGTTCAAAATCGAACACCTTGCTCTTGAATTGGTCCGTATTGATCTTTTCACTCATCATTACCGTCCTTTGTTCTGTATATCACGAACTCTCTATATAGAAGATAGCAAAATCTGCGCTGTAAGGGAAGAGTCAAGGCAGATTTTTTTGCGCTTGAGCAATCAGCCAATCACGGTCAGCGGCTCCGATATGACGAGCGACTAATTGGCCTTTCGTATCAAAGATTAACGTTGTCGGCAAAGCTTGTACCCCAAAAGCCGTTCCGACACCGGCGCTATCAGCCAGCAAGGTCCATTGGGCATGTTCAGAAGAGGCAAAGGCCTTGGCTGAGGCCAAGCCCCCCGACTCGGTGCTTACTTGATCTAACCCCACCACCACGACAGGCCAATGCTTGGCCGTAAAAAAGGTTTGTGCCGATTTAAAGTCAGGAAATTCCGCCCGGCAGGGTGGACACCACGAAGCCCAAAAATTGACGATCAAAACCTTTCCCCTTTCATCGGCCAAGGCTATCGGCTTACCGTCAAACGCCGGCAACAAAAGTGAAAAGGCTTGCTGCTGGCTAGGCGTTAAGGCGACTGGAGGTTGGCGTGGAACAAAAATTGGTACACCCAGGTCCAAAACCGTAAACACCAAGATACCCGCTAACAAAGACGCGACTTCAGGGAGAATTCTTACGCCTTTTTCTTTGCGAATTTGTAACAACGACATAGCGAGGATCCCAACGGCTGTGCCCACACCCCCCAAGACTCCCGCTAAACCACCAGACGTATAGAGGAGCATCAAAGGGTTGTCCCAAACTTGCTCCCAGCGGGTAAAGACGGGGGTTAGCTTCCACACCAGCAACCCAATCAGCACCGACCACGACACTCGGTCGGCCCAAAACTTGCTGACCTCACGATTTTTCTCGTGCCGGTTAAGCCACAACCGAAAGACCACGGCCCCGGCTACGGCCCAAAGTAATTCCCAGGGAATCGTCACGGTTCCCCATGTTAAGGCTGGCACTTAAGCTCCTTTGCCCGAGGGTTTTTGCTCACTCTACGGACTACCCGACAGTATAAAGTCGGCTTACAATCCTGACAACCTTGGCAATATTTAAGTTTTATGAACAGCAATTTTACAAAAAAAGGCCCTCTATGGCGATTTGCTTCTTGCTTCCAAGAACAAATAAAGGGTACAGTATTTCAAATCCCGCAAAATGAGGAGGCGATGATGCCTACACGACGCCAATTCGGCATTTCCCATCACCCGCAGGACCATGCCAGTCGACAACTGTTAATCCAGGCGATCAACATGAAACTTGCCGCCCTAGGTCTGCCGGTTTATGAGGGGGCCGGAACGGACAATCTGGATGTCGCCCGAGATTTGATTCGCAATATCCGTGAAAAGAATCGCCTTCTCGAAGATTACCTTCCAGCCGCCGACCGTCGTATTCAGGCGTTTTTGGATGCTTACCTGGCGGATACGGGCTTAAAAATCCCCCACCTTCCTTCGAACAGCCTCGTCCTTGACCGCTATGGAATGGCTCGTGAGCTGTCGTTACCCCCTGGGGCTTCGGTTCACCGCTCCCCAATTTTAACCAGCTACCGCGTTCGTCAAGGGGTTCTTCACAACCCCCTCAACGATCGACGCACCACCAAGGGGGTCTTTCATATCGCCGAAGGTGGTCTACCCGTTCCGCCGGATAAAAAAGCCGTGCCCAAAGCGGTGTTCGCCCGGCTCTATGCCGAGGCCCTGAACCCGCCGCAAGATTTGGCCGTGTTCCCCTTCACTGCTGATCAAGAAGCAAAAGCGACTGGCTTTGTCAGTTTGATGCTCCGCCCCATGGTTTGTCCTGAGGTTCCCGGGCTTCTCCCTGAAAAGTCTATGGAGATCCGCTTTTTCGCTCCCGGTTCCTTGGTGAGCAACTTGGACTTTGTCGAATCAATCTTTGGAAACGCCGGTGACCCCTACCTGCCTGAAAATGACGCAGCCCTTGACCCTGTGCATTGGAGCGGTCACACCGGCTGTATCATCCTGGCTACCCACCTCACGACCCTGCGCAAAAAAGACCTCGGCTTACCAAAATGGGAAGACGCCACCGAACGACAACGTCGTGATGGCATGGCCTGGAAAAAAGAAGACGAGCTCTACAATGACGGCGGGGCTTTCAAAATTTGCGCCCGCGATGAACGCGGTGTTATGGTCACGCTGATTGCCGACAACTACTACGGATACTCAAAAAAAGAAGTCAAAACGCAAATCAGTTACGCCGCAAACTTGTTCGGCTTGGTCGAAGAAGAGCACGCTGGGGGAGCTTTAGCTTTTCCTCGTTTTAACCTAGGAATGCGCTTCGTTCCCGAAGCAGTTCACCACGCCACCTTTGTCACGGCGACCGAATTGTTGGGTGACAGCGTGGTTCAGCAACCTGAAGGGTACGCAGTCGACAAGCAATGGCCTGATGTCTTTTACATACCCGAAGACGCCATTATTGACCTCGAACAGCAAAGGGTGTATTGGCATCGCGAAGGTCGCACCCATGCTTTGAAGGTACTCCCTTCCAAAACGTATATTTACCCCTCGGGCTACAAAGTCCACATGGAAAAGCATCCCGCGACCACGGCTTGGCGGTTGGTTGGGACGGCGGCAGAGGGAACGCTGTGCCACAAGCCTTGCACGGTATCCGGTGGTGGAAAATCCGAGATCTCAAAGTCTATCTACGATGCCATCCACTTTAACCCCGTGATCATTGGCGATTACGACAAAGATATGGCCCTGGTCGAAAGCATCGTCAGCTATGACTTCAGCCGGATTTGGAAGACCCCCCAAGAGTCCGAGAAAAATCTTTTGTCAGAAAAACTCACGCTCCTAGACGCTATACAGCTTTTGTCCCCCTCAACGCTGTATACCGATGCTCACAACGCTTGGCTAGAATCCTTGCCAAGCCGGATCAAGGCCTTGGTGTACCTGGTGAAACGCTTTCACGGCCAGAGCCCGCACTCCGGCGAAAGCTGGCGCGACGCCTTTTCGGTGGACGTGGTCAATGGCACCTCGGGCAATATCTTTTTGATCAATGGTCGCCCGGTGATGGGAGCCTACTTACGTGTCGGGGTCCGAGAAAACGGGGCCGGCTGGACCTATAAACTACGACAAGATTTTCTACCGGCTTCAAAGATCCAGTGGGAAGATGACATTTCGGCCAGTGTGATTGTCCCGTCGTCCCAAGTTTCACACCTGGGAACCACCGTGAACCCGAGTGTCAAATTTTCGCAAAACTGCGAGGCCCGTTTCTTTCAACGTCCTGATGACGCAATTCACCGAGGTTACGACAAGCAAGCCGAACGCGACCTTTCAAGTGAGGGCAACTTCATCTCGAATTTTGAACCCTTTGAGCGTGACGAAGCCTCTGAGTTTTTTGAAAATGCTCTCGAGTTCACCGAGTATACCAGACCGGTTCAAGCGCTGATTGAAGACATGACCAAACGAACGGACTACGAGTACTTTGTTCTTTCGTCACATCCTAGGCTGGTTGACGGTGCACCGTCGAAAAACCCTCGATACCTGCAGACTGATCCCAATTTGCTCAATGCCCGGGACAAACACCTAGCCGATGTTTCGACGAGGCTGGCCCGCCATGTTCCGGCTCACAAGCCTGTTTTACACCCGGTCAACGCTGTGCTTCCCGGACGGCGCAATAACCCTGCGGAACCCAAAAGTGGCATTCGCCCCTTGGCCGTTTACAATCCGATTCACTTTCAAGAGCTCCCCGAACTCTTTATGGATTTTATCTGCTCGTTAACAGGCAAATCGCCGTCGACAACGGGAGCGGGTTCTGAGGGTGCTCTGACCAAAGGCCCCTTTAACGCGCTTAACCCTACGGCCGACCTTAACAACGCGCTGTTGGGCTTTATCCTTACCGGCTACAACGGCTTCAGCAGTGCCGCCGGTCATATCGGTAACCGTTACCGAGTCGAACATGATATTTCGCTGTTAGTTCCAGAACTGTGGTGTCGGTTAGAAGAGGATGAACGAGACCCCTACCGGATGATCGCTGAAGGACAGCTCGAAAAACTTAATGATTTTGAACACCAGGGTAAGCCGGTCTTAGCGAGCCGCCTCGGTTACCGGATCACCTACAAGTTTGCTACCAGCTTTCTGGGGCGGATCTTTGATGAACCCGGCATCGTGTTTCAAGAAGAAATGCTCCGTCCTGAAAAACAAAATCTGGAAGAGTTTGTCGACGGCGTCAACAACATTGTCGAAGCTCAACGAAAGGTGGCTCTGGAATATTTTGAGGATGGTAGTGTGGCCAGCGCCATTCCCCCCTTGCAGGCCCTGCTTCACCTTATGGCTTATGGCCACTGGCAGGGAAAAACCGCCTCGGACCCCGAAGTCCGTCAGCTGTTCGATCGTCAAACCGTTCTGGCCTCTGACTGGTACCAGCATCGCTTAGAAACCTACCGTGACCGACAACTTCATTTATGGGAACAGCACAAAAGCTACCTTAAACACTTTTTGGCGTCGCCCCGGCATGCCGAAGAAGCTCGCCGTTTGGACGTTCATACCCGCTTGGTTCAAGTCGAAAAAGAGTTGAGCAGGTTGAACTCGCCCGACTTTTTAAAAGCACTCGAAGGAACCATCGGCGCTGATCCGTTGTACCGCTCATGAATCAAAGCCTTTCGTTTGACGGTCTTTTAGACCTTATGAAACGGCTTCGGGCACCCAATGGGTGCCCCTGGGACCGAGAACAGACTCATGCCAGCCTTTTGCCGTACTTGCTTGAAGAAAGCGCTGAGGTAATAGAGGCCGCCGGAGAAAATAACCCCGACCACCTTTGTGAAGAACTCGGTGATGTTCTTCTTCAGGTGGTATTTCATGCGCAGATCGCCGAAGAGGCGGGGCACTTTACGATTCACGATGTCGTTCGGGTTTTAAGCGAAAAGTTGATTCGCCGGCACCCCCACGTTTTTGGGGATGCTCAAGCCAACACCGCACAAGAGGTCACACAGCAGTGGGACCACATTAAAAAAGCTGAGGCACAAAGCAGCGAAGGCAAGACCCTGGCAAGTGTTCTTGATAAGGTTCCTCGCTCCCTTCCTTCGTTAGCACGGGCTGAAAAATTGGTCAGCAAAGCAGGAAAAACTGGGTTTCGCTGGGGGACTCCTGCTGAGGCTCTGGACAAGGTAAAAGAAGAATGGGCCGAGCTACAAGCCGAGCTGGCAGGTTCGACCGAACGCCGGCAAGAAGAACTAGGTGATCTGCTCCAGGCTCTGGCCGTTTGGGCGTCAACCTTGGGGATGAGTGCTGAAAGTGCCTTGATTCAAGGAAATGCCAAGTTTGAGCGTCGGTTTCGTGCCCTAGAGGCACAAAGCGGTGGAGCGGAACAAATGAAATTTTTGAGTCCGCACGACTTGCAGGAACGCTGGAAAGCTATCAAACTCTCTCAAGAGACACCTACTTAAAAGGGGTGTCAACGGGGAGGTCAAACGTGGAGGTCGTGGCAGATTTTCATAATCATTCCTGTTTATCTCCTTGCGCTAGCTTAGAAATGTCCCCTCGCGTTCTTGTTAAGCTTGCCGCCGAACGTGGCGTCCAAGTCTTAGCGCTTACAGATCACAACAGCGCCCTCAACACCCCTGCCTTCGAGAAGCTTTGCCATCAAGCTGGCTTGCTCCCCCTGTGCGGTTTAGAAGTCACAACCGTCGAAGAGCTTCACTGCCTTTGTTTATTTTCGACAGCGGATGAAGCCTTGGCCTTTGGGCAAATCATCGAAGCGGCCCTGATCAAAATCCCTAATCGCCCTGATAAGTGGGGTGATCAGCCCTGGGTAGACGAAAACGAAAATATTTTAGGCGAAGTTCCGTTTTGGTTGGGGGCCGCAACCACGTTGTCGTTATCGAGCCTTGGTGAGCACTGCCTGGCTTCGGGAGGTCTGTGGATCCCTGCTCATGTGGACCGACCTTCACAGTCCATCAGCAGTCAACTAGGCTACCTCCCCCCCGGCGCATACACTGCCTTAGAAGTTCGCGAAGGGCTAGGAAACCTCAAAGCCGATGAGCTTGCTCTTGTGCGGGGTAGCGACGCTCATTACCCCGAAAACATTGCGGGGCGAACGTGCCTTTTAACCTTAGAAAGCTGGGATTTTCATAGCGTGCGCGACTCGCTTAAAAATTATTCGAGAAATCAAGTCAAGGAGACTTTATGAAACAACCGTGGTGGAAAGAAGCCGTTGTTTACCAAATTTACCCCCGCAGTTTTCAAGATTCAAACGGCGATGGGATTGGTGACTTACCGGGAATCGTCAGTCGTCTTGACTACCTCAAAGATTTAGGGGTTACCGTGATCTGGCTGAGTCCTGTTTACGAATCCCCCAACGACGATAACGGCTATGACATTTCGAATTACTACGGCATCATGAAAGATTTCGGAACCATGGCCGATTGGAAAGCTCTTTTGAACGGCCTGCACAAACGGGGTATGAAACTGGTTATGGACTTGGTCGTGAACCATACCTCGGATGAGCACCCTTGGTTTATCGAGTCTAGAAAGGCTAAAACCAGTCCAAAGCGAGATTTTTACCTTTGGCGACCGCCGAAAAACGGTAAAGAACCCAACAACTGGGCCTCGTTTTTCTCGCCCTCTGCTTGGAAGTTTGACACCGCCACCGGAGACTACTACCTCCATTTATTTTCTGAAAAACAGCCTGATCTCAATTGGGAAAACCCTCAGGTTCAAAACGAGATTTTTACGATGATTCAATGGTGGTTGGATCAAGGAATTGATGGGTTTCGCATGGACGTCATCAATTTTATCGGCAAACCAGAGGGCCTCCCTGATTCCCCTCACGCCCCTACCCACCCCGACGGCTATGTTCACGACCCCAGCTTTTACGCGAATCAGCCCTTCACCCATACCTTGCTTCACAAACTCAACCGTGAGGTTTTGAGCCGCTACGATGTCATGACCGTAGGCGAAACCCCCGAGGTGACCCCCGAGACGGCATCGTTATATGTGTCACCGGAGCGGCAAGAACTCAACATGGTGTTTCAATTTGAACTCATGGGGGTTGATGCGGGCCCCGAAGGCAAGTGGGATGTTCAGCCGTGGAAACTATCGGACTTTAAACACCTCGTCACCAAATGGCAAACTGGTCTGGCCGGTAAAGGTTGGAACAGCTTATACCTAAGCAACCATGATCAGCCTCGACAAGTATCTCGGTTTGGCGATGACAAAGAGTTCCGCCTGGAATCAGCCAAGCTGTTGGCTACCCTATTGCACACCCTGCAAGGGACCCCCTACATCTATCAAGGCGAGGAGCTAGGTATGACCAATGTCTCCTTTCCACGCCTTGAGGACTACCGAGATTTAGAAACCTTTCACTTTGCCGCCACCGCACGAAAACAAGGGCACGAGGAATCGTGGATCATGAACGCTATCCACCGTGTAAGCCGCGACAACGCCAGAACCCCCATGCCTTGGAACTCTCAAAAGAACGCGGGCTTCACAACAGGAACTCCCTGGATGGACTTGAACCCCAATTTTACGCACATCAACGTCGCTCAAGCGCTGGCAGATCCTCATTCGGTGCTTCGCTACTACCAGGCCTTGATCCGTCTGCGGCGGCAAGAGCCCACCGTGGTAGAGGGCACCTACGTCCCTCTGTTAGAAAACCACGAACAGCTGTTCGTCTACCAACGCCGTGGTCCGCACACGCTTTTGATCATTCTGAATTTTTGCGGCCAAATCACGAGCTGGTCTGTTGACGAGGCGAAAGCTGTGGGACTGACAACCCACGCCACACTTTTACTTTCGAACTACCCTGACCACACCAACGAGTCTGACAAGAGTTCCCACTCGCTCAGCGAGTTTCAACCTTGGGAAGCCCGGGTGTATCGTTTGGAAAGCTAGGTTGATACGAAGAAGGAACAACCCCCTCTTCCTTCCACTGGTCGAGGGGCAAGTCCAAATCGTGAATGAGTCCACGACGAATATCGAGCACCCAACCGTGAATCCGCGGGTAGTACCCACCGGCTTCTATTAAGCGTTCTACAGCTGAAACTTGAAACACGTGACGAACCTGGACAACCACATTCAGCTCGACAAGCCGGTCCAAACGGTCCGACTCGTGAGGAATGGCCTCTAGCTCTTTGCGATGGGTTCGGATGATGTCTTTTATGGGTGTCGTCCAGTTTTCGGTAAGTCCACGGGCACTGTTTTCGTAGGCGGCCGTCACACCACCACAGGCATAGTGCCCACAGACAACAATATGCCGAACTTGTAAAACCTCGATGGCATATTCTAGAACCGACAGAAAGTTCATGTCGGTCAGCGAAACTTGGTTGGCGATATTACGATGGATAAAGATTTCTCCGGGTTCGGTTTGCGTGTAAGTGTCGATCGGAACCCGGCTGTCACTGCAACCGACATACAGAAACGGAGGTTTTTGATCCTGGCTGATGTTTTGAAAGTAGTCAGGATTTTTCTCGAGCTTTTCGCCGGCCCAGCGAGCGTTGTTGTGGATTAAATCGTCATAATTATGGTAGTGCATACCCCTAGAGTACTCGGGGTTCGCTCGCTTGACCAGCCGCTAAGCATTGGTTGACCGCCGCTTTCCACCCCGCATACCAGGCTTCACGCTGGGAGCGTTCACCTTGAGGCACCCAATGCCGATCTTCGCTCCACAACTGTGAAAGTTCTTCTTGGTCCTTCCAAAAGCCCACCGCAAGACCCGCCGCAAAGGCGGCTCCCAAAGCGGTGGTTTCGGCAACGACAGGACGCCTTACAGGAACCCCCAAAATCTCTGCTTGAAATTGAAGAAAGAAATCGTTGGCCGTCATCCCACCGTCCACTTTTAGGGAACTCAACGGCGTCCCCGCATCTTTTTCCATCGCCTCAACCACATCCCGCGTTTGATAGGCCACGGCTTCAAGCACAGCTCGGGCGATATGGCCCTTGTTAGCAAAGCGCGTCAGGCCTGTTATGATTCCTAAGACCTCTTGCCGCCAATAGGGTGCTAACAGACCCGAAAAGGCCGGAACAAGGTACACCCCACCGTTGTCAGGAACACTACGGGCTAAAGCCTCGATCTCGTCGCTGGCTTTAATCAGACCAAGATTGTCCCTCAGCCACTGGACTCCCGCCCCCGCTACCGCCACAGACCCCTCTAAGCCATAGACTGGCTTTTGGCCTTCGCCCCAAAACGCCACGGTGGTTATTAAGCCGTGAGAACTCCAGGCCGGCTCACCCGTATTCATCAAAAGAAAGGCTCCTGTACCATAGGTAGTCTTGGCGTCGCCGCGTGCAAACCCCGCCTGGCCAAACAAGGCTGCTTGTTGATCACCTAAGAGGGAGGCCACCGGAAGTTCAAACTCTAACCCTTCAGTAAGGCCCAACACCTTCGCTGAAGGCTTGACGGTCGGTAACACCTCAAGGGGAATAGAAAAGAACTCGGCCAAGCTCGGATCCCAGGTCAACGTCTGAAGGTTCAGCAGGAGGGTGCGGCTGGCATTGGTGGCATCGGTTGCATGGACACCACGCTTGGCACCTCCAGTAAGGTTCCACAACAACCAGCTATCGATGGTTCCTGCCACCAGGTCTCCCTGACGAGCCTTTTGACGAGCTCCCGGCACCTGTTCTAACAGCCAAGCGAGTTTTGTTGCCGAAAAGTACGAAGTCAAAGGCAAACCCGATTTTTTTACGGCCTCGGGGCCCCACAAGGAAGCCTGTTGTCGACACCAGGCTTCGGTTCTGGTGTCTTGCCAAACCAACGCCCGGTGCAGAGGTTCCCCTGTATGGCGATCCCACAGAACGATGGTTTCGCGCTGATTGGTTACGCCCAAGCCTGCAACTTCGCTGGGACTGATTCCCGAGGTCAGAAAGGTTTTTGTCATCACCGATCGGCAATTTTCCCAAATTTCCCAGGGGTCGTGTTCCACCCAACCAGGCTGTGGAAAGTACTGTGTATGCTCTTTTTGGTCCCAACTCACCAGGCGGCCACGGTGGTCAAAGAGCGCAAACCGCGTGCTGGTAGTGCCTTGATCTAAGGCACCAATATAACGTTTCATCGCTGTTTTTCCTGTATTTTTAGTTTATCCTATCTTTTAGTTTATCCGTCTTATACTTGAGTGAAAATCTCGCCTTCAGTATACTGCGTTTGTGAAAAACCTCCACCACTTGTTAAAAAAGTTGGTTCTTACCAGCTTTCTGGCCTTGGCGGCCCTCGTTGCTGTACCTTTGGCCTCCGCGCATTCGGCACCCTTAACGATTCCGCATCCGGGTCCCTATCGTGACCCCAGAATGTGGCCTCGCGGGTATTACCCTGGGGACCCCCTCCCCCCCAAGACGATTTACTTAACTTTTGATGACGGCCCTTGGGCCTTCACGGGGCAACTTGTTGATATTTTAAAAGAAGAAGGGGTTCACGCCACCTTCTTTATGAATGCCTTTGACAAAGATCACCCCAACTATGCCAATATTCATCACGATTACTTATTTCACTTTGCCAAAGTTTTAAAAAAGCTGGTAGCGGATGGCAATGTGATTGGCGATCACACCTTTTCACACCGAGACCTTGCCAGGCTGACACCCCAGCAAATTCACTTTCAATTGTATTGGCTCGAGCATGAATTGAAAAAAGTTTTAGGGCCGCAAATGCCTGCTATTCACTTGTTCCGCCCCCCTTACGGCTCGCCTTGGCTGGGTCACTGGAACACCAATGCTCAGAAACGGAAAGTGACAAAAGCCTTAGACGGACAATTTTTTGTCATGATGTGGACCATTGGCTGGGATTCTGCCGATAGTATCGATTGGGCCAAGGGGGAATGGTATGAGCCAGGGCCGCGTTATCATCCCAATACCCCTCAATACAAAGCCAAAATGAAACGAGACATTGACCGCATTTTGAGCCGCGCCCACAACGGAGCCAGCGGGATTATTTTGATGCACGATACTCACCCGACGTCTCGCGACTCGCTCAAGACTCTCATTGAAGCACTTAAAAAGCGGGGCTACCGTTTTGATACTTTAGACAATTACTGCCGCTGGCGCTGGGGTCCGCATGTCTTTGACCAGGCAAGACCCGCAGAAGCCGTTCACTAAGAATTCACAAAAAGAAGAACAATTTTATAGGAACAATGCCGGTAAAGTAAGAATCCCAAGAACCGCTAAAAGCGGTTTGAGGGAGGCGTCGGTTGTGGCATCCCCCAAGGGGGGGAGAGACAGCCAGGCCAAGAGAACGATGCCCCCTACCGCAATCAGGGCACTGAAGCGGAACTTGAACGGCTTTTGTCGAGCTTTTGTCAAGGACATAACTTTTTCCCTCCGTGGTTTTGTAAGAAAGAACTCCCCAGCCAGATCAAGGTTACGGCAACCTTTACAAGTCTTCAGGTCAGGTTACAATGGGGTGAGGGGGCTGTATGAGCTACATCGATCAGCTATTTTCTTTACAAGACCGTCTTGTTGTCATCACCGGTGCAGGAGGCGCCTTAGCCGGGAGCTTGGCGCAAGCCTATTTACAAGCCGGGGCTCGCGTCGCCCTTTGGGTACACCGCCCGGAGGCCTGTGCCCCCTTGCAAGAGAAGTTCTCCCCCTTGGCTACGAAAGGGCAACTTTTTGTCACTGTCGCTGATACCAGCGAGGCCAGCCAGGTCGAGCAAGCCTTTGAAGCGACGCGAAACGCCCTGGGGCTTCCCAATGTGCTCGTCAATGCGGCCGGGGGCAATCAGGGTAAAAACCCGTTCATCGACCTTGACCTTGACCAGTTTGACCGGGTTTTAAAACTCAACCTTTTGGCCGGGTTAGTTGTACCCACAAGGCACTTTACCCGCCTTTGGACAGCCGAAGGGGTCAGGAGCTGTTCTGTTCTCAATTTAGCTTCTATGGGTTCGTTTATTCCGCTCTCGGGAGTTTGGGCCTACAACGCCGCCAAAGCAGCTGTGCTCAACCTTACGGTAGGACTCGCCAAGGAGTTTGGACCGTCAGGAATTCGTGTGAACGCTCTAGCCCCAGGTTTTTTTGTCGGTCAACAAAACCGAGCCCTCTTGTACCAAGAAGATGGACAGCTGTCAGCTCGGGGTCAGAATATCCTAAGCCGAACACCCTTTGGACGTTTTGGGGCTTTAGAGGAGTGTCAGGGAGCCGCCCTTTTCCTTTCTAGCGAAAAGGCAGCGGGATTTATTACCGGAGTCACACTTCCTGTTGACGGGGGCTTCCTGGCCGACAATATTTAATAAACAAGCGGTAGTCACCGTCCCTTGGGGGCGGAATGCAAGGGAGGCAGATTTGGCAACAATCCCGTTTATGAATGATGATTTTCTCTTGGGTGGACCAACTGCCCGATGGCTTTTTCACGAGGTAGCAAAGACCCTCCCCATTCACGACTTTCATAACCACTTAGACCCAACGGTTTTGCAAGAGGATAGGAACTTTCCTCACCTGACCGCCCTCTGGTTAGAGCAAGATCATTACAAGTGGAGGGCAATGCGGCAGGCTGGCCTTTCGGAACAACTTATCACCGGCGAAGCTTCACCCGAAGAAAAGCTAGCAGCCTGGGCCCATACACTGTCGGTAGCTCCCGGCAACCCCCTGTTTATTTGGTCACACCTTGAGCTTCGGGCCTTGGGGATTCACGAGGTTTTAACCCCAACGACGGCCAAGACGATTTTTCGTACGGCCTCGCAACGTCTTGCCTCAAAAGAGTATTCCGCCCGAAAGCTTGTAGAGCATTTTCATGTTCGTACCCTAGGGACCACCGATGACCCCTCGTCCGAGCTCGAAGCACACAAAGCCCTGTCACGCGAGAACCTGAGCTTTTCGGTTCGCCCCACTTTTAGACCCGACAAACTCTTAACCCTGCAGGCGCCGCTGTTTAGGCGTTCTCTTCAGGAATTTTCTGAAGCGATTGGCATTACGATCGATAATGTCGAAGCCCTCTGGGACGCTTTAGAAGTTCGTATGGATTACTTCTACCACTTGGGTTGTCGCTCAGCCGATCACGCCCTCCCCGACACCGCCTTCTTAGAACCCTCTGCCCGCAGTGAAAGCTTGCTCAATCGTTTGCTGAAAAACGAAGAGCTGACTCCGACCGAAGCCCTCGAAGTACGAAGCTTCCTTTTAGTTGGCCTAGCCCAACGGTATGCCGAACGTGGTTGGGTTATGCAACTGCACTTAGGAGCGCTTCGGAATGTCAATTCACGGGGCTTGCGCCACCAAGGAACAGACGCCGGGTACGACGTCATGGCAGGGCCGTTAGACCTTTCTTCGCTGAGCCGCTTTCTCAACACCCTCGAAAACAAAGACCAACTCCCCAAGACCATCCTGTACAACCTCAACCCCTCTGATGCCACGCCCCTCGCCGTGTTAGCCGGAGCTTTTTCGCACAGTGTACCCGGTAAGGTTCAGCTGGGAGCCGCCTGGTGGTTTAATGACCACCAACGGGGAAACCAGCAACAGATCGCTATTTTGGCGGAACAGGGACTTTTAGGCACCTCGGTGGGCATGCTCACCGATTCTCGAAGCCTGCTTTCCTTGGCTCGGCATGAGTATTTTAGGCGAGTCTTTTGTTCACAGCTGGGGTCCTGGGTGGACGAAGGGGGCTTTCCCGAGGATGAGTCCTTGTTGGTGCCCCTCGTCAAAGGGGTGTGCTACGAAAATGCGGCTCGCTTTTTCTCGTTTGAGGAGACTCAGTCTTGAGCGGGCCTTTTCTCACAGAGTCGCAAATTCATGAAACACTTTCCGAGCTTTTAACCTCGTTTCCCTATGACCAAAAAAAGGTTCTTGTTCTTGTTCCAGATCTGACTCGTACCATGCCCCTCCCTCTGTTTTTTCGTATCATCGAGGGTCTGCTACGGCCCCGCGTACAACGCCTTGACTTTATGATTGCTTTAGGAACTCACGCCCCTTTGACCGAAGAACAAATCTGTCAGCTTTTTGGTCTGAAGAGCACAACAGCCTACCCGAATATTTCGTTTTTGAATCACGCCTGGAACGACAGCAGTGCTCTGACCGAGGTAGGAATTATTCCTGCCGCCCGAGTCAAAGAGCTGAGCCAAGGTCTGATGGATCAACCCATTCCGGTTCGGCTAAACCGCCATATCCTTGATTATGATGAGCTTTTGATCTGCGGTCCGGTCTTTCCCCATGAAGTTGCCGGGTTTTCTGGTGGTAATAAGTACCTATTTCCTGGTATTGCAGGTCAAGAGATTATCGACGTTACGCATTGGATCGGTGCCTTGGTGACCTCCTTTGCTCTGATTGGGGTAAAAGACACCCCTGTTCGACGCCTTATTGACGAAGCGGCCTCGTGCGTTCCCCGACCTCGCCGCGCCCTTTGCTCTGTGGTAGAAAAAGGAGGCGTTTCAGGAATCTTTGGCGGCTTACCCGAAGAAGCCTGGGACAAAGCCGCCGACCTCGCTGGCCAGACCCATATCACTTGGGTGGACAGACCGTATCAGACGGTTCTTTCACTGCTCCCCACCATGTACGAGGAAATTTGGGTGGGGGCCAAGGGCATGTACAAACTAGAGCCCGTCATTGCGGATGGGGGTGAGGTAATCTTGTTCGCCCCCCACATTCATGATATTAGCGTCGTTCATGGTGAACTTATTCGGCGAATCGGTTATCACTGCCGGGATTATTTTACGGGCCAATGGGAAAAATTTAAAAACTTTCCCTGGGGGGTTTTGGCCCATTCAACCCACCTCAGAGGATCTGGCCATTACAACCCCGCAACTGGACAAGAAACACTACGCATCCAGGTAACCTTGGCAACCAGCATTCCCGAGCAAGAATGCCGCGCCCTGAATTTAGGCTGGCGTGACTGGCACAGTATTGACCCCGTGGCTTGGCAACAAGAAGCCTTAACCAACCATGACCTCTTGGTCGTCCCTGATGCCGGCGAACAATTGTATCGGCTAAGGAAAACCTCATGATTCTTATTGTTATGGGTGTATCAGGTTGTGGAAAATCCACCGTAGGAGCTGCAGTCGCCCAGAAGCTGACTTGGGAGTTTCAAGATGCCGATGACTACCATCCCCCTCAAAATATTGCCAAGATGGCCAAAGGGATTCCTTTACAAGACAGTGACCGCCAAGGCTGGTTGTTAACTCTGGCTGAATTGATTCGCAAGCACGAAGCACAGAACAAACCGTTAATTTTGGCGTGTTCGGCTCTAAAACAAGCCTATCGTGATGTTTTAATCACGAGTTCCGAGGTCAAACTGGTGTATTTACAGGGTAGTCTCGAAACCATCGCTCAACGTTTGGCGGGCCGTGAAGGCCATTTTATGAACCCTACACTTCTTGAAAGTCAGTTTGCCATTTTGGAACCCCCGACCGATGCCTTAGTGTTAAACGTAGCCTTAAGTCTTGAGGCTCAGGTAGAAGCGATTTGTGCTTATGCCACCCCAAATTTCCAAGCAAAAAATTGAGTATGTTAAACAGATGAACTTATTAGCCTTTTTTATCCGCAAAGCCCTGGGTGGCTACATCCACCCTATGAATCAGCCGAAACTTGAGCTCCCACTTAAAACCGATCAAGAGCGCCGCATCGCCGTTGTAGGGGCGGGCTTGGCGGGACTTACAGCCGCAATAACGCTGGCCAGGCGCGGCTTTCAAGTCACTCTTTTTGAAAAAAATGCGTACTTGGGGGGAAAAATCGGGGCTTGGCCCACGCAGCTGCCTCAGGGAGAGACTCAGTTTGTTGAACATGGGTTTCATGCCTTTTTTCGGCACTATTATAATCTTAATAACTTTTTAGATTCGTTAGGTCTTCGCAAAAATTTTCGTTCGATTCAAGATTATCAAATTTTGGCCTTGAACGGCAGTCAGTATCGTTTCGATGGGGTTTCAAAAACCCCCGTGTTAAACCTGCTGTCCATGCGAAAAACGGGGGTCTACCATTGGGGCGACATTGTAAAAAACCCCCGACTTGCCGGTTTAGCGTCGATGCTTGCGTTTCATCCCGAAAAGACTTTCGAAAAGTTTGATGAGGTCTCGTACCAAACCTGGTCAGAGTCCCTGGGTCTGCCGGCTTCCATGCGCCTTATGTTCAATAGCTTTTCACGAGCCTTTTTCGCAACACCCGACCGCATGTCTACGGCCGAGCTCCTCAAGAGCTTTCATTCATTTTTTCTTAGTCACGATGGCGGGCTGATTTATGACTACCCGACCGGGGACTACGAAACTGTCTTTTTAGCCCCGCTTCGCTTAGAACTCGACCGCCTAGGGGTCAAGGTTCGCTTGCAAACACCGGTTACCGAGCTTCGACAAGCTCAAGCGTCAGAAGAGGCAGGCTTTATGGTCAACAGCGAGCCTTTTGCCCAGGTAGTTGTTGCCAGCGATGCGGCTTCAACAAAAGCTTTGATGTCACAAACCCCTTGGCTTGAGCACGCTCAGTTCCGCCAGGCTCTGGGTAGTCTTCGGCCTTCACAAGGTTACGCCGTGCTCAGAGTTTGGCTTGATCGACCGGTTGACCCGGGAGCCGAGCAACTGTGTGATTTTATTATTACGGAACACAGGCAAATTCTCGATTCCATCACGTTTTATCATCGTTTCGAGCCAACAGCTCAGCAGTGGGCTCAACAAACAGGGGGCAATGTTCTTGAATTCCATTCCTATGCTCTTCCTGACGGCTTCGAAGAAAGTGCTGTGATAAAGACCTTCTGGGACGAAGCTTGTGGCTACCTGCCACACTTAGCCCACGCTCGCCTTGTTCACAGTGAGCTCCAAGTCAAAAAAGATTTTACCGCCTTGCATACAGGACTCTATCGGGATAGACCTGGGGTCGTTACCCCATTTTCTGGTTTAGTTTTTGCTGGTGATTGGGTTAAACTGCCTCGCCCTGCGATGCTGATGGAAGCTGCCGCAACGGCCGGACTGTTGGCGGCCAATAGCATTCTTAGTAGTTATCAGTTGCGTGAGGAGGCGTTGTTTTCGGTACCTCCACGTGGTTTATGGGCCAAGTAATGGCGCCCTCTCGAGTTTTCGTGTCAGTCCAAAAACACGATACCATCTCGTCTTTATCATATTTCACTAGCTACAGCGATTGAACAACCTGAACTACTCATAAAAGTGAAATCATCGAAAAAGAATTTTGAATTTAAAAAAGCCCACAAAAACGCGGGTAACTCAAATTTGTCTTTTTGGGGATAGTGGTGGTTGGAGAAATTCTAGCCAATATTCCTCTTCAGCCGTTAACTACTTTACTAATATTACAAATTTAGTCGAAATTAGTCTTTAATCAGATGTTGACCAAAAATGAATATAATACGAATATGTAATTGACCATCTCACGTTAACTACTTTAGGAATGGAGTTATTGTTTTTTTTAGTACAAGTTTGGGAGGGGACATTGCGGCACAGACGAATATTTCAATGGGCTGGCCTGGCAATCCTAGCGTTCTCTAGCTGTACAAATCCGTTTGGTTTGGCTGACACCAGTCGTAGTACGTATCATGTGGTTTACAACGGTAATGGAAATACCGGAGGTACTGTCCCCACTGACACGTCTGGGTATGTCATCGGACAACAAGTCACTGTCAATTTTACGCAACAGCCCCAAAAATCTGGTTATAACTTCTATGACTGGAATACGGCTCCTGACGGCAGCGGACTTTCGTATCAACCGGGAGCTGTTTTTAGTATTGGGACCTCCGATGTGACCCTTTATGCCCAATGGACTGTTTTCCCTACCTATAATGTCAATTACAATATTAATTCAGGAACGACCGCCGGTTTAAAAGGAACGGTTCCCGTTGACCACGGGTTCTATGAAACGGGAGACAGTGTAACAGTCCTTGGCAACACGGGAAATCTGAGTTTACCCGGGTTGTATTTTGTGGGTTGGAACACGTCTGCCAACGGCTTGGGTACCCTTTATCAAGCCGGCAGCAAATTTCTGATGGGGACCGGGAATGTGACCTTGTATGCCGATTGGGTCCAGTACACCCCCTATACTGTTGGTTACAACAGCAATTCCCCGCAGGGCAAAACTGCATCTGGTGTACTTCCGCAAGACACGAATAGCTACCCTGAAGGGGCCTCGGTAATTCTGTTATCGAATACAGGGGGGCTGTCAGTCAGCGGGTACACCTTTGCCGGGTGGAGTTTGCAGCCCAGCGGCGGTACCATTTATTCGCCCGGGACCACGTATGTACTGCCTTCGGCATACCCCGGCCAACCCGTCACCTTTTACGCGATCTGGACCACCCAGTCTACCTATACTGTCAATTACAACAACAACGGCGCCACCAGTGGAAGCATTCCAAGTGACCCAAATCATTATTTATCGGGGTCATCGGCGGTGGTGTTAAGCAATTCCGGCGATTTAGCCGTCTTGGGAAAAAGTTTTGTCGGGTGGAATACAGCAGCAGACGGCAGTGGTGTTAATTACCAACCCCAGTCCCTGATCACAATCCAGAATGCCAATATTACTCTTTATGCTCAGTGGTTAGCCCTCTCCTACACAATCACGTATTTTGGAAATGGTAACGATGGAGGAACCGTACCGACAGACGGCTCAAACTACACCATAGGTCAAAGTGCAACCATTAAAACAGGCTCCAGCTTATCAAAGCAAGGCTACACTTTTGTTGACTGGAACACCAAAGCCGATGGTACTGGTGTTGCTTATTCGGCTGGTCAAAATATCACCATGGGATCCCAGAGCCTTACGTTATTTGCCCAATGGACGCCATCGGTGCAAACATTGACCTATGCTTCGAATCCTCCAAATGGATCGACTGTTACGGGAAGTATTGCGGCTGTACAAACGACAACAGGCACTAGTGTTACCCTACCCCAAAGCGGCTACAGTATAGCAGGCTATACCCTAACGGGGTGGAATACGAGCGCCGATGGTTCAGGTGTGGGGTATGCCCTCGGGGGGACCTACGATGTCCAGGCCGGGAGTGTGACCCTCTATGCCCAATGGGTGACAAACCAGCTTCAAATAATTTTTAACGCCAACGGCGGAACAGGAAGTATGCCAGCTGAACCTGCATACACCAACCAGAGTGGGGTTCTGAGTGCAAACGGGTTTACCAGTCCGCCGGGGTATACTTTTAGCGGGTGGAATACTCAAAGCAATGGTTCGGGCACGTCGTATAGCAATGTGGGAAACTACACCATGGGCGACACGTCACTGACTCTTTATGCTCAGTGGTCACCAATCAGCTATACGGTGACCTACCAAGCCAACGGGGGGACGGGAACGATGGCCCCGCAAAGCGAGGCCACCCAGGCGAGCTTTACATTAACAACGAACAGTTTTACCAGAGCTGGGTATACCTTCACGGGATGGGTTGACCAAAATGCCGTGAGTTATTCTGACGGTCAATCGGTGACCATGCCGCCCTATAATTTGGTCTTGACGGCTCAGTGGACGCCTAATTCAACGGCATCGGGGATTACCGTGACCACACCGAGTATTCCCACCGTAACAATCACTGGTAGCAGCAGTGCTAGGTTGAGTACGAGCACAACATATTCCTGTACCGTAACTGCCGGCACCCCGACAGCCTATCAGTGGTACCTGAACGGTAACCTGGTTACCGGGGCCAATTCGGCTTCTTGGACGCCAACAGTTTCGCCAGGGGTTTGGCATTCTGGCGGGACGACGAATCTCGTGACCTGCATAGTCTATTTTAATAACAACCTCTCATACTCCGGCAGTCTTGACGTGGTTGTGAACTAAAGGGTGATGAAATGAAGAGCCATTTTCGAAACTTTGTCATCGTCATGATGTTATGTTTCTGGGGGATGGTCGTGGGGTGCCAAGACCCCACCCAAATGGCCAACGGCTCTTCGTCTGGTTCCCCAAGTTCTGGTAGTTCGTCTGGTCAAGTCACCATTAGCTGGAGCCTACCCGGCTCAAGAGCCTTAGTTCCAACGACCTACGCCACTCCCGATACCTACTCCATTACCTTGATTCCGGCCACGACGGGTTCTGCCTATTACCAGACGGTTTCTGCCGCTATGGGAACAACATCGACGACTTTTTCGGGGGTGGCTCCGGGAACGTACTCGATCAATATCAGTGGAACAGCGTCGGGCTCGGTCGTTGCCAATGGTTCGACTACCGCCAATCTACCCACCACATCAGCCATCAATGTGGACCTCACCTACATTACCACAGGTACTGGCAACGGGTCGTTGAATATTCCCTTTTCGATTACCGTGCCGACAGATCAAACCATCCCCAGTTTAACCTTAAAAGTGATTGGACCCAACGGCGCGACGATAACACAGACTCTAACAACCACTGGTTCACTACCCACGGTCACGGCAACCTACATCAATTCGTCTGCCGTAGTTGGTACCTATCAACTATTCTTAACAGCGCAAACAACAACCGATACCGCCTATTGGTTTGATACGGCTACGGTTTATCAAAATCAAACCACCAATACGCCGGTAGCGATACCAGCGTCCTCGTTTGGAGCCTCGTATATTCCCGTTACATCTTTAATGCTGAGTTCTAGTACAGCAACAGTTGACGAGGACTCGACCCTGACCTTGGTGCCCACATTTAATGCGAGGGCCACTGACCAAGCGCTCACCTGGACCAGCAGTAGTTCGACAGCTACAGTTTCGGGGGGCGTTGTCACCTTTAGTCAGGTGACTGCTGACCAGGCGATCACGATCACGGCCACTTCGGTGGATAACCCTGCGGTGTCGGCCACTTGTTCTGTTTTACTGAAAGCCCCTACGATTACGGCAAGTCCCCTTACCCTGACCGCTGGAACAAGTTCAACTCTTCCGGGTGTAACGGTGTCAAATCTTAGTTCCACCGATCAAAACTTTTCAGTGTCCGCCCCCTCTGGTCTTACAATAACAGGTTCGGGAAGTTCTACTACCTTATCTAGTAGCACACCAGGGACCTACACCCTGACACTCACCTCAACTACCGATGCAAATATTGCTACCACCGATACGGTGACCGTTATCCCAGGCCAACCAACAAGGGTGACCATGACCCAAACCGGCTACGGTCAAGCTTACCTCAGCTGGAAAGCTGGAACAGGTGACTCAACGTACGTTGTTTCCGTTGGGGGAAATTCATATACGACAACGACTACTAACCTCACAGTGACGGGGCTGGCTGAAAATCCTAAGACTAACACTCTTTCAGTTGTTGCCCTTGATTCCTCGGGAAAATTTTCCTCGACCCCAAGCATCATATCTCTTACCATTTATCAATGGGCAACTGTTTATACCTTAACTAGTAATGGCCTATCCCTAAATCCACTCGGTGTTGCCTTTGATACCTCGGGCACAGCTTGGGTGGTGGGGACGACTACTTTTTCTGCAAATTCATGTGTATGGGAATATCCTCTGGGGGCAACCCAACCTACGATCCTGAGTACGACTACTCCTTCCGCTTCAGCCATAAGCATCGACACGACGCAAACCCCAAACCAGATATATGTTTGGTTTTCTGATACGAGTGTCCGCGAATTTTCCTCTAGTAATTTTTTGATGACTCAGCTAACATTCGGAGCCTCACGTGTTACAGCTACTAACTATCATTCATTGACCTATGGCTCAGGAACATCTACAGTATACGCTCTTTGTTCAAATGTTTTTGGGGGTGGATATTATAATTGTTACGAAACCACCGGTAATCCGGCATGGTTGGGTTTTTATTACCAAAATAGCTCTAACCCTTACTATAGTAGCACTAGTGATCAAGCTTTATTGATGACCGGGTACGTAGATTCCAGCAATAATTTCTTTTTGCAAGTAATTGGTATTTATGGTTCTTCTTACCAACTTCAAGTATTTTACCCCGCTACAGGGGAAGCCACGGGCTCAGCACTGACGCTGTCTGGTATAGCTGGCTGTATAGCATTTTGTCAGGAAGATTCAACACAAGATCTTCTGCTATATACAGATGCATCTAATTTTTACCATGTTGGGACCTTTAACCCCACTCTCACGGGTAGCGCGCCAGTAAACTTTGTGTTGGGAACTTTTGCGTCAGGCACTCCGGCCACCGGTTTAGCATCGAGTCTCAATATTAATAACGCCAACGCCATTGCCTATGACGCCACCAATAACCAAATTGCTGTCGTGGTGCCAGGAAGCCCAAGTTACCTGGCCATTGTTAGGTGAGACACGTTGGCTACACCAGGCGTGGTACTCCGGGCAGGGAATGGAAAATTGAGGCTTTAGGTAAATCGTGATCGCCGTGTTTTCCTACCCCATTCCCCACAGGCTGTTCGCGTTGCTGTTGCGGCTTATTTTTCTTCTGGGAATCGCGACGCCCCTGATGGCGCTCAACCCCGTTAAGTTCTCGTTCTCGTGGCCCGGGGTACAGGGGGCGGGGGCGTATCGGGTCGAGATCGCCACACCACAAGGCAAAATCCTCTACACCGTTCAACAAGCCCAACCA
>DAIDHT010000029.1:0-216721 GCA_027451945.1 Spirochaetales bacterium
CCCATTGCGATGGATAATCCTTGACCTGTTCCTGAACCAGCCTAACAGCTCGTTCCCGTACTTCTGGTGAATACCTGTTTGCTTTTCCCATGACCTCATCCTCTCAGATTTTTAGGTCTCCGGCAAACCCGGGGCGATTCATTCCTGGGTTTTGGTGGCATACCGACGAACAGCTTGGAAGATGTCAGAGGGACACGCGACTCTGAGTGGGGGAGCACGACGTTCTGAGACGACGTCATAAGTCATGGGATAACCTCCTGGGAGAGAATGATGTTAAGACCTTCTTGGACGAGGTCTTGGATGGCGGTGAGAGAGAAAGCCAGACCTTGAGTTTCGTAGTGGTCGAGGCCGACTCTGATTTTGGACAGGACTCCTGAGATGAACTCTAGGCGTGAGAGCGCATCACCGAGGATGGGCTCGATTTGAGATTTGATGTTCATGAAACCTCCTTGTGTTCATGCAGGGAGGAATATCTAGTTGAAAAAGCTTTCAAACTAAACGGGTTGGAACATGACGATGAGGGGGCATTTCATAGCTGTATGGCTATAAATAAGAAGCCCAGGAGGGGGAGTCATGGACTGGACGTACTATTAGCAGATGAGACACCAGGTTGAGATTGACGCAGTGGTGATCAAAGCTTTGGATGAACAGCGGATTGCGTGCGAGATCGGGGAACGAGTGAAACACCTTAGGCGGGAAGTAGGGATGACCCAAAGTGAACTTGCGGCCAAGGTTGGATCAACACAATCTTCGGTGGCACGGGTTGAAGCGGGGAGACAGGCTAGGGTGAGCTATGCCTACGTTCAGAGGTTGCTTGAGGCTTTGGGTGGATGAGAGGCGGTGAAGTTCTTCGAGCCTCGCTGGACTCTGCCGGATTTGATCAGGTGTTCAAGCAGTGACCTTGCCTGAGCTTCGGTGATTCCTAGACGTTTGGCAACTTCGAGCCTACCGAGCAGTCTAGGGGCATTAGGATGATCCAGAGCCGTCTTTAGGTAGATTTCTGGTGTCACACCTAAAGATTGGGTGTCATTTAGGATCGGATTGGGTGCTTCACCTAAACTTTGGGTGAAATTGGGTGAGTGATCCTGATCTTCGCCTAATCCTGTCCTGATATTTAGGTCAACGATTGAACTATAACGGGCGACTTATCGATGCCTTGTTAAGGTATGTTCGAGCTCTTGACGGTTGGGACCAGGAACTTGCTTTGACCAAGGTTTGGGCTGCACTTGAATCCCTTGTAGGTGTAGAGAACGCCCGTTATGACGACCTCGTTAGACGTTGCTCGTTTCTATTCGAGAATTTGGATTATCATAAACAGTTGTTGGAGCACTTCCGTGAAACACGAAATATGAATGTTCATTCTGGCGTTCGACCTGCGGAGGTAAAAAATGCTGTCTACGCCATTGCTTTCTACTTTGTTCGCCTCTTCGAATTTCATATTCAGATGGGCCGCAACTTCAAAAGCTTCGCTGAGGCAAATGAGTTTTTAGACCTTTCCCCGGATCCATCACTCCTCATAAGGAAGGTTTCGCTGGGGAAGTTAGGGCTTAAGTATCGGGGAAATGGCGGTTCCTAATATCCACTTCAACTGCCACGCAAGTGAAGGGGGCGCTAGATTTGCTGGAATTCGATAAGGTCTGCTGGGAAAATAGCCTTTCCATAGGCTTCTCTCCGATACTCAAGATATAGCTACTGTAAACTATAGATCATCTCGGCTGTTCGTGGTATTATGGGGTTCATATGAACAGGATGCCGCTAAAAATCAAGAATTGCCCGATCGAAGAGGCTGTTTTTGAGGTTAGGTTCTCCTCCATTTTTCCGTCCGAGGCGGTTTTTGGTGTTTTCTACCAAATAATCAACCAAAACTTTTCCGGCGCACAACTTATCCCGCAACCCATATTACAGCTTCCGGAGGCTGTTCGTCAAAGTGATCCGAACTTGACATACCAGTCGCACCATCGTCTTCAGCTTGGAAACCAGGGAATAAGTATCGGTCCGAAAGTTCTTGCCTTTTCAAACCAGAAGCCGTATATCGGTTGGCTAGAATGGAGTACCTTCATTGAGAGGGTAGTGAGGCAACTTATTTCATCCAGAGTATTCGGAGTTATCGAGAGAACCGGCCTTCGTTACATAAACTTTTTTGAACAACAGCTATTTGACATCGCAAATGTCGAAGTAAAAGTCATTGACAGTCATTTGGATTCTCAGTCGACAACGGTGCGTAGCGAAATTCTTGATCAGGGTTTCATCAAAGTTCTGCAACTTGCCAATAACGTGACTATTAATTCAGCTGGTAAAACGTACACTGGTTCGGCGTTGGACATTGACATACTAAGAAATCTCGGTGTCGAAAACGACGCTTTTGGTGTTGCATTGTCAGATGTTATGGAGGCATTGCATTCCAAAGAGAAGGAACTTTTCTTCAACATTTTGAAACAAGACTACGTCGAAACGCTCCTACCTATCTACGAGGTGTAATATGGGTGACAGTACTGCTTACCAGAAAATCGCGCTCTTGATTGGAAGTTCGGCAATCGCCTGTCCTGGTCTTGCCGCAGTTGAATCCACTGGTCAGGTTTATGTTCCGACTGCGACCTATCTAACTTCTGAAGCTTTTGTTGATCGATTTCAGTTTCAGACTTACCTGACGAATGAAATGTCTGAGATTCTCCCTATGGATGAACCTATTCAGGTTCCAGTGGTACGACTAATGAAGTTTAAGTTTGGGAAGCCTGAAGAAATGAAGTTTGTGGTTTGAGATTCGGGACGGCGGACTGTGACATTTCCCTGGTATTCCGATGTAGAAACACACGCAACTCTTGAACAAGGCGACATTATAGAGAAATGCAACATTATTCTTCCCAGTCAAGCGCACTATCAAGCGATAGTTGAGGATCGAGAGGTTGACACTCCACTCAGGATTCTAGAAATTACTGCCATCATCGTCTCGCAATCTTGTGATATCACCAACTATAAGATTGATTCCATTATTGTCTGTCCTGTATGGTCACTCAAGAAGCTTATCGAAGTGGATGGTTACTACAAGAGTTCAAAAGGTAAGGAAGAACTTCGGCAAGGGAAGTCCCCTTCATATCATCTCTTGAATAAATTTGAAACGGCAACTGCTCCAGCAGACTTTTATTTCGTCGATTTTCACAACATTTATTCGGTACCAAAAAGCTTCCTAGAAGCCCTCATTCTGAAGAATCCCAGGAAGCGGCTACTTCCGCCATATCGTGAACACCTTTCTCAGGGTTTTGCAAGGTACTTTATGCGTGTTGGTCTTCCAACGGACATCGACGCAGATGAGATCAAGAATTATGGTGCCGTAAGCTCATAATTAAGGGTTGTGTGCGCCGTTGGCAGGTGGATTAGTCTAACATCTGATATGACGTGACCTGTCAATAGCGCTGAACCCACCCTTCAACTACTCCATCCACAACTATTGACTATAGCTACCGATTCGCATGAAAAGATGCCTTGCATCCTCACGAACCAGGTGCTAAAATCCTACATAAGACTGTTGAAATCGATACATCACCCAAAAGAAGCTTCCCACTAGTCGGTTGAGTGCAACACGTTCTATCCGGCAAACCGAGGGTTGGCTCATGCCGTATTTCGATGCTGAAATCGTGTTATTGCGTGCCGGATAGAACACTATTGTTAAAGCTATCGAAGTTTATTGGAGAAAGTATGTTTAATAGATTCATTTGGCCAACCCTTGAGTTTTCCGAACTCGTGAAGAGAACACGGATTCTCATCATCGACAATCTCGATTTTGAGTACGAGAAGCTGTTTGTCGACGACAACTACTCGATTACTAAATGGGACGACGTGAAAGATCTCCCGAAGCTTGAACAAGGTCTGTTTGACATTATCCTTCTTGATATCCAAGGTATAGGGCGTAAAATTTCGGACGAGCAGGGTTTTGGGGTCCTGAAGCACCTAAAGAAGGTAAACCCGACACAAATTGTTATCGCTTATTCCGATGCAGACTATAGCTTGAAATACGACGAGTTCTTTAAGCTTGCTGATGATTCGATCGATAAAAGCAAGGACTATCTCGCTTTCAAGCAGAAAATCGACAAATTTATCAGAGTTCGATTCTCTCTAGACTACTATCTTGATGCGGTTCACGCACGGTTTCCAGGTGAGATCAAAAAGGACAAGCTAAAAAAAGTCTTTGAACAGTCAATCAAGAAGCAGAACGGTGAATCACTGAGGCAGACACTAGAAAAGGTTGGCGCTGCAAAGGACGACATTTCTTTCGCCCTGAATGTGCTGTCTTTTGTCATAACGACGGTAACCTCAATTACCGGGACAATGAAACCATGAACCTATTCCCTATTTGGGTCGGTGCCGACAAGCTCGATGGTACTCTGATTCCACAGTCTGATAGATGTCTAACTTGCAAGACCAATGAGTGTAGAGGTGGTGTCTCTGGAACAATTCGAGAGTGTTCTTACGGATTTGACTACTTCAAGGTTTCGGACAAGATCGTCTTCGGGCTTGTGGTTGGAAGCAGGGGCAACCGAACTTCTCAGAAATCAAAAAGACTGAACGATTCGCTTGAACAGATTGTTTCCCGCGAAATTGTCGACAGGTTTATCTCGTCCGAAAAATCGATTCAAGATCAGTTTAGGCTTGAGACGGAGACTGCCAAAGAACAGGTTCTTTCCGAATACACAAAGAATGAAGTCTACAAAAAAGACTTCATCGAGCGAATAAAGAAGGATATTGCAAAGGGTTTTTCATTTTTCCACGATTACCGACAGATAAACGGAACGATTTTTAGGAACATCAATGTTGTGTTGTTTGAGAGAACGGGACAGAAAGAAGTTACGGAGGATGTTCTCAAAAAGTGTAGCAAGAGCGAAGTGGCTATTTACTTTGCGAGCATGATGCTCCAAGAAAAGCTGATTACAGCTCAAGCGCTTCAGGATCCAAGTTGGTTGTACCGATCCGAAAATGATAGCAAATTCAGGTTTCATAGCTGTGTTTTAAAGTATGTGCGAATGTATGCTCCAGTCTATGAGGCAAAGAAACTAGACGTCAGTGTTGTCGGTCATAATGAACTTGACATAGTGAAGAACCCCAAAGCTGTATCAATCATTCCACACACATTGATCGACAACGCGATTAAGTATGCCCCAGAAGGGTCAAAGGTCGCAATTCGCGTGCAAGACGAAGGCGACACAATTATCTTCCAGGTGCGTTCGCTCGGCCCAAAGATTAAGAATGAAGAACGATCAGAGATCTTCTTGCCTTTTGTCCGAGGAGAAGCCGCCAGAAAGGTCGAGGAAGATGGTGCGGGTTTTGGTCTATTTGTTGCTCAGACCGTGGCAAAGGAACATCTTGGGACGGAGATTCTTGTTTCTCAGAAGGATCAGGTGACTTCGGGAAATTCCTACGAGACGGAGTTTTCTGTTAGGATTCAAAGTGCGAAGTTCTAACATAGTTTGTATGCCAGGATGAGGAAATTGAAACTGCTAGTGCTGTTTGCTGAAGATAATATTCAGCAGTACCTGTATATTCAACGCTGAATCGTCGATTGAATTCAAAGAATATCAGTTGAAACTTTAATTCTTGACGTGGCATTGTTAAAGGACGATGCTAGAATCAAAGCTTAATATTGGATAGCACGTGTTCAACCAAGCTTCCGGATAGCAAAAATCCTTGATTAGGCTAGATAAAAAGAGGAACTTATGGTCGCCGCTTTCGATATTTTCTCATTTCACCGTACTATTATGGACGGCTTTAAGTCTTATGCAATGAGTTTCGTCGATATCAATGATGCAGCCCTTGCACGAGAAGTCGAGCAAAGGGGCTTGCAGGATTCTCTTTGGCCCGATCCCCTGATTCAGTTCAATCCCTCCTACCAGCCAGGTGCGCCCATTGAACCTATGTAAACGGTAGATTATGATTGAATACGGCTTGGGAGTGCATCTTGCCCCTAGCCCAATAAGCATCAAAATTGGAAGAGACATGTCAAACAGCGTCCCGCTCCCAGGTATGACAGTTTTCTTGAGGTCCAAGTGGGGCCAAATCACCTCTGTGGAACCTTTTAACACGAATTCGGCTGAAGGAACCCTCAATCTGGTCTCTGTAGAGTACCAGGGGGGCGAAGGCGGCGGAACTGATACAGTTGTCTGGGAGAGGGAAGCTGATGCCAAACCCTATGAACCCGGAAAGCTCAGGGACCTTACTGGTCTGGACCCTTTGGCCCCAGCGGCTTACCATTCATTGGTTAGGGCCGCCAAGTGGAGTGCCTTGTCACCCTTTCTGGACCGCGCTGACCCAACCAAGCGGGGAGGCCAAACCGTCACATCGCCGTTCTTTGGCTCCCTCCAGGCAGAAGATTTTCAACTTTCACCTCTCCTAAGGGCCCTCAAGATGCCACGGATCAGCCTACTCATCGCTGACGATGTTGGAGTCGGGAAAACTATCGAGGCTGGACTCATCATCCAGGAGTTGCTCCTTAGGCGAAAAATTCGCCGGGTACTCATCCTCACGCCCGCCTTCCTCAAGCCACAATGGCAGGGTGAAATGAAGGACAGGTTCTCCCTCAACTTCAATATTGTCGACCGAGAGGAAACAACCAAACTCAGAAAGGACCAGGGCCTCACCGCGAACCCATGGAGGCTCCTCCCTCGCATCATCAGCTCTTACCACTATCTGCGGCAGCCTGACGTCCTGGAGCAGTTTCTGAGCACTTGCAGGCCCAAGGAGGGGGAAATCACTTCCAGGCTCCCTTGGGACCTCCTCCTTGTTGATGAGGCCCACAACCTAATGCCTTCTTCCTATGGCAGTGACTCCGACCTGGTTAAAATGCTCCGGCAAATAACGCCGTTCTTTGAGCATAAGCTCTTCCTGACTGCTACACCGCACAATGGCCATACCCGAAGTTTCACTGGCCTTCTGGAGCTGTTGGACCCAGTGCGATTTACTCAAAAAAGTGAGATGGAACAGGCAGACAAAGAACGGGCCAGCCAAGTCGTTGTTCGCCGCCTCAAGCGTGAAATCAACAAGCTCGACAAGGCCAGTCAACGCCCCGAAAGGTTTGTCGAAAGGAAAATCATTCCACAACACCTTTACCTTCACAAAGAGGAAATCGCCCTTTCCATGGCATTCAATGACGTTTATCTGGCCCTTAGGAGACTGATTGCAGCCCAGGTAAAGGGCCGGAAGCAGGTCGGAACTTTTGCCTTCGAAATACTCCAGAAACGCCTACTTTCTTGCCCTTTCACATTTGCCGATTCCTGGTTCCGCTTGGTGGAAGGTGTTGTTTCTGATGACGGCCTTCAAGTAACAGAGAATGACGTCCAACGTCAGGGTGAACTTGCCCTGCGGGATGACACGGAAGACGACGGGGAAAAGAACAGCAGGGCCAGGACAGCAACCAAGACCTTGGGAGTTTGGCTTCAGCCTTACAAGGAAGCCTTGGAACCCGTTATCGCTCCTGTGACAAACGCTTTGAAGGCCCTCGGACTTGACGAGAATGGTTCCCATCCCAAAAAAGGCGACTCCCGGTCCGAACGACTGATTCAGTTGATTGAAGACGAACTCCTCAATGGGGGCGCTTGGCGGGATGACGAGCGGCTCATTGTTTTTACCGAGTACAAGACCACGTTGGATTATCTTGCGGCGGTACTGATGAAGAAGTGGCCCGATGCTGACCAGAGGGTTCAAATCCTCTTTGGTGGGCTGGACCAGGAGCACCGTGAAGTCATTAAAGCTAAGTTCAATGATCCAGAAGACCCGGTGAGAATCTTACTTGCTACCGATGCGGCCAGTGAAGGTTTGAACCTTCAGCAAACAGCCCGGCGTGTCATCCACTTCGATGTTCCGTGGAACCCGTCACGGTTGGAGCAAAGAAATGGTCGCCTTGACCGCCATGGTCAGGCGCGGGATGTGATGGTGTACCACTTCACCTCCGACGATGATTTGGACCTCCAGTTCCTGGGGAAGGTCGTGGACAAAGTCAACCATGTTCGAGAGGACCTTGGCACAATGGGCGAACTCTTCGACCGGGCCTTCCAACGTCGATTGTTGGACAGGGACAACAGCTCAAACTGGGAGATGGTTCTGGACAAATCTCTGGATGAACGAAAAGCCAAAATCCAGGAAATCAACGCTCTGACCACCATTGGTGGCGATAGCCATCTGTTGGAAGAAATGCAGACGGCCCTATCCCTTTCCCCAAAGACGCTTCTTCAAACCCTGGAGCAGGGACTGAACTTGGATGGAAATACCTGGAAACTGAAAGAAGCTGAAAAGGACCTTCGCTGGGATTTGGGCCACCCTATTCCCCCCAAGTGGGCAGGGATTGTTGACGAAGAACTCCGGGTCGGGTCCTCAAAGAACCTTCGTGGCACACTCCCTTCGATAGCCTTTGACGCCCAGGTCTACATGACCAGTGCCGGAGGAAAGCCCGTCTTCAGACCACGAAAAGATACTGTCCTCCTGCACCTCGGTCATACCTTTTACAAAGAGTTCCTTTTCCTTTGGAATCAGCGGCGCTACTCACCGAAATACACAGGGCGTTTATGGACTGTTCTACAAGAGCCCCTTCCCTTGGAGACCAAGGCACTTTTCAGGTTGACAGTGGAAGAACTCGGGGTGAACCAGTTGCGGGAAACATTCCACCATTGGGTTAGGACCTGGGAAATCCCGCTAACTACCTCTGGATGGGGAGGTCTTTCGGTAAAGCTTGGCGAATTCGAAGGCCGAGAAGATATCTCCTTGGTCCATCGGGCAAAAGAACTTCTTGAGGAACATTCAGACCACATCAGGGGGCTGTTCCAAAGTCTGAGTGAGGGGCTGACCAATCAGACCAAAACTCTTCTCACCCAGGAAAAGGCGAAGGCGTTGAGTGAAGAACGTCAGAAGTTCGATGAGCGCATAGCTGAGGTGGCCAAGGCCCGAAAAGAGACCACCCTCGAAAAGCTGAAGAAAGAACGAGACGCCCTGGAGGCTGAAATTCGCCAAGGATACCTTTTTGACGAAGCCCTCGACGACGACCTGGTTAAACTTAGGAATTTGGATGAGGAGCTGGCGGCTCGCCAATCGAGGTACAAAGAGCTGGAGGAGTATTTGAGACAAGAAAGGGAACGGATGTTGAACCAGATTCTGCCGCAACGGCATGAACTCCTTGGGGCCATGAAGGTCTTCCCCATTGGAGTGGAAATCATCCTCCCGGAGGTCGAAAATGGCAAATGAACCCGACTCCTGGTGGGTCAGTCTCAACCATAGCGGCATCCTTCTATCTCCTAGCCAGGTTTCCAACTTTGAGGAACCATTGGACACCTTTTGGAAGGGCCATGAGGACTTCCTTCGACTCCACATCCAGCGCCAAATCGAAAAGCCTGAACAGGTTCCCGGAGAACTTACAGACTTCCTATTTGGCATTCTGGTTCGCTGGAACTCTGCGCAATGGGACAAGAATCCCGGGCCAGACCACTCTTTGGCCTCCTACACTGGCAAGACCATCAAGCCCTGGCGCATCTACAAACTAAATCCTGACCGCTCCATACCGGTCTTCCTCCCTGAGAAGGAAGAGCGCTCCAAGTACTCCACACTGGCCAGGGACAAAAAGTTCTTCAGTCGGGTCCTGGAATGGATGAGGCGTAAGAACTTCCCTATTGGATTGGTTAGCAACGGTGTGACCTGGCGGTTGGTCCATGCAGGGGCGGACTGGGAGGCATGGTGCGAATGGGACCTGGCCACCTGGTTTGAAGAGGGCGGCTTGGGCCAACAAGGCGAAGCTTGGCGAAGAATTCTGGGCGACCCAGAGAAAACCTTTGAGGCCATCCTCTCAAGCAAGGCTACAAAGGGAACCCTTTCCAAGGACCTGGGTGAACGGGTCCGAAAAGCGGTGGAACTTCTCATCTCATGTCAGTCAGAGCGCCTGAAGGTGCTGGAGCCCACCGAGGAGAACCGGCGTTCCCTTTACCTGGCCGCTGTTCGACTAGTCATGCGTTGTGTGGTCATTCTCTTTGCCGAAGCCAGGGACCTCTTGCCCAGGTCCAACCCGGTGTACGCCCAAAGCTACTCTCTTGAAAGCTTGAAGACGGACCTCAAGCGCCGACGGACCACTCACAAGGAAGGTCTCCGGCAAGGTCGGAGCGCTTGGCCCCGGTTGGTCAGTCTCTTCCGCCTGGTCTACTCGGGAAGCTCTCACGAGGCCCTGCCTTTGACTAAGTATGGTGGTGGCTTGTTTGAACCAGGGGACAAAGAATCACTGGACCCCATCAAACGGGCCTTAGGAATCCTGGAAGACCCCTTCGATGGGCCGACGGACTGGAACATCGCACAGGTCCTGACTTTCCTGTCCGAAACTACGATGAGGCTCAAGCAGGGGAGGGCAACAGTTCGGACTGCTGTACCAGTAGATTTCTCCGACCTTTCCTCTGAGTACATCGGGATACTTTACGAAGGTTTACTCGATTTTGAACTCCGACAGGTTGGCTCGGATGCGATGGTTTTCGTCAATGTCGGGACCCAACCCGCCTTGGACCTGTCAGCCATGGAAGCCATGGACGTCGACCAAATCAAAGAACTCTTCAAAGCCTTCAAGTCGAAAGACAAGTCCGATGATGATGGGATAGAAGATGACATCCCCGAGGACATTCCTACCGAAGAAATGGAAGAGCCGCCCGAAACTGATGATGAAGAGTCTCCATTGGAAGACCGATCTTTTGGTGACCTCATCCAGGACCGTCTCAAAGGTTGGACTTTGAAGGCCGTCAAGGCCATGGGAATCAAGAAAAAGAAAAATGAGTCGGATTTAGATTACCAGTCACGTTCCTTGAAAGAATCCGAACAGCTCATCAAGCAAGTTCTCCTTCCTGGTGAATGGTTCTTGGTAAGGTGGGGAGGAACGCGAAAGGGGGCTGGTACCTTTTACACCCCCCCAGGGTTGGCACTTCCTACAGTCCAAAAGACATTGGAGCCCATGCTCTTTGACCTATCAGAATCAAGGACACCTAAGACTCCTGACGAAATCCTCAGCCTGAAGGTCGCTGACATCGCCATGGGTTCAGGGAGCTTCCTCATCAGCGCGCTCCGAGTCATTACCGAGGCGCTTTATGAGAGCCTGTGGTACCACAAACGCCTTCAGGACCAGGGAGACAAAACTTTGGTCCGGCTGGCTGATGGGCGCCACCTTGGTTCCTTTTCTGATGACCCCATTCCAGTTACACTGGACAGCCAAGACTTCGAACCACGGCTAAAGGGACGGCTAAAGCGCCATGTGGTTGAGCGGTGCCTGTATGGAGTGGACCTCGACCCCTTGGCTGTAGAGCTTGCCCGCCTTGCCCTTTGGGTCGAAACCATGGACTACAACATTCCTTTTGGGTTTCTGGACCACAAGCTTAAGTCCGGAAATTCGCTCGTCGGCTGCCGATTAAATCATTTATCACATTATCCTTTGAATGCTTTCAATCGGGAAGGACCTGAGAAAAAACATCCCTGGACCGAGGCCTACAAGAAGTTTCGGGACGACACCCTTCGAAAGGAAATGAGGTCCTGGATAAACGATGTATCCAGGAAACAGCTTGCACTGGACCCCAATACCCAATCCACTTTGACCATCCTCCATAACGAGGCCTTCAAAGTCTTTGAAAAACTCCACAACCTTCCTATCCATGAAGTTGAGGCACGCCAAAAAGCTTACCAGGAAGAAATCCTCGCCAACCCGGCTCTTCAGGCTCTAAAGGACGATTTAGACCTATGGTGCGCTCTATGGTTCTGGCCAGGCGACAAGTTAGACCTTGCTCCTTTGCCCAGGACCTGGAAAAGTCCCACAGATGAACAAAGCGCTCTGGTTCGAGCCCTGGCTCAGAGAGAACGGTTCTTCCACTGGGAATGGGAGTTCCCCGATGTGTTCACTGGACCTAAAACAGGCTTTACGGCTTTGATTGGCAATCCACCTTGGGAAACTCAGAAACCAAATTCCAAAGAGTTCTTTTCCAACATTGACCCCCTCTATCGGTCCTATGGGAAGCAGGAAGGTCTCAAGTACCAGGAACAGTACTTTGTTCAAAACCCAGCCCACCGGCAATCCTGGGATGTTTACCGGGACAGGTTCAAGGCCCTTTCAGGATGGGTGACCCAAGTGGCCAACCCCTTTGGGGACCCTGAGGTGGACCAGAAGACCGCTTTTAGTTTGGGAAACGCCAAGGAGAATACTGAGCTTCATGACCTCTGGCGCACCATGGGCCGTCCCAACGTGTCTGGGTTCAGAAGCGAAGAAAAGGTCTTTACCCTCCAAGGGGGCGGTGACCTTAATACCTACAAACTCTTCTTGGAACAGGTTTGGACCCTGCTCAAAAATGACGGCATTTTGGGGCTCATTGTCCCAGGTTCTATCTACTCCGATGAGGGCTCTGGCACTCTCCGCAAAGCCTTCCTGGAAAAGGGCCGATGGGAATGGCTCTTTGCCTTTGAAAACAGGGAAAAGATTTTTGACATCCATGGTTCTTTCAAGTTTTGCGCCTTGATTGTCCTGAAGGGGGGAAAGACCGAGTCGGTGAAATCCAGCTTTATGAATCGTAAGCTGGAGTCCTGGTCCCAGCCTCAATATCTTAAAGTGACCCCGTCACAGCTCCAAAAGTTCTCTCCCCAGTCCCTGGCGTTTTTGGAAGTCCAGAGCCAGAAGGACATGGACATCCTGGAAAAAATCTACGCCAACTCAATCCTCCTGGGAGACTCAGGGCCAAAGGGATGGGGTGTTAAGTATGCCAGAGAGTTCGATATGACTAACGACAGCCACCTCTTTCCTCCCATCCAAACCTGGGAAGCGAAGGGCTACCGGGGGGATGAGTATGGTCATTGGCTCTTGGGCGACTGGAAACCCTACACGGGCCCCCTTCCCAGCTCCGGCCCTGTCAGTCCCTTAACCCGACCCGAGAAGACCATTCTGTCCGCAGACCGGCAGTGGGTCATCGCTTGGGAGGACGTGAAGGATGTGGCGTTGCCATTGTACCAAGGGGTCATGATTCATCAGTTTGACCATGCCTTTAAAGGGTATGTTTCTGGGGCTGGTAATCGGGCCGTTTGGGAAGAAATTCCATGGGACAAAAAAGTCCCAAGGCCGCAGTTTTTGATGAGCCAGAGCAGTTACTATATTAACAAACCATTTTCATTCCCAACGAAAATAGTATTCCGAGATGTGACAAATGCAACAAACCAGAACTCAATAATATCCACTATTCTGGGTGATTTTCCATGTGGAAATGTGTTAGGAACATTAACATCTTCATTGCTAGGTTCTCAACAACTTCAGGCGGCATTGGGTTCCTTAGTTTGCGACTGGGCGATTCGCCAACGGCTATCCGGGACACATCTTAACTGGTTTATCGCTGCTGAAATTCCAGTTCTTGATTCGACAGGACCTATTCAGAAGCTAGAAGTACTTATTGAACGTTTGACAAAAACAGGTTCAGGAATTTCAAACCTTCCAACCCAAATAAATCTTTACAAGGTTGGTGTGTCTACCCATGAAAGGAAACGGTTGAGGACTATCCTTGATGCGGTTTTAGCATTTCTTTATTCTTTAAAAATCGATGACTTGAAACACATCCTATCCGGTTGTGACCACCCATGTGGAGCCATCCCCAGAAACCTCGACCCCAAAGGCTTTTGGAGAGTTGACCAAGACCTGGACCCCGAACTCCGGCATACGGTCCTCACCCAAGTGGCCTTTGCCGACCTCCAGGAAAAAGGCCTGGATGCCTTCCTGGCTCAAAATAATGGCGAAGGCTGGATGATTCCTGAAACTCTCAGGCTGGCAGACTATTGCCTGGGGCATGATGACAGAGCCAATGAGCACCAACCAGTCGCCAGTCGGCTGGGTCCAAGGTTCTTTGATTGGCAGTTGACCAAATCTCCAGAAGAGGCCGAACTCGAAAGGCAGATTCATGCCCGGAATATTGAATACATCCGGTCCCTGGGAAAGGTGGAAAGCCCCAAGTCGAATAAAGAAGATAAAAAAACAGTACTTCAAAATGAGTTAGGGTTCTAAAGGAGTTCATCAATGCTTAATCCAGTTTTATACACCGAAAAAGTGGTTTCGGATTTTTTGAAGTATCAACTCTCCACCTACAAGTTTGCCGACCCAGACTTGTTCAGCCAAATGCGTGAACTTCTGAACTTGGATGCAACCAGGAACTCTCCACTTTTGAAGGGGCCATTTATCTCCTTGTCCCGACCTTTTAGGGAAGGGGCCAGCCTGCACCAACTAGGACTTGAAAAAGTCCTTCATCCCCACCTGTCACAGCTCTCGGATTATCCCAAGGTCTACGGTCACCAAGAAAAAGCCATCCGGGCCATCACTTCAGGAAAGAGTACCATCATCTCTACCGGGACCGGGTCCGGCAAAACCGAATGTTTTCTTTATCCCATCATCAGTAAAGCCTTAACCCTGCGAGATGAAGGGGCCCCGGCTGGTATCAGTGCCGTCATCGTCTATCCTATGAATGCCCTGGCTGAAGACCAGCTCCTGCGTTTAAGAGAACTTCTGGCTGGGTCTGGGGTGACCTTTGGCATGTATACCGGTTCAACCCCAGAAAAAGCCAGTGATGTTTCGGGGACAAAGCTGAAAAGTGGTGACAGTCGTGCCACCTATCGGAATGCGGTGGAATCTCGCCGGAGGAAAGGAGAAAGCACCGCAGTCCATCCCGTGGAGGAGCGTTGCAGCCGGGAGGAAATGCGCGAACAGGGTGGCCAACCACGAATCCTCCTGACCAACGTCAAACAGCTTGAACTCCTGCTCACCCGGGATAAGGATGCAGAGCTTTTCAACAATGCCCGCTTGGACTTCCTGGTCTTTGACGAGGCCCATACTTTCAGCGGTGCCATGGGTGCGGAAACAGCAGTACTGATACGCAGGCTCCGGGCCTTTTGCGGCAAAACCGAAAAAGATTCTGTTTGCGTTGCTACATCTGCAACTATTGCCGACCCCATCCGGGGCGTGGAAGCAGGTCGGGACTTTGCTTCCCGATTCTTTGGGGTTCCTAGGCATAGTGTCGAACTCGTCGGTGAAGAATATGCCGACACAACAAGCGTATGGTCTGAACACCCCCTCCCTACATCTCCGAAAGCCAACACCACCGCGATGCTTAAGGGAGCATTGGACAGCCTTTCAGCTCTTGAGGTAGATGAAAAGAACACCAATGCCCGGTCCATCCTTGAAGATGTATTCCAAGGCGTTTTTGGTCAGACAATGACCTCTGATTGGAGTACTCAACTTTATGACCTCCTCAGGGAAAGAGACATTCCATTCCTCCTCTCCCAACGATTGAAGCTTCCTGACTCTCTGGAAAACATCAAGGCTGAACTGACCAAAATGGCCGAAAGGCCCATCGGAGAAGAGGAAGTCCTTTTGTGGCTTGCTCTTGGAGCTGCAGCTCGAAAGGATAAAAGACCGCTCCTCAGACCAGTGATTCACTCCTTTATCAAAGGGGTCCTGGGTGGCGTGGTGACCTTCCCCGAAAGCCACCCCAAACTTTGGCTTTCGGGTGAGGACCAGTCCAAGGATGAAAATACCAACCCTCTGGTTCCCCTCCCCATCCTAACATGTACCGGTTGTGGCCAGCACTATTTTGAACACCACCTCGATGACCTTATCTATGGGAAAAATGGCGACCTCGGTGGAGGCAAACTCCTTCATCCGACTGGTCGTTATTGGGAATCGAATGCTGAAGGAATGCGCCTGCTTTTAACCAATCGGCTCATCAAGGATTTGGAAGACCAGGATGGGGGCTACCTGCCCGAATCCGATGCTCCCGAGGATGCTCCGCCTAGAACCTGGAAGGTACACTTCTGCCGCCACTGTGGCGTGGTTTCCTCCGAAGACAAAAGGACGTGCCCCGGTTGCGCCCGGGACAACTCGTTGCTTGAACTTTTGGCCATTCAAACAAAACCTGAACTTGATGGACAGCTCAGTACCTGCGTTTCCTGCAAAAAACAAGGAACCTCTTTTTTTGGTCCCTATCGTGAGCCCACCCGACCAGTTAAAGCCACCACCGCATCCGACGTTCACATTCTCGCACAGGCGATGATTCAACATGCAGAAAATCAAAAGCTATTGGTCTTTGCAGATAACCGTCAGGATGCGGCCTTCCAAGCTGGATGGATGAAGGATAGGGCGCGGCGGTTCCGTATCCTCAAAATCTTCTACGACGAACTAAAGAAGGACAACGGCCTTCTCGTTTCGGACCTGGTCGATGTGCTCGACAATACGATGGAACGCAACAAGGACCTATCCTCATCCCTGCTCAAAGAAGTTTGGGACAACTTCCCTGACCGTTCTTCCAGGGAACACAAGACCTGGAGGAAGAAGCTTCTCCGAATTCACCTCCTTCGGGAGCTGACCCATTCCTTCAAGGACAACATGGGCCTTGAGCCTTGGGGGCGATTGCGGATTAGTTATGAAGGTATTTCTCGGAATGATGACTTTTTTGCGTTCTGGGCACCTCAGCTTGGAATGTCCCAGGCAGACCTGGAACTCGGGGTTATCCAGTACCTGGATAACCTCAGGCGAAGCCAGAACAGTGTGGTCGATGGAATCATCTACTTGTTTTCAAGGACCTGGGAACGGACGGACCAGGAAGTTCAACTTGGCCTTCTTCCGCTTTTCAAGGCTCCTCCTAAAGCTGTGAAAGTCATAAGGGAGGACGGTGACAAGGTAAACAACATTGTCCAGATGCTCCCCAAGAATGGAGACAGCCCGCTGACTAACATGATGAAGAAGTGGTCCCCGGGCCTTGTGACTGCGAGCCTGAGCACCCTAACGCCTTTTGTGGATGCACTCTGGCAATACCTCACCAACGACGCCAAGGTTCTGGTTCCGGTGGATTTGAAATACTCCGGGGGCAACATCATCAAAGGCACCCAAGGGGGCTACCAGATTGATGTTCAGAAACTCAAGCTCACCAGCCAAAAGGCAAAGTACGCGTGTCAAACCTGCCGTAAAAGCTATTCACGTCCTTCCCCGGGGATGAAGTGCCCCTCCTACCGGTGTGGCGGTGAACTCAGCCTTTCTGAGGAAAGCCTCGACGACTTCAACACGTTTATGCTGGAGCAGGACCTGGCTCTTTTGAAGCCTGAGGAGCATTCAGCCCAGGTTCCAGGTCGAGAAAGGGAGAAAGTTGAACAGCAGTTCAAGAACCCTATTGGGAGCGTCAATACTCTTGTTTGCACCCCGACCCTTGAAATGGGTGTCGACATTGGAGCCCTCGATGCGGTCCTAATGAGAAACGTACCTCCCTTGCCTGCCAACTACTGGCAAAGGGCAGGAAGAGCAGGTCGTCGACATCGAATGGCCGTGGACATCACTTATGCCCGCCCTGCCTCCCATGACCAGGCCTACTTCCAAGAGCCGTTGAAAATGCTCATGGGCCAGATTTACCCTCCTAGCTTTAACCTCAAGAATTCCATTCTCATCCAAAAACACATCCACTCTGCTGTGCTCACCTATTTTTATGCAGTCCAAAGGTCTTCAGGTTACGAAGAGAAAGAACGTGACGAAGTCAAGAAAGTCCTTGAAAACTGCTTCCCTCAGTTCACGGGCTTCTATGTTTGGGAGCCAAGTAAACAGATTCGTCAAACTCCTTACCTGGTGGAATCTCTGGATACGTTGATTAAGAAGCACTTGAGGGACCTCCAGAGGTACGTTGAAACAATCTTCAGCCAAACATGGCCGCCAGAAGACAAAGAAATGGCTGAACCTACTTTCATACATGATGCGTTGGTCAAAACCGGGGAGGAACTCCAACGCCAAATCAATCACCTTTTTGAGCGGGTCCAATGGGCCACAACCCAGTTGAATAAACTCAGCAACAAAGCGGGCATTGAAGGCTTCCTTTCCGACCCTATGGACAAGGCAATCCGGAAACGATTGGAGCAATACCTTGACGCGCTAAAAGGGCCACTTCTGGGAAAAATAGACCCTCAAAGTCTCAGCGAAGAAAGTCTAACGTTGAGTTACCTCGCCGCTGAAGGATTCCTTCCAGGTTATGGTTTGGATACCGGTTCGGTCCTGGGCGATTTCATTGGTCCAGAAGGGCACATCAATGACAAGTACACTTTCAACTTCCGAAGGAATACCGTTCTGGCGCTTAGAGAGTTCCTCCCAGGGAATCAACTTTATGCCCTGGGCCAAAAGTACATCCCTCGTCGATTCAAGCTCAAAGAAGACCCTCCATTGCTCTTCTTCTACGACAAAGCGTCTCAAGGTCTCACCGAAATCGGTAAAGCGGACAGCAACCACTTTGGTCAACTGTCCGAGGACCAGGTTCCTTCTATGGAACTCGGTGACGTGGAAATCCTTCACTCAAGCCGAATTTCAGATGAAGAAGAAACCCGTTTTCAGCTCCGAAGTGAGATTCGGGGCATCGAGCAGGACCGGCATGAGGGTGGCAAAGCCTTTTCGTGGTCGAATCTTAATCTTCAATACCTGAAGAACTTCCGGTTCCGGCAAGTCAACATTGGTCCAATGAAGGGGGGGGAAGTAGAAATCGGCTATCCGATTTGCCACATCTGCGGCCAAAGCGTTTCGCCCTATTCCTCTACCGCGGAACTCAATAAGTTCTGGGAACGCCATCGCCAGTACTGTCATGCACAGTTCACTTCTTTGGCCCTCCATGTGGACTGCATTTCACATTCAATCAGATTCCAGGGCTTCGCTGACCTCGAACAGGCCTTTTCAACGGTTGAGGCATTGCGGCAGGGGGCCACCAGGGTTCTGGAAATGGGATTGGAAGACCTCCAGATTTTGGACCTCACCGGCAACGGCAAAGTTGAAATCCTTCTCTATGACCCGATGCCTGGTGGTTCAGGTCTTTTGGACCAAATGCTTACTCGATGGGACGAAATCTTTGACAAAACTTTGGACTTAGTGGACCACTGCTCATCCGCCTGCCAAAGCGCCTGCGTCGATTGTCTGAAGAACTTCAGAAATGCTTTCTACCACAGGTACTTGAATAGGCACAAAGCGATTGAAGTTCTAACCACACTGGGAAGGACCTTGGCTGAGGGCCATGAGATTCCTCCCAAAATGCCAGCAACATTGGGCCTAGTCAGACCAGTGAATAATCCGGAACTTCGATTAGAGCGGCTTCTGTTGAAGGCTGGCTTCCCACAACCCGAGACACAGAAAACCATTCAACTGAATCGCCCGCTGAATAAAACGACGCCTGATTTCTATTACGACATTCCTATGAATGAAATCGGCGCCAAGGGTGTTTGCATTTATCTTGACGGCATGGGCAAGCAAAACCATGGGGACTCGAACCGTGCAAAGATTGATGAAGTTCTGAGAGGGGCACTGGAGGACCTGGATTACTTTGTAGTGAGTATCACTGTTTCAGAACTGAACGACAGGGAGGCAATGACTCGGTACTTGCAAAGGATTGCAAAGAAACTGGCAAGGACGGACGTAGTTGAAAAGGTCAAGTTGGATGAAGTTTGGCTGGTTGAGGATTAAGGAAATTGATAAAAAACGTTGAAGAGAAGAAGGGAGAGTTACTCGAAATCCTCCGCGGGCGAATAAACGAGATAGATACCAGCTATCGGAAAGGTCCATCATTGCATTTCTATCGACGAGTATTGGACGTGCGGTCTAAAGAAAAATCTGTTAAAAGTTTCCTTTCTGTTGAGTCCAATCTGGAACTCTTGTATGCAACGCTCGTTTCTTGGGACATGAATAGTCGCGGGGCAAAAATGCTTGATTTTAGAGCGTTCACCAAGAGAATAGCTGGTTGCATGACGCTATTTGAAGACCTGGAAAAAGTTGGGGTTGAAATCCGCGCTACAACTTTCGAAAAAGTAAGAAGTCCATTAAGAAAAATTTATGAGAGCCTACATCTTATGCAGACCGGGTCAAAGCTGGTATCAAACTCAAAGTTTCTTCATTTTGTCTTTCCAAACCTATTGGTACCCATGGATAGAACAAACACTTTAAACTACATCTATGGGAACACCGGAGAAAGTGCAGAAAAATACTTGGAACTTACAAAGCTATTCTTTCAAATCGCTAACGCGTCAAATGCTGACGTCCTTTCAGAAAATAGCACGGGTTGGAATGCTTCCTTGGCAAAAATGATCGATAATGCAGTAATCCTGGCTACGGGTGTTAGCCTTGTAGAGGGAAATGGGGTCTGGTCGGCTCGTAGTAGTGTTGAAGTTTCAGTAATGGAGATGGATCGAAGGGACTGACATAACCAGGCTGACCTGTGAAGACCAACTGGCAACGGGATGAGCCTGTCGGACACTGCTAAATCTCCCGTAAGGGAAAGTATATGAAGAGCCGTATGACGGGAGACTGTCACGTACGGTTCTGTGGGAGGCTGGGGGTGAAATACCCCCAGCCTACTCGACTTAACATGATAATATAGTACCGAAATTACATGCTAACTAGGCGTTGTCGGGACCCTTCGGGCGAGGAGGAAACTGGTGATAAATGAACTGATCACAGAACTAGTAGAGGAACGAAAAGACTTTCTGTCGTCGCTTCGAAAGGCGAAACTTATTGCCTCTGAACTATCTATTGCCGAGATGAAGGAATGGTTGAAAGGGGAGTTGGAAGGCTACCGATCTGGAGGGGTACTTCCTGAATATCGGAAGCTTCATGTACAAAGTCTTGGGACCTTCTCCGGTCCATTTGGAAGCGGTGTCAAAAATGTAGTCTTGCCGACGCTAAATCTACCAGACTTTCTTAGAGACTTCGCGGAAAACTATCCTGTTCACGAAAGCATTTCCGAATTGAGTGAACTAGTAAAAACAAAGGAAGGAAAGCTAACGAGAAAGTGGCCCGCAGAAGTCATAATTGCCTCTCGCGAGTATATTCAAATGAGGGGTGGGCAGGTCTTGGTAGATGCAGAGCAAATGATTTCAAAGTCGATGTTCACGGGAATCATTGAAAACTCTAAGAACAAGCTTCTAGACTTCCTAATCGAGCTTAAGGAAGTAAAAGTGGATTCGTCAAAACCATTGACGGAGTCAACTTCTGCCAAGGTACGTAATATCTTCAACGTTAATGTTTATGGTAGTCATAATGTTGTCGCAAGCGGCGAAACCGTCACTCAGTCGGATATTGTTGTCAAAGCAGGTGACTTCGAATCTTTGAGCGCCTTCCTAAAGAACATAGGCATAGGCAAATCTGAGATCGAAGAACTTGAGCGAGCAGTGGCAACTGATGGTCCGAGAGAGAAGTCGAAATTCGGAGAGAAAGTCAATATTTGGCTTGGGCAGATGCTTAGTAAAATCTCCGAGGGCGCCATCTCGGCTACTCTTCAAGTAACTCCCGCATTGTTGGTTGAAGGACTAAAAAAGTTCTATGGGGGATGAGGAATTTCTGCTAACATTGTTTTCAACCGTGTGCCACGAGAGAGCACCTAATTCACAAAAAGATGGAGGTCTATTCGTAACTTTGCTAGTGATGAGGGATGTGAGGAAACTTGCGGGCCCCTCGAAATCTGCGTACAGGAGTTAATTCATGATTCTCAACGTTTATTGTCGGGGAACCAAAAGTAGAGAGGAGTACACGTCAGTAGTTGAAGCCGCCGGACCTTACAACCTCCTGAGGCTTGAAAAGTCCTCCTTGGTGGGCGAAACTTAGGGTACGGTTTCAGAATTGACGATTGCTAGGATTTCGGCCAAGGTTGATGCAATGGAGAAAGGGTTGTAGAAGGTGCATAATCGAAGAGCTGTATGACGGGAGACTGCCACGTAAGGTTCTGTGAGGGGTGCTGGCGATCTGCGAAGAGAGTCTCCGGACTTGAGGGAAAAACGCGTCTACTCGACCCGGGCGGAGGAAAAATATGCACAAAGCGTACAATCTTGACCTCACTGTCGAGCGAGATAAAAAGTACGATATTGGACTTCAAATGTACAAGGAATTCAAATCTACTATCGACTCAAACCTGGCACAGTATCGACTTCCAAACGGGAATCTTGATGGAACGAAACTATCTGCGAGCTGGTTCCCATCGATTAAGACGGATGTTTTTATTTCTCACTCGCACAAAGATTTTGAGACCGCTTTAACCCTTGCGGGTTGGCTCTATGAAAAGCATCAGATTATTTCTTTTATAGATGAGTGTGTTTGGGGCTACTCAAACGACTTGCTGAAAGCCATCGACAAATCTTTTTGCTATAATTCACAGACGGAACTTTACGACTATGATTTGCGAAACCTCTCAACTAGCCATGTCCATATGATGCTTTCGGTTGCACTTTCTAGGATGATATACAATACTGAGTGCTTGTTCTTTCTTAATACGCCAAACTCTGTTCGGCCTAAAGACATTATCACCCCGAGCACGAAAGCCGAGACAATCTCTCCTTGGATATATGCAGAAATCGAGATGTCCCGACTGGTCGAAAAGAGAACGCCCGACGAACACCGAAGGGTTCAGAAGTCACGGATTATGGATAGTGTATTCTCCGATGCAATGCCTGATATTAGTTATGATATCAACACAGTTCATCTCACACCGCTCGACTTTGATATTGTCAAGGAATGGCTGGATCAAGACCATCCTTCGAAATTTGAAGCGCTCAACAGTCTGTATAGTAGTGTCTAGGAGCTTGGAAGTGGGGGCAACCATGAATAAGGAAAAACACCTCGAACTAATTCAGGGAGTGATCGCACGGATGGCTAATTGTTCGTTCCTGCTGAAAGGTTGGGCCGTCACTCTCGTAGCCGCGATATTCGGGTTGGCCGCCAAGGACACAAATCCAAAGTTTGTACTTATTTCCTATTTCATCGTTCCGTTTTTCTGGTTGCTTAACGGTTATTTCCTGAGTCAGGAGCGACAATTTAGGGAGCTATATGACTCGGTTAGAAAGTCTTCAACCGCTTCGAGCGATTTTGACATGAACACAGAGTCATTCGCGAAAGGGAATGCTTCTTGGTTGAATTCAATGCTCTCAGTCCCTTTGAACATGTTCTATATTCCACTAATTCTGGTGGTCATCGGCGTGATGCTATTCTTATGAAGCATCTAACATCCAGTGTGTGCCACGAGGAGGAAAATGAAACCCGCAAGGGTTAAGTTTTGTCCGTAACTACGTGACAGATGAAGGAGTGCACCATAGGTGCATGGCCCTTCGAGATTCGCCTGCAGGGGTTGGTCTCAAACCGCCGAATGCGGCTGCGAAATAATTCCCTTGGCGTGGAAGTGGGTATTTTTCAAGATACCAATTTGATGCTCCAATGGAAGGAAAAGAATCTGAGCGATTGGCTCGCTGAAAATGACTCACCCCTGCCACAAGCAGTTCGATACACCAATCTTGTGTCCAAAAGTGAGCAGAAAAGTGAGCAGTCTAAATTCCCTGTAGGTACAAGGATTTTTAGTCGTCTGCAATCCCAAGACTTGAATAATTCTCAGCATTTGCTATACTTACCTCAAGATTTGTTACGCAAATCCAGGGATTTTACTTGAACGATAAAGCCTGATTTCGGGTCTACTTCTAGCTTGAGGTGCTTGCGTCCCCCAGCCTCACGACACCAACCTTCAGACTGTCATGAGTGTTGACCCTGTTTTCTACCAAATACCCGCGTGTTCTATTATCTAGTGCTTCCACTTGGTTTTACGTATCAGAACTGCCGAACTCTTCAATCAAATTGTAGTCGTGCAATTTACGATGTAGGGTCTTGCGGCCTATCCCTAACACCTCCGCCGTCCGGCTTTTATTGCCACGCAAGTGAATCAAGGTTTGGCGGATTATCTCTTTTTCAGCCTGGTCCATGCTGACGCCCACTTCAAGGCGAATATACTGCCCGTCATCGGCGGTACGAACCGCAGGGGGCAGGTCATCGAAGGTGATGATGTTGCCTTTGCAAAGAACAATCGAGCTTTCCATACAGTTGCGTAGCTCGCGGACATTGCCAGGCCAAGAGTAGTTGTACAAGGCCAGGCGGGCCTTGGGGTCAATCCCTTCAATGGTCTTATGGTTCTCTTCGGCGATCTCGGTTAAAAAGGTGGCGGCCAGCAGTGGGATATCCTCTTTACGTTCTCGCAACGGCGGAATATGGATATTCACAATGTTGAGGCGATAGTAAAGATCCTCGCGAAAGCGTCCGGCCGCAATTTCTTTTTTGAGGTCGCGGTTGGTGGCGCTGATGACTCGCACATCCACTTCTAACGACTTTTCAGAACCGACCCGTTCAAACGATTTTTCTTGAAGAACGCGCAAGAGTTTGACCTGAACGCTGGGGTTAATTTCACCAATTTCATCCAAAAAAATGGAACCACCGTCGGCCAGTTCAAAGCGACCTTTTTTTTGTCCAACGGCACCGGTAAACGAACCTTTTTCGTGACCAAAGAGCTCGCTTTCTAGTAGGGTTTCGGTAAGCGCGGCACAGTGCGTTTTAATAAAGGGTCCCTCGCGTCTGTCCGAAAGGTGGTGAATCGCGTCGGCCACCAGTTCCTTACCCACACCACTTTCGCCGGTAATGAGTACCGAAGCTCTGGTACTGGCGACTTGGTTGATTACCTCAAACACTCGTTGCATCTGCGCCGACTTGCCAATGATCTGCGCAAACTGTCGCTTTTTTTCGAGCTTTTCTACCTCTTCTTTTAGGGCCTGGTGTTCTTTGGCTAAAACCCGTGTTTCGAGGGCGCGTTTGACTAGCAGGGACAGCCGGTCCAAGTTCACCGGTTTGGTTAAAAAGTCATAGGCACCATGGCGCATGGCCGTTACCGCGTTTTCGACAGTCCCGTGTCCTGTAAGAACGATGATCGGGAGGTTGGGTTGGGTCGAGGTAATGTTCTTAATCAGCTCTTCACCGCTCAGACGGGGCATCTTGAGGTCGGTAACTACCAAGTCGACGGGCCGTTTTTGCACAAGCTCCCAGGCTTGTTTGCCGTCCTCGGCACCCAGCACTTCGTAACCATCCAGTTCTAGGGCACGTATCAGCCCCTCGCGGATATTCTTTTCATCGTCGACCACTAAAATCGTCAGATTCAAGGGACCTCTCCTTTGAAATCTAAGAGTTGAGGCGTTCGTGCCGGCCAGGGAAATAAAATCGTCACGGCCGTACCCACACCGACCTTTGAGGTGACGCGGATATCCGCACCATGCTCTTTAACAATCTTGTAGACCATCGTCAGGCCCAGTCCCGACCCAAAATCTTTGGTGGTAAAGTAGGGTTCAAAGATTTTTTCGAGTAATTCGGAGGGAATTCCCGAGCCCGTGTCGGTAACGACAACTTCTAAACCCGAAACCGTTCGTTTGCTCGTGACCGTCAGAGTTCCGCCGTCGGGCATTGCGTGAAGCGAATTCTTGACGATATTTAAAAATGCCTGCTTTAAAAAACGCTCGTCTAACAAGACCGTATCGTCGCCGTCGGACAGAGCTAATTTGACGTGGACACCGGCTTGGGCAAGCTCCTCGTCCATGAACTCGAAGAGGTCTTTAAGAATCTTGCCGACACTCCCCAACACTAGGTTGGTATCCATGGGGCGAACAGCAAACAAAAAATCAACCACAATGCCGTTCAGTCGCGAAATCTCTTCGTTGATCACGTCCAGGTCCTTGGCCATGGTCGCCAGAGCACTCGACGTCGGGTTTTTTAAGGCCCGTTGAATGAGCTGAATATGAATGCCTATGCTCCCCAGGGGGTTTTTAATTTCGTGGGCAACACCCGCCGCAAGGGTGGTCAAACTCGCCAGACTCTCAGCCCGCCTCAGGCGGCTTTCACGACTCTTGCGCTCGGTAACATCTTGAATAAAAATAAGGGCCCCTTGGATATGCCCATCTTCTAAAAGCGGAAGGGGAAGAAAATTTAAAACCCGGGGGCCGTTGGGCGCATCAAAAGTAAACTCTCGAGCAACCATAGGTTCTGTCGAGTTAAGGGTTTGTCTCAGGTACTCGGCCACCTCGCGGTCAACCGGGAGGTTCCAAATCGGCTTCTCGGAGGTTTCGACACCAGTCGACAGGCCCAAAAATCGTTCTGCCGCCTTGTTATGAAACCGCACCTTGTTGTCGGACGATAAGACAACCAACCCGCCGGGAATGGATTGCAAGCTGGCCTCGTAGAGTTGGTGTTCAGCGACAATGTCTTTTAATAACTCGCCCAGCTGGCCCTTATCGAGACGGGGGAGCTTTTCGAGAGCCTTTTTGATAAACCGGCTCACTGGATTTGCCTCGTCCGGTAAAACAGCGTTTCAATCAATAACGAGGCCGATAGGTTAAACTGGTCGCGCCTGGTCGAGGTTTCTTGAATTAAGCGGAATACTCGGTCTGGTTCTCGAACAGGGGGGCGTTCTCTGGTCAAGGGTTTGACCAGAGCCTGCAAAAAGGCTGTAAAGTTATCTTCTTCAGCCCAAAACTTAGCTTGCTCGTCGAATGGGTACACTGGTGAAGTCAGCGACGTATAGAAGGTCTCCGCCAAGGCTTCAAAACCACCCTGCTTATCGGTCTCGAACGCTTGAAAGTACGAAACCAAATCAGGAACTTCACCGGTGGGTACATGAAACAGGGTCGAAAGTAACTGCTGTTGTTCTGCCGAGGTGCGTTCCACCAGGCTTAAGGCTCGCACGCGAGAAAGAATGGTCGGAAGAATGGCCCCTTTTTGGCTGGTTAACAGCATGAAATAGGTGCCTTTGGGGGGTTCTTCTAGAATTTTCAGCAAGGCGTTGCGGGCCGATTCTTGCATCTTATCGGCGTTTTCTAAAAGGACAAATTTGGCCTTTTGCGTGCTGGTTCCACGTGCCCAGGCCGATAACCGGCGAACCTGCTGAATCGGTATGCCCGAGCCAGGCAGAACCTTTACCAACGCCTGTGATGCCGTTTCAATTTTGGGCAACAGTAATTCCAGCTGAGACGCTTCGGCAATTGGCACCGGTGGGTAGAGGGTTTCTAGCAAGTCGTTGAGGGCTTCAAGGTGATTCCAGGCGGATTTTAACTTGGCTTCGTCGCCCTCCCACAACAGTGGGTCAAACCGTTTGAGCAATTTTTTGACTGCACGGATTAAAAAAAAGCGGCGGGCTTCTGAAGGCTTAGTCAATAACAACTGGCTTCCCGCCAAAATTTCGGGCAAAAAATTCTTGTTTCCGGTCAAGATGAGGTCCGGATAATCTAAAGTACGGTGTAGTCGGCAGGCCGGGCAAGAACAGGACCATTCACCGGTTTTGTCACAAGACAAAGCCCGTGCTGTTTCCAAGGCCACGGTGAGCTTCCCGGATCGGGCTGGACCATGAAATAAAACACCCGGGGGGAACGAGGCCGTTTGCACTTCTTGGGTGAGCAGACTGGTTAACCGGTTCTGGAACAAAAGGTTATCGTACAAGTGGCTCGGTCTCCATGCAAGACAAAATTCTTTTTGCAATCACCATTGTAGCTTGGGTTCCAGAAAACGCTTTTTGGGCGTTCTTCATCTGGGTTCGTTTTTCGGGGTGGTCTAACAGGTCTTGAAGCTTTCGGTCAAATTGTGCCTCGCCTTCACCTGGTGTCCACTGCTCGGCGGCACCCCGGTTCGAAAAGAATTGCGCGTTGCGTACTTGGTCACCGCGTGAGCCGACTTCGAGGGGAATCAAGAGCAGGGGAACCCCAACCGCGCAGGCTTCCCACAAAGTTCCCGCCCCGGCGCGACCAAGGACCACGTCGGCGCACGCATACAGATTGGGCATTTCGGTGGAAAAAAACGGCCTGGAACGGTACCATGCTGTATCGGCAGGTGGTGTCCAATCCTTACCGGTCTGGTGAATCACGAACACCTTACCTGCCCATTGTTCTAGTCGCGCTTTAATCAGTTCATTGATCTGGACGGCCCCTAGGCTTCCTCCTAGAACGACCACAAGGGGAACGCCTTGTGGCAAGGACCAAGCCTGACGCAGAGTCTCGGGGTTGGGTTGTGAAAATTCTAAGCGGACAGGGTTGCCCGTGACTAAAAGGCGCTCGCGTACGCTGGCAGGAAAATGCTGGACCGATTCGGGGTAGGGGACGCACACCCAACGGCTCGACTTAAGGTTGAGCTTGGTGGCCAACCCGGGGTCAAAGTCCGACTCGTGACTCACGACCGGAATTTTTAGTGAGCGAGCCGCCCAGACTGGGGGAACACTAACAAACCCCCCTTTCGAGAATACGACGCTAGGTTTGAGACGTTTTAAGAGCTTGCGGGCCGCAAAATAGCCTTGAAGGATTTTGAACAGATCGGTGAGGTTTTTAAACGACAGGTAGCGGCGCAATTTGCCCGACGGAATGCCGTAGAACTCTACACCCGCCTGTTCAACCAGGGCTTTCTCGAGGCCATCGTGGGAACCGATCCAGAGCAACCGGGCTGAGGTCAGCTGTTTAAGCTGAGCTAAGACCGCTAAGCCGGGGTAAACATGGCCGCCCGTACCGCCGCCCGTAAAGACAATGACTTGCAGAAAGTCCCCCTTTTCCGTATCGTGATTTTATCATGAAGAAAACGCTCGTGGCAATCTTAAGCCTAATGGCAGGGTTAGCTTGGGGACAAGCCGCCCTCCCAGACTCTCAAACCTGGCTCAATTTTTTATCAGATTCAGACCGTGCAACGCTGGCGCAAAAAGGTGAGATTCTTGACTCCGCCTATAACGTCTCGTCGCTTGCTTTGTACTCGGCTGGCCCTTGGGCTTTAAACGAAGCTCAGGCATGGAAGGGGCGAACAACGACGGTTTCGGCGGAACTTTTGACGGTGCTCAATGCTCCTGATGCTAATAAACCCTTGTCAGAGCGTTTGTTATCGGCATTCAACGCCATGAATGCCGTCAGCACAATGAAGGGTACCACCTACTGGTCCACCATGCGCAAAGATTGGGAAACCCTGATTCTCGATAGCTACCGGGTTTCGGCCCCCGAAAAAGCCGACAGGCTCCCCGATGCCCACTTTACGTCAATTCCGCCTTACCTCAAAATGGTGGTTTTTCAAAAAGATAACAAACTTGGGGACGGCTTTACCTCGATCGAAATCACCGCTCAACCCGATGGCTTTTTTGTTACCATGAAAAACGTCGACCCCTTGACCTATTTCTTCGTACCCTTGGTTGGTGCCGGTGATTTTCAAATGACCTTTTCGATCACGTTTCTTAAAGACAAGATTGCGGTCTACACCGTCATGGGTGCCAAAACCATCCAGTTCTTTGGCTTGGAACATACTAAAGACAAGTCCTTTCGCAACCGGATGATGGCCTTGGCGGGTTGGTTTACTCGCCAGCTGAAGGGTACCTCGTCCTAAGAAAAAAGGAACCTCCCCGCATAAAGGCCACTAAGTTTGCCAGTATTCCTCTCCTTGGGCTTTGCGCAAACAGAGGGCTTCTTCTAAATCCTCGTCTTTCAGACTAGGGCGGTTATCGAGGTCCGCCAGAGTGACTGCCAGGCGCAAGAGGGCTACCGCGCCCCGGCCAGACCAAGCTTCGCGCCGTACGCCCTCTCGCCAAAAGGTCTGTTGACGGCTGGTCAAGATGACTGACTTTTGCAGTTCTCCCCAGTCTCGCCAAGCATTTTTCTCTTGCCCCAGTCGGGCTCGCCTTCGTTCCAGGGCATTTTCTAACCGTTGACGCTCGTGACTCAGGTTAACCTTACCTTCGGGAGGGTATTCTTCGCCCGCTTCTAAAAAGAGGCGAATATCCACACGGTCCATGAGTGCTCCCCCCAAGCGGTCCCAGTATTTGCGAATAGCGACATGCCCACACAGACACACCCCTTCGCGTCGTCCGGCTTGCCCACAGGGGCAGGCATTGGCGGTAAGAACCAACTGGAACCGCGCCGGGTAAACGAGTTGCCTTCCCGCTCGTGCTAAGCTGACCTGACCCTCTTCGAGGGGCTCGCGCAAAGTTTGCAAAAAGCTAGGCGAAAACTGCAGAGCTTCATCTAAAAACAAGACTCCTCGATGAGCTAACGCCGCCTCGCCTGGTTCGTTGGCTTTGCCTCCCCCTACTAAGCCTGCCACATTTGCCGCATGGTGGGGTGATCGAAACGGTGGCTGGGGGTATACGGTATTGATCTCGCCCCGCAACGATTTCAAACGGGCCACCTCCCAGGCTTCTTGCGGTTCTAAGGGGGGTAAGAGCTTTTGCAGGTACCGACCAGCAACGGTTTTACCACCGCCTGGCGGTCCATATAACAAACAGGAATGACCTCCAACTGCGGCGGTTAGTAAGGCGCGAAAGACACTGGGCCTGGGTGTCCACCCTGGCCAGAGCCCTGGCAGGGGTGAATACCCTGGTAAGGCTGTGACTCCTTGCGTCGTTGAGGCCTGTTGTTGCTTCAGTTCTTCGACTAAGGGGGCAAAAGAGGGGGCCGAGACGATATGAAACCCCTCGACAGCCTCAGCCTCGGCACGGCAGACTGAAGGAAGTGCCGCCACCAAGAGCCCTTTTTCTCGAGCCCTTGCCAACGCCGAAAGAACACCGGGAACCCCCCGCAGTTGACCATCCAAGGCGAGTTCACCCACAGCTAACAGGGCTGGAACCGTACTTGGCAGAGAACTACTGGCGGCCAAAAGGGCTAACGCCATAGGTAAATCAAAGCCCGACCCGCTTTTTGGCAGGTCTGCCGGTGAAAGGTTAATCAAAATTCTCTGCTGAGGAAAACTCAACCCCGAGCGTCGCCAGGCGATGCGGATCCGTTCCCTGGCTTCACGTACCGCACCGGTAGGCAGGCCTACGATATCCATCCCCGGAATCCCCGGGCGAAGGTCGACCTCGACACGAACTAATTCTCCCTCGTAACCCAAGGGCACAAACCCATAGACTTCCATAACCACCTCGTTCCTTGAATAGAACAGGGTAGTCGAGAGTTCAGCTTCAAAATCGCTTAGCTATCGGTCGCGGTGACAGGTGCCTGACACGGAAAGATCAACGAAAAGCGAGTGCCTTGTTTTTGGCGGGGAGGGGGGCTTTCGACCTGAACCCGACCTCGGTGCAAAACAATGATATGTTTGACGATCGACAGACCTAGGCCGGTGCCTTCCTTTTCACGTCCTCGTTCGGTACGGTAAAAGCGTTCAAAAATTCGTTCTTTTTCTTTTTCGGGAATTCCAGGGCCTTGGTCCTCGACAAAGAGCGTGGCTTCACCCCCCGAAATACTGAGGCCTAACAAAATTTGCGATCCTTCGGACGAGAACTTGACGGCATTGTCTAAAAGGTTCACCAGCGCTTGCTCGAGCAACAGCGGGTAAAAGTAGCCTTGAACCTCGTTCTCGGGTACAGCCCAGGCCAGTAAGATTTTTTTCTTGGTCAGCTTTTTGTGGCAGACGTTCGCGGCTCCCGTCATAACATCTTGCAAAACAGCAAATTCCCACTTCGAGGCCAAGGTTTGTTGGTTTTCAATCTTGGACAAAATCAAAAGGTCTTCGATGATCAAATTGAGCCGTTGGGCATGACGAGAAATAATCTTTAAAAAGTGCTTAGCTTTGTCTGGGTCAGCTAAAGCGCCGCCTTCTAGGGTTTCGACATATCCTAAAATGTTGGTGATGGGCGTTTTTAACTCGTGCGACACGTTGGCCACAAAATCGCGGCGAACGGCCTCAAGACGCACTAACTGCGAAATATCGCTCATGACCAGCACACAACCCCACAGCTCGTCGGCATTGTTGTAGAGTGCTGCGCCTTGCAGACTCAGGGTGGTCTCTAGGTCATGCAGGTGAATGTTGGCCTTAGCTTCTTTTGCCTCCCCGTTGAGCAGTTGACGAACAACGGCATCTAAGTCGGAATTGCGGGTCACTTCTAAAAAGTTTTGGCCAGAGGGTGAGGTATAAACGGGAAAAATCCTGCTGGCAGCTGCATTCCAGGTGAGAATTTTTCCCCGGGAGTTAAGCACCACGACGGCCTCGACCATTCCTTCCAAAATAGCCTCAAATTGGTTTTTTTGCCGACGTATGGTGCCAATGCGGTCCTGTAGTTGGTCAAACATCGAGTTCATCGCTTTAGCTAAAAGCTGAAGTTCCCAGGGCTTTTCAACAAAGACCTTTTCATAATCCAAGCCCTGGGCAAAGCGGGTTGAGTTACGAATCAGCCGTTGAATGTTGCGCGAAAACGCCCTTGAATAAAAAAATGCCAAGCCAAAAACCGTGATGAGCAGTGCCAAGCTTATGCTTAAAAAGGTCACAAAGAGGTTTTTGAGGACCGCATCTACCCGATCAAACGGCGTCCCCAACGCCAAGAACCCCAGAACCTTACCGTGGATTCGGAACACTGTAAAATAGTAAAGAGTTTCATGCCCGTCCTCTCGGTTGGTCTTTACCAACGAGTTATAGGGTGAACGTAAAATTTGCCAGCGTTCAAAATTGTTCAGCGAAATTCCTTGGCCCTGCAACGCTGGTTCAGAATCGGCGATCAGCCTACCGTCGGGGTTAAATAATAACAGCTTGTTGTTGACTGACGGTTGAGTTGAAAACGCCAAAGCTACCGATTTGTTCTCAAAAACAGCCTGAAGTTTATCTTGTGCCAACGACGTTAAAACGGCTAAGGCGGCACGAGAGCTAGCCACCGTTTCTGAACGAAAATCCCCGCGAATTTTTTGATTATAAATCAACAGAATAAACGTTTGCGAGGCCAAAACCAGCACAGCCAGGACTAGCAAGAACTGAAGCAAAAAGCTAGGTTTTTTCAATTCATGCCCCGAAGGCGATAGCCGACTCCTCGGACAGTTTCGACATGCAGGCCCTGAGTACCAAGCTTTTTGCGCAGGCCAAGAATTTGAACGTCAACGGAACGTTCGGTGACTGGGTAGTTCCCGCCTCTGACGGCGTCGATGATCTGATTACGGGAAAACACCCAGCCCGGGTTGGCCAGTAAGTGCCGCAAAATAGCAAATTCTGTCGCGGACAATTCCACCGGTTGACCTTCAACAAGAACCTCATGGCGAACAGTGTCCATTGATATTCCATGAACCTGTAAAACAGTTTCAGAAGAGGCAGCCACTGCGGCTTCAGCGTTCCGTCGCAACACCGCGCGGGCCCTGGCGATGAGTACTTTCGGAGAGAACGGCTTGGTAATGTAGTCATCGGCACCAATCTCTAAACCACTGATGATGTCGACGTCCTCCGATTTTGCCGTTAACAAGATGACGGGAATATGACGCGTGGCTTCAGATTGCTTAATTTTACGACAAACATCCAGGCCATTGATTCCCGGCAACATCAAATCGAGAACCACAAGATCAATCTTTTTGGCTTTGATCTGGGCTAAAGCGTTTTCGCCGGTTGCGGTTCGTACAACCTCAAACCCCTGAGATTCCAGATTGTACGCGACCAGCTCTAAAATATCCGGGTTATCTTCGACGACTAAAACTTTCCCGTAGCTCATCAGGGTCCTTCTGTTATAATTCGGCGTGCGACCCAACGGCGCTGTAAATTGCCCAGCTACAGATCGTTACGGCGTGGTCGCCCATGCGTTCCAAAAAGCGCGAAAGGAACAGCAGTTTTGTTGCCTGTTTGATATTATCAGAGTCTTCGAGCATTAGTGCTAGAAGTTCGCGGTAAATTTGCTTATTTAAATGGTCCATCTCAGAGTCTAGCTTGGCGGTTTCGCGGGCTTTAACTTCGTCCGAGTGAATTAAGGCATCCACAGCATCCCGCAACATTTTTGAACCGAGGTCAAGCATCTTGGGGATATCAATGAGGGGCTTAATGTACTTTTCATCGGCAAGCTCCTTGGCACGTTTTGCGGCATGAACCACATAGTCACCGATCCGTTCAATATCCGATACCACTTTGAGGCAGGCCACGATATGCCGTAGGTCGCTGGCAACCGGCTGTTCCCGCGCCAGGATGAGGGTACACTTGTCGGTGATTTCCAGCTCCATCGCGTTGACTTTTTCGTCAGCTTCGATGACCTGTTTGGCCAAGGCCGAGTCCTGCTTGATCAAAGCCTTTTGGGCTTTTTTGGCGTTCTCTTCGACCAGGACAACCATGCGTACAAGTTCCTGGTTAACTACTTCTAATTCTTGCTGAAAATGCTCTCTCATGTTCGGCTCCTTGGGTTAGGGTTCAAAGGCTAACGGGGTAGATCAACCGAAACGTCCCGAAATGTAACTTTCGGTTCGGCTGTCCTTAGGGTTAAAAAAGATATCATCGGTTTTGCCAAATTCGACCATTTCACCGGTCAAAAAGAAGCCGGTAGCGTCCGAAACCCGACCAGCTTGCTGCATATTGTGGGTGACAATGACAATGGTGTACTGCTTTTTAAGGTCATCGAGCAGTGACTCGATTTTTGCCGTCGAAATGGGGTCGAGGGCACTGGTAGGTTCATCCATTAAAAGAACATCAGGCTCGACCGCCAAGACGCGGGCGATACAAAGTCTCTGCTGCTGCCCGCCCGATAATCCCAGTGCCGATTTGTGGAGACGGTCTTTAACCTCGTCAAAGAGAGCGGCGTGCACGAGGCTTCGTTCGACAATCTCGTCTAAGGCGTGGTGCCGTTTTTTGCCAGCGGCTAAACCATGCAGTCGAGGACCATAGGCCACATTGTCGTAAATGCTCATGGGAAAGGGGTTAGGTTTTTGAAACACCATGCCGACTTTTTGGCGAAGCTCGATCACATCGCAATCATTTAAAATATCTTGACCGTCGTAAAGAACGGACCCCTGGACTTTGACGCTTTCGATAAGGTCATTCATCCTGTTTAACTGGCGCAAAAAGGTCGACTTGCCACAGCCTGAAGGGCCAATGAGGGCAGTAATCGTATTCTGCTGAATGTCAAAGGTGATTTTTTTAAGAGCCTGAACTTCACCATACCAGAGGTCCAGGTCTTTGACCGTAAATTTTGGTGTATCCGTAGCCATGAAGTACTCCTTACTCCCCTGAGAAACGCTTCGTGAGACGGCGTTCAAAGAATCGTCCTAGTAAATTGACGCCCAGGACCAGCGCAATTAAAACAACAGCCGTCGCCGTTTGGCCTTGCTGGGCCGCCGGGGTGGGGTTGTCCGCGAACAAAGTATAAATGTGAACCGCTAGGGTATCGCCGGGTACATGGATCAGGTTGAAGTTGAACCAACCATTTGAGGAGCCGGCTACGCCTGACGTATAAATCAACGCCGCAGTTTCGCCTATGACACGACCCGATACAATAAGTGCGCCTGTCATCAACCCTGGAATCGACGCGGGTAACACGGCGCGAAAAATGGTTTGAAGCTTCGTAGCTCCTAAGGCATAGCTGGCTTCACGTAAAGAGTTGGGAACAGCCCTTAACGCGTCTTCAGCCGTTCTCATCATCCATGGCAGGTTCAAGATCGCCAACGTTAAGGCACCTGCCAAACGACAAAATTCCCACCGGGGTCCTTCGCCAAAATTAGTTACAAACAACAGAAAGCCTAACAAACCAATAATTATCGAGGGAACGCTTGAGAGTGTTTCGGTGGCGAATCTAAGGATTTTAAGCATCGTTCCCTGTTTAGCATATTCGACGATATACACCGCTGCCGAAATGCCAATCAACAGCATGGGGATCATTGAGAGTATCAGTATGTAAAAAGTATTAAACAACTGCGGGGCAATTCCACGGTCAAAATCACTGCTGATAAAAAACTGTAGGCTTAGATTTTTAAAACCAGCCGTAAAGGTATACCCGATGATGTACAAAAGGACGAGAAGGACAAAGCCGGTAACCACCCAGTGAATAATCGCGTGATGTTGGTCCCGTTTCAGTTCCTTCTGATGCCGCTGGTGGGCGGTCTTGGGTACTTTCTTAGAGTTCATGAATAAACCCTCTTGGCAGCGAAGGCTCGACTGACGGCCACCAAAATGGCAGAAATTACCAAAAGTACAAATGAAATTGTCCAAAGGGCATTATAGAGGGGCGAACCCACGGTTGCTTCTTTAAAGTTAAAGAGTAACTGAGTTGTCAGCGCGCTGGTCGGCCCGATGTAGAGGTAGGGAAAGTAATTGCTCAGGCCGAAAGGAAGGTGTTGCGAGTTGCCGATCACAAACGCGACTGCTACGGTTTCACCCAAAGCTCGGGCGATTCCTAAAATAACTCCCGTCATGATACCTGGACCAGCCGCCGGAATCACGACCTTAGAAATTGTCTGGCGTCTCGTGGACCCCAGAGCATAACTGCCCTCGCGAAGTTCTCGTGGCACTGCCTGCATGGCGTCATGGGCAATGGTGGCCACGGTGGGCAAAATCATGAACGTTACCACGACAGCGGCGGGAACCAAGCCATAGCCGTTGTAAAAAATACCGCCGGCGATCAAATTCAAAAAGTTTCTAATCAGAGGAACGATTACGATAAGGCCGAATAGACCAAAAATTACCGAAGGAATCCCTAAAAACAGCTCAATGGCCCGTAGAAGCGGATATTTTAACCATTTCGGGGCAATCTCTGAAATGAACACGGCTACCGCTAGTGAAATGGGGACGGCAAAAACCAAGCTGAGGACCACTAGGCTAAGTGAGCCAATGATAAAATAGCTGATACCTAAATGATTTTGAGCGTCCCAATTTGACGAGAGAAAGAAATCCGCAGGTGAAATATGACTTTGTGTGAAGGTTTGAAATGATTGTGAACCAACAAAGTAGTAGACAAGAATCAAGAGAACAACAACGACGAGAGCGCTAAGCGCAAACCATAGGTGCCCTATAAACTCCGCAGTGGCACCCCTTCTGGTGGGGCGGCCTTTACTTTGGTTTGTAATCATGGCGACTCCTCGAAAATGCGTGTAGGTCAAGACGAAGAGGTGACAGCTTGCGCGGTCACCTCTTGTTTTTCTAAAGCTTCAAAACCGAAACTCCGGTTTAGTTAGCCCCTGCAGGAAGGGGGTGTGTCGCCAAAGCGGCGGGGGTGAGCTGGTCAACTTGGAGGTAGCCCAGTTTGGGGAGTAAAGAGGCCTGAACATCGGGTTGAACAACATAGTTCAAGAAAGCAGCAGCGGCGCTGTTCTTGGCAGGTGTTCCCTTGGTGTAAGCGTGCTCGAAGCTCCAGAACTTGTAGTTACCAGAGTTGATGTTGGCCGCGGTAGCACCGTAGCCGTCGATACAAATCGGGTAAATATCCGAGTACTCGGGGCTAAGAACGAAACCAGTGGCGACATAACCAATGGCACCCTGACCATTGTTGATGGCGGTGGCGACAGCACCAGTGGTGTCCTGTTGCAGGGTCATACCGGCGTTTTCATTCAAGCCATCGAGAACGTACATCCTAAAGGTGGCGCGGGTACCAGAGGCGAGAGGACGGTTAACGACGGTAATGGTTTCATTGGGACCGCCAACCTGAGCCCAGTTGGTGATTTTACCGGTATAGATGTCCTTAACCTGCTGAGAAGTAAGGTTCCAAACGCTGTCTTTCAGATCTTTCGAGACAACCAAGGTGAACGCTACAACGGCGACACGGTGGTCAACTAAATCTTTGAACGCGGTGGGAGTCGAGCTTTGCTGAGTAAAGAAGTCTGACATGCCGATTTGGACACTGCCGGCTTCGACGTCTTTCAGACCGTTGCCGGAACCGTTGGCAACGGCGGTGGTGTTGGTGCCCATGCCCTTGTCAAAGTACTTGGCGGCTGACTGAAAGAACGGCTGAAGAGCCGAAGATCCGTCCATCTGAAGGCTCTTGCCTTTCAGACCGGGAAGGGCTTTCGGTACAGAAGGTTCCGTTGCCGAAGAGGCAGGGGTCAGGTCAGCAGCTGTGACATGAGCGGCCTTAAGGGTGGTGCTGGTCACGGTGGGCTGGGTCTGAGAATGACTGCAACCGGCAATCGCCAGGGCCGCTGTCAACGAGAGAAGGGTGATAATCGCTTTTCTCACGATACGTCTCCTAAAAATTTTTTTGTATCCAGAGCAACGAAGAGCCAAGGCGCCTCGGTCACCTCCGTTGTTTTCTGGTACACTGCGATATTCCGGGTTATTCATCAGAACTTTGCAAGAGAAATGTTAGGATTTGATTAAACGAAGCCTACAGGGGGATTATAGCCCCCCCCCTCTAAGGAACGTCAACCCTTTTGTTGGTGCCCCTTGCCCCCTAGGTCTGGCCCAGGTTGTTGGACTTGGCTATACTATTCTTATGAAATTATACAGTTCTTCCCAGCTAATCCGTACGGCCATTGGGGCGGCGGTGGGGGCGGCTGTCTTATCGACTGCCGCAGTGTTCTTTTTAACCAGCTCGAAAGCCAACGTTGTTGTTCCTGCTCAGCAGAGCATTACCTCAGACTCGCTTATGCCCGTCGATACCGGTCCGCGTAAGTATGACACCGACGAACAAGAGAATATTAACATTTATCAAGCGGTCAACGAAGGTGTCGTGAACGTTTCGACCGAGGTTCTAGGCTATAACTGGTTTCTTGAGCCTGTTCCTCAGTCGGGGGGCACCGGCTCAGGGTCCATTATCGATAAACGGGGCTATGTGCTAACCAACCACCACGTAGTGGCCAATGCGGTGAAGGTGTACATCACCCTGTACGATGGGACCCAGTACGTGGGTCATATTGTGGGTCAAGACTTAGAAAATGACCTCGCGGTTTTAAAATTTAACCCCAAAGGTCACGAGCTGACAGTGGTTCCCTTGGGTGAGAGCTCCGATTTGAAGGTGGGACAGAAGGTCCTAGCAATTGGCAATCCCTTTGCTTTAAACCGCACCATGACGCAAGGAATTGTCAGTGCCTTAGGGCGGCCTCTACGTTCAGACACGGGCTTTATTTTGCACAAACTCATTCAAACAGACGCCGCGATTAACCCGGGCAACTCCGGCGGCCCTTTGCTCGATTCCCAAGGTAAAATGATTGGGATCAATACCATGATTTACTCACCCAGCGGCGGTTCCGTCGGTATTGGCTTTGCAGTTCCTGTTGATACCGCGCGGCGCATCATCCCCGACCTGATCAAGTACGGCAAAGTCATTCGGGGGTGGATCGATATAACACCCGTACAGCTGTTTCCTCAGCTGGTACGCTATGCCCACCTGCCTGTGTCGCAAGGGGTGTTGATTTCAAAAGTGACTCCGGGGTCTTTAGCGGAAAAAGCAGGCCTTAAAGGCGGTAATCCCAACGAAGCGATTCGGTATGGTAACGATATCCTGTATTTAGGCGGAGACATCATTCTTGCCATCAACGATCAAAAGGTTGCTTCCCTGGCGGATCTTTATAGTGCGCTTGAGTCCACGAAACCTGGTCAAGTGGTACAAGTCACTGTAGAAAGAAATGGCGAGAAAAAGACTCTCAGCGTAACTTTGGATCAACGTCCCGATAAATCTCATTAGGAGTCTTCGTGAAGTTTCACGTCGAAGCGCCGTTTGCTTTGGCGGGCGATCAGCCCGCCGCCGTCGAGGCCCTCGTCAAGGGGGTTGTGGACGACTGTCCGTTTCAGACTCTGAAAGGGGTTACTGGCTCGGGAAAAACCTTCACGATGGCCAAAGTGATTGAACGGCTACAACTGCCCACCCTGGTGATGAGTCACAATAAGACACTCGCCGCTCAGTTATACCGCGAATTTAAGGATTTTTTTCCGCATAACGCGGTGGAATACTTTGTTTCGTACTACGATTATTACCAGCCGGAAGCTTATGTTCCCTCCAAAGATCTGTACATCGAAAAAGATTCTTCTATCAACGAAGAAATCGATCGTCTTCGGCTTTCGGCTACAACCTCGCTGGCTTCGCGCCAAGACGTGATTGTGGTTGCCACGGTTTCGGCGATCTATGGCCTGGGTAGTCCGGTTTCGTACCTCGATATGCGACAAGACCTGCACTTGGGGCAAACCTTGTCGCTGGATGCTTTTAAAAGAGTTCTGATTACCCTGCAATATGACCGCAACGATGCCGTGTTAGAAAGGGGTTTCTTTCGCGTTCGCGGCGATTCTTTGGAAATTTGGCCCGCCTACATGGAAGAGTCCTTTCGGCTTGATACCGACTGGGGAACGATCAGCAGTATCAAACGCTTTGATCCACTTACCGGCAAAATTCTTGAAGACATGGACCACTGCACAATTTTCCCCGCAAAACATTTTGTGATGCCTGAAGATCAGGTACGTCTTGCACTCGACCGTGTTCGCACGGAACTGAAAGAACGACTTGAGTTTTTTGAGGAGCAAGGCAAACCCCTTGAGGCCGAACGCTTGAAGCAACGTACCGAGTACGATTTAGAAATGTTGTCAGAAATGGGGTATTGCTCGGGTATCGAGAATTACTCACGCCAGTTAACCGGTAGGCAGGCTGGGGAACGGCCTGCGGTTCTTCTTGATTACTTCCCGGCACAGTTTTTAGCTTTTGTTGACGAGTCACATGTTTCGTTATCGCAGATTCGAGGAATGTCGGCAGGGGATAAGGCCCGCAAACAGACCTTGGTCGATTTTGGGTTTCGTCTCCCCTCTGCTCTCGATAATCGACCGCTGTTTTATCCTGAATTTGAAAGCCTTTTGTACCGAACAATCTATGTCTCGGCCACCCCAGGACCAGAAGAACTGGGCAAAAGTCAGCAAGTGGTTGAGCAAATCATCAGACCGACAGGATTATTGGACCCTGATATTGAGGTATTGCCCACCGAAGGCCAAATTGAGGATCTCTACGGCAAAATCCGCGAGCGGGTAAGTGCCGGTCAACGCGTGATGATTACCACGCTGACCAAAAAGATGTCGGAACAGTTGACCGATTACTATGCGAACCTAGGGGTAAAAATTCGCTACTTACACTCCGAAATCGAAACCCTGGAAAGGGTCGAGATCATCCGCGATCTTCGCCAAGGGGTGTTTGATGTGTTGGTAGGAATCAACCTTCTCCGCGAAGGTCTCGATATTCCCGAAGTGAGCTTAGTCGCGATTCTCGATGCCGACAAAATTGGGTTTTTACGGTCAGCAACCTCGCTGATCCAGACCATTGGGCGGGCGGCACGGAATGCTTCGGGACACGTGGTCATGTATGCGGACAGAATCAGCGATGCCATGCGTACCGCGATTGAAGAAACCAACCACCGACGTGCACGCCAAATGGCCTACAATCAAGAACACGGTATCACGCCCCAAACGGTCATCAAAGCAGTCAAAGATATTTTAGTGCGAGAAGTAACTGAGACCGCCACTCCCAGCCTCGAAGAGTTAAAGAAAGGCTTTAACCTTTTGGTCCCGGCACAACGCAAAGCCCTGTTAGCGACCCTAGAAAAAGAGATGCTAGAATTGGCAAAAAATCTGGAATTTGAACGGGCTGCTTTAATTCGCGACGAAATTGAACGTTTAAAAAAAGGTGGTGCTTGAATGCGACAACCGCTGGTGATTTTGGTGACACTTTTGGCCCTTAGCTTTGCTCTGAGCACAGCTGGCTGTGATTCTTCTTCAAAATACCGAGGTTTGGTCCTGCCTCCCACCCCTGTTTTAAGTGTGCAAACCTACTACGGTGTGGTGGATTTCGCCTACATTCGCGTTCGTGAAGAGCCCAAGTTGGACGCTGGGCTTGTAACAATGCTGAGAGGAGGAACGATTGTCGAAATTGTTACCTCCTCGAGCACTGAGCAAACGATCGAAGGCAAAAAAGGGCGGTGGTACGAGATTCAATATGAGGGCCGCTTAGGTTGGGTGTTTGGACCGTATTTGAAAATTTTTGATTCGCTAGACAAAGCCCGCAATGCCGCCGAAGAGGGGCCAAGCCAAATGGGGACGGGGCGTTAGCGGTAAGGGCTGCCTCAACCCTGAGCGAGTTTGACAAAGGCTTCGTGCAGGGCTGTGTCTTGGGTCAGCTCGGGATGAAAGCTGGCGGCCATGATGCGCCCTTGCTGAACAGCCACCGGGAGGTCTTCGTAATTGGCTAGGATTGTAACCCCCGAACCGACTCGGGTAATCTGGGGGGCGCGGATAAAGATTCCAGCCATCTGGGGCGGTAAATCTTTACCAACCAATTTTACGATAGCTTCAAAGCTGCTACTTTGCCGCCCGTAGGCATTACGTTTGACATCGACATCTAGCACATCGAAAAGGGGCTGAACACTGCCTTCGGCTTGATGGGCAAGCAGGATCAAACCGGCGCAGGTGCCAAAGACACACAGGCCGGAACGAATTTTTTCGCGCAGAGGTTCCAAGAGGTTGTGTTGAACGAGGAGCTTACCGATGGTTGTACTTTCGCCACCAGGGATAATGAGTCCCGAAAGGTTGTCAAATTCTGAAAGAACAGACACCTTGTGAGCTTCGACTCCCAATTGAGCCAACATCCTCAGGTGGGGGTCATACCCCCCCTGAAGGCCTAGAACCCCTATTGGTTTCATTACCAACCCCGCAGTGCCAACTTTTGGGTGTCATTGAGCTGGCGTACATCAACGCCGGGAATCGATTCGCCTAAATCGTACGAAATCTCGGCCAGCTTTTTGGGGTCTTTGTACGACGCCACGGCTTCGACAATGGCCTTAGCTCGTCTCTTGGGGTCAGCAGATTTAAAAATCCCCGAGCCAACAAAGACCGTCTCGGCACCTAACTGCATCATTAAAGCCGCATCTGCCGGAGTAGCTACACCACCCGCCGAAAAGTTAGGAACAGGGAGCTTACCCGTTTGAGAAACTTCAACGACCAGGTCATACGGGGCCCCCAAGTTCTTGGCAAAGGTCATGAGTTCTTCACGGGGGGTTCTGGTTAATTGTCGAATTTGTCCCATGAGTGTCCGCATGTGACGAACGGCTTCGATCACGTTTCCCGTTCCTGCTTCACCCTTGGTGCGAATCAGAGCGGCACCTTCGCCAATGCGGCGCAGAGCTTCGCCTAAATCACGGCAACCACAGACAAAGGGAACTTTAAAACCGTGCTTGTCAACATGAAATTCGTCATCAGCAGGAGTCAAAACTTCGCTTTCATCGATAAAATCGACATCTAAAGCTTCAAGAATCTGCGCTTCGACAAAGTGACCAATTCGGCACTTTGCCATGACGGGAATACTGACAGATTTCTGAATCTCCTGAATCATCTTCGGGTCAGACATACGGGCTACGCCGCCTTGGACGCGAATATCGGCAGGCACGCGCTCCAGAGCCATTACCGCAATGGCGCCAGCTTCTTCAGCGATCTTGGCTTCGCTCGCATTGGTAACGTCCATAATGACGCCGCCTTTGAGCATTTCTGCCAGACCAACTTTGGTTTTCCAGGTTGCCGTCTGACGCGAGGACCAGGAGGTTTCACTCATCTTTACACTTCCTTAAGGAACGGGGAATGGCCCGAATTTAGCCCCGAAAAGCTAAAAAGTCAAGAATACCCTGAGGGCGAGTGGTTAACCTGGCGGACAAAGTCTTTTAAAGGGAGTATCTTGTCTTCTCATGAGACACAACTATCGTTGGGGTTTGTTGCTTTTGGTGGGCTTTGTCATGATTGGCACCGCATCTGCGCAACCCCCCTTACCTTTGACCGAAAAGGCCTGGCGAACCGAGCGCCTTGAGGTCTTTCCCGAGCTTAAGAGTTTGCCGGAATGGTCACCAAGCCTGGCGGCGTTTGCTTTGGCTCATGCTCAAGATTTAATCCGCCGTGGAGTTCTTTCGCATCGCGATGCCCAGGGGCGAGATGTGGCCCAACGCGCTGGTGAGGCGGGGCTACCTCCCGGAGAGTACGGAGAAGTTGTAGGGGCTGGTCCCCTCTGGCAAAGAATTTGGCAAGCTTGGCGTAAAAGTCCCAAGCACCGAGAGCTCCTTTTAGAACCCCACTGGCAGGCTTGGGGGGGCGCCGTGGTAAGGGACGGGAACGTCCTTGTTTGTGTGATCGACGAGTACCGAGCACACTACTAGCCAGGACCTAACGGTCTTCGGGTTCTGGTCGTCGCTCGGGAATCGAAGTCACTTCGGCAGGGTCTTTTAAAGGGGAAAGAAACAAACCACAAAAGCACTGACCGTATTCTTGGATATCCTGAGTGGCATATTTACACGGACAGACAATGTCGTGATCGGCTTCTTGGCCCTCGGCATCGCGGCAGGGGCAGTACGGTTTGCCTTTGCCGCGGGCTATTTGCGCCAAACTTTGTGTGACATGAGCGGTCAGGTCCTGGTCAGGGTTGACCACCCAACCTCGGTGACTAGCTACCTGCGCGGCATAAGTTTTACCCGCGTCACCTTCATTCCAATTCATCAATCGACCTCGGTTCCATCGCTGGGCAAAACTTCGGGTATTTCTTCGGTGGGGATACCCAAGAGTTCTTCCCAATGCCGTTTAATAAAGCCTATCGTCATTTTTTGACGGTCAAGGACCAAGGCAGGATAGGACAAGCTCGATTGAAACTTAGTTTTAAATTCTTCCTTGACCTGTTGCTTAAGTTCGGGAGGGATAAGGTCGAGGTAGATGAAGCGATAGGCAAAGTGCTGCGCTTGCAGGAACTCCATGCCGCGCTTACAAAAGCCGCAGGTGGACAAAGCTAAGATGGCGATATCGTGCTCGGTTTTGGTCCCCGGTACCGCGGTAAAATCAACTTGCTCAAACATAGAAGCACTCCTGTAAAAAGTTTCCTTAATGGCTTAGAAGTCTTACGTAATGGCTGACGCCTTCCGAACGAGTTTCGACCAAACCCCGAACATCCGCCGCCTGGATGAACCGCTTAAATTGCGAAAAGCCCAACGCTTTGGTGTCGACCTTTTTTTCACGCAGGCGGCTTGAGACAACGCTGTACTCGTGGAATTGGGCCTCTTTACCGCCATCAAGCTCTTTGAGACTTTCGACCAGGGCCTTGAGCCCCTTTTGTAAAACACCCTTATCTTTGGCTTCGGGAACTTCAGGAAGGGTCAAAAAGGGATTGCCCTCTTTTTCGGACAGCTGAACAACCCGGCGCTTAACAGCCGCCGAAATAAAATCACTCCATTTATTGTAGCCCAAGTGGTGTTCATCAAAATTAGGGTTGAGCATTTTCATGCGAATTTTGACGGTTCCTAGGTGGGCGGGTTTGCCCTCAGAAGCTAAAATGCCCACTGTTTCGGCCAGCGCCGAAAACCAATAGTCGGGCGAGGGGGCGTCCGGTGCCGAAGTTCCTGGCTCCTCGTCGCCCTCATCGGGAAGAATATCTCGGTAATCAACAAAGCTGTCGGCGATAGCCAAAAGTTCCTGCGAGGCCGTTTTAATATCGCAAACAACATGGGTAATCTTGCCGGCTCGCCTTAGTGTTAACAGAAGAGGACGAAAATCGCTGTCGCCGGTAACCAAAACAATTGTATCAATGTGGCCGTAAAGATTGAGAATCTCTAACGTGTCCGAAACAAGCTGAATATCAACAGAGTTCTTCTTTTTTCGTTCACTGGGGACGTGGACAAGATAAAAATGGTATTTTTTGAGCTGAAGGGCTAACTTTTGAAAACCGGGACTGCTCCAGTCCGCGTAGGCTTTTGCGGCAACAACTCGGCCAAGGTTTTCCGCGTATTCCCACAGAGCGTCAAGAAAAAGCGAATTGTTGGAAGGCGGTGTGACGTTTTCGATATCCCAAATGACCGATATATTTGCCATACCTTCAGTTTACTCCGGCCAACGAAAAAGTTCAAATGAACTGCAGGAGGCCTTAAGATTTTTCGTACTGCCCGGTTCGTAAAAGGACCAGCGTACAAGCGTTCAGGCAAACCAAACCCTCTTGTTCTAACCTAGCCTTAAGCTCTGGGTTCTCGGTTCCGGGGTTGAAGATGACCCTTCGTGGCCTTAGCCGCAAAAGCTCTTCTTCTAACCCTTGTTGAAAACGGGCCGAGACATACAAGGTTACGGTATCCACTGTGGCCAACTCGCCAAGAGTCTTGGTTGGAAGGCCGTCAATCTCGGAATAGCCGGGGTTAATCGGGATGACCTCGTAACCTCGTTCTAAGAGGTTTTCTTGGGCCATATGGGCGTAGCGGTCCTTTTTTGGGCTGGCGCCGACAATCGCTGTAGCTTTCATACGCTAAATATACGCCTGTTGCGAGGTGAAAGAAAAATCGGTATGGTAAAAATGGGCTTAGCATGAATCAAGACCAAATCAAAAATTTGCTTCGTTCTTTACGGCCACAAGTGCCAGATTTTCAAGTGATCTTAACAGGAAAAGCTAGCCGCAAAGTTCACGGGCTCTACAAACCCGATAGCGCTGAAATTCTTTTGCATAATCGGAACTTCAAGACCGAACAAGAACTGTTGTACACGGCCGTTCATGAGTTTGCCCACCATGTTCATTTTTGTTCCCCGCAACGCCCCCGGACGGCAAGGTCCCATACAACGCACTTCTGGTCGATCTTTCATGATTTACTTCAGCAGGCCACAAGGGACGGCTGGTACCAGGATGTTTTTTCTACCGACCCGGACTTTGTAAAGTTAACCCGCGAGCTGAAAGAGAAGTATTTAAAGCCCCAGGGCGATTTAATGAAAGAATTTGGTCAGCTTTTGTCGCAGGCCTTCGAGCTGTGTCAGCAACGTGGTCTGCCCTTCGAAGATTACCGCGACCGTATTCTTGGCTTACCACGCGCGACGGCGCAAACGACGGTGACCGCCTACCAATGGGACCTTCCAACCACCTTTGGCTACGACGCCATGAAATTACTCGCGTCGGAGCGAAACCCCGAGAAACGGCGCGAAATGACAAGAGAATTGCAGGAAGGGGCCTCGCTAGATCAGATCAAGACACACCTCGCCCCGGAAAAGCCTGTGGTTCCCCTAGAAACAGCCGAGCAAGATGAAACCGAGAGGCTAAAAGAAACCGAGAGGCTCAAAAGAAAAATCCAACAGTTAGAAGTCGAGCTAGAACGCTTAAAATCACGGCTCCGAGACCGAGAACTGGGTAAAGGAGGAGGAGATTATGCCCAAAGTTGAACTCGCCAAAGAGGATACGCCAGATTTTCAAAAACGCGGAGGTCTACTACCAGTCGTGGTACAAGATTACGAGTCCCGCGAAGTTCTTATGCTGGCCTGGAGTAATGAGCAAGCCTGGCAGAACACGCTAGAATCAGGCTTGGCGACGTTTTGGAGTACCAGCCGCCAGGAGCTTTGGGTGAAAGGCGCTACCAGCGGCGACTACCTCAAAATTCGCGAGATTCGTCTGGACTGTGATCAAGATAGTCTTGTCTTTTTGGTGACTTTGCAGGGAGAGGGCGTATGCCACACCAGGAATGCCAGTGGCGCCCACCGGCATTCCTGCTTTTTTAGGACCTTAAACGGCTCTACTTGGATGAACCTGGACCCGTGACCGAGCTTGTGATCGGTACGGCGGTGCTTTCTTCTAAAGCTGCAACCAAATCTTGCTTATTGAGCTTTTTGGCCAAATCTAGCGGGGTTTGGCCGTTTTTGTCTCGAATTCCTGGGTCCGCACCCAAATCTAAGAGCATTTTGATGGCTGCCGCTGGCGCGCCTGTCAGGACAGCCAAGTGCAGGGCGGTACGTCCCAAGTTGTTTTGATTGTTCACATTTTCAGGAGTAAAAAAGGCCTTCCAAGCCGTCGGACCCGAGCGAAGGGCCAAGGAGGTTGGCGAAGCTCCATCCCGATTTTCGGCAAAAGGGTCAGCTCCTTGCTGAATCAACAACCGAATGGCGCTTTGATTCCCTTGCGAGGCGGCAAAATGAAGGGGTGTCGCACCGGTAATATCGCGTTGCCAGACCCGACCGCCATGCCGCAAAAGTTCTGCTAAAAGGTCGGTCTGACCGTTGAGCACCGCTTCAAAAACAGGGGTTCGTCCACTAAGGTCTGAGGCGTTGGGGTTAGCGTTTTTGCTCAACAGGTATTTTACCAGGGCGGTCTCACCTCGGCGAACCGCTTGATCGAGAACGGTACGACCTTCGAGATTCTTGGCCTCAAGGTTGGCTCCGGCTGCCAAAAGTAGGTTGCCCAGGGCAGGTTGGTCCGCCGAGACCCAAATCAAGTCTTGGAGTGGTGTGTTTCCTGCTTTGTCCACAGCTGATGGGTTGGCCCCCGCCTGTAAGAGGATGCTAACCATCGTCGGACTGCCCTGACGGACCGCTTCGTGAAGGGGTGTATTCCCTAACAAATTGGCCATCGTTAAGCTGGCACCTTTTTGAAGCAAGAGGGTTACCTCTTGGGGAAGATTGCCGTCAATGGCGTAAAACAGGGGGGTGTCAAGCGAAGAATCCTGCAGGTTGACGACAGCTGAGGTGAAAAAATTTTCTTGAAAAGCGAGCGGAGACTGAAAAGCTAATTGAAGAGGCGTCACCGATTGATTATCAACCAAAAAGAGGTCGGCACCTTTGGCAAGGAGAAGTTGTGCCTCTTGTAGGTTACCCTGAGCAATGGCCAAGTGCAGGGGACTTTGCCCTTGTTTATTACGGACATTGGGATCGGCGCCCTGCTGTAAAAGGTAGTTGACGGAGTCCAGGTAATTGCCCGCCATCACCGCTAAATGCAACGCGGTATTCCCGTTGTCATCCTGAACACCAATATTGGATTTATCGACCAGCCAAGAAAGAACCTCTTGGCCCATGCGAACTGCCAACCGCACAGGCGAAAGATCGGCGTTATTGACGGCAAAGATGTTGGCTCCCGCCAGTCGCAGGGCCAAGGCCAAGGCCTTTTCTTTGCGTTGAACCGCATCAAAGAGAGGGGTCTCGCCCATCTTATTTCGGGCATTGATATCGGCCCCGTGCTCTAAAAGCAATTTCAACAGAGAATCAGACAGGTTAAGCGAAACAACGAGGTGAAGGGGGGTGTTGCCAAAGTTGTTTTTTAAATTAGGGTCGGCTTTGTGTTCTAAAAGCAAGCGAGCAGCTTGTTCCGGATGCGGCGATGTCATTGCCAGGTGTAAAGCAGTGTTGTTGTTGAAATCTCTGAGGTTAACATCGGCACCCAGTTTAATGAGAACGGCAGCAGTTTTCAGTTGGCCATTTTCAAGGGCTTTATGAAGAGGGGTGTTCCCGGCAAAATCACGCGCGTCAACGACGGCACCTTTTTTGACTAAAAACTCGACGATGCCCGTTTGACCATGAGCTGCCGCGTAGTGCAACGGTGTTGTTCCTAAATCTAACGGCAGGGATACATCGTCGGCTATGCCAGCACGACCAAAGTATACCAGGTCATTTTGCAAGGGAACGGGTGCGCCTTTTCGGAACAAATCCCAAGCAATTTCAGCATGCGATGCACTTTGGGGAAACTGCAGGGCTAGGTCGGCGGGAGTTAACCCTGCTTTGTTGCGCTGTGAAGGGTCGGCACCTAAGGCGAGAAATTTTTGCACTAAGGCTACACTGCCGCGTGAGGCCGCCCAGTGGAGGGGGGTATTGCCCTCTTGGTCGGTGGAGCCGATGTTGTCTTTTGTGACTAAAAGTGGCAACAGGGAAGGGTTTTGATCTAAGGCCGTTTGGAAGGGGGAACGTCCTTTTTTATCCTTCATAAAGAGAGAGGCTTTGTACTGCACCAGCAACGGAATCGTTTTAATGGCATTGTGCTCTACCGCCAACATGAGGGGCGTTTTACCCTCTTTGTCTTTCAGGTCGACGCTTGCCCCGCGTGAAAGTAAAACAGCCGCAATATCTGAAAGGTCTTTTTCGGCAGCAATGTGAAGGGCCGATCGTCCTTGGGCATCGACACTGTCGACGTTGGTATTCAAACCAAAAATTTCACGGATTTTTGCCAGGTTTTGGTTTTCAACCAAGTCTAGAAGGCTTTCTTTGGGCGCTTTTGGAGGTGGAGGTGTGGCACAAGAAAAGACTAACAAGGCCAAAAAGGGCAACAGGAGCCTGAACGGTTTCATAACGATATTTTCGGATTATTCCGTCAACCCCTGAGAAAAACCTCAGCCCTCGTGACGAAAATTTCTCAATTTCTGTTGAGGAAAAGCCGGACTTACCGCATCATGGTAAGGGCAGGGAGTAAATGCTTATGACGCAGAAAGACTTAAGCGCCACGTTTGACCATACGCTGTTGAATCCCTTGGCGACACAAGAAGCTATTCGCCACTTGTGTCTTGAAGCCGCAGAATGGCGCTTCGCGACGGTTTGCATCAATCCTAGTTACGTTCTCGAGGCTAGTCGGCTTTTAAAAGGTACGGCCGTAGGGGTGTGCACGGTAGCGGGCTTTCCCTTGGGAGCGGATACGACCAGGACGAAACAAGCTCAAGCTCGTCAAGCTATCGAAGACGGAGCCTGCGAAATTGATATGGTGCTGAATCTCGGGTGGGTTAAAGACCAACGCTGGGCTGAGCTTGAGGCAGAAATTCAGGCTGTCTGTGAAGCAGCCGGCGTCCCGGTAAAGGTAATTCTCGAGACCTGTTATTTGACTGATATAGAAATTGTAAAAGCCTGCCAGCTTAGCGAAAGCGCCGGTGCCTTTATGGTCAAAACGTCGACGGGCTGGGGAAAAAGCGGCGCCACCCCAGAGCATGTACAACTCATGCGATCGTCGGTTTCACCCCGTATGCAAGTTAAAGCGTCGGGAGGTATTCGCTCGCTTGCCACTTGTTTAGCGATGCTTGACGCGGGGGCGAGCAGGATTGGTAGTAGCTCAAGTGTCGCCATTATGAAAGAATTTGCCTATGAGCCCTAAACTGCAACGCCGCTTGACCATCGCCATGCTGGCGGCCGAACTCGATGACGATTATCAGACCGCGATTTGGAAAGGGGTAGAATCTCGTGCCGCACAATTTGATATTGGGGTACTTTCGATTTTAGGCTCGCGGATTGAGTCCCCGATTGGCTTTGAAGCGACGGCCAATACGATTTATAGTTTGGCTGATTCCCATCAAATTGATGGTGTCGTTGTTCTTACGGCAGCTATCTCGACCTTTATCGATACGCACAAAGTGCTAAAGTTTCTTCAAAGTCCGCTAGGAATTCCCCGAGTTTCTCTGGGGCTGAAAGTGCCTGGGATTCCGAGTCTAGTCGTCGATGGAGCGCGAGGAATTGAAGATTTAGTCAAGCATTTGGTGCTAGGGCATGGACGGCGTCGTATGGCCATCATCTCGGGTCCCGCCGGTCATGGCGAAGCAGAGGAGCGAAAATCTTCGCTCTTAACGGCTTTGAAGAGTTTTGGTGTCGTCCCTGATCCTCGCCTAGTAGTACCGGGAAGTTTTCTGCAAGGTTCTGGGGTCGAAGGCGTGAAAACTTTGCTCAATCGACAGATACCGTTCGATTCGTTGTTCTGCATGAATGACCGTACAGCCATCGGCGCCATTGAAGAACTTCAGCGAGTTGGCGTGAAAGTGCCGCAAGAAGTGGCCGTTGTCGGGTTTGATGATATCGAAGAAGGGACCTACCTTACCCCACCGCTTACTTCGGTCCGGCAGCCCCTGTTTGAGCTAGGTGTCTCGGCTGTTGATATTCTTTACGACATCTTGCAAGCTCGTGACCCCGTTGGTCACCATCTTTTGTGTCATGCGGTCATTCGTGAATCGTGCGGCTGTCTTCCTCGGCAAAGTTTTTCACCGGAAAATCATGTCAAATGGGAAGATATTAGTAAACTCGATCGGCACTTGGTTGAGGAATTGCTACGGTTGGCCATCAGCGGAAATGACCATCTTTTTTTAAAACGCCTCAATCAAAATTTACTTGACAGTGTCGTTCAACGACGCAGTTTGGAGCGTTGGCAAGACTACTTAACCGCCATTCGTTCCAAACTTCGTGAAGAAGAAAGTTGGGATTTAGTGTTTGACGAGTTTCTTTTTGAGTCAGCTCGTGACTTAATAGCCAAAGCGGAAACAAGGTCTCAGGCCGAGCGTCGGATTCAAGCTTCACGTCGCTACGCTACTTTACGATCAATTGGTTCGTCGCTTATTGCGGCTTTTGAGATGAACTCTATGATTCGAGAGTTAGCAAAAGGATTGCACGATCTAGGTTTTTACCGAGGATTTTTGGTAAGGGTCGACGGAAAAGATATCCCAAACGGTTGGTCACGCCTCTGGATGAGCTTAGACGACTCGCAAATTCTCCCCAACAAGCCTATTCGTTTTCACAGTAATGATATTTTACCGCCCGACATTCTTTGGCGGCAAGAATGTTGGGTTCTTGAGCCTTTAGTTTTTCAAGACGAGATTTTGGGGTATATGGTTTTGCCGGGGGGGCTTATCGATGCTTCAACGTATGACTCGATTAAAGAAAGTGTCGCTAGTGCTATGGCTAGCCTTTTACTGCTCGAAAAAGTTCAAACGCATGAAAGACGCCTAGAGCTGGATGTAGCCCGTCGAACCCAAGAACTCACCCGCGCTAATCAAGAATTGGTCAAAGAAGTCGACCGCAGAAAGTTTCTTGAACAAGAGGTGACACAAATTTCTAATCGAACCATGGAGTCGATTGGACAGGATCTTCATGATGATCTGTGTCAGCACTTGGCTGGCATTCTGCTTATGTTTTCGGCTGTCAAATCCTCGGGGCGCTTGACGTCTGATTCTCCTGAAGTCCTTGACCGAATTCAAACCCTTTTGTCAGATTCTATTGTTAGGGTAAAGCAGATTGCTCGTGGCCTTTTGCCCATGGGGTTTGAAGAACAAGGCTTGCTAGGGGCTCTTGAGGCTTTGGTGATTTCTGCTCGCCATTCCAGCAACGTCGAAATTACTCTCGAGGCTGATTCTGAGTTTTCGCTCGATGATAAAGACCGTGCTTTGCAAATCTACCGAATTCTTCAAGAAGCCTTGCAAAATTCGGTAAAACATTCCCGCTCACCGAAAATTGAGGTTAAACTCTATGCCAATGTCCGCACAAAAACAGTGAAACGCAGAAAATCTGCAATTCCAGGGTGGATCGCCGAGGTTCGGGATTATGGTTGTGGGATTCCGGCCAAAGTCGGTGGCGATGGAATGGGAATGCGAATCATGCGCTATCGAGCCGAGAAAGCCCGTGCTGTTTTAAACTTAGAAAGCATGAATCCTGGTACGAAGGTTTCGTGTTGGTTTGCGGAAGCTTCAGGAGGAGAAAACTTTTGACACCTATATCATTTTTGGTTGTCGATGATCACCCGATTTTTCGTCAGGGTTTGGTTGCCCTAATTCAAACTCAAGAGCAATACAATGTGCGCTGTGAGGCGGGATCTATTATTGAAGCTCTCGAACGTTTAAATACCTTTGTTCCCGACATTGCCCTCATTGACATTTCGTTACAAAACCAAAGCGGACTCGATTTGGTCAGACAGATGCGTCAGTCGTACCCCACGGTCAAAATTCTGATCATTTCGATGCATGATGAAGTGGTCTATGCGTCCCGGGCGTTGAAAGCGGGAGCCATGGGCTATGTGATGAAGCAAGAGCCTGCGTCGTTAATTCTCGAGGCTGTACAAACGGTCTTGAACGGAAAAATCTACGTTTCGGCGGTGATGCGTGATCGGTTGCTAGAAATGGTCTTTTTGCACCGCGACGAAAATGAAGCCATTTCGACAGATGTTCTTAGTGATCGTGAGTTAGAAGTCCTTGACCTCATGGGACAAGGCTATGGTGCCGTTGATATTGCCAAATTACTGACCTTGTCGGTTAAAACGGTCAACGCCCACTATGATCATATCAAAGACAAGCTAAAAATGCCGAGTACCAGTGAACTCAGACGCTATGCCGTAAAATGGATTCAGCATAGAGATAGGTAAGTTTACCTAGGTAAAATTACTCAATATCGCTAATGTCGTACTCTGAAAACATGGAGTAGCCTTTTAACCATGAAGACCAACAAGGAGTCCTGGTCTTCAAAATTTTAAAAGGAGGAACTGCATGTTTAAGAAAATCAGTGTAGTTCTTGTCGCGGCGTCGGCGTTGCTCTTAGGCTCGTGCGCTCAGAAGCCAGCGGATATCTACACCGGTCAAACGTTGAAAGTTTGGTCGTTTACAGACGAACTTCAAGAGTTCATCGACCGGTTCAAAGCTGCCCACCCTGGGTTAAAGGTAGAATATACCATTGTCCCCAATGAGCAGTATTTGGCAAAACTGAAACCGGTTTTGCGCAGTGGTGTTGATGCTCCCGATGTCTTTACGGGAGAAGCTGGCTTCGTTAAGGATTTGGTTGATAATCACCTGTGGGCCAATCTTTCGAAAGCACCGTTTAATGTTGATACCTCGGATGTATTCCCGTATGTCGCACAAGTAGGCACCGATGCTGAAGGAAATGTCCGTGGGTTATCGTACCAGGCAACTCCTGGAGCATACTTCTTCAAACGCGATATTGCGAAGAAGTATTTGGGTACCGATGATCCGGCAGCAATAAGCAAAATGCTTGCCACTTGGGACGACGTCGTCAAAGTTGGTGAAAAGCTCAAGAAAGAATCCAACGGTAAAGTGTTCTTGATTAGCTCGATTGCAGATTTGTTTAATCCCTTCTATGCCAACCGCCAACATGGTTGGGTAGAAAATGGTCAGTTCTACTACGACGACGTGTTGAACAAAGCGGCAGAAATTGCCAAAAAGATCCGCACCGATGGTCTGGATGCCAAGGCAGGACAGTGGTCACCTCCCTGGTTCAACGGAATGAAGAAAAATGGCAATGTCTTCTTGTATATGCTTCCGACCTGGGGTTTGACCTACGTTCTAGAAAAGAATGCTCCTGATGCTTCTGGCGACTGGGGTGCTGCTTCTGGTCCGGCTTCTTACTTCTGGGGCGGTACATGGCTTGGTATCAATCCAAAATCCACCCAAAAGCAACTCGCTTGGGAATTTGTGAAGTTTGTTACCTTGAACCACGACACCTTGACCTGGTGGGCGACCAAGTCGAAACATGCCGGTGACTTTGTTTCCAGCATTTCTGTAGTCAATTCCTTAAAAGATACGTTGACCTCACCGTACTTGGACGGACAAAAGCACTACGCTTACTTTGACGATCAGGTTGGCAAGATCAACGGTAATCTGATTACACCCTATGACCAGCAGGGCAATGCCTTCTATCAGAACGCGGTCAATGATTACCTGGATGGAAAACTTCCCAACGTTCAGGCCGTCAAAGAACGAGTCATTTCAGACTTCAAGAACGCTTTCCCCGATCTGAAGTACTAACGATCACATGTTGAGGCCGCCGAAAGGCGGCCTTTTTAAGGAGTTTGAAATGCAGAGGAAAACTTCTGCTGAGCAGCAAGGCAAGAACGGCTACTGGTTTATCCTTCCGTTTTTTGTTTTCTTTCTTGTCTTCCAGGTTTATCCGATTTTCTATTCATTGTATTTGAGCTTTACGAGTTTTGATGGCTTTAAAAATCCTAAATGGATTGGATTTGCCAATTATGAAAGACTATTTTCTAAGGATTTGTGGGGTGATAGTGCCAGATTTTTAATGGCCTACATCAATACTTGGAGAATCTGGCTTCCTAATATCGTTTCACAGCTAGGTTTAGCCTTTTTAACGGCAGTCATTTTGACAAATGTTCGTCTTCGTATTAAGGGTGTAGGTGTTTTTAGGGCAGTATTTTATTTTCCTAATCTTGTGACGGCAGCGTCAATAGCCATCCTTTTTGCGCTCTTGATGGATTGGCAGTATGGTGCCGTTAACCAGTTGATTTTTGGCGCGAATAAAGCTGCCTATATCAACTGGACAGGTTCTTCAGGAACGCTTTTTCAATTGCTCATTTCAGGAATCCAGACTTGGATGTGGTTTGGCAACACAATGATCATTATTATGGCTGGCTTGACGAGTATTCCTCAAGCACTATTAGAAGCCGCCTGGGTGGATGGTGCATCCACTTCAAAGACCTTTTTCAAAGTTACTTTACCGCTATTGAGACCAATAATGGTGTATATTGTTATTACTTCACTAATTGGTGGCATGCAGATTTTTGATATTCCGTTTGTCATTACAACTCCACCCGGTTCAGCTGGTCCTGAATACTCTATGCTGACAGCAATGATTTACACCTATGATCAAGCCTTTACCAATAACCAATATGGGTACGCGGCGGCGTTGTCATATATTCAATTCCTACTAATTGCAATTTTCTCGGCGTTATACTTTCGCTCGATGCGACGTCAAGAACAAGGAGTGGCTTGATCATGATACTAAATCAACGAAGGTCCTCGCTCGGCACGATTTTATCGTACGTTTATCTTGGTTTTTTAACGATCATCTGCGTCATTCCGTTTTACATGATGTTGGTAAATGGTACACGAGCCTCTGTAGCCATTAACCAAGGAGTTTCTTTTATACCTGGAACCTACCTCATCCAAAACTTCATGAACTTGATTACAAAGGTCAATTTGTTTCAAGGCTTTATCAATACGGTTATAATCTCTGTCGGAGCCACGGCTTTGACACTTTACATTTCGGCGTTGACAGCCTGGGGTTTTGCAATTTATGATTTTCGGTTTAAAAAACTGTTATGGGGATTGGTCTTAGTCGTTATTATGATTCCTAATACTTTGGGAATTATTGGTTTCTATGAGTTGATGCTTAATCTGCATTTGATTGACAACTACTTAGCACTTATCCTACCAGCAGGGGCAGCTTCGGTCACCGTGTTCTTTCTTCACCAATATATTAAGGGTGGAATACCTCGCGATTTTTATGAGGCAGCACAAATCGATGGCGCGAAGGAACTCTATACTTTTCATCGAATTGCCTTGCCCTTAATGGTTCCTGCCTTGGCGACGATGGGCATTTTTGCTTTTGTTGGTAGTTGGAACAATTTCTTACAGCCTTTGATTATTTTGTATAGTCCTAGCCATTTGACGTTGCCACTGTTGATTTCACAGTTAAATTCAACGGCCTATAAAACCGATTTTGGTGTCGTCTATTTAGGGATAGGCCTGACGGTCCTTCCCTTATTATTGATCTTTGCCTTGTTCTCACGGTATATCTTAAATGGACTTACCATGGGCGGCGTAAAAGAATAGATTGTTGTAGGGGAGATGTTGAAATTGGTTTTAAATAAAGCGGCCTGGCTAGATTCTAAGTTATCACCCTCTAAAAGAAGTTTTGAGCTTTTGGCGGTGATGACTTTAGATGAAAAAATTGCACAATTGTGTTCCGTTTGGCTTGATTATCTTGGTCAGGATCATTTTGTTTTAAAGTCTTTTTCAGCGGAGTCTAAGCCCCGTCCCGATGTTCGCCAGTTGTTTCCTTTGGGAATTGGTCAAATTTCTCGTCCTTTAGGGTCACAGCCTGTTGAACCTCGAGAAGGCGTTCGAGCGTTAAACAACCTGCAAAAATTTTTTAGGGAAGAAACCCGTTTGGGAATACCAGCCCTTCCGCACGAAGAATGCTTAGCGGGCTTGATGGCTCAAGGGGCAACACTTTTTCCAGCAGGAATCAACTATGGGTCTCTTTGGAACCCTGATTTGATTAAAAAAATTGCTTCTGCTATTGGAAGAGAATTAGCTTCGACAGGGTCTCGCCAAGGCTTAGCCCCTGTCCTTGACGTCGCCCGTGATGCGCGTTGGGGCCGAGTGGAAGAAACGATGGGTGAAGATCCGTACCTCGTGGGGACCTCTGCTTTAGCTTACGTTCAAGGGTTCCAAGGAAAAGACCGTCAACTGCTGGCTACCCTTAAACATTTTGTTGGTCATTCATTTAGCGAAGGCGGGCGAAATCATGCGCCAGTTCATATAGGGCCTCGTGAATTGATGGATGTGTTTTTGTTGCCCTTTGAGATGGCAGTAAAACTCGGCAACGCTGGGTCCGTAATGCCTGCCTACCATGATATTGATGGTGAACCGTGTTCTTCGTCTGTGCCCCTGATGAAAACACTTTTACGTGAAAAGTGGGGTTTTGAGGGGCTGATCGTTTCGGATTATGAAGCGATTGCCCAGTTAAAAAATGATCATCGGGTCGCCTCTGATTTTGGCCAAGCCAGTGCTTTAGCTCTTAAGGCTGGCATGGACATGGAATTGCCTGGAACAACTGTCTACGCCGAGGGCATTCGGACGGCTTTAGATCAAGATCTTCTTACCGTGAGTGAGGTCGATGCTGTAGTTCAGCGTGTGTTAACGGAAAAATTTCGCTTGGGACTTTTTGAGCATCCCTATGTTTCTGATGAAGCGTTATGTTTAAATACCTCAGAACATAAATCGCTTGCGTTTCAATCAGCAGTGGAATCGATGGTTTTGTTGTCCAATGACGGGATGCTACCGCTAGCGGGAACGCACAAGATCGCTGTCATTGGTCCCTTGGCAGACGAACCTTTGGCTTTTTTTAGTGGTTATTCATTTCCTGTGCATTTGATCGCCTCCTTGCATTCGCAGAAAGCAGCTCCCCCAGCCATTAAAACGCTACGTAAAGCTTTTGTGGAACGATTGGGAGAGGAACGAGTTTTGTATGCACGTGGCTGTGATATTCTGTCTAGAAGACCAGATTCTGCCCCAGTTTTTCCCGGTGACCCTGCTATGGCGCAGGGACAACGGGAGTCGTATATCAGCTATGATGAAAGTCAAATTTCTGAAGCCGTAAAAGCAGGCCAGGAAGCTGGACAGCTTGTGGTTTGCCTAGGGGATCTTTCGGGATTGTTTCTCAGTGGAACCGTCGGCGAAGGGTCTGATGCGTCGTCGTTAACCTTGCCGGGAGTCCAGCAAAAGTTATTAGAAGCTCTTTTAGCACTTAAAAAACCTTTGACCATTGTTTTGTTGAATGGTAGACCCTATGACCTAGGTGAAGCCGGAAAAAAAGCTAACGCGATTTTAGAAGCGTGGTTACCGGGGCAAGAAGGAGCCGATGCTCTGGTTCATTTAATTTTTGGCGACGGAAACCCCGGCGGAAAACTTCCAATTTCGTTTCCCAAAAGCGCGGGAGCAATGCCTTATGCCTATAATCTTCACTTTAAGTCTTGTGGTTCGCCAATTCAACAAGATTTCGGCGCAGTTTATCCTTTTGGACATGGTTTAAGTTACACTCAATTCGTGTACGAAGATTTTCAGCTTGAGTCAGAGTCTGTAGCTACCGATGGGGAAATCCGTATCACTGGTGTTGTTCGTAATGTGGGGCACCGTGCTGGCGATGAAGTCGTTCAGGTGTATGGACAGGATCTGTTAGCGCAGGTCGTTCGCCCCCAACGAGAATTAAAGGCCTACCGGCGTCTCTCGTTAGAGGCCTCACAGGCGGTGCAAGTGACTTTTGTTATTCCTACTGATTTACTGAATTACAGTCCCGAAGGCCAAACTCGCTTTGTGGAACCAGGTGAATGGGAGTTATTTGTAGGAAGCTCATCGCAAGATTATCGATTTCAGCACCGGATTCTGCTTACGGGGCCGGGAAGAACCTTAGGTGAACAGTGGCGGATGTTGGCGAGCGCAGAAGTACGGTCGTTGTAACTGTTTTACATGTCCATGAGAGGTTTACATGCCCATGAGAGGCCCTCGATGAGTTTTGCTTTCCTCTTCATACTCGGGGAAAATTCCGTAGAGCTTCAAAAGGGCCCGCTCAAGAGCTTTTTCGGGATTTCCAGAAATTTCATGGCTCTTGGTGGCATCAAAAGTTTGCGTGAAAGCAAGTAAGTCATTTTCGACTCTTTGAAGATTTTCGAGGGTCTTTAACCAGATTTCTGGAGCCAGTCGGGAGAGGTCTGACGAGGATAAGAGCTCTACTGCCATCGCCAAGGCAAGCTGAACATGTTTGAGGCATAGCCCCTTACTTTGTCCCCAAGAAGAAAAAAAATCTTGATCATTTTTCAAGAGGTGGACAAACGTAAAGGCAAAACGGTTCATATCCTCATCAAGCTTGGTTTGAATCAAACAGCCGTGACTTTGACTTTTAAGATGCGTTAAAAGGTTTTCGACTTCTTTACGAAGGGGCTTCTTTTCATTAGGCCGTGTAAGAAAAGAAAGTGAGCTTTCTCGTACAGCCTTAAGGCGAGTATGGGTAATTAGCCCCAGGCCTAAACGGTTGTTATCTTTGGCCAAAAGTCGGGCATTTTGAGCCGAAAAGCCAATCTTGTTAACCTTAAGGCGGACTTCTGGTACCATCACCGACGGGCCAAGGTAGTAACGAACGGCTCCGGCTCGCGAGCGGCGTTCCAAAAGACAAAAAGGACATTCGGTTTGTGCTTTAAGCGCATCCCAAACCGGAATTGTGTCTAACTCATACTTCATGGTGACTCCCAAGGTTTACGAAAACCCGCGATCTTTTCGCAAGCGTTCATAGGCGTGTTGAAGATTGATAAACTTTTCAGTTTTTTGAGATTTTGCCGGGTCATCCTCTTTGAGGTGCTGCCAGCGATCGGGGTGGTATTCTCTTACCAAAGAACGATAGGCTTTTTTTATTTCTTCAACAGAAGCCTGAGGGGATAAACCCAAAACCTGATACGCTTCGGGCCCAGCTGCCGAGGCGGGGCGAAAGCTCGACCACTGTTGTTGGTAATTGTCTTGCGTTCGGTTGTTTTGAGAAAACCCTGCAGAGCCCGTGTCCTCGAGAATTCCAAAGCTGAGAGCAATGGTATCGAGAATTTCGACAATACCCAGGCGAACCTGGCCAAGTCCGGCAAGCTGGCGACAGGTGGCATGAATCCAAAGCAGAGTTTGCTGGTCGAGAAAAAAATTCTCAGCAAGATTTTCTGCCAAAACTTGTACATCGTTAAGCACCGTTGAGTCGGGGCTGGCAAGAGCCTCTTCTAACGACTCACGAAACATTTTAACGGCGTAATTTTGTCTCCAGGGTGAAAGGTCTAACCGAGGAATGACTATGGTCTGAAGAAACATCGCTTGGGCTTGGCTAAAGTGCTTACCGTAGCCAGCAACCCGACCAAACAGCGAAAAGAGAAGGGGAATCAGGTCGTCGCCAAGCCGGTCAGTTCCTAGACTCTGACGTTCCAAAAGGACGTCAAACAGGTGCCCAAGGGCCAAGCCTACGATAAGACCTAGGGGCCCAAAGGCAAAAAATCCTAGCAATAACCCCGCAATTTTGCCAAAAATATTCACCGAAGCATTCTAGCATGAACAAAAATTCAGGGCAATTGAACCTCACCTCCGGTTTAAGAGACTTAACGATGTCATCTTTCTTTTTTTGGAACTCTGTTGCATAATCTGAAGCTATGAGAATCATGGTCACTGGCAGTCATGGAACTGTGGGAAAGGCTCTGTGCTCATACTTAGAGCAAAAAGGGCACACGGTGGTAGCCTGGGATCGAACTTCGGTCTCGTTTACAGACTACTGGGCTATGGAGAACTACTTACGTTCTAGTCAGATTACGGCTCTTTATCATCTGGCGGTACCGTCCCAAAAAACCGGCTTAGCCAACGAAAGCTGGTTGGTGAACTATCAATGGACGAGTGAGCTTGCTTGGTTGTGTAAAGTTCTCGATATCCAGTTTATCTTTATCAGTACAGTGATGGTGTTTTCGTCCCAAAGTCAGGGGCCTTTTACCATAAATTCACCAGCTGATGCGGGTGACGGCTATGGGATGGAAAAACGTCTCGCTGAAGAACGGGTTTTTTACCAAAACCCCAATGCCAAGGTTGTTCGCTTGGGGTGGCAAATCGGCGAAGCCCCCGGTAATAACAATATGTTGGACTTTTTTGAGTCCAAGATGCAGGAAGAGGGAATCGTATCGTGCAGTACGCGCTGGTTACCGGCCTGTTCCTTTCTCACTGATACCGTTAAAGCTCTCGAGAGTGTTCTGGGCCAAGAATCCGGCCTATACCTCTTTGATACCAACGAAAAATGGAATTTCTATCAAATAGCTTTTGCCTTGAACCAACTTCATGGAAAACGCTGGAAAATCACCGCAACAGACAAATTTGTGTTTGACCAGCGTATGCAGGACGAGCGACTTCCGCATTTTTCGCTGCAGGTTCATTTACCAGGCCTCAAGTAGCTTTTGCCCTTGGCGAGTTGGCCTCAGCGAAGGTAGACGCCATCGGGTTCAAGACGAATCACTTTTTCGCGAAAAAGTGTCCCACAGGCCTGTTTAAAGGCTCGTTTTGATACTCCTAAGGCACGTTCAACAGCTTCAGGGGTTGATTGGTCGGTTAGTGGCAGGTGACCCCCAGAGTTTTTTAGAGCTGTAAGGAGTTTCTCGACGGCGTAGGCGTTCCGATCTTCAAACCCTTGGGGTGTTCGACTCAAATCCAGGCGACCATCCTCTCGACGTAAGGTCACAAACGCTTCGACCTTCATACCGGGCTTTAAGTCATGGCTTTGAGGAAAAAAAAGCATCCCCTGCCAGCTGTGATTGACAATGACCGTCCATCCGCGCTCATGAGCTTTCCAAACCAGCGCCTCGACCTTAGTTCCGTTGGCCAAAGCGGGAGCGGGAAACAAATGACGCCCCAAACGCGCGGTCGCATATAAGCGGTCGGTTTGGTCGTCCAGAAGAAGCATTATCATCACAAAATCGCCTGTTTTTAAGAGCGTACCTTGTTCTTTTCGAGGGAGCAACAGATGTTTGTCTAAGCCCCAATCTAACCAAGCACCGGCTGAAGAAACATCGACAGCTTTTAACCAAGCGCAATGTTGTAATGTGACGAAAGGGTGCTTTACCGTGGCTGTTAGCCGGTCTTCGGAATCCCGGTAGATAAAGGCGGCGATCGGTTGACCCTCGGTGTATTCTGGTCGCACTTCTTTAGCAGGGAGAAGAACCTCACTATCGGAATCGCCCAGCCAAGCTCCGTGCGGGGAGCGACGTAAAAAGGTTAAAGTTTGATACTGACCAAGTTCCATGGTGTTACCTCATAATAATTGAAGGGGATCGATGTCAACCTCAAGGTGAACATCGCGTGAGAGGCGAATTCTTTCTAAAGCGTTTTTCGCTGCCGTATGCAACAAAGGAAAATTATGGGCGCGCAAGAGGACTTGATAACGGTATTGGGCGGACTGCTTAGCAATTGCACATTCTGACGGTCCCAAGATTTCGCCTCCTTCAGCTTGGAACCAAGAGTTTGGCCCTAACTCCTGTGCTAAGCTTTCGGCGGTCTTTTGGGCTAAAGCGTCTTGAAAGGAACGAGCCACGAAACGGATAAGACGTGAATAGGGGGGGAAATCTAAGAGTTGCCTGAGGGAAAGTTCTTGCTTCCAAAATTCTTCGTCTTGGCCTTCGGCAGCCCAACGAATAACGGTGTTGTCGGGTCTTGAACTTTGTAGAATGACAAGCCCATCGGGGTGCGTTCGTCCAGCACGTCCCGTCACCTGGCGAATCAACGCATACACACGTTCTGAGGCACGAAAATCTGGCAACGAAAGCCCCGCCTCAGCGTTCAGAATTCCCACTAGCTTTACTCGGGGAAAGTCGAGACCTTTGGCAACCATTTGTGTACCAACGAGAATATCCAGCTTGCCCTGGCCAAACTCTTCGAGGAGTTTAGGGGTATCTTCACCAGCGGTATCACTATCGACGCGAGCAGACTTTAAGTGAGGAAAGAGCCGCGACAGGTCGTCCATCACATGTTCCGTTCCGGGAACGCTCCATCCCACATCTAAGGAACCACAATGGGGACACAGCGAAACCGGGGCTGTTTGATAGCCACACAGGTGACAAACCAGAACGCCTCGGGCTTTATGCCAAGTAAGGCTTACGGAACAGTGGCGGCATAAAAGATCTTCGCCGCAGGTACGGCAATGAAACGAAGAACCATAACCTCTTCGATTCAAGAATAAAATACTTTGACGACCTTCGACCGCAGTCTGGTGAATCGCTTCAATCAAGGGGGCCGAAAAGAGACTCTTAGAATCCCGAGGAACGATAAGTACTCGTGGAGGTGCGCCACCGGCGGCTCGTTGAGTAAGACGAGCATGGGCGAAAGTTTCGTTTAAAAGGGCATGATACGATTCGAGGCTGGGTGTCGCACTGCCCATCACCAATTTAGCACCAGCTTTTTGTGCTAAGTAAAAGGCGACCTGTCGAGCGTGGTAGCGGGGCGTTTGACCAGATTTGTAGCTTGTTTCGTGTTCTTCATCGATGATGATCAAACCCAAATTTTGAAAAGGGGCAAAGACAGCGCTTCGAGCTCCCACCACCAGCTTAGCCTGTTCCGTTTGAATTTTACGCCACTCACCCAAGCGCTGAGCGGGAGTTAAAGCCGAATGCAAAATGGCGACTTGTGAGCCGAATCTTTGCCGCAAAATCTTTACTAACGGCCAGGTCAGCGCGATTTCGGGAACCAAGTAGAGCACCTGCTGCCCGGCATCGAGGATCGTTGTTGCTGACTGCAAAAATACCTCGGTTTTTCCGGTGCCTGTTAAACCCCACAGGTAAAAGGGACGGTCACTTGCTAAAATTGCTTGGCGGGCCTTGAGTTGTTCGGGGTTGAGGGTCAGTTGATGCGCGGCGATAGTGACAACCTCGGGAAAAGGAACCTCACGTTTTCGCTGAGCCGACGGAAGCATCAAGGCCAAGGCCTGTCCTAGACGACACAGATATTGCCGACTCATCCATTGAGCCAAGTCTAAGGACCAGCGGCCAAAGAGAGTCTCTTGATCAAGGATTTTCTTGAGAGTTTTGATTTCGATACCCTGAGGCGGAGTTACAGGAGCTGCTACCACGACACCTGTCTTGTAGCCGCGGCCAAACGGGGCTTGCACTCTTTGTCCGGGAACCAAACACATCCCCTCGACAGCATACGTGAAGTTCTGAGCCACCGGTAGATCGAAGGCCACTTCGCAATAAGAGAGGGGTTTGTCGCTTGGGCTTTCAGAGGTCACGCGACCACCGATTTTAATTTGGCCACTAATCGCTGAGCATCACGCCACACCTGCGCTTTTAAAGGGGCTAAAGCCGCTGAGTCGGGGGGCAAGTTCAGTAAAGTCGAGGGATGGTAAGTCGTGATGAGGGGAGTTTTCGCAAAAGGAAATTCTCCCGAACGTAACGTGTCGATGCTAGGAGGGGCATGAAGAAGCTTAGCCGCTGGTTGAGGGCCTAAACTAAAAATGACTTGTGGTTTGAGTTGTTCTATGAGACTAGAAAAATATAATCGTGCATCATTGTCGGTTAGGGGGGGCCAGAGGTGGACAAGAAAGGTTTGATCAAAAGAAACACGCAATTTGTCGTTCTCGAACCACTTTCGTGCATATTGTTTTTCTTCAGGCGTCAAGGACTCAGTCAGTAAAAGCACAGGAGCTGACACTGAGCCTTCCCAAGTGGGCCAAGTCGTCCCCGGTAAAATTTTGTCTGGCCAGTCCTTGAGGAAATCGGTGAGTGAGCCTTTGGAGGTTTCTAGAAATGGGGGAAGGTTGGCTAAAAAACCTTCAGTTTGTAGCAGAGCTTGAACTTGATAGGTTAGATCCCAAAGAACGGCCTCGGGAGATCTAGAGGCTGAATTCATGGGCATGATACACCACCTTATGCAAAAAAAGACCTTCGGCCGGTGCGGTCGGCCCGGCGTTTCTGCGGTCGCGAGAAGCAAACGCTTCAGCAAAACAAGTCGCCGCCTCGGGATTTTTACCAAAGGCTAACATGGTTCCGACGAGGGAACGCACCATTCTCCACAAAAAGGCATTACCCGCAATCCGGAAAACAACTCGGTCACGCCAGGCAAACCACGTAGCCTGATAAATAAAACGACTGCGCGACTGGCTTGGATCTTGAGCGTGACTAAAAGTTGTAAAATCCTGCTCACCATGGAGCTGCTGGGCCATGGCGTTCAAGGTTGCTAAGGGGGGGATTTTTGCTGGGGTGACCCAAGCACGATCCCAAGGCAGGATTACTTCACTGGGTTGCAAATAGTACTGGTAAACCCGAGCCAAGGCAGAAAAGCGGGCGTGAAAAGTTTCACTGACTTCTTGGCAGGACAGGATGCGGATTGAGTGTGGCAAAAGACTGTTAAGTCCGCGTTGAAAGGCCAAGCCGTTCATTCTTGTATTGACTGCGTCAAAGTGAGCTGTTTGCGACCGAGCATGAACACCAGAGTCCGTTCGACCGGCGCCAACGACTTTGATCGGTTTGTGTAACAGCCGACTCAATGCTGTTTCCAGTTCACCTTGAACCGTTCTAGCTTCAGATCGCTGGCTTTGCCACCCCTCGTAGGGATTGCCATCATATGCAAGGTTGAGTCGAAAGCGCTTCATTCGTCTTTGATCGCCTCGCCCATTAACTTATGTAAATCTTTGGCCTTATCGATAAGAACCGAAGGCTTTGCCTTTGAGGACTTTCCCATCCCAACTAATCGAGCAATGGCGCGCCGACCGGTTGCCAACGATTCGGCTCGCGCCGCATCGTTTTCACGATTGCCAAAGTGAAATTCTAACCACCCGGTAAGATACATGACGCCATCGTATCCGTAATTATTGTCAACGTCGGGGCCAAAGAACATTGAGGCGTTGACAGTTTCATCACCGCTCTGTTCTTTTTCAACGGTTTGTGTATAGAAGAATTTGGCTTTATGATACAGAATTTTTTCTAGGTAATCCCAGTTTTCGCTAGGATACTTTTTGTGAAGATCGGCAAAGCACCAAGCACCCCGTAAAGCGCAGATTGCGGACTTGACCGTTGGTGAAAACGTGTTGGTAAAGTGATTGTAAGTCATAAGACAAAGAAGGTAGCCGGCAGCGCCCTCATAAAGGGTTTTAGGACGCTCAAAGTCAAGATCCTCAAACAGGGGAGCAACAAACTTTTTGCGTTCCTCTTCTTCTGCTCGAAGTGCATCAATGGCCTTAGGGTCAGGAGTTAAAAAATCGCTGGCCAAGGCAGAATAATAACAGCCAGGACAAGTAAGCACAGAATAAATGAGGGGGTAGATTTCGCCAAACTTCTTTGACGCCTCGTAGAACCGTCGCAAGTCATCACCCAGAGGGCCCGCTATTTGCCGACCTCCTCCTTGACGCAGTTCTTCCTTTTTAAAAGGAGCTTCGCAAATGGGGCACAAGGTGTCATTTTTCTGAAAGAACGTCAGCTTGCTGAGCGAGGGATCTGACATCTTTAAAGCTCCATGACGACAAACGCAACGGCATATTCTTTTTCGTGTGAGAGAGAAAGATGAACGTGAGCGATTTTTTGACGTTTTAAAACTTCTGCCGCTTTACCGGCAAGCACGAGAAAAGGCTTTCCGTCAGCGCCTCTTTGGACTTCGATGTCTCGTAAGGGTAAGCCCCTCAAGCCAGAGCCTAGAGCTTTTCCAAAGGCCTCTTTGGCGGCGAACCGGGCAGCCAAAGAAGCTTCAGGATGCGCACTTGTTTGAACATCCTTGATTTCGTGGGTGGTAAAATAGCGTTCCAAAAGTTGAGGCTGAGAAAGCCAAGGTAGCAACCGCCGGTTTTCGACAAGATCAACACCAATGCCCGTGATCATGGTTTTTTCTCCAAAATGAGGTTAATCACTGCGGGCATAACCTCGACAAGATCAACACCGGGGGGCAGAAGTACGCGAATTGGGACATCCACCGCTTCACCTGGTCCATTAAAGTTGGTTAAGTCAGCTTCGACATGCACTTTTTCAGCTCCAAGGCCAGCTAAGGCTTGACGGGTACCCCTAACGCGGACAGCAACAGGAGCAGGGGGAATCGTCACTTCAAGACCGGAAACAAGGCCGACAATTTGCGGTTGAAGGCTAGGGAAGGTCATGGTTTGTAACGAGGATTTCATCTTACCATAGACCTCAACAGAATGTCCTAAAGGAAAGTCTAAAAGAGAGGAATTGAGTACCAAATGAACTTTGATCGTAAAATTATCGGTTTTTCCTCGTAAGTCGATGGGTTCAGTTTCAACGAACCTGAGTTTACCCATACGAACTCGAGGGCCCTCAACCGTAATGCGCGAAGGCGAAACCTTAAAGCCAGAAAGCTCAAAATCTTTGCCTGGTTGACCTGAGAATTGGGGAACCACAGGAACTGTTTTTATGACTTTTCGCTCCAGACGTAAACGAAGCATCATGGGGTCAGCGACGATTTCGAGGTTTTCTAGGTCGGCAGCATTACCTCGTCGTCGAATTTGGACTGGGGCACGGTATATACCCTCGCCCGAACGGTCAGAAAAGTCCGCCACCGCCTCAATTTCATGATCCGAAAGGGCAGAAAGTTCATCTTTAGGGCCTCGAATGGTCAGTTTGACGCGCGAAGTCCAATTTTCAGCGGGTACGAGTGAGGTATCGGTGATCAGTCGCACAGGAACGGTGATGTTCTTTTCACCTAAGGTGTCGATGCGGTTATAAAAGAAGAGTAAAAGTGCAGCCGCTACCGAGAGAATCTTAGCCGGCCACTGATCTAAAATTTTTTTCCAGGGAATCTTATCCAACGAAGTCCCCCTTTTCTGTCGGTTCTTCTTCGTCCTTAAATTCAAGGAGCTCTTTGAGTCTCCGCCGGGCTTCCTCGGGAGAAAGATCGTAATGAAGCGCCCCGTTGTACGCCAGAGACAAGGCTCCGGTCTCCTCAGAAACGACAACGGTAACGGCATCAGACTCTTCGGCCATGCCTAAGGCTGCTCGGTGTCTGGTTCCAAAGCTTTTTGAAATGGTGGTATTTTCAGAAAGCGGATAAAAACAACCTGCCGAAACAAGCCGTTCCCCTTGAATGATGGTTCCCCCATCATGAAGGGGCGTGTCAAAGCTAAAGATGGTGAGCAGAAGGGCGGAGGTGAGTTCTGCGTCCATAGGGGTGCCGCGCTCAACAATATTTTTCAAACCCACTTTGCGAACAAAGGTAATTAAGGCACCACGACGCATCTGAGAAAGTTCCAGACAGGCAGTCAGAACTGCGTCAACATGCTGGGCTTTAGGCCGTGACTGCGGGGTAAACCAGCCCCCTTGTCCAATTTGTGTAAAGATTTTTCGTAGTTCTGGCTGAAACACGATGGCTAAGCCGACAAAAATACCCGGTGCTAAAAAGTTAAGGATCCAAGTGAGGGTATCGAGCTTGAGGCCTACGGCCAAAAGGTAGATAACCACCATAAAAAAAATGCCACGAAGAAGGGGGATGGCTCGCGTCTGATACAGAATACGATAGGCTTTGTACAGTAAAAAAGAAAGCACACCTACGTCCAGAACAGGCCGCAGGATCATTTTGACAACCCAGGAGTTGAGAATCCAGTCCATCAATCAGCTCCCTTTGTTAAAGCTTGAAAGACAGTAAGGGCGCCCACTGTTTCAGCGACATCGTGAACGCGGACCAGGTCTGCCCCGTGAATTAGGCAGGCCAGAGCACCGGCAAGAGACCCCGCTAAGCGGTCCTCTGGTTGAACTTTTAATAAATCGCCGATCAGCGACTTGCGCGAAAGACCAACCAAAACAGGAAAGCCTAAGCTCTTAAGCTGGGGAAGAGCCTGGATCAGGGCGATATTGTGGTCTTTTGTTTTTCCAAAGCCAATGCCTGGGTCAAGCACAATTCGTGAAGCGGAAATTCCCGCCGCTAAAGCGCGATCAACGGCTTGGCTTAAAAAGTCACACACTTGTTGAACCACGTCTGTGTAATGAGGTGACAACTGCATGGTTTTGGGTGTCCCCGCCGAATGCATCAAGACAACGGTCATACCCCTGTCAGCGGCAAAGGCAGCAAGGTTAGGGTCATCTTGCAACGCCGAAACATCGTTGATCCACGTTGCACCCTCTTTCCAGGCGGCCTGTGCGACAGAATATTTACGGGTATCGACAGACAACGGCAAGCGGCAACCCGATTGTCGGATGGCCTGGAGCACGGGGATCACCCGAGCCAATTCGGTTTGGTCATCGACGTAGGCCGTACCAGGACGGGTGGATTCACCCCCGATATCAAGGATGTCCGCTCCAGCACGTTCCATGGACAGAGCCCTTTCTGCCGCTCCTTCGGGACCTGTCCGGCTGGCGGCAAAAAAACTGTCTGGTGTTGCATTAAGGATACCCATTACTTTCATGAGGATCCCTCCCAAGCTCCCAGCATGCGCAGGTCGCCAATCAAGCGTTCTTTTTGTGGCATCCCAGGAAACTCCACCAAATGGTGCCAGACTTTCAGGTCAGTCCAGCCGGCTTTCCAGGCGATTCTGTAGGCGGCAATGGCATCGGCGTAGTCATCCATTCCATACAAATAGATAGTCCCCAGTTGGAACTCCCATTCTGCTTCATGGGGTGTAGGTGGCTTTTCAGCACTCGGAGACGCCGCCATAGGTGAGGCCGAAGCACTGGGAACCGGAGAAGTACTTGCAGGCGGACCCTCCGGCGGGGAAGGAGAAGGAACAGGCAAGGGCGTTGGGTTAGCTGTGGCCGTCGGACTTGGGGTTCCCGTCGGAACAGCGGTTCCAGAAGGAACAGCGCCAGGGGCATTCTTTTCAGCGAGGATAGCTTGCTTGAGTGCCGCCGCCGCGTTGTCAAATTGCTCGAGGTTAACGTAGACTTCTGATAAGGCCGCGTAAGAAAGGGCGTCAGTGGAATCAAGCTTGACAACCTGCTGATAGGCCTGCAACGCTCTCGTCCAATTATGACGCTTGACAGCTTCTTTACCCAGCAGTTTCCACGCCTTGGGTTTGGTTCCGCCTAAATCCGCATAGGATTTCAACGCTTGCCATTCGTCATCCGACCAGCCTTCTTCTCGTGCGACATACGCAAAATTGTATTGTGTGTCGGCGTCCGCAGGAAGTTCTTTGGCTAGGCTTTTCCAAAGCTCAGCGGACGCTTCTTTATGATGGAGTTCCCACAGAAGGTAGGCTTTAATTTTTAGGTAAACGGTATTGTGAGGATCTTTACTCAACAAGGGCTGAAGAAAGGTCCAAGCACCTTCCCAGTCCCCGGTCTCGGCCACAGCCTCAACGAGGTTGACATGGGCAACGGTGAGACGGGGGTCTAGTTTCATGGCTATTTGAAAGGCGCGGGCCGAATCGGGGTACTTTTTCATCTCGTAGTAGGCTTTTCCCAGATTATAATATTCCTTGGCTAGTGAGCCGCTTCCCCAGGAGGCGCAGGAAGCTAGAACAAAGCTCATGAAGATGAAAAAGTAGAGAAAGGCCAGATGCGGCATCCTCCTAACAGCAAACTTCAACAGCAAATCCCCCTCGTTACACGTAGTTTATCGGGAAGACCCAAAAAAAAGAAGAGTCAGGTTTGACAATCCTGGCACGACACGGCATATTTCGCCTCAGGAGTAAGCATGAAAAAGACGTTGATTCTCGCGGTTTTGGCCGCGCTGTTGACCGGTAGTCTCTACGCCGCTGATGTTGTGACCCCAGGGGACGTGGCCGTAGGACCCATCTTTAGTCACGATGTGTTGGATGTGAGCGGGCCTCTCGGCGGTTGGGGGATCACCGGCAAAATTGCTGGTTTACCTCCTATTTTTGGTTTTAACTTCGCCGTTGGCACCCAAGTGACCTTCGTAGGCCTTACGGCTGACTGGTGGCTGTATCACCAGGTTTTTTACGCGCCTTTGAACTTCGGGTTGTATGTCGGCCCAGGTTTTTTTGGTGATTTTACGTATTCGTCTAACCCTGCATTTGACTTTGGTGTGAGAATTCCTTTTGATCTGGATATTTATCCGATCAAGCCGCTGGAAGTTTTTGCCGAAATGGCGCCCGCATTTGGTGTTTCCTTTACCGACCCTATAGCCCCTACGTGGCGTTTGCAGGCCGCCGCAGGTGCCCGCTTCTGGTTTTAAAAATGGAAAAACGCTTCGTCACGTACAGCGAGGTGCATCAAGGTTGCCAGCTCATTGCGACCAAGATCCAAGAGGATGGCTGGGAGCCTGATATCATTGTGGCGATTGCTTCGGGCGGGTTTATTCCGGCCCGAATTTTGAAGACCTACCTCAAGAAGGATATTTATGTGGTAGGTCTCAAACGCTACGATGATGATGCCGCCGTTCACCCTGTCCCCGTAAAAATTCAATGGATCGACGAAGTGGAAAAAAAGCTTTCGGGCAGACGTATCCTTTTAGTCGATGAAGTGGACGACACTAGGGTAACCTTATCGTATTGCTTGAGCGAACTTTTTCGGTATGCGCCTACCGAGATTCGTGTAGCCGTCCTGCACCAAAAGCGCAAAGAAAAGTTGGCTGATTTTCCTCCGCACGTTAAGGTGTACCAAGCAGAAGTGCTCGAGGATATCTGGGTGAAGTACCCTTGGGATGCCTTGGATGTTAGTAGACACGAACAAGGTCTCGATTAGCTTTTTTGCAATTTACTTTTTGGCATAGATATTGCATGACTTTCTATGGAGGTCATGCTCTTACATGAAATTAATCGTAGCCATCATCCAGCCTTTTCGCTTAGAAGAGGTGAAAGAGGCACTCTACGCCGCTGATGTTCAACTTATTACGGTTTCGGAAGTTCTCGGTCACGGTCGCCAAGGGGGCGTAACCGAGGTCTACCGGGGCAACAAAGAAACAGGAAATCTCCTCAGAAAAATCCGCTTAGAAATTGCGGTCAATGAAGAATACGTCGACAAGACGATCCGGGCGATTATCGACGGGGCAAAAACCGGAGAGCTCGGTGACGGCAAAATCTTTGTCTACCACCTCGAAGACTGCATCCGTATTCGCACAGAAGAACGTGGTCCCGCAGCCATTGGATAAGTTACAATTTGGTAACTACTTCATACATATTTGTCATTTCTGAGGATTGATTATGATTAACAATGCCAATAACGCCTGGGTGCTTTTAAGTGCAGCCCTTATTCTTTTTATGACAGTTCCCGCCTTGGGCTTGTTTTATGGGGGCTTGGTCAAGCGCAAAAACGTCTTGTCTGTTTTGATGCAAAGTTTTGCTAGCCTGATTGTGGTGAGTTTGCTTTGGGTGATTGTCGGGTACAGCTTGGCCTTTAGCCCCACAGAACTGATTCCCGGTGTTCTTGGGGATTTTCGATGGTTTTTCTTAAACGGTATCGGTCCCAATGACCCGAGCCCCTATACCGTTTCGGCTCCTCATGCCCCCGTAGCCCACCTGTCGTTTGTTCTGTTTCAGTGTATGTTTGCCGTCATCACGCCCGCTGTAGTCTCGGGAGCTTTGGCCGAAAGGATGAAATTTTCGTCTTTTTTAGCTTTCTCGGTAATTTGGCTTTTTGTTGTCTATATTCCGCTTGCCCACATGGCTTGGTCGCAGAATGGCCTCTTTGCCAAGATGGGGTTAATGGATTACGCGGGGGGAACGGTAGTCGAAATCAATTCAGGCTTTAGCGCATTGGCGGCGGCTCTTCTTTTGGGACGACGTACCAACTTAAAACCTGTGCCTCCCCACAACCTCACTTTTACGTTGACTGGAGCAGCCATGCTTTGGTTTGGTTGGTTTGGATTTAATGCAGGAAGCGGCCTTGCTGCTGATGGTCTTGCCTCCAGTGCATTTTTAATGACGAATACGGCTGCGGCAGCAGCAGCGTTAGTTTGGGCCGGTTTAGATTGGATTTTGCAGAAGAAACCGACGATTCTCGGTGCCGCTTCGGGTGCTGTTGCAGGTCTTGTGGTCATCACACCAGCGGCAGGCTTTGTTTCTCTTCCTGGAGCGTTGCTGTTAGGCTTTGCCGCAGGCGCCGTGTGTTATGTCTTTGTTGTCGTGATTAAGAATAAGCTTGGTTACGATGATTCGTTGGATGCCTTTGGTGTTCATGGCATTGCGGGTGTGCTGGGAACTGTCGGTACAGGGCTGTTTGCAGCTCCCTTTATTACCAAACCGTTTGGCATGAATAACGGTAACGGTTTCACGGGACTCTTTTTTGGAAATCCTTCTGCCTTAGGGGTGCAAGCTCTGGCAACCTTCACGGCAATGATATGGGCATTCGCTGGCACTTTTGTCATTTTTTTGGTTTTGAAAAAAACAATGGGTCTGAGAGTCACGCCCAAAGAAGAAGCTATTGGTTTGGATATTACTCAGCATAATGAACGAGCTTACACGGTAATCGAGTAAGTTTTCACTGATTTCGCTACAGGCCTTGACCCGGGGCAGATCGTTTGCACAATGGGGAGTATGTCCCCTACAGAAGACCCCCGGGTAGAGGCCTTAACTCTGCCTCCCTTTGATCTGCTAACGGTTGAACAACGCTTAAAGTTGGCGAGCTTGTGCCATGCCGATCAGTGTCGGCCGGGGGATGGCGTTGCTTGGGAGGGTGAGCCTCAAGCGGAGCTTCTCGTCGTCGTTTCTGGACAACTTATCGAGGGTACTGGCAACTCCGTTAAGAGTTATCCCCAGGGCAGTCTTTTAGGGTCTTTACAACCCGCGCCCTGGGAACAAACTCTAAGGGCGGAGGTTCCGACCTTGGTCATAAGGCTTCCCCAGGAAAATTTTTTCGCTTGGTTAAGGTCGCATTCTGTTTCTTCTTCGTTTCTGAAACAGATTCCAGGGTTGTCTTCTGCCATGCTAACCCATTTGTCACAACAGCTTTCGTCCAAAACCGCACTACTTACCGACGACGAACACCCTTTGTTTGAGTTTAGAACCTCAGAGTGGGTGATTTTTGTTCGTCTTTTAGGTCCTTTAGGAGGGCTCTTGGCCTGTTTAGGAGCAGGACTTTGGAGTTTTTTTTGGGGGGGAAGGTTGGGCTGGGGAGGAATCTTGGCTGCGACAGTTCTGATTTTCTTTTGGGGCCTGGTGATCCTTGTCGGTGGCCAGTTAAATCTCCTTTTGGTTACAAACCGCGCGGTAATTCTACGAACCTTTAGCTTTTCTCCTCTGAGAGTTCGTCATAATCGCATTCTGAGAGAGGAACTGAGGTCGTTGAAGGTTTTACGTTCTGGTTGGGCTTCGCGGCTATTTTCGGTCGTAACGGTTGAGTTGGCGACTGAGGGAAGTATAGAGCGTTTTCAGCAGGTTCCTGCAAACAAAGATCTGGATGAGTTTGTTGCCTATTGTCAACCGATAGTTGCTTCGGAGTTTGACAATCAAGATCTACGAGAAATTCTCGAAGAATCGGTCGGTGGGTTAGCGGTTCCCGAGAGGCTTTTTTGGGCGGTGGAACAGCAGGTTGAGCGGACCTACCGCAGGCATCCCGCCTATCTGGTGGCGCGCTTAGCCTCCGGGGTATTCTGGTTGTTGGTGATTACCGGTGTTGGTTTTTTAGGGGGCCTTTTATGGCCCAGAGACTTGGGCGTACTTGTTTTATTTCTAGCAATCGTTGCTGTTCTTCCTCTTGCGCAAATGCTCGGTCGTTTCTGGTCGTGGAAAGGTTCATTTTTAAAATTTTCAGGTTCACGAGTGATCTTTCATCAGCAGACCCCCTGGCGCTGGCACGAAACCAGCCAAGAGGCTCCATTAAATCAAATTCAAGAAGTTCGGGTGTTACAAGAATCTTGGTGGGAAATGCTCATGGATATCGGTACGCTTAACTTGTACTTTGGCGCCGAAGAACCTGTGATAGCGCAGGGCTTCCCGCACCCGGGACGCATTCAAGCCGAGTTGTTTCGCATGAAAGAGAATTTAGGGCGCCAAGCCCGGCGTGCTGATCAAAAGCAACACTTTCAAGATATGGCGCGTCTTTTGAAGGTGTGGAAGCAGTTCTCTAAAGGTTCGCTTGATGATAAGAAATGACGAGGAAGAATAATGATCCAATTATTTGTCAGAAAAGCGTGCCGTGAAAGTCAAAAGGCCGAGAGGTGGTTGAAAGAACGAGGCATTCCTTTTTCTCGCTGTGACGTCGAGGTGAAATTTCCTTCACCTGCGGAACTCGAAAGTCTTGCTCGCGGTATTCAAGGGTGGGACAATCTAGTGGATAAAAATTGTCCTGCGTGGAAAAAAGAAGGTATGGCCTGGAGGGTATTCGAGCCTCAGACAGAACTCGTTGAGTTCCCACAGTTGCTAAAAACTCCACTCTTGCGCGAAGGAAATCGAGCAATAGCGGGATTTGATCCCGCTATGTATCAAACGTTTTGTCTATGATCGCGATGCTAAACTACGCTGTACAGTTCTACAGGACCGTCGATGCCTTTTAAGTTAGCAGTACGACGGTAAATCTTTGATGAGTTTGACTCTGTCCAGGCCTTAAGGCGAGCTTTTACCGGTGCATCGTTAAGAATATCTCGACTGAAACAGATCATGTGGTTGTCAGCCACCCCTTGAATGCGGGCCGCTAGGTTGACGGTATTGCCAAAATAATCGACGCGATCGTTCAGGTTGACGACAATGGCTGGGCCCACGTGTACACCCATTTTAATTTCGAGTCCACCGCCTAGCACCTCCCATTTTTCTTGTTGGAAGGCTTGAAAGGCCCCCAAGGCGGCATTAATAGCATCGACAGGCTTAAGAAAGCTGGCCATGACAGCATCCCCAATAGTTTTGATCACAACGCCACGTTGTTGTTCAATGGCCGAAAATAAAATTTTAAAATGGTCGCGCACAATCCTGTACGAAGTGGCATCTCCATATTGAGAATACATTTGTGTTGAACCTTTGATGTCGGTGAACAGCAAAGTGATACGGCTTATTTCCAAACTTTCCTCTGTTGAGAGTACATCCTCCCCAAATAACTCATGGTACAGCGGGTTATTGATCATTTCGAGGCCAGACAAGAACTCTTGCGGTAAGGAGCTTTTTTGTTCTTTGAAGTTTTTGACCATCGCGTCAAAGGCTTGTTGTGAAAGCGTTTCGGGCAGGGGCAAAAGCCCTGGATGTACCGTAAACGTTACCGCTACGTTGGTGTCGAGTGAATTGCGGAAGACCGCACTGCACAAAGGACATTGTTCGCTCGATTTCAATTCTTTAAAGTTATGCTTAAAACCTGGCATTCCTCCACAAACACGGCAGTAATAGGCCCAGTTGAGAGTGAAATGGCCTGCTAGGACGGCGCGCAGAAAGTAATCGGTCAACGTCGCCACGTCAAGCTTCACTTCTCTTGACAACTCCTTCAAATTCATGCGGAACAATTGCTCGTCACGTGCCTTATTGAGCCATTCGACTAAAACAGGGGGGGCATTGAGCCCCTGGGTAAGTTTTGTCCAATTGAGATTTGCCATTCATTCCCCCTACCTAGGAATATAGCATTACTTTAGTCAGATTTCCATGCGGGGGTTGGTGGGAATACAAAGAAGTGCTAGGCTTTTCTGTATGGAACTCTCACTATTTGGTCAGCGATTTACGCAAAAATCAGGCATTCTCGAGTTAATGGAGGATTTGGGAACAGCACTCGGTGCGCCCCGTGATCTTGCCATGTTAGGGGGGGGCAACCCCGCTTCGATACCTGCGGTTAATCAAATTTGGAAAGATCGTCTAGAAGAGATCCTCAGAAGTGACGACGAACTCGAGGTCTTTCTTACCCAATACGACACACCCCAAGGTAAACTTACTTTTCTGCAAGCTCTGTCGGATTTTTTTAAAACACGGTTTGGTTGGAACGTAGGCCCAGAAAATATAGCGGTGACCAATGGCAGTCAAAATGCCTTTTTTTTGCTTTTCAACCTGTTTGCTGGTGAGTTCGCTTCGGGCCAAAAAAAGTCCATTCTGTTTCCTTTGGCCCCTGAATATATCGGCTATGCCGATCAGTCGTTGGGACATGATAGTTTTCGATCATGCCGACCTAAAATCGAAATCCTTTCCAAGCCTTATTTTAAATACTTTGTTGATTTTGAACATTTGTCTTTAGGTGCGCAAACTGGGGCTATTTGTGTTAGTCGCCCCACGAATCCGACGGGAAACGTTTTAACAAAAGAAGAAGTCGATCGACTTTCTGAGTTGTGTCAAAAGTCTGGCATCCCTCTGTTACTGGATAATGCGTATGGGACCCCCTTTCCAGGAATCTTGTTTGAAGACATTGAACCCTTTTGGAATGAAACAACCGTTTTGGTCTTAAGCCTCAGTAAACTGGGCTTACCCGCTGCTCGTACAGGAATTGTGGTGGCTCGTCCTGAAATCGTTGAGGCTGTGACCTCGGCAAACGCCATCTTGAATTTAGCTAACTCGGGAATGGGACAAACGTTGCTTTTACCGCTACTTAAACAAGGGGCGTTGTACCAGATCAGTCAAACTCTGATCCGCCCCTTTTATCAAAATCTGAGAGATTTTGCTCTCAATAGTATTGCACAGATCTTTGCCTCACGTTTTCCCTACCATATTCATCAACCTCAGGGTGCCTTATTTCTGTGGCTTTGGTTTCCAGAGCTTCCTGTGTCGACCCGCGAACTCTATGAGCTGCTCAAAGCTCGCGGCGTGATTATCGTGCCTGGAGAGTACTTCTTTTTTGGCATGCCAGCAGAGGATGAACGTTGGAAGCACCGTCAAGAATGTGTACGGCTGAATTATGCCCGACCTGCTACAGAGCTCACTAAGGGTCTGCAACGAATAGCTGAAGTGGTCGAACAGTGCTATCGGTAAACTTTTTGTTGTCAACTGTGCGACGTTGCGCCATACTGAGTCTATGAAAAAGAGACTTTTTTTGGTGTTGTTTCTGGGTGTAGCGCCATTTTTGATGGCACAAAAGGCTCCCCTTGAAAAGCTTCACTTCTTAACGGAAGAGTTCCCCCCCTATAATTATATGGAAAAAGGTCAATTGGCGGGCAGTTCTCCCGAGATTCTTGCGGCTTTATTCCAACAACTCAAAGCACCTCAAACTCTTCAAGAGGTGAAAGTGTTACCCTGGGCTAGGGCGTATTCACAACTGGGGACCGATCCTTGGGCCTGTTTGTTCAGCACCACAAAAACCAAAGAACGTGAACCCCTGTTCCAATGGGTTGGTCCCATTTCTCCGGCCCGCAACGTGGTGATCACCCTAGCGTCAAAGCATTTGACTTTGGCTCCAGGGGTTTCGTTGGCGCAGTCAAATTGGACCTTTGGTGCTGTTCGAGATGATGCCGGCGAACAATTGCTTATCGCTAATCACGTGCCTACGGCCCAAATCAGCTTGACGACCAATGCCCTACAGGCCCTTGAGATGCTCAATTCGGGAAGAATTGACGCCTTTGCTTACGATGAAAGTGTCATCGATTGGTTGGCGCGGTCTCGAGGATGGGATCCTTCTCGTTATCAGGTTACCGAAGTCTTAGAAACTGGCTACCATTATTTCGCTTTTAACCTCAAAGTCCCCGCTGAGGTCATTAAAGAATTTCAACAGGCCTTGGACCACCTTAAAACTACAGGTCAGTATCAACAGATCTTGAAGAAGTATGGGGTGATTTCTCCACACTCCTAAGTTTGGGATTGGTTGGCTGTAGACTTTTTGGAAAGAATAATAGAATTAAATTTCTCTTGAAGTTTTCAAGGGCTCGGTTTACCTTGAAAATATACATGATTTAAGGCCGGTATAACATGAAGTTGCTGAAGTTAAATTTTTGGGGAAAAATTGCCTTAGGGTTAGTCGTTTGGGGTTTAACATCACCGTTATGGGGCATGGGGACGCAAGAAAAAGACTTTCATAAGGTACAAGGCAACGAAAACTGGACCTACACGTTCAACGTCAAGGATAAAAAGCCTGGACAGTACAACATTCTGGTACGAGCAAAGGATATTGCCGGTAACACCTCGTTTGCCGGTCCGTATAACGTTTTTATAGATCCAAGAGCGAATTTACCACAGTCCAGTATTCTTATCCCCGTCGATGACCAAAGGGTAGGCGGCGATATCAATATTTTGGGGGCGACCACTGGTGGCGAGGGGGCTAGCAAGGTCGAGATCCGGATCGACAAGGGTAAGTGGGAAGGTGTAACCGGTTCAAGCTTCTGGTCGTACTTTTGGAAAACCGCCGATGTCGCCGATGGATCTCATACCATTGAATCACGAGCCACCGATTCGCAAGGGCTGACTGGGCCCATTAGTAAAGTAACATTCTTTCTTGACCGAAAAGAACCTGCCATTTCTGTCCTCAATCATCCCAGTGGCTCTCTGGTGGCGGGAAACGTTGATCTAAACGGCCAAGTGACCAACTTAAACGGGGTTAAATCCTTGATGGTCAGTTTTGACGGCAAAAAAACTTTTCAGCAGGTTTCACTTGATGGCGATGAGCATCAGATCAAACGAAATTGGCATTTGTCGTTAAACTCTGCACAATATCATGATGGACCGCTGATCCTCTGGTTTGAATCCAAAAATACGCTTAATTCGGAAGGAAGCTTAGCTTACCTCCTCTTTATCGATAATACACCACCCAAAATTACTTTGCTGAGCCCATCAGCGAAAAGCACAGTTCATGGCGAGCTTCATTTAGTAGGCCGTGTCGAAGCGCCAATGGGTGTTAAAACGCTGAGTTTTCGGGTGAACGGCGGGAAAAAAATCCTAATTCCCATCACAGCAGGCGACCCCTATTTTTCTGCTGAAGACGATGTCGGGTCTTTACCGCCTTCTACAATCACGGTGAGTTTCGAGGCTGTCGACCCGTTGGGGAATATTGGCAAACTAGATGTGCCACTGAAAGTCGACCCCGCACAAGGCTACCCCCATTTATCTATCGATCAGACGTTGTATACAAAACAGACAATGGCGCCACTTTACGTTGAAGGAAGCGAAACCTGGGAATATGGAAACCCCAGCGTTATCTACACGTTAAATGGAGGTCCTGAAGTCCAGGTGGCCTCAGGACCTGTCTTTCGTTTTGAAGTTCCGCACGTGCTATCGGGAGTCAATCATCTGACCCTTTGGCCGGTAGATGGCAAAGGGCAACGAGGGCCATCTGTCAAACTTAAGGTGGAAGTTGCGTTGGGAGCACCCCAAATCACTGTCAATCAGCTTCAGCAGACGGGTAGCACTTTGCCCTATTCCGCCGGAATGAGGCTACGTATTGATCAAAAACCTGTGCTTTTAGGAAAGGTTGACGCGGATAATTCCTTAAAATCTGTACTTTGGACGGTAGGCAATTTACCAGCAGTTTCTTTAGCTCTGACGCCCGGAAGTCATACTCTCGCGCTTCAATTGCCACTGCCTCAAAACACCCCTTTTGGCTTCGTTCCTGTACAAGTAGATGTGGTCGATACCCGGGGTAAAACGCAAGTCTGGAAATCTTTTGTTTGGATGGAGGACCTGGGTAAACCCTTTGGTCCTCGTGGGCTGAGCTTTCCGGAGGTGGGGGCAAAGCCGGTGGTGATTACACCACAAAAGCCGTTAGTGGGTTGGTTTCAAGGGGCGGTTCCCAAAAAGGTAGAGTTTCGTGGTGCCGCAAGGAACGCGCTTTCTGCAAGGGTGGAAGGACAACGAATTATCATAAAACCTACAGAAAGCCAAGTTTTGGGTAAGGTCGAGTTGGTGGTTTTTGATGACAAAGATCGCCCAACAGATGCGACTCTTGCGTCGGTGATAGCGGTATCCACCCCGCCAACATTAAAGATTCTAACACCTCAAGAGGGTGCTTGGGTTCCTGGACAAGTTGAAGTTTCCTGTGACGCCAGCAGTCCCTTGTCAGGCCTGAAAGTTTCGGCCAGCTGGGATGCGGTTCACTGGGTCAGTTTGAATTCTAACGGTTCTCACTGGAAAGCCGAACTTTCTACCCTCCCAAACCAAGCACAGCTGTTAACAGTTAAAGCAGAGGATGCTGCGGGCCAAACAGTCTATGAGCACCTAGCCGTAAGGGCGATTACAACTCCACCCACCATAGTTTTCTCGGCTGTCCCCGCTATGCCCCCTTCACCTGGCGAGGTTCTCGTCAGTGGTCAAGTAACGACCACGGATCCTTTGGCGCTTCTTCAGGCGACAGTGGGGGGCAAGACCTTGACCCTGCCTCTTTCTGCAAATTTTGTATTTCCAGCAGATCCGACCCAACCCATTGTCGTAAAAGCGGTGGACCAGCTGGGGAATACCTCTCAGTCTAAGTGGTCTCCACCCCCAGGCTTGCCTGTGGGCCAAACCTTAAACCCTCAAATTGTCATTGTGACGCCGGGAACTTCTGCGCCCTCAACCTCGGGAGAAATTTTGATTGTGGGGCGTCTGGTGGGCTTTTCTACACTACCGAGTTTGTCCGGTTCTTGGGGAAGTGGTTGGGGTAATACCCCAACCTTTCCGGTCAAGGTTGACGCTCAGGGATGGTTTAGTTTGCTATGGAAACCTGGACAACAACCCTCGTTGCATTTGAGCGCGACGCTAGGGAAGCTACAGGTCGATCAACAAGTCAATTTGCCCTTTGACCCCCAAGCTGACGCCCCGACGGTACAGTATTCCGGGTCAACAGGGGCCATTAGCTCTGCCGATTTTGCGTTGGCTCTCAATGGAACAGGAAAAGCTGTTACCTGGAAGTTGGACGGAGGTAACCCGGTCTCGGTTCCAGGGTACCCGGGAGTTTTTCACCTTAGCTTGCCTCAACTAGCGCCAGGAAAACATGAGATCGATGTTGCTGGTGTCAATACGCAGGGTTCTCCAGGCAATTTTACCACGATTACTTTTCGTCTTAAAGAAAGCGTCGTTCCTCCTCCTGTGTTTGACTTGCCCTTGGGGGCCGATATTGCTTCAACGACAGCTTCGGTGACAGGTTCGGTGGCCATGCAGACCCCTCAAACGGCCAGTTATTTTGTTGGTGCACCTTCAGCAACACGTTCTTGGCTTCCCCTGAACTTTACAACACAAAATGGCAAGCAAAGTTTCTCAATTCCCTTGCCGCCTAGTTTGCCCTATGGACGTTTAAATATCTGGGTTAAATTTGTTAACCAAGATGGTGTGGTCTCGGAAGCGGAATCTTGGGTGCATAAAATCTGGCCCATTAAAGTTCCGGTCGATAGCGCCGAAGGGTTGCGGTGGAATGATGCTCATTTAACCGAATCGAATGAAATTCATTTAGCAACAGGAGGAGTTTTTCCTCTTGCTTTCTATGGGCGCGACTTACAAAGTGTGCGACTTATTCCCGGCGATACGCCGGTGAAACTCCATCGTCAAGGATCTCAATTTAGTCTATCGTCTGAACAAGACGGGGTTTGGGGACCTGTCCGTGTTGAAGCCACCACTGTTGATGGCGATGTCTTTCGATCAGAACGTTGGACCTTTTTTGTGGGAAGTCAAGGACCGGCCATCACGGTTGATGAGCCTGTCAACGGCGCATGGGTTCGCGATAACCTGGTAGTTTCCGGCTCCTCGTTGTCGATTCCCGGCGTCAAAACAGCACAGTATAGCGTCGATCGCGGAAGTACCTGGCACAATATTCATTTACGTGATGAACAACAGCAAAACGGCAAAATTGAACAGAAATTTCATTTTGAGATTCCCTTTGGTACAGACCTTCCCCAGGGTTTAATTCCGGTGTGGATTGCTTTGCAAGATCGAACTGGTGTGCTGTCACAAAAAGTCATTGTTGTTGACCATGACTCGATCGATCCCGAGTTCCAGCTCATCACACCTCCCCTGGGTGTTAAGGTAATTGGTAAAACCACCATTGTGGGTAATGCAAAGGATCCCGGCGGAAGGATGAAGTTGGTGGAATGGTCCGCGGATGGCAAACACTTCGAAGCAGCAAAAGGGACGAACTTTTTTCAGTGGCTTACTGACTTCTCATCTTATGATCCGTTGCCGAAAGCTTTTTATATTAGGCTACGCGATGAGGCAGGGAATGTTGTCACGAAAGAATTACATTTTCCCGTTGATGTTGAAGCGCGCAAACCCGTGGTTCAAATTCAAACGCCTGACGAAGGGCAGATTATTCGTTCAGATTTTCTCTTTTCGGGAATGGCCTTTGACTACGCAGGGGTTAAGTCGATTACCTGGCGTCTCGATTCTGGTCCGTGGACAACTCAAGAAGTTAAGAATGGCTTTAGCGTTCCAATCTCCTTGAATTCTTTAACTGACAATGAACATACCTTTGAAGTATACGCGACAAATATTTATGGCAATGTCGGTAACGTTTCAAAACGGTTGTTCAAGGTATCCTTGAGTGAACCGGTGGCGCTTGTGGCTGAACCAACGTTGGGGGCGACTCAGCGTCAGTCCATCGTCTTTCAGGGGGCAAGCTTTGACCGCAATGGCATTGCCAAAGTCGAAATCTCGACGGATAACGGCAAAACCTGGAACCAGGCCGAGCTACTAAATCATGAAACCTGGCTGAAGACCTCACCGCCGGTTTTAGCGAAAGAATACTTTAATAAGCCTGAATGGCGAAAACAGTGGACCTGGGCATTCGATACGCAATCTTTACAAGATGGAACCTATTCTTTCCTGATACGGTCAACGGACTCCTATGGAACGGTAGGAATTTCCTCCACCTTGGTTTCAATTGACAATACACCTCCGGTGCTCGAATTATCTCGACCATTGGATGGAGAAGGCTTTTCAGGGGGCTTGCACCTTGAGGGGCGGGTAACAGACAACGGCATTCTTCGGTCTGTTCATGCTGAGGTTCGTCCCCTTTCGAGTCCAACGGAATCCGTTGACGCCGGACCTCCCCTGTTAGAATACGATTTACCCCTGACCCGTACCTTCACTTTTGATGCCAAACCCAAGGATTTACGTCCCGGTTGGTACAACGTTAGGGTTGAGGCCGTAGATTCCGCCGGAAATATTACGAGAATTGCTCGCAACATTCGCTGGGAAAAATCTAAGGTCCTAGACCGTGCCGACTTATTGTACCCGCTTTCTGGGCAAACTCAGGTAGGAAAGATAGACATTCTTGGCCACTATGTAGGAGTGGGGAACCCACAAAAGGCTGAAATTCTCCTTGATGGTCAAACTGTGTTGTTGACAAATATCTCTAAAGCTGGCTACTTCCATGCCATACTCACCGCGAAAGAGGTCACCAAGGGGTCGCATGTAATTTCGGCTCGGATTCAGCTTCCTGATGGGAGATCTATCCTCTCAGAGACAAGAACAGTTTTGTATGACCCTTTTGGACCGTGGGTCACCGTAGATAGTCCCAGCTCAGGAGACTTTGTCTCAACGCGACCGTGGATCGAAGGTCAGTCTGGGTGGGCTTTGCCACCTTTGCCCAAAACAGCTACCAATCAACAGAAGGACGAACGCAACCAATTCTTGAATGACCATCAAGTCGTGTCGGTGGCCTATTCGTTGGATGATGGAAAGACCTTTGTTTCGGCTGACGGCAACACTCAATGGAAATTTCGCCTAGAGAACCTAGGTCTTCCTGATGGTCCTCTGCCGATTCTCGTTCGAGCTCTCTTTCGTGACGGTACTTTGGCCTATACCAACCTCTACGTCACCCAAGACCAGACCCCGCCTCGAGTTGTAATTCTTGAACCCATCGAGAATGCAAGCTTTCGCCGTGAAATCCCAGTGGCCGGATGGGCGACAGATAATTATCAATTATCCTCAGTGAAAGTCGCCCTGCGAACAGGAAATAAGCATAATTACGAAGTTCCTTCCTTTATCCAGGGCCTTTACACCGATGCTGATTTCTGGGGTGCTACCTACTGGGCTACCGGCGTAGGGCTCACCTTCTTCAACGACAACGTCAAACTTCAAGCTATGGTTGCTCAGGCTCCCGACGGTCGCTTTAGTGGTATGGTTTCGGGGGCGAAGTTGATTGCCAATATTGCCCGGATACCTTTCTCGTACTTTTTGGGACCCGATTGGGATTGGTTCTCGATGTCGGTGGGTATTGGAGCCAATTTCTCGTACTTCTCGATGGGGGCACCTTTGTTTAATTACAGCCAAGGGGTGTTTTTAGGCTCAGTGCTGGGTCAGTGGGAGTTTGCGAAAATCTCCTTTGCAGATAATGAATTCTTTAAGTACATCTCGCTGTATTCCGAAATGACGGCATGGTTCATCTCGTCAGACGTATTCCCTTCCACGGAGTTAAAATTGTCAGGAGGAATTCGGATTGGATTGTTCTAAAGCCCGAGCAGTTTGACATACCTTTTTGCTTTTTACGGGCGAGTGGCTATCCTCAAAAATCCCAATGTCCTCAAAAACACCAATGTCCACGAAGATCCCCAACCTGTTCATGATTTCTCAGGTTGGGGACCATCAATTAGGATTTTACCAAGCTTGCTTTGAGCTCTTTTGCATGTTCATTATTAAACACCAAAAGGTATTGCTGAATATCACCAAACCATTTTTTTTGGACCTGACAAGCGGCTTTGCCGATGTACCGGAAATGCCAGGGTTCCCACATATAGCCGGTGACGTTTTCAAAACCTTGGGGGTAACTTAAAGAAAACCCAAACTCCTCGGCGTGAGCGTCCATCCATTTTCCTTCGGCGCTCTTGGCAAATTCGGGAGTTATAGAGCCAAAGTCAGCGGCCAACCCCAACTGATGTTGACTTTGCCCCGGTCGTGCCGAATACCGTTCAGCTGTAGCCAAGCCGTCCTCGTTAACATAATGTTGAAAGAGGTAGCGTTGGTAGGCCCAAGAGCGATAGCAGGAAGAGAACTCTAAACGGACCCCATCTTTGCGCGCTGAGCGGCTCATTTCTAAAAGTATGGGCACAATTTCTTTGCGCATTTCTTCGGTAGGTCGTGAAGTGTACAGACCATAGCGGTTTAACCGCACCAAATCCCGTGGAGCATAAGTTTCAGGAAGGGCGTGCCCTTTGTCAACCAATACCATTTGATCCCATGGAAGTGCTAACAAGGGTTTGTAATCTTCGAGAAACTCCCTAGGGTGGGCTAAAATTGGACCAGCTATGTTGGGGGGCAGGTCTGCCACCCACGCTGTAAGCTGGCCCAGAGATATTGTAAAAGTAGGGTCAGGGTCAGCCTGAGCCCAAAGTGCCCCGCTTAGGGCGAGGCTCACGATAACGAAAGAAGAAAATTTACGCATTCCTTAAGATGGAATAATCCTACCGAGTCGTCAAGCTTCGACCTTTTTCTTGACACGAAGCTCCTTGGTACGAAGCTCGTTGAGGTTCACTCCCAACATGATCTCAAGGACTTCTTCCATACGGTTAATGGGCTTAAAGTCCAGCCCTTTCCGAATGTAATCGGGAATTTCTTCCCAATCTTTTTCGTTGGATTTGGGGAACAAAACGGTTTTAACTCCACTACGACGGGCAGCAATCACTTTTTCTTTTAGGCCGCCAATGGGCATGACTTTGCCGGTCAACGAGAGCTCGCCGGTCATGGCGATTTTGGGGGCCACAACTTTGCCCATAGCCAAGGATGCTAAGGCTGTTGCCATCGTTACCCCAGCCGAAGGCCCGTCTTTCGGTGTGGCTCCTTCGGGAATATGCAGGTGTACCGACAAGCGCTCAAAGAAGGCCTCACTTATACCGAGCACTTTGGCGTGGGCATGAACCCAGGTATAGGCTATTTGGGCGCTCTCTTTCATCACGTCGCCCATTCTGCCAGTCAACCGAATGCCTCCTTTCCCCGGTGTTTTCACGGCTTCAATGATCAAGACAGCGCCTCCATAGCTTGTCCAGGCCAAGCCCATTACCATGCCGGGATTTACCAAAGGAATTTCTTCTTCTTCGGGAAAAGAGGGGCGACCGAGATACTCCTGTAACGAGGCGGAGTCGACGGTCAACGGTAAAGGAACATTCTCTGTCACGACTTTTAATGCCAATTTCCGGTGAATGCGGTCGAGAGCTTTTTCAAAGTTTCGCATCCCGGCTTCTCTTGCATAGTGACGGCTAATGTCCGAGAGCGTTTTTTTAGAATATTTAACATTGTTTTTGCCCAAACCGGCGGCTTCAAGGCTTTTGGGGATGAGGTACTTTTGGGCGATGGCTACTTTTTCTTCCTCGATATAACCCGAAAGGCGAATAATTTCCATACGGTCTAGGAGGGGGCGGGGGATCGTGTCCAGGGCATTGGCGGTAGCAATAAACAAGACATGCGAAATATCAAAGGGGAGATCGACGTAATGATCCCGAAAATTAATATTTTGCTCAGGGTCAAGAACCTCCAACAGAGCACTCGAAGGATCGCCCTGATAGCTTGACCCGAGTTTATCAATCTCATCGATCATAAAAACCGGGTTTCGCGTCCCCGTAATTTTGAGCCCTTGAATGATCTTGCCGGGCATTGCTCCCACGTAGGTTCGCCTGTGCCCTTTGATCTCGGCCTCATCTCGCATTCCGCCTACACTAAAGCGAAAGAAGGGGCGTTTCAGAGCTTTTGCTATCGATTTTCCAATGCTGGTCTTACCCACACCGGGGGGGCCTAAAAGTAAAACTATGGAGCCTTTACTATCACTTTTGAGTTTTTTTATTGCCAAGAATTCTAAAATTCTTTTTTTGACATCCTCAAGGCCGTAATGATCTTGGTCAAGAACGCGTTTAGCGTAAGCCATATCTACCGTTTCGATGGCTTCTTGCTTCCATGGAAGGGCGCAAATCGTTTCGAGATAGTTTCTTGTCACGATAAATTCGCTAGAATTCGGGTCCATGAGCGCAAATTTCTCCAGCTCGGAGGTAACGGTTTCTTTGAGTTCGCCGCTAAACTGAAATGACTCAATTTTCTCTTTGAATTTTTGGTAGTCGGATGTCTTGGCATCCGAGGTAATACCGAGTTCCTTCTGAATGGTTTTTAGCTCTTCGCGAAGAAAGAATTCTCGCTGATTTTTTTCGAGCTTTTCGTTGATCTGCTTCGAAATCTTTTTTTGAAGCTTAACTAACTCTTGTTCTTTTTTAATCGCAAGAAGAACTTGTTGCATCCGTTCGCGAACATCCAAGGTTTCGAGAAGCTTTTGCTGTTCGTCTTTGTTGATATTGAGAATGCTGGCAATGAAATCGGTGAGCTTGCCTGGTTGATCGATGTTGACCATGTTCAGACGCATTTCTTCAGAAAAGAGAGGATTGTTTTCTGATAAGGTTTTCATGTCCGCAAAGATCGAACGAGTAAGAGCTTTAATTTCCTGCGAAAATTTCTCGTCAATGATTTCATCTAAGTATTCAACTGCAGCTGTTCGAAACGGTTCCTCGGTGAGCATCTTTTTAATTTGGAAGCGTTTAAGCGTCGTCACAAAAATATTGACGCCACCATCGGGCAAATTAATCTTTTTCAGAATTTTGGCAGCGGTTCCAATGTCATAAAGGACTTCGGGTGTCTCCTCTTGCTCCGAGTTCGCTTCTTGGCGTACAAGAACCAAGCCCAAGACTTTTGAACCGCTCATCGCCTCTTCGACGACGGCGACATCAGCAGGATCGGTGATCATCAAAGGGGTAAAGATTCCAGGAAAGATTGGTCGCATTTCCAGGGGAACAAGCGACAGCTTGTTAGGTAATAACTGATCAGCAGGGATTAACGGGTTGTCACTCATGCGCTGAATTTAGAAAAAAAAAGGCACTTAGGGCAAGTCCTCTCGCAAAATATGCTAAACTAAACTGTGTCTGAGCGTCGGTTTTCTCTTGAAGTGTTAATCCTCAAAACCTATCCCGTTGGCGAAACTCATCGTGGGCTTTTTGTCCTTTCGCGTGAAAAAGGTACCCTTTCGCTGATCGCGTTTGGGGCGCAGAGCCCTCGTAGCCGCTTACGGGCTTTACTGACTCCGTTGAGACGGTTGAAAGTCTCGGTATATCATGATCCGGTAAAAGATTCTTACAAAATTGAAGAGGCGGAGCTTCTCGATTCCCATGAGGGATTAGCTCATGATCCGCAACGGTTTTTTTCAGCTTCACGATGGGCTGATCTTCTTCGCCGTGTCCCTTCACTCGAGACGGGTTCATACGATTTGTTATCTGAGTCACTTCGTTTAGCTTGCGGCGTTTCTCAAGAAAGGCTTGTTCGTCTTGAAACACAATTCATGTGGAGGCTTGCCGAAGAGTCTGGCTTAAAACCTGAATTTTTGAACTGTGACAGTTGCGGCGCCACGTTGTTCGGGAGTAGTGTGAGCTTTTCCACGAATCCGGTTGCCGTGTTTTGTCCTCAGTGTTCGTCTGGCCACTGGACGTTAAGCCTAAAAGAAGTGGATTATTTGACCGCGACAGCGGTTCTTTCGCTGGAAGACAGCCTCCAGGCACCTACCGAAGGCTCTTCGTTAGAACATCTGAGGTCTATGGCTTTTGACCTGTGGAGTCAGGTTTTGGGCCAAGAACTTCCCCATTATGGTTAAGGGGCTGAAGGAGGGGTGATGAGGGCAGTAGAACTGATCTGGCAAAAACGCCAGGGAAGTAGGCATTCCCAGCAAGAGCTTGAAGGCTTCATCCGAGACTATGTTGAAGGGCGACTGCCCGACTATCAGATGGCAGCATGGCTCATGGCTGTCTTTTTTCAAGGCCTAGATTTTGAAGAAACCAGCTGGCTAACCTCGGCTATGATGCACTCGGGTGAGGTGTTGCAATTTCCTGGGGATTCTCTGCTCGTTGACAAGCACTCTACAGGAGGCGTTGGCGACAAAATCTCGTTGATGTTGGCACCCTTGGCTGCGGCTTGCGGGCTTAAAGTGCCAATGATGTCCGGGCGTTCCCTTGGGCATACCGGAGGAACGCTTGATAAACTGGAAGCCATTCCCGGTTACCGAACGTCGTTGACCCCCTCCGAAATGGCTGTTGGCTTGGAAAAAAATGGTTATTTTATGACGGGTCAAACACAAACCGTCGTTCCTGCTGACCGGCTTATGTATGCCTTGCGTGACGTTACGGCCACGGTAGAATCCATACCGCTCATTACCGCTAGTATCCTTTCGAAGAAGTTGGCCGAAGGAGCCTCTTCCTTGGTCTTTGATGTTAAAGTGGGCACGGGTGCCTTTATGAAAACTTTGCCACAAGCCCGTGTCTTGGGCCAAAGCCTGGTTAAAACAGCTCAGGCCCTTGGCCGTCGCGCCGTTGCGGTTCTTACCTCAATGAACGCCCCTTTAGGTCGTATGGTCGGGAACTTTTTAGAGGTCGAAGAAGCCTACGAGTTTCTTAATAATCTCTACGAACCCGATTTAGGCGAAGTCACCTTCCGTTTGGTGGGGTGGATGCTTTTGTTGGGTGGCTTGGTCGAATCTGTTGACCAAGGGATCGCATTGGCAATCGAAAAGCTTCGGCAAGGTACCCCTTTGGAGCTATTTCGCCAGAACGTTCTCGACCAAGGGGGAAATTGGTCGTTGCTGGAGCGCCAAATTGGTCATCGTCGAGCGCCAGTCGTTCTCGCTCTCACGGCTCCTAGCGATGGATTTTTTGCCGAAGTGGATACGCAAGTTTGCGGGCTGGTAGCTACAGGACTGGGCGCTGGGAGAAGTCAGAAAGAGGATATTCTTAGCCCTGAAGCAGGTCTAGAGTGGTTGTTAAAACCAGGGAAGGCCGTGAAAAAAGGGGATGTTCTTGCCAAAATCTGGACAAATCATGAAGCAAAAGCGGCTCAAGCGTTGTCTCGTTTAGAACAGGCTTGCCGCTTTGAACAAAAAGCGCCAGCTCAAGAAAAGCTCATCCTTGAGGAATTATTTTAGATGAAAGTTGAAAAACGTCAGCAATGGGGCAAAAAACCGCTTGATCCCGCCGAGGTCAAGCAGATGTCAGTACGCTATGGTCTTAGCTTGTTAGAAGCCTCCATTTTGCTTCGACGGGGGATCACGGAAGGTAAAGACCTTCTCTTTTACCTCGAGGACGATTTACGGTTTCTTTACAATCCGTTTTTGTTTGCCTCTATGGAAGATGCCGTGGATCGCCTTTTGGCCGCCCAAGAAGAAAAAGAACGAGTGTTTGTTTTTGGTGACCGCGATGTCGATGGGGTGAGCGCCACGGTGCTCTTGGTCGAAGCTTTGCAAGATTTAGGTTTAAAACCCGAGTGGAAGGTTCCTGAAGGCGAGGAGACCTATGGCTTATCTGAAAGCGTCCTTGCCCAAGCTTCCGAAAAAGAGTGTACTTTGTTGGTGACTGTGGATTGTGGAATTTCGAATGCTGAAGAAATTGCCAAAGCCCGACAAGCGGGAATCGACGTGATTGTTTTAGATCACCATGTTTCTCCCGAAGACCTGCCTCCGGCGATGGCCATTCTCGACCCGAAGATTCCCGAAGAATCGTACCCCTTTCCCTATTTATCGGCGACAGCGGTTGTTAGCAAACTGGTCTGGGCGTTACGTTTTGCACAAACCCCCCTCTATAATCAACGACTTTGCCTTTTGAATGCTCGTCAAGACGAGGATGGGCTGACGGTTGAGGCCTGTCATCTGGTCAATTTGCTAGTTAAAAAGCGTCTCTGCCTGGTTTTTAATGCCGAAACCCCCCGTTCGACGGCCGCCCTGTTGGCCGATTTTCTCCAAGATCAAGAAATTTATGTCTGGAATTCTGGTCATCAAACGGATTTATTGAAACAGATTTTTGGGGCAAGGGCCTTGATTAGCCTTTTTGATATGGCTCCAGGTATCTTACAAGCTTTTCCCGGTCTTAAAAGTTTGACTCTCCCCGAGGTTTTGGCTAAAAGTCGCCTCCCTCGGTATTTTCCTGATTCTGGACCGCTAGATATTCTCGTTAGCTTATTCATCAGCTCGGTACATAAAAAATTCCCTTCGTTGGGTAGCGAGTTTTCTTCAGTTTTAGATCTGGTAGCGCTATCGACCTTGGCCGATATGATGCCGCTTGAAGGCGAAAATCGTATTCTGGTGCGGTTGGGAATGCAGTCCTTGAATAAATCGACACGTCCCGGTCTTCGTAGTCTGTTGATGAAACTTAAACTCTTGGGGCATCCCCTGTCGACCACCGAGGTGTCGTGGCAAGTGACGCCTGTTTTAAATGCGGCAGGGAGGTTAGGGGAACCCGCCTCGGCGATCGATCTATTTTTAACTGCCGAGGAAGAACGGCGTAAGCTCTTGGCCGATCGTTTAGAGGAGCTGAATCAAGAACGCAAAGCCCTAAGCCAAACTGCCTGGACAGATATTCTTCCGCAAGCCCGTCAGTTCTGGGAGGCTTCAGGAGAACGCTTTGCCTTGGTGCATGATCCTCGTGTACCTAAAGGAATTACTGGAATTTTGGCTTCGCGTCTTATGAACACTCTGGGGGTTCCGGCTCTCGTCATGACCCAGCAACGAAATAAAACAATAGGCTCGTTGCGAACCAATCGCGGTTTCGAGACCCGAAGATTTCTCGATGCGTTTGCTGATCTTTTCATTGATTACGGTGGCCATGCCCAGGCGGCAGGATTTCAGATGCTGAGTTCCCATTTTGAAGAGTTTCAAAGCCGCCTTTCCTCGCTTCTACCTCAATTTGCACTCACTGATAAAACTGACGTGAGCTTAGAGTTGGACGCCGAGATTCCGTTGGCTATGATGAACTCAGAGCTTATTAAAATTGTTGATCATTTTGAACCCTACGGAGAAGGTAATCGACCTCTCATTTTTTCTACGAAAGGGTTACGTGTTTTGGACGCCGACTTGGTAGGGAAATCAGGGGCCCAGCACCTCAAAATGACACTTGACGCAGGAGCTACAAAATGGCCGGCAATCTGGTGGAATGCCCTGGAATTTCTCCCGTCAGCGAAGCAAGTCTCAGGTTCTATTGTGAACATCGCGTACCAGGTGGGGCGAAACTATTTTTACGGTCAAGAATCCTTACAACTGACTATTTTAGATTTAGAAATGGTGTAAATCGGGAGATGTGATGAAACGCTTGGTCGCAATATTTTTCGGCCTTTTGCTTTTAGGGGGCGGTGCTCTCTGGGGGCAATCCGACCTCTGGGTGCCCTCAAGTTTACAGGCAGGCCAAGTCGCTGCGGTCTTGGTATGGAACGGAACACTGTCCCCTGGGTTTCGTGTTACCATTATTTCTGAAAGGGGAAAACCCTTATATTCGGCCCAATCTTTCCCCTTACCCCCCGAGATGGATTCCCAAGTGGGGGTCGATAATCTTCAAGCGGCCTTACTTGCCGTGGACGCCATGACCCCTTCCCAGCAAGCCTTTCTCAAGGTTAGCGATAAACAGGGAACGACCTACGAGTTCGCTTTACCGATTCAAGCGGGTAAGTTTCCTCGTGAGGTTCTTCACTTGGACCGAGCAATGTCACACCTACGCGAGAAGCCCAGCGTTGTGGTTCATGAACAAGCGGTTTCGATTTGGGACATCTATTTGGCGGTCCACCCCCAGGCTATTTTTCAAGATAAGTCTTGGTGCCTTCCCGTAGAGGGGCATCCGCCCATTTCTTCCCCCTTTGGCGATACCCGTACTTTTGTCTACACGGACGGTCACCAGTCCTCTACGTATCATACGGGGATTGACTTTGCCGTCGTGCAAGGAACCCCAGTTCGGGCTTGTGGAGCAGGGAAGGTCATGCTTTCACAAAATCGAAAATTGACGGGGGAGACTGTGGTGATTGAGCATTGGCCGGGAGTTTACAGTGACTATTTTCACTTAAGGCAACGCTTGGTAGAGGTAGGGCAAATTGTTCAACAAAACCAGTTGGTTGGGTATTCGGGCGCGACCGGCTTGGTAACGGGCCCCCACCTGCACTGGGAGATGCGCGTTCATGGTATTCCCGTCAATGGAGCGAATTTAGTTCACCGGCATCTTCTTGACAAATCTTGGATTCTCGCTAAAATTGCTTCTGCCGATAGGAAGAGGGGGTGATTACCATAGCCGTCATTACCGTTGACGACAACGAAGTGCTTGAAAAAGCCATCAAGCGTTTTAAGCGGATGGTTGAAAAAGAAGGGATTATTCGTGAATGGAAAAAGCGCGAATATTTTGAGAAGCCCTCGACGATCAATAATCGCAAGAAAAAAGCACTTGAGCGAAAGCAGTTGAAAAAGCTCCGCAAGATTCAACAATCTACCCGCGGTTGAGTTCAATTTTTAAGAAGAAATAGCCGAACGGTTTACCGTCGGCTTTTTTTTTCTTTGAGAGGATTTTGCTTTGATATTGAAACCAAGTTTGTTCTTAACTCTATTTGCTGTCTTAATTGCGACAGTTGCTGCACAAACCGCCCCAACTGCCAGCCCCACGGCAACCCCCTCGCCTTCAGCCTCTGATCTTTCGACCCCTTCAGGGTTAAGTGGGGCATTAAAGAGTTTTCCTGACGAATTGATTATCGTTGATGTTCGGTCCGAAAACGCTTTTTCGCAAGGTCACCTTCCTCAAGCGGTAAATATTCCGTTGGGATTTCTCTGGTATCAGCACCCAAGTCGAAATCTGGATAGTTTTATTGTCGTTTATGGTCAGCCCGCTTCAGCAGACTCAAGAAAAGCGGCAGAAATTCTGCGCTTGCAAGGTTATCACCATGTGATCAACTTTGGGTCCATTTCCAAATGGAATGGACCTTTGCAACGTTAAAAAAGGTTAGGTAGATCCCATGTCTGAAAAATTCTCACGACTCTCTTCTCAGCTGTATGGCTTTAGTTGTAAGGCTGTCGATGAGCTTTCAGAATTTAATGCTCGGGGTGTTTTGTATGTCCACGAAAAATCTGGGTTGACTGTGTATCACCTTGAGACTGCTGACCCCGAAAACTTAGCCTCGTTCGTGTTCCGTACACTGCCAGAAGACGATTCTGGCGTAGCTCACATTCTTGAACATACCGTCTTATGTGGTTCACAAAAATACCCGACGAAAGATCCTTTTCTTTATTTAGCCAAAAGTAGTCTGAACACCTTTTTAAACGCCATGACCTACCCTGACAAAACGGTGTATCCGGTAGCGTCTGTCGTTCCCAAAGACTTCTACAATTTATTTCGAGTCTACGCCGACGCTGTATTCTTTCCCTTATTGAAGCCTGCCGCCTTTCGCCAAGAAGGTCACCGCTTGGAATGGGATCATCAGGGCGGACTTCAACGCTCAGGTGTGGTTCTTAACGAGATGAAGGGCAATTACTCCAGCCCCGAATCGGTGATCTACGACGCTGTTCAGCGTTCGTTATTTGATGAGGGTCCCTATCACTTCGACTCTGGCGGCGATCCTCACGCGATTCCTGATTTAACCCATCAGGGTTTGCTCAATTTTCATCAAAAACATTATCACCCTTCGTATTGCCTGGTCTTTTTATATGGAAACCTACCGGTACGTCAGGCCCTAAAAATTCTCAGCCGTGAGGTTCTCCCTCCGTTTCAGAAACGTCCTCTTCCCGAACCTTTTCCCCTTCAAAAACGACGTCAAGAAAGACGTATTGTCGAAACCGTTTACCCTGCCTCCGAAGCGGAAGCGGGGACAGTGGCTTTGGCCTGGCTTACCGAAGATGTTTTAGATTTTCAAACCATTTTGGTTCTCGAGGTTCTTACGGAGGCGCTTCTTGGTGACGGCGGCATCCTTCAGAAAGCTTTGTTAGAAGCCGGCCTTGGAGAGGATTTATCCCCGGTCAGCGGGTTAGAAACCGAATTGCGTGAGGTCGTCTTTGCTGTGGGAATGCGGGGAGTTCCTGCAGAACGGGCAACTCAGTGGGAAACCTTTGTGTTAGATCAGCTTTCGGTGTTGGCACAGGAAGGCTTGCCTCAAGAATTGCTCGAATCTGTCATTGCAAGCTATGAGTTCTCGTTGCGTGAGCTTCGTGCGGGAGGAATGGGGCTAAGATACCTACGCCGCTTGATGCGCACCTGGCTTCATGGTGCTTCTCCTCGCGATAGCCTGATTTTGGCGGAACGCCTTGAGTTACTCAAAGACCAAGTTCGTCAAGGATTGCCTGTTTTTCAACAGGTGCTGAAAAAGTATTTGTTAGACAATCACCACCGTACGTTGGTGATCTGTCGACCTGATCCCGCAGTGTTTCAACAAGATGAGGAGGGTGAAAAGGAACAGCTGGCAGAACTCCGCATGAAGTTGACCGAAACGGAAATTGAACAATTAAAAGCAGAGCAAGAAGAGGTGCGGCAATTTCAAGAGCTGCCTGATTCTCCTCAGGCAGTAGCTACTTTGCCTAGTTTGACCTTGCGAGATATTCCCCGAAAGGTGGATATACCGGTTTCTTCTTGGGAAACGCAACAGCCTTTTCCGTTCTGGGTACATGAAACCTTCACCAACGAAATTGCGTATGCTGATGTTGGGTTTGACTTGAGTCATCTTTCTGCTGACGATTGGCTTCTTCTTCCCTTCTGGCTTCGCTGTCTAGACAGCTTAGGGACAAAAGAGCTTTCGTACGACCTTCTAGCCAGGCAATTGGCGTTGTTGACAGGTGGCTTTTCTGCGCGAGCTACAGCCGATCGTCCCTTAGGGCATCGCGCCGAAGAACGTCGTCTTTGGATGCGCTTGCGCATGCTGGATGAAAAAATTGAGGAGGCCTTTGGCCTGATCGAAACGTTGCTCAGAACGTTGGCGTGGGAAAACGAAAGTCGGCTAAAAGATTTGCTTTTAGAAATGGTGAATGATTGGAATTCAGCTTTAGTGCCCCGTGGACATGTTTTTGCCTCGTACCGCAGTTCGGCCGGGTTTTCTCCCTCGACGCAGATCACAGAATGGACCGGGGGGTTAAGTCAGCTCGATTACTTAAATAATCTCGATTTGACCCCTTCGGGAGTGTCACGTCTGGGTCAGCAATGTGAAAATCTTACAAAGCGCATCTTGAGTATAAGCCACGCGGTGGGTGGGGTTACCGGTAGTCGAAACGCTATCAATCGTATGCTCAAGCGCTTTCAGGCCTGGCCTGAGTTGTTTCCCGAGCGACCTCAGACGAGTCTCGTAGACTTTCCTCGCTTTTCTTCTGATCAGACCCGAAGGGGCATTCCCAGCACCGTTGGGTTTCATTCGCTAACTTTGCCAGCATCGAGGTTCGGAGAGGTGGGTCATGAAGCCGAGTTGGTTTTGGGCCACCTTTTGCAGACTGGGGTATTATGGGAAGAAATTCGGATGAAAGGTGGGGCGTATGGAGTTTTTGCTTCACAAAGCTCGTTAGAAGGACTGCTTACTTTGGCCACCTTCCGTGACCCTCGTGAGCAAGAATCTTTTGCGGCGTTCCGGTTTGGACTGGAGTTTTATCGGGATCATCCCCTTGAGCAACAAGACCTGTCGAATGCCATTTTAGGGGCGATTAGCGGTGACCTGGCTCCACGTTCGCCTTCGGAGCGAGGTTTTCTGGGGCTTCAGCGTTCGTTGTTAGGAATTTCAGACGGCCTACGACAACAAAAACGTGACCGGATGAAGGCCCTTAAACCGAAGGATATACGAAAAGCTGCCGAACGCTTGTTAAACGCCTGGGATCAAGGGGCGAAGTTTTCCTTGGTACCTCAGACCAGCGACAAGAGTGTACCCCCGGTTGAAGTCCAGGCCCAATGACGGTAAGATAACGACTGAGGAGTGGTAGTTATGTATAAAATTGTCCTGATGCGCCACGGCGAAAGCTTGTGGAACCAGAAAAACCTTTTTACAGGCTGGGTGGATGTTGATCTGGCTCCCGCCGGCGTGCAGGAGGCTGTTGAAGCAGGCGACATTCTTAAGAAAGAGGGCTATGTCTTTGATTTAGCTTACAGCTCAATGCTTCGTCGAGCCAATAAGACGCTCAATACGGTTTTGGACCAGATGGACCTTTTGTGGATTCCCGTCAAGAAAACTTGGCGTTTGAACGAACGGCATTATGGAGCCCTCCAGGGACTCGATAAGGCTGAAACTTTGGCCAAGTATGGTGATGAGCTGTTTAAACAGTGGCGACGTTCCTATGATGTTCCGCCTCCGGCCCTTGAGAAATCTAGTGCCATGTACCCGGCTAAAGATCCCCGCTACGCCGATATTCCCGCCGATGAAGTCCCTGCCACCGAGTGTCTCAAAGATTGTGTGGCTCGCGTGCTTCCGTACTGGCAGGTCGAAATTGCCCCTCAGATCCTCTCGGGAAAAAAGATCATCATCGGTGCGCATGGTAACTCTCTTCGGGCGCTGCTTAAATACCTTAAAAACATTTCAGAAAAAGACATTGCAGAACTCAATATTCCCACTGCCGTTCCGTTGGTTGTGGAGCTGGATGAAAATCTGCACTATGTTCGTGATTACTACTTAGGTGATCAAGCCAAGATTCAGGCTAAAATCGCTGGTGTTGCCGCTCAAGGACAAAAGAAGTAATTTTATTCCGTCGGTTTGATCTCAAGCCGACGGAATCTTCTTGCCTTAACGTAAAATTTTTCGGAACTTTGTTCCATGAAAGCGATTCTTACTGTTCTACTCGTTATTTTTCTTGATCTGCTCGGTTTCAGCTTTATTATCCCCTTTTTACCTGATTATGTGGCCCATTTGGGGGGCTCTCCGTTATGGTTTAGCTGGATTCTGGGGGCCTATTCCATTGGTCAGTTTATCATGGCGCCGGTTTGGGGCCGCTGGTCTGATAAAGTTGGCCGCAAACCAGTTCTTTTGATCAGTACTCTGGGAAGTACCTTGGCTTGGACCTCGTTGGCCTTGGTTCACTCTTTGGTTTTTTTGCTCATCATACGCTTCATTGCAGGTTTGATGAGTGCCAATTTTACTGTTGCGCAATCCTATATTGTGGACGTCTCCCCGCCAGAAAAAAGAACAGCCAATTTGGGCCTGACAGGAATGGCCTTTGGTGTGGGGTTTATCTTGGGCCCGCCCTCGGGCGGCTTTTTATACCTGTTAGGGCCCTCGGCACCCTTTTGGGGTTCAGCTCTTTTAGCCGCTTCGGCTTTGACCTTAGTCATTATTGCTGTTCCCGAGTCTAAGAATAAAATCGCCTCACGCCAGCGAGTGGCGGGAAAATCGCTGATGGGCTTCTTAAAAGACCCAGGTTTGCGGGGAATACTTCTGGTGAATCTGGGGTTTTCGCTGGCCTTTAGCTTATTTCAATCGATGTTTTCGCAAGTCTCGATTCTTCAGTTGCATTTTGCTCCCTGGCAGATCGGCGCTTCTTTAGCCTTTGCCGGCGTGTTGATTGCCCTTACCCAAGGGGGAGGCTTGCGCTTTTTGGTCAAACGCTACGCGGAACGTCCCTTGATGTGGGTGTCCTTGTTTCTATGCGGGGTGGGGCTTTTGCTTTGGGGCGTTTCTACACTCAGTGTCGAGTTGTTGCTCGCCTTGGTGCCCATCAGTTTGGGGGGAGGCATTGCGACGGTGTTGATTCGCTCACTTTTAACGAAGTCGGTTGCTGATCATGAAGTCGGAACAGCTTTAGGAATTTCTTCGTCCTTGGACAGCTTTTCACGGGTAGTCGGTCCCTTATTGGGGGGCGTGTTAGTGTCTTTCAGTGCTATGCTACCCGGTCTGCTTTCAGGTTCCATGATTTTGCTGAGTGTTCTTTTAGGGGTCAGCCTTTGGGGTTGGAAGAGCAAAGCCTCAGCCGAGCCAGCGCCCGCTGAGGCTTCGGAATAATATGAGTTATACCGAGAGAAGTTTAGCAAAGGCTCGTAAGGCTGGGTCAGAGGCACTGCCATCCAGAACGGACTTGGTAAGAAGCTTACCCAGCTGAACACCCTCTTGGTCAAACGAGTTGATGTTCCAGAGAAACCCTTGAAACATGACTTTATTTTCAAAGTGCGCCAACAGGGCTCCTAAGGCTTCAGGAGTCAGTTTGGTATTCCAAAGTAAACTGGAAGGTCGGTTACCGGGGAACATTTTGTTGGCGTTTTCGTGGGTTTGACCTTTCGCAAACGCAACAATTTGAGCGGCAAGGTTTGCCTTTAATTTCGTCTGACTGGTAGAACCCTCACTCACGACATCATCGCCTGCCTGTGACTCAAGAAACCCAATGAATTGCAGGGGAACGGTATCAGTTCCTTGGTGCAGGTGTTGATAAAAGCTGTGTTGACCATTGGTTCCTGGTTCGCCAAAAATTACGGGTCCAGTCGCATACTTGAGGGGGTGCCCAAAGCGATTGACCTGTTTGCCATTTGATTCCATATCTAATTGCTGAAGGTGAGCCGGAAAGCGCGATAAGGCTTGCGAGTAGGGCAGTACTGCGGTTGAGGGGTACCCCAACGCATTACGTTCCCAGACACCAAGTAAGGCATCCATCAAAGCGGCATTTTTCCGGGGATCAGGCTCCAAGGCAGCAACATCAGCTTCGTGTGCTCCTTTAAGAAAGCGTTCCACCACTTCCCAGCCCAGAGCCAGGGCCAAAATCGTGGCCCCTACAGCCGAGGTTGAGGAATAGCGGCCGCCAATATAATCATCGATAAAGAAGCTGGCCAAATACCGTGAGCTTTTTGCTAAGGGACTCGTTTCGCTGGTGACGGCAACCATGTGCCGGTCAGGATTCAGACCTGCCTTTTGCAACTTTTCACGAACAAAATTTTCGTTTGCCAGAGTCTCTTGGGTGGTTCCCGATTTTGACACTAGGATAAAAAGTGTCGTTTCGAGCCTCAGGGAAGCAACGACTGCCGCGGCGTCATCCGGATCAACATTCGAGATGAAGTGAGCGTCCAGGTATTTCTTCCCTGAAACGGCGTTTTCCAGAGCTAAGAACATAGCCCGCGGTCCCAGATCCGAACCCCCGATACCGATTTGTACCACCGAGGTAAACGCCTTTTCGGTGGAACCCTTGAGAGTTCCTTGGTGAACCTGTTCGGTAAATGTCCGGATTTTTTCAAGCTGAGAGCGGTAGAAGGCCCCGAGGTCTTTTCCCTCTTTGCGAACTGGTCCATCGACTTGACCTCGGGTCAAATGATGCAGCACTAATCGATCTTCGCCGGTATTCATCACAGCACCGTTAAGAAGTTCTCGGTACTTTGCCGCAAGATCCTGTTCTGCGGCCAAATCCACCAACAGCTGTACAGCTTGGGGATCTACCGGTCGAGCGGCATACGAGAATCTCCAGCCCGCAGGTCCGGCAATCTGGTAGTCCCTAATGCGGTCTTCGGTCAGGAGTGTCTTCAGCTCGGCACTTTTGGCGCCTTTCAGAAGTTTTTTTCCTGATTTGCTCTGATCAAGATTTTTAAACTGAATTCCCATAATTCCTCCTGTGAGCTATGAGTTGTAAGCCTTTTTCTAAAAAATCTACCACTTCGGGAGCGGTTTTTCGCCGGGTCGTAACAAACCGAAAAATTTCCTGTGATTCTTGAAAAAGAATCAGACTGGGGACCCCCACCACATGATGCAGTTGAACTTGATGGGGAAAAGCCTCTGCATCCAACGAGGCAAAATTCACTGAGTCTTGAAATCTCTTCTCAACCGTAGGAAAGTATTGTGTCAAATACAGGCAATCGCCACACCAGTTGGTAAGAAAAATCAAAACAGACGGGTGTGGTGAACGGATAAAATTGAGATATTCCCAGGGACTCTCAAGGCTAACCATGGTCACACTATCTACGATTCCGAGGTTTTTGGCAACCATTCACTGGCACGAACCCCAGTTCTCGGTTACTTTAGAGGTATGACAGCTTCCTCTTCAGAGCGTCCGGTTTCTCGTCACGCCAAACTTAGGGTGCGTACGAGGCAGATCCTAAAAACCTTAGCGCGCCACGGCTTTGGTTATCTGCTCGAAACACCTCAACGGCATAAAAATGCCAATGCTTCTGTGACTCTTTCTTCAGCCCCCGAGATGTCTTCAGCCGGTCAACCGGGACGATGGAATCGCGTTCGGTTGCTCCTCGAAGATCTGGGCCCCACTTTCATTAAGATGGGACAAATTTTTTCGAACCGCCCCGATTTAATTCCAGAAGATTTGCTGACCGAGTTGAAAAAGCTTCAGGATTCCGTTCCTCCCTTTCCCTTTGAGGCGGTTAAGGCCACCATTGAAACCGAGTTAGAGGGCCCCTTAGAAAGTTTCTTTCGAGATTTTCAAAAAGAACCCGTGGCCAGTGCCAGCGTGGCCCAAGTACACGCCGCTACCTTGTTTAACGGAAAAAAAGTGGCCGTCAAGGTTTTGCGCCCAGGTGTAGAAGAGTTAGTGGGCTTAGATTTGGAAATCCTCACCCATTTAGGTAGCTGGCTAGAAAATCTGATTTTTCGTGGGGATGTTCTTGATGCCAAAGCCATCCTCGAAGAGTTTTCGCGGACTATGCTAAAAGAAACAGACCTGCGGAATGAAGCCCTCTACCAGGGAAAATTTGCGGCCAACTTTCAAGATCATTCCGATATTTTTGTTCCTCGTGTCGTGAGTGAGCTCTCGCGTCGCCGTCTTTTGGTGATGGATTTTGTGCAAGGAATCCATCCTTTAGATTGGGAGGGTTATGATAAGGCGGGCCTCAAACGCCATGACGTAGCCAAAAAGGGCGTAGAACTCTTATTAACCCAGGTTTTTGTGCATGGCTTTTTTCACGCAGACCCACACGTTGGCAATCTCAGGATTCTTCCCGACGGACGCATTGTCTTTTTAGACTTCGGCATGATGGGAATCCTGTTCTCGAAGCACCGGGAATATCTGGCCGAGATGTTGGCTGCTCTCGCGGTGAATGATCCCACGTTGCTCACGCGGGCTCTTTTGAAATTGGCGGGGAAACCGTTACTGGACCAACCCCAAAAACTCGAAGAAGAAATCTTTATCTTGCTCGAAACCTATGCGCATTTGCCGCTTAAAGAAGTCGATTTAAAAGATTTTCTTCAACGGGTAGTGGCGATTTTGCTCAAATTTCGCTTAGTTTTGCCTCCGGGTATGTACCTTTTGATGAAGTCCTTGGTAACCATCGAGGGCTTTGGCCGACAGCTTAACCCCGATTTTCAGCTTTTGGATCAATTAGAACCCTTTGTACGAAAAGTCTTTGCGGAAAAATTTGAGCCACAAAATCTCTTCAAAGGAGCCGTTGATAGCTTAGGGGACTATGTTTCTTTTCTAGGAAGTCTGCCCGAAGATTTGCAGGAAACCTTACAGCATTGGAAAAAAGGAAAAGTTCAGCTGGAATGGGATCATGCGGATTTAGAAAATATCCTTCACAAAGCCGATCGAATCTCCAATCGACTTTCGTTTGCTCTTATCGTCACCGGAGTGATCCTGGCGTCAGCTTTGACGTTTCAATCACACATTCCTCCGTTATGGAACGGCATTCCCGTCTTATCCATCTTAGGTTTGCTAGGTAGTGGAATTTTGGGTTTTGCCTTGTTGATCTCAATTTGGCGCTCGGGAAGGTTTTAAACCACGCCAAGGTTTTATCCTGCACGAGGTGCTTGAGCATTTTTCAGAAAAGAGTACAATGAGTCTATCTTGTATCAGGAGCGTAAAGATGGCATACAAAATTTCTGATGCCTGTGTGGCCTGCGGCGCTTGTGTGGATGTTTGTCCTGTAGAAGCGATTGCGGAAGGGGATATTTATGTGATCAACCCCGACATTTGCATCGACTGCGGCGCTTGCGCCAGTGAGTGTCCTTCCGAAGCTATTTCTCCTGCCTAAGGAAAATCTTCAGAAAATCCAGATTTGGTGAAAAAACCGTTCCTAGAATCTTCTAGAAGCGGTTTTTTTTTGCTTTTCCGCTCAAGTTTGCCGATGATCAAAAAAGAGGCGGTTATGTCCGACAGGTTGCCATCAGAACCCTTTTCAGAATCCTCAAAAGATGAAATACCGCCTCTTTTTTCCACCTTGGGAGGCCAAGATGGTGCGGCGTCGATTGATCTCTACTTGTCGGCTGACGAAATGTCACTACGGGGAACCTTTCATCCTCCCACCAAAGGTGAAGGGCGGCTGTTAACCTATGCCGAAGTTGCCGAAGCCCTAGGAAATTTGCATTTCACAGGGTTTTTAGAACGCGCCCTCCAAGAAGCGATTTTTCTCTGCAATACCGAAAAACGCCTTGTTCCCCAAGTTCTTATTGCCCAAGGCAAACCACCCAAAGGAACTCGTCCTGCCTACCTAAAGCTGGAACCTCAGTTGTATGCGCATCATTTCCCCAGCGAAAAAATTGCCGTGGATTTCAAAGAATACAGTCCATTTATCATCGTCAAAAAAGGAGAACTGCTCGCCAGGGCTTACCCCGCGCGTGAAGGTACTCCCGGTGTTACCGTTTTAGGAAAAGAAATCCCCGCCGGGAAAAAAGAGGTAAAGCTCCTTAAGCCAGGCCCCCACACCATCTTTGTCCGAGGAAAAGTCTATGCTGGCCTCGCCGGACGGTTTGTACTCGAAGGGGATATCTTTGATGTTTCCGATACCTTAGAGATAAAAGAGGGTATCGATTACTCCACAGGGCATGTGATTTTTCCGGGGAATATCTCAATTTCGGGGATTGTTCAAAGCGAATTCAAATTGGTCTCAGGCGGCTCAATTACCGTAAAAGATACTTTAGATGCCTCTGAAGTGATTTGTAAGGTCGATTTAACTTGTCATGGAGGCATTATTGGCAAAAAGCCCGGAATCGTTCGGGTGGGACATCAGCTCGTCAGCCTCTTTGTTGAGAACGCTCAAGTCGAAGTTTTAGGAACAGCACAGATTCACAAGGCCGTTTTGCATGCGAAGGTTTTTTGTAATGGAACTTTTCAAGCCCCTGAGGCAAAATTGGTTTCTTCCTTTTTGATGAGCAAGGGAAGTGCCGTCCTAGGTCAACTCGGAAATGAGCACGGTTCTAGCCACGTCGTCATTGGCAAGGATTTTGTGGTACACCGTCGGCTTGAACAACTTCGAGAACAGTATCAAACCGAAGAAGAACATCTTTTTAAGATAAAAAGTCGCCTTGATCCATCTCAGGGGGGACGTTTGGCTGACTATGAGAAACAGACTCGCGATCGCCTTGCGGATCTGGTCGAAGAAATGAACCAACTTACCGAAAATCTCTTTAATCCAGAGCCCGTCACCCTAACTGTTCTCGGTGAAATCCACCCCGGAGTCCTAATTGAAATGGGGTACGCTCAGTACCCTGTTGTTAGTTTAATGAAAGGAAAGCTTTTTCGGCTTTCGGACGACAAAAAAACCATCGTGGCCGAAAAAGCTGGCAAGAGCAAAGACTCGGATTAAAGATTTTCCACCGCTTCAAGAAACAATCGATCAGAAGAATTCTTATCAATCTCTTGAAGTAAGGCCTCGCCAGTAGTTGGCATCTTAAAAATAGACGAATAGTTAAGTGCCGGTCCACTGGCCTTGGCGTAACCTTCGCCCGAATCCTTCAGTTCCAATTTGTGACCATCTTGGGTCTCAAAGGTCAAAGTAAAGCCCCTATTGAGGGCTTTAGGCGCGAGATGTTTCAAGACGACGGGTTTTCCGTCTTGGGTATAATGCCATTCGGTGGCAGAAAGGTCAGATTCTCCCTGCCAATTCATCTTCACCCGGAACCATTGAAAAAATAAAAGGGCTTCGGAAGGTAAGCCCCCTTGCAGGGTAATCCCTGCGAGGTTATGAAGATGGGGGCGCATTTCTTGAGTGTTGAAAAAGTTTGCTGCAAGCTTCTGCAAAGGTCCAATCCTAACCCAAGAAAAATCCGACAAAGGAGTTTTGAGTTCACAGGAACGCTTTGCAAGCTCTTTGAGAAACCCTTGAGGGTGATCACAGAAGGCAGTATCAATAAAACAACGATCGGCAACATCGTCAAAGAGCTGGGGAACGGGTGCTTGATCGAGGCTGTCTAGCCACCAGACAAAAACAGGAATTTCACGAATAAGGAGCGGGGCCCAGGTTTCGGGAACCTCTCCCGCTTTATCATCACCCGAAAAAATAACAATCTCTTGAATACAAAGCACCTTGTCATTTTCATCAGGAACACAACGTGCGGTAACATCGGTGTGAGTCACTCCACCGTGATTCTTGCGAATGACAATCACTCGAGCAGGACGTTTGCCATGCAGGTAATTGAGTGCTTCCATCAACAGACGGTCATCTTGATCCGAAACATATACCACCAAGTTAAAAAGGTTAGTTCTGGCTTCGTTAGGTGAAATTTCCTGCTGAATTTTTCGTAGTTGGTGCTCGACGGCTTGGGGATCAGCGTAACGTTTCATAGTTTTCTCCACTTCTGATTCACCGAAGACAGCAACGCTTTAGCTTCTTCGGGGCCGGAGCTACCGGCACGGTACTGGGGTAAGGGCGCTGGATCTTCGGCCCAACCTTGAAGAATGCGGGTAATAAATGCCCAACTGGTTTCAATTTCGTCGCGCCTCGTATATAGGGTAGAATCTCCGACAAGCGCATCCAACAAAAGACGTTCATAGGCCTCGGGGGTGGATTCTCCAAAGGCGTTGCCATAGGCAAAATCCATACTGACCGGCCTGACCTGAGTCGTATAGCCAGGGATTTTGGCGTTAACGTTGAAGGTCACGCCTTCTTCGGGTTGAATATGAATCACCAAGGTGTTGTTCTTGGTATCACTGCCACGGTTGTTAAAAATGTGGAGCGGCGGTTCTTTGAACGAAACGGCTACCTCGCTGACGCGGCGTCCTAAGCTCTTTCCAGTTCGGATAAAAATCGGTACGCCTTCCCAACGCCAGGTGTCTAAGAAAATTTTAAGAGCAACAAAGGTTTCTGTATGGGAGTCCGGGTTCACCCCATCCTCTTCTAAGTACCCCTTGACACTTTGACCTTGAACTATGCCGGGGCCGTATTGGCCGCGTACAGTATACGTTTTTACATCCTTAAACGTGATGGGCCTCAGACTCTTCAAAACCTTAACTTTTTCGGTACGAATTGTGTCAGGGGAGAGATCATTGGGGGGTTCCATCGTTAAAAGCGTCATCAATTGAAAGATATGGTTTTGTACCATATCCCGCATGGCGCCTGATTTTTCGTAATAATTGCCTCGAGTACCAACACCCAAGGACTCTGCAACGGTAATTTGAATGTGATCGATGTAGCGATTGTTCCACAGCGGCTCAAAAATGCCGTTTCCAAAGCGGAGCACTAAAATATTTTGGACGGTTTCTTTTCCGAGGTAGTGATCAATGCGATAGATTTGGTTTTCATCGAAAACCGACGCCAGAATTTCGTTGAGCTCTTTTGCGCTGGCTAAATCGCGGCCAAACGGCTTTTCGACAATGATCCGACTATAGCCGGGGACAGATTGGTTGAGGTTTTGAGCCCCCAGATTTTTAATGATCGCTTCGTACTCATCAGGGGGCGTGGAGAGGTAGAAGAGCCGTCCCTCCCAACCTTTGACGAGCTGTGCTAAGCGTTTATACCCTTCCGGGTCATCAAAAGTTGAGCTGACATAGTCGAGTTTTTCCAGAAAGGCCTTTTTTTGGGCTTCGGGAACAGAAGCAAAAGCTCCTCCAGCAATCATTTGGTGAGCTTCGTCGCGAAAGGTTTCTCCAGTCCAAGTTCGTCTAGCAAACCCCACAATCTTGAATTGTGAGATATTTCCTTTCAAGAAAAGAGAAAAAAGTGCGGGAATCAGTTTCCGCCGCGTGAGGTCGCCCGTGGCACCGAAAATCGTTATGATAAAGGGAACCGGTTCTTTGGCAAACTGAAGACCGTCGAGAAGCGGGTTAGTAAACATAGAATGAATGTAATCAGGTCGGCGTCAATTTACAAGCGTTTTTTCTTTGCATAGAATAGCGGCAATGAACAATCAACCGGTGGCGGTCTTAGATTCCGGCGTGGGGGGGCTTCCCTACCTAGCTTGGATAAAAGCCCACCTTCCCCAAGAACGACTCATTTATGTTGCTGATCGCAAGAATTTTCCCTACGGGGAGAAATCTGCGGCTCAGGTGACCCAGGCTGTTCTCGAAACTACTCGGCTTCTCCAAGACCGTTATCAGCCAAAACTTTTGGCTGTGGCTTGCAATACGGCATCGGTCGTGGCCTTAGAGGCTTTACGCCAGACCTTTCCTTTTCCCATTGTCGGGGTAGTTCCTGCCGTCAAAACAGCCGCTCAACTCACGCGTAATGGCAGAATTGGTGTTTTGGCGACTCGTCAAACCGCCAACAGTGCCTACTTAAGTCAACTCATCTCCGAATATTGCTCAGGAAAATCCGTTTTTCGGTATGCGGCTTCCGATTTGGTGGACTTGGTCGAATCGGATTTTCGGCCCGATTCTCCCGAAAAAGCGCGCATCTTAGGCCAATGGGCAGGTCAACTGCAAAAGGCTGATGTCGATACCGTCGTTCTCGCCTGTACTCACTTTCTTCATGTCGAAGAGGACTTAAAAAAACTCCTGCCGCCGAATTTTCAACTTGTTGATAGTCGTGAGGGTGTAGGGCGCCGCACCAAAGATCTTTTGATCTCACGCGGACTTCTGGCCGAGCCATCGGTGGGAGAAAGCCTTCACGGACCAGATTTGTTGTATTTTACGGCATCGGCACAATGGTCTGGTGAGCTTAGGCAAGACTTAGAGGCTAAATATTGGTATTTCGCTCAGCGTTTCGGCTTACAGCTCGGGGGAGCTTGGGTCCTGTAATGGCAAGAGGGATCATCTGGTGGGGCATCAACAATATCTTTGGGGTACAGACGAACGGTTTGCAGACCGAGTGCCGCTTGAAGGGAAAGGTGCTTAAAGACGCAGAACAAGAATACAATCCGCTGGCCCCTGGCGACCTTGTTGAATGGGAACCTTCGGACTCTGGCCGTGGCTTGATTTCTGCAAGACTGCCACGAAAAAATGCCTACCAACGTTGGAATAAAAAACGCCGTCAGCCTCAAACAATAGCCGCCAACTTGGATTTGCTTTTGTTAGTCACCACCACCCAGTCCCCGCCCTTTCGTCCGCGCTTTCTTGACCGAGCCTTGGTAATGGCCGAAAAAGAAAATTTGCCTGTCAAAATTCTTGTGAATAAAATCGATTTAGGCCTAGAAGCTGAAATTGAAGACCGTTTAGCCGGCTATCAAGAGTTGGGCTGCGAGGTAGCTTTGTGCTCGAGCCTAACCGGCGAAGGTATTGAGGAGCTCAAAGAATCCTTGTACGGCACAACAGCCGCGTTAGTGGGACAGTCTGGGGTGGGAAAGTCCAGCCTTCTTAACCGTTTGGTTCCTGGGGCGCGTCAGCGGGTGGGTGATTTGTCCGCCAAGTACGACCGGGGAAATCATACGACCAATTTTGCGCTCCTGTACGCCTGGGATGGGCAACCTGGCGGAATTATTGATACCCCCGGGGTAAGAGAGTTTGAAGTTTTTGGCATTGTTCCCGCCTCCTTGGCGGCTCATTTTCCCGATTTTGAACCTTTTCAAGGAAAGTGTACCTTTAACCGGTGTACTCACCGAGAGGAGCCAGGCTGTGCCATAAGGGCCGCCGTCGACGATGGGCTCATTGAACCCGACCGCTGGGATACTTACCTCAAAATTTATGAGGACCTTTTGGTGGCTGAAAAAACATGGATGTGAATTTCATATGGATATAACCACCTTTACGAGTTTAGAGTTTTCCCGTTTACGGGCTCAGGTTGCTAGCCTTTGCTTGACGGAAGAAGGAAAAGACCTCCTGCTGAGTTCGTTCCCGGAAACGACTCAAGCGGGAGTAATTTACCTACGTCAGCAAGTGGCTCCGTGTCTGACTTTGCAAGGAGCCGATCTACCTCCTGGCGATTTTCCAGCGGTTGCAGATTTCATGGCCCAAATTGCACCCGAAGGGGCGGTGTTGGAAGGACGGGAGTTAAAGGCCTTGGCTCGCTATCTGTCGAGCGTAACAGCCTGGAAAGTCTTTTTTGGCCGTCAAGATTCTCAACAAATACAACAATGGGCCGCTCGTTGGGGAGATTTTTCTCAGTTGAGTGGTCATTTACATTATGTTCTGAATGCGGAAGGCTCACTCATTGAAGAACATATTCCGTCCTTGATGAGGCTCAAGGGTGAAATCTCTCAGGCGCGAGGCGACATCGATAAAATCGCTCGTAGCTGGCTTAAAGATGCCACAAAAGCTGAGTTTTGGCAGACCGATACTCCCGCCGAAAAGGACGGAAGAACCGTCCTCCCGTTAAAGAGTAACTTTAAGGGAAGGGTTCCTGCCGTTGTGCAGGAGGTTTCTGGCTCAGGAGCAACCGTTTTTGTCGAACCCTGGGATTTAGTGGAAAAAAACAACCGCCTCAAAGAAGCCCAAGAGGCCTGGCGTCTAGAGGTCAGCCGATTGCTCCGCGAGTGGACGGGCATGGTCCGTGTTTTGCGTGAACCTATCCTCGCCACCATGACAGCCCTGGCCGAGTGGGATACCTTTTGGGCCCGTGCCCGTTGGGGGTATGTCCAGCAGGGGGTATTTCCTTCGATCGCTTCAGCAGGGGGCTGGACTCTTCGCCAGGCACGGCATCCGTTGTTAGGGCCAGAAGCGGTTCCCATCGATGTCGGGTGTGACGCACAAGTAAAAGCCTTACTCATCTCGGGACCCAATACTGGTGGCAAGACTGTGACGCTAAAAACCGTTGGTTTGTTGTCGCTTTTGAATCAGTGGGGGGTTCCGATTCCGCTGTCCGAAGACAGCCAATTACCCGTATGGGATTCGATTTGGACCGATATTGGCGATCCGCAGTCTATGGACGAGGCTCTTTCGACCTTTTCGGGACACATGGCACGCATGGCTGTTATTCTTAAACAAGCCACGTCGGCTTCGTTAGTCCTCTTGGACGAGTTGGGGTCAGGTACCGATCCTGAAGAGGGGGGCGCGCTTGCCGTGGCGTTCTTAGAGCATTTTGTCCGGCAAGGGTGTGCTGTCCTAGCTACGACTCACCACGGGGGGCTAAAAACCCATGCCTGGCAGACCCCGGGCTTTCAAAATGCGAGTGTCGAATTTGATCTTGCTTCAGAACGTCCCACCTATCGAATTCTGCCCGGGATTCCCGGATCGAGCCATGCCTTTGAAACAGCCCGTCGGGTGGGCATTCCGGCTCAACTCGTCGAGCAAGCCCTTTCGTGGCGCCATGGTGGTGCCGATACGGCGCAAATGCTTCTCAGGCTTCAAGAAACTCAACAGCAATTACGCGAACGCGAACAGCACCTCGGTCAACGCGAAAAAGACTTTCGCGAGGTCCAACGTCAGACTGATCTTTTGAGGTTGCGGCTAAGGCAAAAAGAAGCCGAACTCAAAGCTCAAGGTGCGGTTGATGTCAAGCGCTTTGTGCAAGCCAGCCGAAAAGAATTTGAACATTTGGTTCAACAAATCCGAACAGGGGAATTATCGAAAGAAAAGATCAAAGAGGTTCGCGAGTTCCTTACTCAAACTGAACAAACGGCACAACAAACCGAAAAAGCCGCTTTCGAGCAACAAAAAGAAACCCAACCGCGCGAAACGCCTGAGTCTGAAGAGCTCAGTGTGGAGTTGGCTTTGGGAATGTCCGTACGGATCGCATCCCGAGACCTCGAGGGGGTGGTTGAGGCTTGGTCGGGTAAAAAGAACGTGCTGGTGCGTGTGGGAAATCTTCGCCTGACGTTGCCCCGAGACGAGCTAACTCCTTTAAAAAAACGACCTCGACCAGCTCCCCGCGTTGAGATCTACACGTCGAGTGTCGCTGACAGTAAGGCGGTAATGACCCTGGATCTGCGCGGTCAACGCTTGGAATCTGCTCTAGAAAACCTGGAACGTCAGTTGGACCTTGCCTTAATGCAGGGGCTTTCGGAATTTTCTGTGATTCATGGGCTAGGGGACGGTATTCTTCAAAAAGGGGTGCAAGAGTATTTAAAAACGCGAAAGGAAGTCCAAAAATACTTTTTTTCTCGACCGGAGGAGGGTGGCTTTGGCAAAACTGTGGTTCAGCTGTAAAGCTCTTCTCGGTTTGACGGTAGCCTTTTTACTCACCTCCTGCCTGTCCCTCCAGTTATCGATGAACTTTACCCCGCAGGGCGGAGGCACCCTTGTTGCCGATTTTTTACTGTCACCCTTAACGGCGGATATCCCGGTTCAACTTTCGGCCACCCGCAGTGTCACTCTTCCGCGGAGCGAACAGGAGTGGCGCTCTGTTTTAGCGGGTATCCCTGGCACGTCCTTAACGGCGTTTCAAGAGAACGCCTCGGTTCAGGGTCAAGCCTTTCATGTCGAGGTGGCGTTTGCCTCTCCGACAGCGTTGGCCAGGCTCTTTGAGTATTTTGGTGAACAAGCGCAACTGGTAGTCGATGCCCAAGATCACCGTGAGCTGACCCTGATCTGGAAAACCCCCAACTTGTACGGGTCGCCGCCTAAAATTCAACAGGTTTGGCAAGCCTATTGGGGTAATCAAACCTGGGTGACGGCCATCCATACGCCAAGACCGATGATTTCGCAGACCGACGGGGAACGAAGATCGGCTTACGAGGCGGTCTGGACTGTCAAGGAATCTGCCTTGTTGAATAAAGACCCCCCGGTGCTAAAGGTCACTTGGTAACTCTTGGTCGCAACGCCTCCCTTCTTGACGACGCTGGTGGTGTTCAGTATGGTGGAAGGCGGAGCCGCGAGGAAGTGAAACTCTTGGGACAGAAATTTTCCATCCATTTCCTAGCCGTGCTGACCTACCTCCTCTGTGCGTCCGTGTTATTCGCACAGAACGAAAGTTCTTCTCGTCATCCCGTACAAAAACCTTTTTCGGCGCCCTTACCTCCCGAAACCTTTACCTATCCCGATGCAGAACCCCATGTTCTTCCCAGCTGGGTTGAGTTCGGTCGCGGAGAAATGGCCGTCCAAGAAAAACATTACGGACAGGCTGTTAACGATTTTCGCAAAGCCATCGAGCGCAAAGGCATCTACCCTGAAGCAGAATGGAAGTTGGCCGAAGTTGCGGGAATCAACGGCGACCCGTTGGTTGAAGCCCAACTTTTGCGCCATGCCCTCAGTGAAGCGGGGCTGTTATCGGTCCCCGAGGACAAGTGGGCTATTCTTTACACCTTGGCCAAGGTAGAAAAACAACTCCCTTCACCCGGTCTCGAAAAAAAATCCTTGGCCATGGATACCTACCGCGAAATCTTATCCCAAGACCCTGATTATGAAGCCTTGGAAGCCGGTACTGGCCTAGGCGGTTACGATGCAGCTTTTTTCACAAAACCAGGCCGATTTGTGTACCAAAGTACGGGAAAGGAAAGTTTTACCTCGCAGTTAACAGGGTTAAACCGGGTTTTGTACCTGTATCATCATCCGGTGGATTTTAGTCTTAAGGCGCACCAAGAGTTAGCCAAGTTGTACTTAGAAAATCATGCTTGGGATCAGGCCGAAGTTCATGCTCTGTATGCCCTAACGGCCATTTTTAGTACAGTCATTGATGCCGTCCAAGCACAACAGCCAGATTATGTTTTTCACAGTCTTAATGATCTTTTTCGAAACCGAAACTCACCGGTCTTTCTGGGGGTTGACCCCAGCTTGCAATCTCACCGAGGACCAGGCTCAGCAAACCCTGGTTGGATGAGCCGGTGGCAGGATATTTGGGATTTTTTAAAAAAGAGTAAAACCGATGAAACCCTGGCCACCTTAGATTTTGCCCTCCGGGGAATCGAAAAACGAGACCGTCTGTTCACGGCCCCCCCTGACAATCGTCGTACGGCCCAACAGGCCCAAGAGGAAGTTCTCGGCTGGCTTCACTTGATCTTTCCCAACAGTCCCTGGAACGCTATCTTGCGACATGAGGCACAACGAACATGGATAAACTAATTGTCAAAGGGGCGCGCGAACATAACCTGAAGAACATCGACCTGGAATTACCGCGCAACAAGTTGATTGTGATTACCGGAAAAAGTGGTTCAGGAAAATCTTCCTTGGCCTTTGATACCATTTTTGCCGAAGGTCAGCGGCGGTATGTGGAGTCGCTTTCAGCCTATGCACGTCAATTTTTGGGGCGTTTGGATAAACCCGATGTCGACTATATCGAAGGGCTTTCGCCAGCGATTTCTATCGAACAGAAAACTACCCATCGCAATCCTCGGTCCACTGTAGGAACCGTTACAGAAATCCACGACTACTACCGACTCCTTTTCGCGCGCATCGGAAAGCCTTTGTGTCCTCACTGCGGAAAACCTGTCGAGAAAAAAACCGTGGATCAAATTCTCGAAGACATTTTTCAATTGCCTGCGTCGAGCCGCCTTATGCTGCTTTCTCCTGTGGTTCGAGGAAAAAAAGGCGAACATCAAAAAGTTTTTGAGGATGCTCGACAGCTAGGGTACCAACGGGCCCGCATTGATGGAAACCTCATTTCGCTTGACGAGACCCTTGAACTCGATAAAAAAAAGAAACACGATATCGATATCGTCGTTGATCGGGTTGTTCTTTCGCCCGAGTCGCGGGGGCGTTTAGCCGAATCGCTCGAGGCGTCGCTTAGCATGTCGGACGGTCTGGCCAAGGTGGTTGTCTTGGCAGAGACCGGCGATCAAGAGTTGTTTTTTTCTGAAAAAGGAACCTGCCCCGACCATCCCGATGTCGCTTTTCCTGATTTGGAACCGCGTCTTTTTTCGTTCAATAACCCCTACGGGGCCTGTCCGGTGTGTTCAGGCCTTGGGATGACCATGGAGTTTGATCCGGATTTAGTCATTCCGGATGCGAGGCTCTCGTTTAATGAAGGGGGGATAGCCCCCTACAATCCTGAATCGGGCTGGCATCGTTCCTGGTTCGAGGCCTTGGCAAAGCATTTTCAATTTAGTTTAGACACGCCACTGAAAGATTTATCTCCGCGAATTCGGCACGCTTTGCTTCACGGAACCGAACAGCCCGTCGAAGTCGTCTATCAAAACCGCGAGGGAACAGGAAAATTCGAGTATTCCTCGCAGTTTAAGGGAATTCTTAAAGATTTGACTCGTCGCTATCGCGAAACTCAAAGCGATGGCATCAAAGATTGGTTAGAAAAATATATGTCCCAACGGCCGTGCCCCGAGTGCGGTGGAAAACGGTTAAAAACCGAGGCTCTTTCGGTCTATGTGGGGAAGCAAAACATTTATGCCTTATCGAGCCTCACGGTAGGTGAGGCTTTAGAGTTTTTTCGAATGTTACCCCTCACCGAGACTCAGGCCAAAATCGCCGATCAGATTCTTAAAGAGATTCGTGCACGCCTTGGGTTTTTAGCCAGTGTAGGTCTTGATTACCTTACCCTCGAACGAAAAGCCTCGACCTTGTCGGGGGGTGAAGCCCAGCGGATACGCTTGGCGACCCAGATAGGTAGTCAATTGGTGGGTGTGCTGTACATCCTTGATGAACCGACAATCGGCCTTCATCAGCGGGACAATGAGCGCTTAATTGCCACCCTGCAACAGCTTCGGGATATCGGTAATACCCTTTTGGTGGTCGAGCATGATGAACAAACCATACGTACCGCTGATTACATTGTCGATTTAGGACCGGGAAGCGGAGTTCACGGGGGACAAGTCATCGCTCAAGGAACCCTCGAAGAAATTCTTGCAGACCCCCAAAGTATCACCGGTCAGTGTTTAACGGGGGTGATTTCGATTCCCAACCGTGCTCAACGCCGTCAGGGAAACGGACAGGAACTTTTATTGACAGGGGCCAAAGAACACAACCTGAAAAATCTTACAGTGCATTTTCCTCTTGGGGTTATGACAGTAATTACTGGTGTTTCCGGTTCAGGCAAGTCTACTCTGCTTTCTGATGTCCTTTACCCTGCGTTGGTGAATCGCCTATCGAAAGATCAGCACCTTAGTGAAGGTCAGTATGATCAGATCAAGGGTACCGAGTTCCTCGATAAGGTCATTGCCATCGATCAGAGCCCCATTGGGCGCACCCCACGCTCCAACCCAGCTACCTATATTGGTGTCTTTACGGCGATTCGTGACCTTTATGCCTCGTTACCGGACGCCAAAGCCCGAGGTTACAAACCCGGGCGATTTTCGTTCAACGTCAAAGGGGGACGTTGTGAAAATTGCGAAGGCGATGGTTCTTTGCAAATCGAAATGCATTTTTTGCCTGATGTTTATGTCACCTGTGACGTTTGCCACGGAAAACGGTTCAACAAAGAAACTCTCGAGATTCGTTACAAAGGAAAGAACATCCACGAAGTCCTCGATATGCCGGTGGATGAGGCTGTTGAATTTTTTGCTGGAATTCCTTCGGTGGCCAATAAGCTCAGAACCTTACAGTCGGTTGGTTTAGGCTATATCAAGCTTGGACAATCGGCTCTGACCCTGTCAGGCGGAGAAGCCCAGCGGGTGAAGCTCGCGCTCGAATTGTCTAAACGGAGTACGGGTAAAACTATCTATGTTATTGACGAACCCACAACCGGGTTGCATTTTGCCGACGTCAAACAGCTTCTTGAGGTGCTTCAGCGTCTCGTCGATGCGGGCAATTCTATGATTCTCATTGAGCATAATCTCGATGTTATTCGTCAATCGGATTATGTCATTGATCTGGGCCCAGAAGGGGGCGGTAGGGGCGGTTCTCTCGTGGTTTGTGGAACTCCCGAGGAGGTGGCGCGTTGTCCGGAATCACACACCGGACGGTTTCTGCGCGAATTGCTTTCATGAGGTTTTGGTTCGTTATCGTGGGGGCTCTTGTTCTTGTGATGGGCCTAGGCGCAGGGGAAGTTAAAGACTCACAATCCTTACCGGCACCTTCGTGGATGGATGAAGCCCAAAAGCGTGACTGGAAAACCGCCAGTTACGGAGAGCTGAAAGCCTGGGCCGAACAGCTAGGTCTAAACGATACAGGAACGGCCGACGATCTACGCACCCGCCTAGGCCAAAGCTTGGGGTTTACGGACCTTACCCCAGCACCAAAAGTGGAAAAAAAGAAAAAAATCCTGACGATTGAGAGTGCCCGTTCGGCCGGGTTTCTTCAGGTCGACCGAACCGATGGCGGGAGGGAGCTTCACCTGTCGGGGGGAGTCCATCTCATTTTTAAAGATAACACCAAAAATGTCACTCACGACATCGTTTGTTCAGAACTGTGGTACGATCAAGCTTTAGGTGAGATGACTGCCAAGGGTCATGTCGTCTACACCTTGATCAACGGTAGTTCTCGCGATGTGTTTCATGGAGACAGCCTTACCTTTCGCCTCAGTGATGCCCAGGGCATCTTTTATGGGGGCAGTTCGACCCGTCAACAGACCGAGCAAGGGGTAACCCTGACCTTTACCTATCAGGGAAAGACTATTAAACGCTCGGGGAACGATGTTGTCGTGATGGACAACGGAACGATTACCTCAAGTCCTGCCCGGCCTCCAAATTATGAGTTAAAAGCCAGTAAGATTTGGATCCTCGCCCCAGGAGAGTGGGGGATCGAGAATGCAGTCCTCTGGCTGGGTCGAATTCCGGTTTTTTATTTTCCCTTTTATTTTCAACCGGGTGATGACTTCTTCTTTAACCCGGTTCTTGGCTTTCCCGGTCCCTCGGATCCACGGGGAACCTACTTACAGACAACAACATATTTCTTAGGTCAAAAGAAACGGGATGATTCGGCGATGTCGTTCTTACAAGTTGCCGGTTCGGGTGGGTCTGTAAAACGTGTTCAACGAGGACTCTTTATGGTTCCTGGGACGCCGCCACCTCAGCCGGATAATTGGATTTTGAAAACGACCAATGACTTGTATACAAATTTGGGTTATCTCAATGGGGTCTATGCCGAGATGCCTGGACTTGCTGGTCTTAAGACTTTTAACTGGTGGACGACTTTAGGGGTGACTCGAACGCTGGACGCGACAGGAAATCCCTATCAAACTGCACCATTTCAGCCTTTACTCAGTCCGTGGTCGCAATTTCAATGGGATCAAGGCTATTTTGGTCCCTGGAGTTTTCCTCTGCGGTGGGGAGCACATTTGGATGCCAGTAATTCACTGTTCACCTTTAAGGCAGAATTCTATACTGATCCTTCGTTGTATGGGCAGGCTTTTTTAAATAGAAGTGAGAATTTCAGCCTAACCACCCTTTTAGGCCTCAATACGAACACGAACACCTACACCCTGCCCACGATTCAATCCTCACTCAACTGGCAATTAGCTTTAACACCCCAAAGTCTTTCGTTTCCCTGGCTCTTTTTAAATACCTTGAGTTTGACTCGGTTAGAAGCCGATGCTGAATGGGATCAGAAATCTAACGGGGCCTATACTTCGTATTCAACGTCGCCAAGTGCCTATTTGTACGCACCGTCTTTATTCACGATTCCCAGTATTTCCTTTTCTACCGGGGGGAAGCTCCTGGACTTTTCTGGGACTCCAGCGGCTCCGGTTACCGTTAAATCGGCGTTGATTTCGCCTTGGGCCTCTGCTAGTTCACCAGCTTTTTCAACAAACACGGAAGTTTCCTCCTCTGCAGACGCCACCGATACCTCTAAGACCACTCCCACTTCCGCCTTAATTCTCCCTGACCTCCAGCCAGACCTCACCATCGACAAAACGGTTTCTGGATCAACGGGTAGTTTGTCGTGGACGTATTCGCCCACGTGGCGAAATGAAACTCGCTTCGATACCACACAATGGGTTCAACCCGGACAAATGAACTGGGCTGTTCAGACTCAACAGTGGTTTTTAAACCAAACGGCCGATGTAAATTATCAGCAATCCTCCCTCGATAAAACTTGGTCGTTGAGTGAGGATGTGAATTTATCGCAGTTGGGTCAAAAAACCTGGGTACTGGGGTCGGGGCTCACCCCGCAACAAGTTCTTTTGGATCAACAAACGGATGCCTCGAATACACAAATTCAGGTTTACCAGACGTTTTCTCCGACGGTGAATCCTTTGGTGAGTATCCCTGCTTTGGCACAGTCCAACGTAACCTACAATCTAAAATCAAGGTTGTGGTCACATTCGTTTTCTTCGTGGGATTCCAATTCGAATACGGCGGTCTATCAGGATTTATACTGGGACGGTACCGCCGATTCTGTGCCCATTAACAATGTTAGTGCCAAGTTAAATTGGGTTTTGCTTTACCCTAACCCTGCTTTTAACTCCTACCTTTCGTGGAGCAACGATCTTGATCCTCGTCCAACTAACCAAAGTTTGAGTTGGAATTTTGCGGCGACCCAAGATTGGGGGTCGTTAACTTCGACGTTAACTTATCGGGATATTGGTAACGGCTGGAACCCAGACCCCTGGGTTGCTAACGTGACTTGGAAGCCGTTTACCAACTTTAGCTTTTCACAAGATTACACCTACGATTTGGTAGATGAAAAACCGCAGTCTGCCATAAGTACCCTCAGCCTTTGGGGCTTTCAAACCAAATATACTGCACAGCAAACGTTTCCTTACTCCTTCAATACAGTTTCCAAGTCCTGGACCCAAGGTACACAGATGGACTTTTTGGACTCAGAACTTGACTTTACCTGGAACAACACGTGGAAAAGTCCTTACTTCTGGAAGGGGCGGGCCTACACCAGTTTGGGACTCAATGCTTCGTGGTTGATTAACCTTCAGCAGTATACCCAGATGCCTCTTTCGGTCAGTTATACCTTCAACCTGGCAGTTTCGCGGTTTCTCGATATCAGTTTGACTCATACCTTTACTAATAACCTTATGTATATGTACTTTCCGGGAATTGTTCAGAGCTTTGGCGTTCCCGGCTTGGCCACACGGAATTTTTTCACCGACGTGGCCAATTCTCTTGAACTGTGGAACCCCAGCGCCTTACAACTGGGCGCCTTTAAGGCAAGTTCCATTGCGCTGAACTTAACTCATTACATGGACGATTGGCAGATTCAACTCAACTATCAGGCCTCTCCCCAGATCCCCGTGGGGAGCACCCAGTATCAGTGGGTGAGTACGCTTACCTTTTTGATTCAGTGGTACCCGTTCCCGCAAGTCAAAGCCAATGTTCAGCAAGACAGTACGGGACAGTGGTCGATTCAAAACCCACAGACTCCTGGGGTACCCTATACGTATACCGGGAGTTGAAATCTTGACGCGCCTTAGGCCCTCTTCTACACTAAAGGTGGGAGATGCTTCTGCGTAGTACAGTTAAAGTTGTTCTTGAGGAAGGGAATTTTCTCAGCCAAATTTGCGCCTACGATGACAAAAACCTCAAGGCCTTGTCATCGGTGCTGGGGGCGCCTGTTTATTCTTTTGGCAATGAATTGCATTTTCAAAGCGACAACCCCCAAGCACGACAATTTTTTGGCAATTTTATTAACGAGCTTCAAAATCAGGTGAGCAAGGGCCGAATTTTGGATGAAAACCTGATTCATGGACTGGATCAGGCCCTTCAGGCCACAGGGGATTCTTCGCTGAGGCTGTTTCAAGACGAGGTTGTTAGCATCCCTCAGGGCTTAGGAAAAGTCTATCCCCGGGGGTTAAGTCAAGCGGAGTATGTTAAGGGAATCCGTGACCATGAGCTTTCGTTTGGAATCGGACCTGCAGGAACCGGAAAGACCTATTTAGCCATGGCCATGGCTTTGTCCGAGGTTCTGTCAAAACGCCGACGGCGCTTGATTCTTTCGCGTCCGGTTGTTGAAGCCGGTGAGAGCTTGGGGTTTCTTCCCGGAGATCTCTCGCAAAAGATTAGCCCGTATTTGCGGCCCCTGTATGATGCCATGGAAGATTTGCTTCCCGGGGAAATCATCAACCGCCTAGAAGAAAATCGTATTCTAGAGATTGCACCGTTGGCCTATATGCGGGGACGGAGCTTAAAAAACTGCTTTGTCATTTTGGATGAAGCGCAAAATACCACCCCCACGCAGATGAAAATGTTTTTGACACGGTTAGGAGAAGGATCAAAAGCGGTGATAACCGGCGATCCCTCGCAAATTGATTTGCCGCGGCACCAGGAGTCAGGTTTGGTTCATGCACAAAAAGTTTTGGCCGAGTTACATGAAGTTCATTTCACGATTTTTGAAAAAAAAGATGTTGTCCGAAGCTCGTTGGTGAAGCGGATCATCGAAGCGTATGACGCTCATGACTAATTTGCCGCGCGATTGTGTGATCACTTCAGACGTTACTTACCCTTGGCTGGATTCTTACGAAACTTTTGTCTTTAGCCTGTTTGAGCTTTTAAAGGTTTCGGGTTGGGAGCTGGGTATTCGCTTTGTTTCGCTGTCAGAAATGCGCCTGCTCAACAGGGATTTTCGAGGCAAGGATGAACCGACCGATGTTTTGTCCTTTGGAGAGGACCTTGTGCTTCAACAGGAGCCGTCGGTTTTAAAAGGCGACCTAGCCATCTGTGTTGAACGCGTCTTCGAGCAAGCTCAGGATTTTGCGGTCACTCCCGAAGAAGAGCTCAAACGAGTGACTCTTCATGGCTTGCTCCACCTTCAAGGCTGGGATCATGAAACCAATTCTCCTGAGGAGCCGATGTTAAAGCTTCAAGAGGAACTCCTGCCACGGGTGCAAGAGGTTGTCATTCTGTGAAAAATAAAAATTCTAAGCCTTGGTTTTCTCTGAGAAAGCAAGATAATCGCTCCTTAGAAAATCTCAATAATGAAGAAAAAGAAATGATTCAGGGGGTTGTGGAACTCGGTGATACCACCGTCAAAGAGGTCATCGTGCCCCGGATCGATGTGGTTTTTTTGTCAGCGAAAATTGCCTTCAAAGACCTGATGAACAAAATCACAGAAAGCGGCCACTCACGGTTTCCTGTTTATACCGAGACAATCGATAATGTCGTGGGCATCCTCTACGTCAAAGATCTTTTACGGCATTTCGATCGTAATGGTTGGCTTATCCCTGAAAACTTAGATCTCGTCTCGTTGGTGCGAAAAGCTTACTTTATTCCCGAGACAAAAAAACTCAACAGCCTTTTACGCGAATTTCAACGCAAGCATGTTCATATTGCTGTGGCGGTGGATGAATATGGGGGTGTGTCGGGGATTGTCTGCCTAGAGGACATCATTGAAGAAATTGTCGGGGACATCCAAGACGAATTCGATGAAGATACCGAAGTTATTCTTGAAATTGGTGAACGTACTTACCTATGTGATGCCCGAGTAAGTATCGAAGAATTGAATCAAACCTTGGGCTTAACTCTCCCCAATGATAACTTTGATACCCTGGGGGGCTTTGTTTTCGATTTGTTTGGAAAAATTCCTGTGCGGTTTGAAAAAGTCTCCTGGGGAGACGCGGATTTTGTCATCCAGAGCATGGATGGGTACAAAATCAAAACCGTAAAGGTGATTTTAAAGGATTCTGAAAATGTCCCGTCCCTTTAAAGCGCCGATTCTAGCGATTTATTTCTTAGGGGTTGCCGTTTCGGGCTTTGCCCAGACCGCTACCCAAGACTTTCATCAAGGGCAAAGGACATTTGAACAAGGGAATTCCTGGCAAGCGATAGCTGAATTTCGACGGGCCTTGAACATCAACCCCCACTACCAAGACGCCTTGCAAGGGATGGCTCAGGCCTACTTTTCTCTGGGGGATTACGATGAGGCTTCCCGTTTTGTCGATCAAGCCCTCAACTTAGGTAGGTTATCGGTACCCTTACGACTCTTACGAGGACGAGTTCTTCTCGGTCAAGGAAAACTCAGCGAAGCTTTGGCGGTTTTTCGTGATGTTCAGGCTCAAGATCCGCAAAATCGGGGTGCCCGCTTCGGAATTGCTGAGTATGAGGTCATGAAGGGGCGCCTGGGCTATGCTACGCGACTCTTTAACCAACTGCGGCGGGAGGATCCCTCGGATCTACGGGCAGAGCTTTCCCTGATGTACATCGCCGAAGAACAAAATGATCCGCTAACCTTCGAAAAAGCCTTTCAAGATGCTCTGGACTACCATTCGTCACAGCCCCAGGTTCATGAAGCCGCCGCACAGTTTGCCTATCAGAACGGCGACACCGCTCGGGCGATGCGAGAGCTAGACCAGGCTTTAGCGTTGAATCCTCATTCCCCCGAGCTGTGGCAATTTCAAGCTCAGCTATTTTTAGGGGATAAACGAGACTCCCGTGCCATTCAAACGCTAGATGAACATGTGCTTAAAGGTGAAGGCGCCAAAAATCCGCAGGGCTGGTACCTCCGAGCCCTTGCTGAAGAGGCCTTAGACCATGTCAGTGAGGCTCTGACGGCCTTTAGGATGGCCTTGCGTTTTGCTCCTGATAATGAAACCTACCGCTTTGCACTCGAGGATCTGCTACGGCGAAAAACCTCACCTGATAGTCCTCTGCGAGCCGAGGAAGCGCAGTTTCATTTTCGAAAGGCACGCGAGCTAGAACGACAAAATTATGATACGCAAGCCTTGGCCGAATATCGGCGAGGCTTGTTAGTAGCACCGTTGGATATTGCTGCTCGCGAAAAAAGGGCAGAGCTTTTTCAACAAGCTGGTTTTGCGACAAGCGCCCTGCAAGAATTAGAAACTGTGGCCCACCTTCATCCCGATTACAAAAAAATCTCATTTTTGGATCAGTTAGAAATTCAAAAAAGCCTCTATGAGCAAAGTTTGCCGGCACAGTGGGGTCTGACTCTCAAAGATCTCGATGCCTTGGATAGCACAGGAACCTCGAACTTTTACCGTCCTTTCAGGGTGGGACTCTTTTACGTCCCCTCGGCGTCACGAACAGCCTCCTACCAAGGTGATACCTTTTTGGCTGAAGATTTTGCCGATGAGCTGACCGTTTCTCGGATGGTTGATCTTGAACCTTCTCAGGATGAACGGCGGGCTCATGCGGTTTCGGGATTTAACGAGGCTTTTGCTCGTTCGCGCCAGGCTGGGCAAGAGTTTTTTATTTTGCTGACCGTCCGAGAGGGGCAAAGAGATTTTTCAGCGGTGGCGAGACTCTGCCTTACCCGGACAGGGCGTACGGTCCAAGAATTTCCGGTTTATAAAAAAGGCTTGGAACCTGATGCCAAGGGTTTATACGATTTAGCACAACAAATTTTGGCGACGTTTCCCCTGCGAGGAAGCATCCTTCAACGCAACGACGACCAGGCTCTGGTCAATTTGGGAACCAGGGATGGTCTGGCTAGTGGGCAAACGTATGAAGTTCTTCGCAATGGGTCGGGAGAGCTTACAGGTGACGCCTCTTGGCTTGCGGTGAATAGCGAAGATAAGTTAGGGACCTGGAAGGTGGGCTCGGCTTCGGATTGGGTCTCGGAAGGAAAACTCTCGAAAGCTGGATTTTTTGACACCATCGCTCCTGGCGACGAGGTGATCCTTGTTCCTCCAGCACAACCTACGGCTCTTCCTCCGCCCTTGCCGGTCTCTGCACGACTCCAAAGGTCACTCTTGGGGCTTCGAGGTTGACATAGTCCTGATTTTTTCTCTAGAATGAATCGTTAAATTTTAGCACTATTCATGGAGGATGACATGGCAACAAAAGTGGCAATCAACGGCTTTGGCCGCATTGGCCGTCTGGTGTTCCAGGCTCTAGTCGATAAAGGGCTTTTGGGCAAGACTATTGATGTCGTGGCCGTGGTTGACGTTTCCACGGACGCGGATTACTTCGCTTATCAGCTGAAGTACGACTCGGTCCATGGCAAGATGAAAGCCAAAATCTCGACCGAGAAGAGCGATGCCTCGTTGGCCGAAAACGATATTCTGGTGGTCGATGGTCACAAGATTAAGTGTGTCGGTGCTGTAAAAGAGCTCAAGGATCTTCCTTGGGGTAAGCTGGGCGTAGAGTACGTTATTGAATCCACTGGTCTTTTTGTCGACGACAAATCCAAGGGTCACCTGGATGCCGGCGCCAAGAAGGTCATTATTTCCGCTCCGGCCAAGGGAAAAGACGTTCCCATCAAGACCTTTGTGATGGGCGTTAACCATGAAGAGTACAAGGCCTCGGAACACCATATCGTTTCGAACGCTTCCTGCACCACAAACTGCTTGGCTCCCCTCGTGCACGTCTTGCTCAAAGAAGGAATCGGTATTGAAACTGGTCTGATGACCACCATTCACTCGTATACGGCAACTCAAAAGACGGTTGACGGTCCTTCGAAGAAGGATTGGCGCGGTGGCCGCGCTGCCGCAATCAATATTATTCCCTCCACCACGGGTGCCGCAAAGGCTGTTGGTGAAGTTCTTCCCGCCACCAAGGGGAAGCTTACTGGGATGTCGTTCCGTGTCCCCACGGCTGATGTTTCGGTCGTCGACTTGACCTTCCGCGCTACTCGCGATACGTCTATTGAAGAAATTAACAGCCTGTTAAAGAAGGCTTCAGAAACTTACCTTCAGGGAATTTTGGGTTTTGCGGACGAAGAGCTGGTTTCGACTGACTTTGTGCATGACAACCGCTCGTCGATCTACGATAGCTTGGCCACTCTTCAAAATAACCTGCCTGGTGAAAAGCGCTTCTTCAAGCTCGTTTCTTGGTACGATAACGAGTGGGGTTACTCGAATCGTGTCGTGAACCTGCTCGAACACATGATCAAGACCAGTAAGTAAGATTTTGAGTACGTTGTTCTAAAAAAGGCCTCCGCAAGGGGGCCTTTTTACCAAGAGGAGGGCAAAATGATTAAGACAATTAAGGATGTTTCCGTTCAGGGCAAGCGTATTATTATGCGCGTAGATTTTAACGTCCCCATGAAAGACGGTAAGGTGCAGGATGATACCCGCATAGTCGCGGCTCTGCCCTCGATCCGTTATCTGTTGGAGCAGGGTGTCAAGAGTGTTGTCCTCATGAGTCACCTGGGCGACCCCAAAAAAGACGCCAAAAAGGCCAAAGAAAAGGCCGAGAAAGACGGCAAAGAATTTGATGAGGCGAAGTACATTGCCGGAAAACACCGCATGAAGCCTGTCGCCGAATATTTGGCGAGCAAGCTGGGAAAGCCTGTGGTGTTTGCCGGTGAGGACTCCTGCTTCGGCAAAAAAGCTCTGATCGAGTCACAGCCGGACGGTACGGTATTGATGCTCGAAAATACCCGTTTTCATAAAGAAGAGACCAGTGAAGACCCCGCAGAACGGGATAAGTTGGCTAAGGAACTCGCGAGCTACGGCGAAATCTTTGTTAATGACGCCTTTGGAACCGCCCACCGAGATCACGCTTCGACGGCCTCGATTGCCAAATTCCTGAAAGTCAGCGTTGGTGGCTTCCTCATGGAAAAAGAAGTGGCCTATCTGGAACCCATTGTCGTTAATCCGGGAAAACCCATGGTCGCCATCATTGGTGGTGCCAAGGTCAGTTCAAAAATCGCCGTTTTAGAAAGCCTTTTGAAGAACGCCGCCGCTTTGATCATTGGTGGTGGGATGGCTTATACCTTTTTGAAGGCCCAAGGGCACAAGATTGGCAAGTCCCTCGTCGAAGATGATCAGCTGGATACCGCCAAGAAAGTTTTAGAGGCCGCCAAAAAATCAGGCACCGAAATAGTTCTTCCGCTTGACCATGTAGGTTCTGAAAAATTTGACCCTGCGGCTCCCGCCGTTGCCATCAACGCTATCGATATCCCTGACAACCTGATGGGGATGGATGTTGGGCCCAAGACTCTTGAGGCCTATAAAGCGGTTTTGGCAAAAGCAAAGACGGTAGTTTGGAACGGCCCCGTGGGGGTTTTTGAGTTTGATGCCTTCGCGAAAGGGACAGGTGAAGTCGCCAAGCTCGTCGCTGAGGCTACCGGTAAAGGGGCCACAACCGTGGTTGGCGGTGGTGACTCTGTGGCTGCGGTCAACAAGTTTGGTCTGGCAGACAAGATGAGTCACGTCTCTACCGGGGGCGGGGCTTCGTTGGAATTGTTAGAAGGCAAGAAACTCCCGGGCATCGAAGTGTGCCGGTAAAAACAAAGGAAGAAGTTATGCGTCAAAAATTTATTGCCGGGAACTGGAAGCTATGGGGGACCTTGGATCAAGCAAAAGCCCTGGTTTCGGCGTTGACTCCCGCATTGAAAAGCTCGAAAAATCGGTTTTTGGTCGCTCCTCCCTACACGGCGTTAGCCGCGGTCAAAGAGCTGACGAAAGGCTCAGGCCTCTTAGTCGGGGCACAAGATTGTGCCAGCTTAGAATCTGGTGCACGGACAGGGGAAATTTCGGTCCTGATGCTTAAGGAGCTTGGGGTTGATGCCGTCATTCTGGGGCACTCCGAACGCCGTCAGTTTCATGGAGAAACCGACAAGCTGGTCAATGAAAAAATCAAGCTTGTTCTTAAACAAGGTCTTGAAGTCATTTACTGCAATGGGGAAACCTTGGCAGAGCGCGAAGCGGGAAAGGCTGCTGAAGTTGTGATTCGTCAAACTAAAGAGGCCTTTGCGGGAATTTCTGAAGCCGACTTGAAAAAAATCACCATAGCCTATGAACCCGTATGGGCCATTGGTACGGGAAAGACTGCCACTCCTCAAGATGCCAACGAGATTCATCAGGTCATTCGTCAAACCGTCAAAGAACTCTATTCAAAGGCCGCCGCAGATGCTATGATCATTCAATACGGCGGTTCCGTCAAACCCGAGAATGTTAAGGATTTGATGGCCATGCCAGATATTGACGGGGCTTTGGTGGGAGGCGCTTCGCTCAAAGCGGAGACCTTCCTTCCGATCTGTCTGTTTGATCAATAATTATCGGGAGTTTACTCATGGGGATTCTTGAAGGCATTCTCTTGGTGCTTTTTGTTGTTATTGCTGTCTTACTCGTCTTGATGGTTCTCATTCAAGACGACCAAGGGGACGGCCTCACAGGAATGTTTGGTGGAGGCAGTTCGACCACTTTTGGTTCTCGGGCGGGAAACGTCTTAACCAAAACGACTTCGATCTTGGGCACCTTGTTCATGATTCTCGCTTTTGTCTTGGCGTTTATGTTTAAGACCCCGATGACCGGCGACGTGGCGGCTGCGGCTCGTTTGCAAAGTCAATCCCAGGCGGATTGGTGGGAAGCAAAAGCTCCGGCACCAGTTCTTCAACCGGCTCAGGCTCCTAAGGGTGCTCCGGCAACTGGTACCGCTCCGGTAACTGGTACCGCTCCGGCAAAAACCGCTCCTTCGAAGTAACAAGATCCTTTGTCTATTGTTTACTCAACAACCCTGGGCTGATGTTCAGACCAGGGTTTTTTTCTTGACAGGTGGGAAGTCTCCCTGATACTGTGTTGGCGAAATCTTAGGTTAACCTTAAGATTTTCAAAGGCAAAGAAAGGATTTTATGAAGAAATTACTCGTTATCTTCCTCTTAACAGCGGCCTCATGGGGGGCTCAAGCGCAGGCCCTGGGTGGCCCCGTAGCGATTGTTAAGCTCAATTCAACTTATGTGATTACCCAACAGGCCTTTCGGGAACGAGAGCAAATCGTGGCCTCGAATATTGGCCACGCGTTAACACCACACGAAAAGAACGCTGTCTTGGATTCGATGATTCAAGATGAATTGTTTCGCCAAGCCGCGGTTCGAGCGGGAATTACGGCCACAGATGACGATGTCATGCGGGAGCTTCGCCAAAGCAACCCTCAAGCCTCTGATGAGCAGATTCGGCGAGAAATGGAACAACGTTACCATATGTCTTGGTCGTCCATTCTCGTTGAAATTAAAAAACAACTCACGGCGCAAAAATTTTTAGCGACCCAGCCTGGTGTTCAAGATATCGGAAAAAATCTTGATGTCAGCGAAGCTGAAATTACTGACTTTTACAACAACCACGCTGATAAGTTTGTTCTGCCGGACATGGTTCGTGTCTCTTACATTTACTTTGATACAACCGTCCACCCCCAGGGTACCCTCGAAGAAATCACTCAAAAAGCCCAGGACGTTTTGGGCAAAATTCAAGCAGGCAAGATGACTTTTGAAGAGGCTGTTCGGTTGTACTCTCAAGATGCTCGCACGGCACGTCTTAACGGTGATTTAGGTTTTGTCCCCAAAGATTTAGATTCACCGAATTTACGACCCTACGTGCAGATTTACGGGAAGGATTTTTTACGACAACTTTTTACTTTACATATTGGTGACATTAAACTTTTGAACACCAGTCATGGTTTGGCCATTGTGAAAATCACGGATCATATTCAAAAACACTTTTTAAACTTGACCGATCCCATTTTTCCCGGACAAACGGTAACAGTTCATGATTATATCAAGCAGAACCTCTACCGGGAAAAAGCCATGAAAGCTCAAGATGCCTTTATTGAAAAGGTGGGGGAACGCTTAAGAAAAGAAGCGGATGTAAAGACTTATCCGCAGAATATGTGAGTTATGGGTTCACGACGTCAAGCGCGAATACTTGCATTTCAAAACCTCTTCGGTCAGGATTTTAATCCCCAAAGGGCTGAAGAGGCGTTGTCTTTTTCCTGGATGGACCCCGAAGAATACTCCGCTCTTGAACCTGATGTTCTGGCCTTTGCTCGGGGGTTGATCCAAGGAACGTTAGAAAATTGGGAAGTTATTAATACGTCGATTCAAAGCCAACTGAAACGGTGGGATTTTAATCGGATAGGTAAAGTGGACCTGGCGATTTTACGGCTGAGTGTCTTTCAAATGTTGTTTATGAAAGATATTCCTGTTAAAGTTGTGATCGATGAAGCGATTGATCTGGCAAAGAGTTTTGCCTCAGACGAATCCTACCGTTTTGTGAACGGCGTTCTCGACGGCCTGCGACGGGAAAAAGGCTTGTGAGAGATGAAGTGGGGACGTCTCGTCTTCCTCGTTTTGGTTCTGGGAGCTCTGGCCGGAGGGGGTATACTCTTCTGGTCAGTCTTTTTTCCATCGTCCCCGCCTCAAATTTATCATGATCTTCCTCGCGTTGACCAAGATCTCGTAACTGGTCGCTATGCTCAGGCAAAAGCGGATTTGTCACGTATTCCGCAGCAAAATCTTTCCAGTATCGGGTGGTTGAGCCTTTTGAAACGGGCTGTCACCATTGCCGAAAAATCCGGAGATTGGGCTTTTGCTCAGAAGTTGACCCAAAGTGCTTTTAAACAATTTCCGGGAAATTTGAACTTTCGAGCACTTCTAGTCTGGGAGGCTTTGCAACAAGGAAAGGCTACCTTAGCTCTGCAAGAGGCCCACGAACTCAAGGGAAGCGCATGGAATGCTTTGTGGTTACAGGCTTCGGTAGAAGCTCAGCACTACCCAGACCAACCGGCCTCAAGCAGAGTAGAGGCTTATCTTGCCAGTATTCTTGAAAACCCCGTGACCGCACCTTTGCCGGTTCTGCAAAGCTTGATGCCTTTAGGGGAGGTTTCGTGGAATACCGACCTCGTTCTCGCAGCCTTGTCGCAAGTACGTTTAGATGTCGCCGTGGCGGCCTTACGCTCTTTGAACGACCAAATCCCTCAATCTCCTCTTTTAAAAAGCCTTAGCGTTTTGGTGACAGCAGATCAACACCATTGGGATCAGGCTTTAGCAGAAGATCGCAAAACCACGCCTTTATCAGATCGCCTCTCGATGTTGTTAAGAGCTGAAATTCTTTTGCACCTCCACCAGGATCAAAAGGCTCAAAAGATTTATGATGCGTTGGTGGCCCATAAAAAAGACCTGCCGGAAGCAGTTTATGTCAACCTTGTCGGGCTGGCGCTCCGAAGGCACGACCTTCCTGCCGCCGTAAAGTGGATTGCCGAAGCTCAGCAAAATCAACGCTGGAATTCTCAAGCCCCGTTAGAAAAACTATTGGCGTGGCAAGTGGCGTTTGCGCAGGGAAAAACTCAACAGGTCGGTCAAGAGATGGACCGCGTACTCGAAGAGGCAAAAGACGAAGGGGATAGCCTTTTTTCCACCCAGGTGGAGTTGTTGAGAATGTCACTTTGGCCAGAAACCTTTTCGCTTCCACGCCTGTGGAGTCTCTTTCATGAATTTCCTAGCTTTGCGCCCCTCGCTGAGCGGTTGGTTTGGGAACTGATGAATCAAGGGGCTTGGCACGACGCCCGTCGGGTAGGGGACGAATGGAAGGCTCACAGTCCTGACGAGCCCGACTGGTGGTATCGTTATGATATTGCTTTGATTGCCTCTCACGAAAACCACTTTTCCGAAGCGTGGGAAACCTTGGCCAAGATTTCTCGCTCAGAACGCGATGGCTACTACTATTATAACCGGGGCTTGATTGCTCTCTTAGCGGCCCAAAAAGTCAATCCCAGTCAAAAGGATACCTGGCTGAGAAAAGCTGGGGAAAGTTTTTCATCGGCCTTAAATCAAAGTGCCGACCTTGGCGATTCGGCATTTACCGCTGACATTCTGTACCATCGGGCCGAAGCTTCTTTAGCGTTACTTCCCGACCTCGACACCAACCTCTCAAGAGCTGTTTACGGAACCGCTGTTCAGGATTTGCAAACGGCGGTAGTATTAAATCCGCAGAACTGGGAGGCGGGGTATTTGTACCGCATAACTACGGCGAAGAAAGGACTAAAACCATGATTCAACTCAAAACCAAAGATCAAATTCAACGGATCAGGGAATCCTGCCAGCTCTTAGCTCGAATGTTTCGCGAAATTGCTCCGCTGGTACAGGTTGGGGTGTCGACACTTGACCTCGACAAGTGGGCCGAAGATTTTATTCGGAGCCATGGTGGCAAACCTGCCTTTAAAGGCTATCAGGGCTTTCCCGGTACCCTGTGTACCTCCCTGAATCAAGAGGTAATCCATGGAATTCCCAAGGCCAACCGTAAAATTCAGGAAGGGGATCTGGTAAGCCTTGATTGTGGCATTGATTTAGGGGGATATTTTTCTGACATGGCAATTACCTATGCGGTGGGAAATATCACCAAAGAAGAAGAGACTCTGCTGTCAGTTACCAAACAGAGCCTTGAAGCGGCAATCGCCGCTATGAAACCGGGGGGGAGGATTCGTGACGTAGCGACCACTGTCACCCAGTTGGTTAAGCCTCACCGGTTCGGTATTGTCGATCAGTACTGTGGCCATGGGGTTGGTTTTAGTCAGCACGAAGACCCGCAGGTACCCAATGCCCTCGGGGTAGGAGCATCGCCTCGGCTGGTGCCAGGAATGGTTTTAGCCATTGAACCCATGATCAACTTAGGAAAAGCCAGCGTCAGAGTCCTGAGTGACGGTTGGACGGTTGTGACCACGGACGGAAAAAAATCAGCGCATTTTGAATATACAGTGGCGGTTACCGAGGAGGCCGTCGAGATTCTCACCGCTGAAATGTAACGAAACGCTATTGAGCAACCTTTATAGATAAAACAACACAAGGAGAACGAGCATGTCCCTGAAGAATTTTTTAAGTTCAAAACGGGTTTTGATTTTTAACAGCATCATCATCGCCATGGTCGCCGGTTTCGGCATAGGGGTAGTCGTTCTGGGATTAAATGGGACGTGGTCGCCACGATCGCAAGTCTACGCAGAAGAAAAGCCGATTGTTGTCCCCTCCAGCGTCTATGATATGCAAAATACCTTTCGTCAGATTGCGAAAAACGTTTTGCCCTCCATCGTTGAGGTCTTGACGGTATCAACCGACGAGCAAGCCCCTGAAATGCCCGAAACACCACCGTTTGACTATTTCTTTGGCCCTCAGCCCAAGGCCAACAAAGGCCCTCAGGTTTTGCCGAAAACTGAAGGATTAGGGAGCGGAATTTTGGTTCAGCAGAATGGGAATACCGTTTATGTCTTGACCAATAATCACGTCGTAGAAAACGCCGACAAGGTCACCGTTACCCTTTATGACAAGAGAACCTATAAAGCAAAAATTGTCGGTACCGACCCACGGCGAGATCTTGCCTTGATTTCGTTTCAAGCAAAACCTGGTGATCAGCCTTTTGTTTTGGCCAAGTTGGGCAATTCTGACGAGCTCGAAGTTGGGGATTGGGTGTTAGCCATAGGTAACCCTCTGGGTCTTGATTTTACCGTCACTAGTGGTATTGTCAGTGCCCTAGGTCGCCGCGGTGGTCCGAATGATTCCATCAACATCGACAGCTATATTCAAACGGACGCCTCAATTAACCGAGGAAACTCCGGAGGAGCCTTGGTCAACTTGCGTGGGGAAGTCATCGGAATCAATACCTGGATTGCCTCACCCAATGGTGCTAGTGTCGGTTTGGGCTTTGCCATACCGATCAACAGCGCCAAACGTCCTATTCAAGATTTTATCAAGGATGGCGCCGTTCAGTATGGTTGGCTAGGGGCGTCTGTCAGCGACCTTTCACCTGAAATCGCCAGCAAATTAGGTGTGCCCCCCAACGTAACGGGGTCTTTTATTCCTGACATTTTCTTAAATACACCCGCAGACAAGGCAGGTATTGAACCTGGCGATTTTGTGATCAAGATCAATGGTCGCGATATTAAGGACACTCCCGATTTAGTTCAGACCGTGGGTGATCTTCCGATTGATAAACCGGCAACCTTTACCCTGATCCGCGAAGGTAAAGAAATAACAAAAACGGTGATAATTGAAAAGCGGAATGAAAAAGAGGTTAGGTCGTTAAAACTTTGGCCCGGCTTGGCGGTAGCTCCGTTAACGGCTGATATTCGTAGTCAACAAGGTCTGGCCAAAGATGTTCAGGGACTCATTGTTGCGCAAGTTCAAGACCGTTCTACTGCGGATATTGCGGGGATTAAACCAGGAGACGTGATCAACAAGATCAATGACACACCGGTTACCACCCTGAAAGAGTTCTATCGAGCGTTAAATGCCTCGAGACAGGTAAAAATTAGCTTCAACCGTCAAGGCGTCGAGCTCAACATCGGAATTACCCGCTAAGCTTACGTAGCAAACGTTCGGTTTGCTACAAAAGAAAGAGCCTCACTACTATGTAGTAGTGAGGCTCACTTTTATCTAGCAAAAGGCTAGCAGAAAACCTAGCAAAAGCCGTTTAAGCTTTATTAAAAAGCTTTTCACCTTCAATAAGAATTTTTAAAACCTCTTCTTTGGAAGGAGCAGCGATCAGACGGGCCACATAGTCGCCCTCGCGCAAGATTTGATTCAACTTGGCAAGAACCCGCAGGTGGACGACTTCACTATCGGACACCAAGAGAAAAAACAGGTGGGTCATCTTGCCGTCCATGGATTCGTAATCTGTACCTTGACGACAGATCCCAATCACCATGCGAGGGCCACCGCCAGGATTTTCTTTGGGGTGACGAAGGTGAGGGATGGCGACACCGCGCCCAATACCGGTCGTTACCATTTTTTCACGGGCCAGCAGTTTGCGCAAAAACTCTTCAGGATCTTCAATGATTTCTTGGGTGACCAAGGGTTGAATTAGTTGAGCCAAAATGTCTTTTTTACTTCCCGAGTTAACATCGGTAATAATCAGTTCTTCGTTGGTCAACCGTGTAAAGGGAATCAGGCCTTCTGGATTCTCTAAGATCTTGGCCAAGTCGTTCTGAGGAACAACATTCATGCGGGATATCAACCAATCGTCGATCATGCTTTTCATGAATCGCCACTGGCTGGCCACTTTCGTACAAGGAATTTCACCGCGGGCAATCATGCGCGAAACCGTTTTTTCGGCGATCTTCAAGTACGAGGCCACCTCCGTCATGGTCATGATCTCACTATCAGGAGAGTCACTCATACTTATAGCCTCCTGTTGTCTATTATAGTCCACTATTTTCTGTTGTCAACCGGAGTTTATGCAGAAAATAGGGGGCGTCGGAAAATTTCTAACTCTTTGGTGAGCATCGTGTCGTTTTCAAACAAGAATTTTCCCGTCGCATAGTGGCCCTCCAAAACAGGCTTGAGCCAGTGCGGATCATCGGCCCACATTTCGTCCCAGGGCATCGAAGCCCAGGGATGCCAAAACGGTAAGGCTTCTTCTGTTTCTTGAGGGGTCCCCTCGTAGGCGTAGGCAAAAAAGGCTTTTACGAAAAGACCATAACCATCGGTAAAGGCAAACGAAAGCGTGGCCACCTCTTCCAGCTGGCTAACCTGCAATTTCGTTTCTTCCCAGGTTTCGCGAATGCCGGCTTGTTCAAAAGATTCTCCGGCTTCTAACCGACCGCCGGGAGCGTTAATCTTTCCCTTTCCCAGACCGCGTTTCTTGCGGATCAACAGAATTTGGTCTTCGATTTTTAAAAATACTAGCACGGCCTTTTCTTTGGCCTGCCAGGTTTGCCATGAGAAATCGTCCATCAGGGGGCCTCACCTTGAATTTGAAAGCTGACTACCGGGAGAGCGTCTGTCAGGGGGTAGATTTCTGTGGGGAACTCGGCCGTCCAGTGAACCATAACGCTGTCCCCTGAGGCTAAAGGGGAACGTTCGGGGCTCACAGCGGTTTTGGTCATGGACTTCCAAAGGGTTCCTTGGGGACCAAGCCACCGGGCCGTGACCACTAAATGGTTGAGGGCCTTTAGGCCAGTGTTGGTAATTTGAAGGTCGAGGTCATTCTCTTGCTTGGCGAACAGAGGCCTCCAAACATCTCGGGTAATGACACCGCTTAGTTGGATTCCGGGAATATCGCCTTGAAGAGTTACGGGTTCCGGGTGAGGAGAGGCGGCTGTGGAAGGGATCAAAAGGGTGGTTTTGATAAAAACTTCAGCAGCGGGTTTTGTCCACAGCTGGGCGTCGAATTGCTCAAAGATTGTCACCGGCTGTCCTGGTGGTAGAATCCCGTTGCGAGCTTTATCCCAGAGGACAACGGATCGTTCAGCTAACACGGTCTTGTCGGCGCTTAAGACCTCTATTTTGGCCTCCCAGCGTTGTAAAGGAAACTTGGGAAAGCGGACATTGGCTAAAATTTCTACAACACTGGTCTCTTGAAAAAAAGCTTCGCGTGAGCGTTGAACCTGCATCTGATAAGGATAGCCCTGAGAATCTAAAGTTATGCGAAGATCCGAGGTGCTTTGACGGTAGGAGCCGCCTAAAACCGCACCGGGATTGAAAGGACGAAACACATGCGAGGCATTCAAGCCGACGACAAGGATAAGGGCTACCCCGACCAGTCCCCCCAAGAGAAAAGGAAGGGGAAGCTTTTTTCGAGAACGTGAAGGCGATTTTCGATTCGCTAAGATTTTTCGTAGGGCAACTAAACCTGGTTCTGGTCTGTCTTTCAGCTTTTCCCGCAGATCCTCTTCGGCTTGAGGGTCTCGGGGGCCTATCCTTAAGGCTTCTTGCCATTCTTCGGCGGCGGCTTGGGCGTCATTTTGTGCCAAGAGCCGCTGCGCCCGCCCAAGATGTCCTTGACGCAACAAAGCGAGTTGATGAGCATCTTCGGGGGTTAAATCGGCTTCTTCCCAGCGTTTTTGCCAGGTTTCTTCGGTAAATGGGCTTTCAAGGGGGAGCTGGGACAAGTCTTGGAGAAACGCCCTGAGGCGATCTAAACGGGCACTCATCGTGCTTCCCTAAGATTTTGCCGATACTCTAAGCAAAAGGTGATTTCTTTATCCACGATCCTAGGGTACCATAGGGTCTAGAGCGGATCAAGAATCAGGGAGTTAGCGGTTGAACGTTCTTGTGTTGTATTCAGAAGACAAAAAAGGGGATCTTTTGTCATTAGGAACCCTTTTATATGAGAAAAACATCACTTTTAAAGCTCTGCCACTTCCAGAAGAATGGTCGATCTTTGATTCTGAAGACCTCTTGTTTCACCTGCGCAACTATACGCATTCTTTGTTTTTGGTGTCTCGTGAGCATATTCAAAACCGCTATTTTATTTTTGCGGTTGCTTATTGCCTGGGTGCCCACGAAAAAACCTACCTTCTAGATACCGAAGGAGGCGTCTACCCCTCCTTTTGGCAAAATCGTTGCTCCCTTTCGCGAAGTTTTGGCGAGTTTATTCAGTTGCTGTGGACCGAAAAAGAGCGCTGGGAACGCTTTCTTAAACGCCTTGAAGCAAAAGATGCCTTGGTCGAACGCGGCGTCGAGGTTTCAAACTCGGGGTTTTTAGAAGCTGTGACCGCTGGGGATACTGGTTCTGTGGACTTGTACCTGGAGGCCGGGTTTTCTCCTGACCTGCGCAATAAAAAAGGGGTGCCGGCTCTCGTCTGTGCGATTCGTAACTCTCACTTTCTCACCATGAGAACCCTCTTGGATCATGGTGCGGCTCTGGATCTTAAAGCTTCGGACCGGGATACCACCGCGTTGATGGACGCCGCGTCTCTTGGCGAAGCGGCCGCCGTTCAAGAGTTGGTAGAACGTGGTGCCCAACTAGACCAGCAAAGTAAAGATGGGCAGACAGCGTTAATCTTGGCCCTGGGAAAGGGGGATGATCAGTGCGCTCTTATCCTGTTGCAGGCAGGGGCCAACCCGGATATCGAAGATAAATTGGGCATGACCGCACGAAAGTACGCCCAGCTGTTTGGGCGTTCGAAAATCTTAGCCTATTTAGGGTGAGACAGGGTTTAATGAACCTGGTTTAATGAACCCTCTGAAGTCGTTCCATTTCTTTTTGAAGCTCTGTGGTTTTGCTGGCAGTGTTAATCATATTTTGTGCAGGTGTAAAGGATGGTTCAAAATCAAGGGCCTGCTTCCAGTCAAAGATCGCTTCTTCGACATTACCTCGGGCATACGCCTCCAAGCCCTTGAGATAAAAGCTACGGGCACGATCATGGGCAGCTCCCCGGCCGAGATCCCCTAGGTTGATTTTAGCTTCGATGCTAATACGGTCAAAGGGTTGCAGGGTGGTCATTAAGTCCACGGTGTAATTCACGTTCATAATTAGCTTGTCTATAGCAAACGAGGTTCCTGCGGTAAAGCGCGGTCGCCCCGGCACGAGATCCAAGCCGCTCTGGACAGCCCAGAAGTTGGTTAAGGCCAGATCCATCCCTACGGCGTAATTGATTTCTTGGGGAGGAAGGTTAACGCCAATAAAAAAAGGAATATTCGTATCAAACGACACCGTCAGGGGCCGTATGGGGGAGTAGGCTATGCCCACAGAGGTTTCTGAGGGTAGAGGATCCCCCATGACAGGCGGGCCCACATTTTTGACGGCGACTCCAAAAGAAAAGTTTCGGTCCAAAGATGGGTAAAATTTTAAAAAGTTAAACCGGGTCAGCATACCGAAATCACCCATCACGTCAAAGGCGGATTGCCCTTGGGCAATCGAGATGGGGACTCCTCGGTAAGCGAATTTGAGGTTCGCCCCTAAGGTAATACCCGAAAAATAAAAGCTTTTCAGAAAGTTGTAGGAAGCGTTCAAGGTGCCGACATATTCAGTGTAGTACCCTTTGGCATAATCCGAGGACCAGGAATTTTGATAGCGTGTACCCCAGTTATTGATCGCCGTAAAAGGCAAATACAGCAGTTTGCTACCAAAACCCATGCCCAAGTTGTCGTGCCGGATGGTGTAAACTACCGATTCCATTCGAGAATCGCCAATCCAATCGTTGTGAAACACCGAAAGTTCGGTATCTTTCAACAAGGCACTGCCAGCAGGGTTGGCTTCAAGGTAGCCGGAGTCTTTGACAACAGCGGTGTAGGCGGTTCCCATTGCTTCGTACATCCCGCCGGAAGGAATGTCGAGGGTCCAAAAGGTTGCTAAACCGGCGTTGGGGTCAACGCCAGCGAATTGGCTAATGGCAGCATACCAGTCCTCGAGGCCCTGTGACCACGCGTGCAGAGGTGCGCACAAAAAAAGGAGAACCAGCAATCTTTTCATTACCTTTACATTATAATACCATAGCTCTCTAAAGTCTGAAAAGAATGGGAAATAACCTTTGAGATTTTGCAAATGGCTAGTCCTCATCATCTTCCTATTCTCGGCAGGCGGCGTCGTTTTCGGAAACGGTGTTCAAGAGGACCGTATTGCGAAAGCGAAGGAGCTGATTGCTCAAAAAGACTACAACGAAGCCATCCTCCTCTTAGCCAAGGTCGTCAAAGAGGAACCTGATCGTCTTGATCAAGCCCAAGAATTACTTGATGAAATTCGTCGAGCCCGTGACTCGTTTAACAACGATTTTTCGCGTTTGCTGACCGCCTTGTACACCGATCAGGACGAGGGCAAGGCTTTACGAATTATCAAAGAGATGGAGTCAACCGATAAAAGTCCCAACATCGCGATGCAACGCGAAATTGCCCAGGCCAAAAGGTCCGCCCGCTTAATTTATTACCAAAAACAATTCGCAGCGATTATGGCCAAGGGGCTAGCGGCACTGAATCAAAAGGACTATAGCGGCGCCATTTCGGTGTACGTTTCTGGTTATTCGCTGGCCCGAGACGAGTTTGACGAAAACAATTTTAATGCCCTGTTGCGCGATCGTGTCTTTCGCGCTCTAGGCGATCTCGAAAAAGCTGCCGCGCAATTTGCTCAAAATTCAGCAGCCTTTCAAGCCCTTCAAAACACGGGGGTACAAGTCTTTGAGGGAAATCCCGACCAAATTTCAACGCGTCTTACTTCTGTCACCGATAAGATCCGAGAATTGGCGGACTTAAGAAGGCGGATTTATCAAGATTCCGCCGTCTTTGCGCAAGAAAATGACCTAATTAAAAAGACTATTCCCGACCTGGCAACCGGGGATTTTTTTCTTTCGTATGCGTATTTGATCACCCGAGGACGCTCTGATGTGCCCCAACGCGAGGGGATTATCGGTTCAATCGACAGACTTTGGAACGCCGATGCTCAAGCTTGGTCGCAGACCATTCAACAGCGTACCGACCAATTGTTCACCCAGGCAACCCAAAGCCTCGACCAGCAAGCCTGGAGTCAAGCCCAAAGGGTTTACCAACAAGCCTATATCGTTTCAAAAGCCGCCCTTTCGTTAGCGACGTTGTGGAATCTGACAGCCTACCCGCAGGCCAACGGTGCCTTTTCGTCAGAATACGTCAGTCTGTTGAATACGTTGCTTCCGCAACTCTTATACCTCAACAGCCGTCGTTCCTTGGCGCTTCAAGGGGAACAAAGCGCCCGTATTCAGCTTAGGGAGGCAGGGATTCACCCCGACCAAATTTCTGACAGTACAGCGATTGATCCCCTTCAACAAAAAGTTGACGAAGATCGTCAAACGTTGGCGGCTTTTGCCTCGCAAGCCCAGAGTAACGTTGAGCGCATGTCTGCTCTCACATCGACGGGGTGGGCCTTTCAACAGGAACAGCAATTCTGGTCAAGTTGGCTTAACCGGTGGCGACGTTATCTGACGCAAACGACGAGTCTCGAAAGTTCTTTGATTGACCGAAAAGGTTTCTTGGAGTATGCCAGTTTACAACAACGGTACCAAGATTTTCATCAGGCGACACAGCTCATCCAGACGTTAGTCGACGGTAAGCTCATAACCCAGGGTAATGCCACCTTTTTATCGCATGATCCCCGGCAGGCCCTTGTGCTTTTACGTCAAGGTCAGCCTGCGGTAGTAGCTCTTCGTCAAGATTTGCGGTCGTACATTGACCGTTATCAAGCTATCCCTGCTGTGCTGGCCACCCCAGCAGTTCAGAACTGGCCCGTGAAAGGGCAGGTCCTTCTTGACGACTTGAATCGTTCAACCCGACTACGTTCCCAACTTTTAGCGACGGCTGGGGCCAATTGGGAACGCGCCCAACAGCTTCAACAAGAAGGGGATCGACTGCTTCGTGAGGTTCAGCCACAAATCGATAACGCTGACTTTCCGGCAGCTCGCCGGGTGTTGAACGAAGCTACAGGACGATTTTCGGCTTCTTTAAACCTCGAAGATGATGCCCAGGTAAGAAAAGCCAGCGATGCCGAAACAAAACGTCTCTTCGCACTGATCCTCAAAGGCGAAAATGAGCTGGTTGTTCGCGAGGTTCGTCGTCTCATTACCGCAGGGAGTACAGCCTATCTTACAGGACAATTTCCTCAGGCCGAACAAACTCTGCTTCGGGCCCAAGCTCGGTGGGCAACCACTAATGCCGTACCTAACCAGGAAGTAACCTACTGGTTGGGTTTGGCTCAAAATGCCCTCTCGATCAATACTGGCCGAACAATCAACCCCACCGATCCTTTGTACAACGAGATTCAAGCTTTGCTCAACTTTGCTCGTGCCGACTACGAAAAAGCCCGACAGCACGAAGCTGACGGTGATCAAGCGGGAGCAAAGCGCCTTTTGGACGAAGCGCAAACTACGCTGGGCAAAGTTCTGCTTCCGTTCCCCTTGAACCAAGAGGCTCGGGTTCTAAACTTAAGAATTCAACAAAGCCGCGACCCTGCCATCTTTCCCACCCTGTTCCGCGATGATTTTAACGCCGCCGTTACCAAGCTGGATACCAAACCTCAAGAGGGGTATAACGACCTCCTCGACTTAAAAAGTATTCAAGCCGATTATCCGGGGTTGGCCTCGGCTATCAAATCGGCCCGCCTGATTCTAGGAATTGACCGTCGGCCACCAAACCCCGCCGATTTACGAGAATCACGAAACTTGACCGACTTAGCACAGCGCATATACGATTCGAACAATGTGGGGCAGTTTTCGACCGCTCTAGCCCAGATCAATAAAGCCTTGAGATTAGACCCCACCAATCGCCGTGCTCAGGAGCTGAAGGATAAATTGAGTGTCTTTAATCCCACAGCGACCTTTATGACACCATCGCAGCTCAATGAGTTTAATGCGATTGTTAACCTCTTTGCCAGCGGGCGTCGGCTCGAAGCGCAGAGTCAGTTGAACCTCTTCCTTATTCACTACCCAGGACTGGCTCAAGACCCCAGGGTCAAAGAGTTGCAAGGCCGTATGCAGGCGGCTAGCTAATGCGGCGGTTGTTAGGGGCTCTATTCTGGCTGAGCCTGAGTGTCGTTTTACCCGCTCTTCTGGGTGCGCAAACCCTCTGGTGGGATAACCCAGCTTACTTAATCCGTTCGGGGGCCGCCTTTCCTCAGACGGTCACGAGCCCCACCTGGGCCGCCGTTGTTTGGCAAGAATCTCGTTCCACAAACTCTTGGCCCCAAGTTTATCTTAGCCTCGCTGAAAAATCCAAAGACGCTACGCAATGGACAATGCATCGTCAAGTTCTGGGCCCCTTTACCGTAACCGGGCAACTGGTTCAAATTTCGTCAGCCGTGATTGATGCTTCGGGGACGTTGTGGGTGGCTGTTCTTGCCCGGGATAAGCTCATACAAGTTTACAAATCGAGTGACCACGGCAGTCATTTTCAACTTGATCACACCTTTACAACTCAGGGTGATCTTTTAGCTCCGAAACTGTTTCTTGATGGACAAGGCCACCCGCTTTTATTTGCCAACCTGGGACAAGATTCGAGCTTTCGGATTGCCTTTTCGAGTGAGGCACGGGGCTGGTCACCGTTTCAGATCATTACTGATGATCCTGAGCAACGGTTAAACTTTTTACCTGACCTTCTGACTCAAGGCGCCAAGCTCACCTTGGTGTATCAGGCACTCCTGGCCAATTCTCGACCCACGTATCAGATTTATGAAAAAGTCTCACAGGACAACGGTAAGACTTGGTCTAAGGCCCAGCGGCTGAGTGATTTTACCGAAGACACGACCTTAAAGCCTAATGATTACGACAACCAGCGCCCCCATATCACGAGCTTTGACGGGAGGACTTTTGTCTCTTGGGAAAGGCGAACACGGCTCAACCAAGCGGTGATCATCGTGGCAAACTATGATGCTTCTGGGCATCGCCTTGACGTGCAACGTCTCACGTCGGGCGACTATACCTCGGGGGATCCCGTACTTTTTAGCTTTCAAAAACAACTCTACGTCACTTGGCATGATAACCGTCGCCAATCGTGGCAACAGTACCTTTCCCGTTGGGATCCTGCGTCGGGTTGGACAGAGGGGGAATTACTGTCCAACATGGCGGGAGACTCGTACGGAGGTCAGCCGCTCACCCTCGGAAAAGATATTTATATTCTGTGGCAAACCGACTTTGATCACCTTTCTGGGGTGGTCATGCTCAGCCCGCTACGGCACGTTGACCCTCCCGTGATTTACCCCGCCAACTTTAAAGCCGGTGAAATTCTTAACCGTCCCAGGCTCACCTTTACCTTACAAATGCCCGAGGACCGTTCGGGGATTCAAGGGTTCAACTTTTCTTGGGACCAGAATCCTCTGGGAGTGCCTCCGACAAAGCTGGTCTATCATACTGGTGATTCGCCGTTACCGTTTACTCCAACAAAAGAAGGCCCGTGGTATTTGCATGTGATTGTTCATGACCGGGCCGGAAACTGGTCTGCGCCCGCAACGGTTTCTGTTGTTCTCAAAACTACCCCCCCTGGTCCTGTGAGGATTTTACCTCCACCTTTGGATGAAAACGGTTGGGCCGTCTCAAATACTTTTACGATGTCTTGGCAACCCTCAACTCCTGATGCCCGTTACTATGCGTGGAAGTTGCTTCGTCTTGCGGGACCACACCAGACAGTTAACCCCCAGACCGTTCACTTACCAACTCCTCCGAGTACCCCGACGACGAGCTCGACTCAGGTGAGCTTTACCAACTTAGAAAACGGCACCTATGCCCTGATGGTCGAAGCCTTTGACGAGGCTGGTAACCGGGGACAAGCTTATAGCTATTTTTTCCATCTCAACAAGTTCAAGCCTTACACCAAGATCACGTATGTGGATGCCACTACAGATAATCTGGGCCGCGTCCATTTAGAAATTGGAGGTGAGGGTTTTACCAGTGAGGGGACTATCGATGAGATCTTTTTAGATCATGGAGGACCTCCCGAAACCTACAGCCTAGGGCCCGAGCAGTTTCACTTAGCCTCAGACCGTCGTATTGATGGAATTGTTTTAAATTACGTCGCGCCTGGTCTTTACCGTGTCGGGGTTCACCATTCTCGTCGCGGGAATCTCTTCACCGGGCTTATTCTTAAGGTTGAGCCTTCGGGTGTCGTTAAGATTGGGGACTACCACCATCTTAACCAAGAGCACTGGAGTTTCCCTGGAACCATTCGTCTCTTCTTTTCTGTTTCGACGCTTCCGTATTGGGGAACTTTACTTCTGCTTCTTGTCTCACTCGTTGTATCTGGACGCTTTGTCTTGCAGTATGGCCGAGAAATCCTGGTTCTTGACCGTCAGGCGGCGGCTATTTTCACCGATAGGTATTACCAAAGACCAAGCACGAGGAGGCTGTCCGTGAAGCGAAAAGGGCTCAGCTTGAGGGTAAAGTTTACCGTCTCGATTTTGGTGTTGACAATTTCGGTAGTAGGAGCCCTTTCAACCACATTGGGCTTTTTTATTACCCAAAATTCTCAGCTGAGCTTGGGAGAGGGGTTAAGACAGCGGGCAGAGGTTCTTTTGAATGGCCTTGCTGCATCGGCGCGAACCTACTTACCCTCGGGCAATAACTTGGAGCTCTCTTTCTTGCCAGGACAGATTTCGGCTATGCAGGATGCCGAATACACCACCATTACTGGTCGGAGTTCTCAAAAAAAACCAGGCTACTCGTATGTTTGGGCTTCGAATGACCCCAACCTTAGTAAAAAAATCGATACCCCGACACTCGTCCCCGGAGTTTCGGTCATTCATGACGGTATTGAAAAAAGCTTCTTAGCCTTGCAAAAAGAGCTCAACAAAGAAGCCGACGCCTCAGTCGGTGCCTTAGCTCGACGGATTGATGAACTCAATGCGAAAGCCCAGCCGTATGCTTTGCGCACTGATGCAGAGTCTCAACGAATTTTGGCCGCCTATCAGTCCCAGATTGTCAGGCTTGAAAAACAGGTGAATGACCGCTTGGCCGAAATCAGCCGAAAAACCGAAAGTTTTCCGGTTTTTCAACCCGCCCATTTGTTTACCGCACCGACCGAGTACGTCTTCTATAAACCCATAATCTACCGCACCGCCGGGGACAACGATTATGTTAAGGGTTTAATTCGCCTAGCAGTAACCACGAAACCCATTTTAAAGCAGATCACCGAAGCGCGGGATCAGCTGGTGTTCTTGACAGAACTGATTGCTTTAGTGTCCCTGTTTTTAGGTCTCGTCGGAGCCATCGTTTTGTCGACCATTACGGTTAACCCCATTAAAAAGCTGGTCAAAGGGGTAGAAAAAATCCGTGATACGGAGGACAAAGCGGAACTTGCCGAACATGTGATTCAAATTCGTACCAAGGACGAGATTGCTGACCTTGCCGAAACCATCAACCAGATGACCCAGGGACTCGTGCATGCCGCCGAAGCCAATAAAGACCTCCTGCTCGGCAAGGATATTCAAAAGACTTTCATCCCCCTTGATAAAAACCCAGCGGGACGAAAGATGACCACCGGGTACCTCGATTTGCCTACCATTGAAAAGTTCGGCTATTACGAGGGAGCCAAGGGAGTTTCAGGTGATTATTATGGGTTTCAACAGCTCGACAACAATGATGGCATGAATGCAGCTAGTCCCTGGTACGGGTACATCAAGTGCGACGTTTCCGGAAAGGGCATACCTGCGGCACTGATCATGTTCAACGTCGCCACGTTGGTGGTCAAATTTTTTCGCTCCTGGACGGCCAAAAAAGAGGGCCGTAACCCCACGGTTCATGAGACTGTTGCCGAGATCAACGACCTTTTGGAATCTTTGGGGTACAAAGGCCGGTTTGCGGCGCTCAATATGGGCCTTCTGAATGTTCAAACCGGCAAGATTCGTTTTTGCCATGCCGGTGACAATATCGTTCATGTTTGGCGTCATCAGCGTCATAAGTTCGAAACCCTAACGTTTGGTCAGTCTCCGGCAACCGGACAAATTGCCGACTTTATGGCACGTCCCCTCTACAAGGATTATGACATTGCCCTAGACCCCGGCGACACAGTGTTTTTGTATACGGACGGTATCGAAGAAGCCAAACGGTATTTTCGAGGAGCAAACGGTGAACTCATTGCGTTTCGCGATCCCGATGATCCATCGACAAAGGTGTCCGTGACGGAACCGGGCTGTATCGACGGCGAAGACCTTAACCCTGAACGAATTGAAGCCATCGTCACCGCCTTTTACAATCGTGGGACTTATACCTTGGTCAAACGCTACGATCCCTGGAATGCGGCGGGGGTCACTTTTGACTTTAGTTCTTGTGACGGAAGTGCCCGTCAAGCGGTTTTAGCTTTAGTGGCGGTTGAAAAAATCTTTCGTCTGGTACCTGATCCCACCGCCACCAAAGAGGACCGCATCAAAGTCGATATTCAAATTGACGAATTTTTAAAAAAACATTTTGTGGAATACTCGAGGTTTTTTCATGACCCTCAACCCGACCCGCAATTTAATGAATATGTGGTGTTTTCCTACCTCAAAGAAGACGACCAGTTTGACGATTTGACGCTGTTGGCGATCCGGCGAAAGGATAAAATATGATCATGCAGCTTCGGGCCGTGGCGTTGGCCACTTTAGTCCTTGTTGGCGGGGTTTTGACCGCTCAAACTGAGTTTGGGTTAGCCAATCAAACAAAAGACGAGGTATTTGCCTACTGGAAGATCCCACTAAAGGCCCCTCAAGCGGGAAAAGATGTTTTGCAAGCTCTGGCCAAGGTTTCGGGGGAACGACATCAACTAGCTCCCGGCGAAGAGCGGCGACAAACCCTTAAGCCCGGTGAAGCTATTGTTGGTGGCTTTGTTCCTTGGAGCCAAGACCTCAACTTTCGCAGTCCTGTGTTTTGCGGATACTTATTTGCCTCGGAAGCACCTTCGGGAAAAACCCTGTTATTGACCCCAGAAACTTGGCTAAAGTTTAACCAAGGCCGAATTTTTTCAGCGGCCCTCCAAGATCTGGGAATTTTGGTGCCTCAATACGATTTTTCGGGCCAAGCCTCGGACTGGGACAAGGTTTTGCCTATCGTTCGCTTCAGCGACGAGTTTCGCCCCCGCCTGGTTGGTGGCAGTGCGCAGGCTCCCCGCTTTACCCCGATCGAAAGTCTGCAGGCTGTCATTTTTGATCAAACCTTGTGGATGAGGGTAAAGTTAGCTCGGGAACCGAAGTCTTCGGGTGCCTTTTTGTGGACGTTTCATGAATCCTCTGGTTCAGTCTTGAAGCTTGAAGTACCTTGGCAAAGCGAAAGGGGTGTAGGTTACCTTTTTAAAGGCGCTCAGGCCGGCATCCCTAGTGCTTTTTGGCACCGTAAAGGTAACACCTGGGTCGTGTGGTGGCCCCTCAACAGGTTAGATGCGGTCGATCAGACCCAACTGCCGCAGGCTTCGGTTGCGTTTTCTGAGATTTTGGAGTTAAATGGAAAACAAGGAGAATACGCTTTTGCGGATTACTCCTTGGCTGAATTGCCATAATCTGCTGTGCAAGGTCAAACATTGTGAGCAAAACGCTTGTTCCCACCGAAGAAAAATCCCGGTTTTATTGTGAGAACTGTCATCATGAGGTTCCTTTCAACGCGGCCGTTTGTCCCCATTGCAAAAAAAACTTTAAGTCGGTTAAATGCCCGATTTGTGGCTTTTCAGGACATCCGGATAAGTTTCTTAATGGTTGTCCTCAGTGCGGGTACCTTTCAACCACCAGTGCATTGGGCGTTCGTCGGGGGAGCAATGTCAGCCGCCAAACTCGCCAACGAAGCCGCAAAAAAAAAGACCTGTTTATTCCTTTGATGGTGCTCTTTTTGGTCCTTTTCGCCTTAGGGGTTGTCTGGTATTATCTGACAAGGAATTCGTAAAGAAGACACGTTGATGAAGCTCCTACTAGGAATTTTTGCGGGTCTTGTGCTAACAGCGACCCTTTCAGCGCAAACACCCCTCTCAACCGGTTTTGATACCATCCATTTAGGGATGACGCTCGACCAAGTCAAACAAGAGTTGTCAAAGTCAGGATATTTTCAATGGAACGGCGGTCCGCAAGTCACCCTGCTGGCCAAACCCAACAACTCTTTGATTGACGTGCCGGGAATTACCTACTTTCACCGCGGGGTTTTTCAGTTTCATAACGGAATCCTTTTTGTTGCCACGTATGATTTAAACCCCCAGGAGTTTGACTACTATGGGCTATACACAGCCTTAGTCAAGAAATATGGCCAACCGAAAGAGCTTGACCCGAGTATGGCCGCCTGGTCTGACGGAAAAACTCGCCTTTCTTTAGAAAGACCTCTCACGATTAAGTATGTTGACTTGACCATCGAGGCCAAGCTAAGGCAAAATTCCCAGGCTGGTAAGGCGTATCAGCAAATTTCACGGGAGAAATTTCTTGAACTTTTTTAAAACTCTTGCCTTAGTAGCCTTGGTTTTTACGGTGGGCTGTGCTGACTCGCTTCCGGTGGTCAAACTCAAAGTGGGTCCTGCCGTCTTTAAGGTGGAACTGGCAACTACCGTGGCACAACGAGAAAAAGGCCTCATGTTTCGAACGCACATGAAGGAGGATCACGGCATGCTCTTTGTCTTTGCCCGTGAAGTCCCTCAGGTGTTTTGGATGAAAAATACTCATATCCCGCTGTCAGTAGCTTTTGCCGATCGAAACGGGGTCATAAAAAAAATTCTTGATATGCAGCCGTTCTCGTTAGAGCCCCGCTCGTCTGAGTATTCGGTTCTGTATGCTCTCGAAGTCAATCAGGGCGCCTTTACCAAAGCCGGGGTTAAGGTGGGGGACGTTATTGATGTGAAGAGCCTGCCGCCACTTCACCCCGAATTGTCTCCGGGTGAACGTTAAGGGCACGAGATTTAACCAAAGAAAGTGAGGAACAGCATGAGTGATCTCTATACGGGCTCGTTTGAGGCTACCTGGGAACGAAGTCAAAAGCTTGAAGCAGACCTTCCCCAACACCCCGAAAAATACAGGGTTTTGACGGGCGACCGTCCCACCGGCAGACTTCATATAGGGCATCTTTTTGGATCCCTTGAGAATCGCCGCCGCCTTCAGGCCTTGGGGGTCTCTACCTATATTGTGATCGCTGATTATCAAGTCCTCACCGACAGAGAAACCTTTGAAGCCATTGCCGAAAATACCCTGCAACTGGTCATCGATTATTTGTCCGTGGGAATTGATCCTGAAAACTCACGAACGTGGATTTTTCCTCACAGCCATGTGCCCGAGCTCAACCAGCTCCTCTTGCCGTTTTTGACTCTGGTCACCATGGCGGAGCTTGACCGTAACCCCACAGTCAAAGAAGAAATCCAGGCGGCGGGGCTCGCTCGGATCAACGCGGGAATGTATACCTATCCGATTCACCAGGCGGCAGACATTCTGTTTTGTAAGGGCAATGTCGTACCTGTGGGCAAGGATCAATTGCCTCACTTGGAAATTACCCGCACGGTAGCCAGACGCTTTAATGAACGCTATGGACGGGGGCAAACAGTTTTTCCTGAACCTAGCCCCCTGCTCAGCGCGGCTCCTGTGATTCTGGGCCTCGATGGTTCGCAAAAGATGAGCAAAAGCCGTAACAACGCCATTATGCTGAGTGCTACCCCCGAAGAAACCGCTTCTTTAATCAAAAAGGCAAAAACCGACGCCGATCGTCTGATTACCTATGACCCCGTGGGGCGTCCTGAGGTGTCCAATCTTTTGTTGTTGGCCTCGTTAGCGTCAGGGGAGTCACCTCAAAGCCTAGCACAGGCGATCGGTGATGGCGGTGCAGGAAAATTAAAAGCGGTGGTCACCGAAACTCTCAACACCTATTTGGCCCCGATTCGAGAAAAACGAAAAACTCTAGAAAAAGATTTGTCCTATGTGCGCAGTGTTCTTCGCAAAGGAATTGAGGGTGCCAGAGAAGAAGCCGTCAAAACCCTTGAGGAAGTACGCGGCGTGATGAATATGAATCTATAAATTTAGAATATTCCAAAAAAACTATATTGACATTCATTTATGTTAAAAGGTACTCTTTCAGCGAAAGGACGGTGTTGCTACCGTCTTTTCCAAGGAGTACGTATGGTGCAAGAGACGTTGGCAAAAGCGGTAAACCTCCGCTATACCCAGCTGGCGGATCAGTGTTGCAGCCTTTCCTGTGGGGGAGCTCTCGGTTACGCGGAACCTCAACCGGGTGAGTGGGCGTTGGATCTAGGCTGTGGCCGGGGAAACGACGTAATTCGTCTTGCTGAAGCTGTTGGTGACTCAGGTTTTGCCTGGGGCGTAGATCTCTCTGAAGGAATGGTCGAGAAAGCCAAAAAGAATCTTGAGAAGTTCCAGGTGGCCCATGCCGAAATACGGCAAGGCGACCTAGAAAATCTCCCGCTAACCGAAAGTTGTGTCGATTTGGTGATCTCAAATTGTGTTCTCAATCACGCTCTCCACAAAGACTTGGTCTGGAAAGAAATCTACCGCGTTCTTAAACCCGGTGGAAGGTTTGTGGTGTCGGATATTTATTCTCTTTTGCCGGTGCCAGAAGAATACCGTAAGGACCCTGCCGCCGTCGCGGAATGTTGGGCCGGTAGTGAGACTCGCGACCAGTATTTGAATCATGTCCGTCAAGTGGGTTTCTTAGATTTAGAAATCCTTGAGGAATCCGCTCCTTATCAAAAAGCAAAAATTGAAGTGGTGAGTTGGACGCTAAGAGCTTTCAAGGCGCGCTAGCTTTCTGTTTCAAAGGAGGTCTTATGAAGAATGGGTTCCAAACCTTGATCCGCCCTGTGTCGGCCCAAGGCAAGCCCGTGGCACAGTGTTGTGCCAAGACGTCGACGGCGGTTGCTGGCTGCCACGACTAGATTTTAACCGCGGGGGGAAACCTTCGCGGTTTTTTTGAAGGTTACTATGATTGCATCACGCCACAATATTTTTGGAAAATTGTCACACTCAGAACGCTGGTATTTGGTCAATTTGCTCAGCCGTCAAGCAGATATTCTTGATGGCGAGACAGCCGGCGCGTACCAACGCGGTGTCTGGGGGGATAATCCTGTCTGGGCCGAAAAAGGTTACCTCGTTGACCCCCGGGACGAAGCCCAGCGCTATAAAAGTGCTTACCTCGACTTTCTTGACCGGCGCGAAAACGACGAAATTCAGTTGTTTTTTGTCCCTACCTATGCGTGCAACTTTGCCTGTTCGTACTGCTATCAGGCCGCTTATGACCAAAGTCAGACCTATCCCAGCTCAGCCGTCCTCGAAGCCTGGTTTTCGTATGTTGATCAACACTTTGCCGGAAAAAGAAAGTATCTGACCCTGTTCGGAGGGGAGCCTTTGCTCAATTCTGCTGGACAACGCGAATTTATCGAAGCGTTTCTTAAGTCCGCCGACCAGCGCCAGTTAGAAACGGCTGTCGTCACCAACGGGTATACCCTTGTTGATTATGTTCCGTTGCTTTCTCGGTACCGGATCCGCGAAATTCAAGTAACGTTAGATGGTCTAGCCGCTGTTCATAATCGGCGCCGTCCTCTTAAAGGGGGGGGCTCATCGTTTGAGCGAATTGTCGAGGGCATTTCCCTCGCCCTTCAGTCGGGGATTGCTATCAATTTAAGGATGGTTCTAGACCGCGACAATCTTGGGGAATTGCCCCAGGTTGCCTCGTTAGCCATTGAAAAAGGCTGGACGACTCACCCGCTGTTTAAAACGCAACTCGGACGAAATTACGAATTGCATACCTGCCAGGCTCAAGCGGGGGCGTTGTATTCGCGGGTCGAGCTGTACGAGGACTTGGCCAGACTCATCCCCGACGCCCCGCAGATTCTTGACTTTCACCGACCGGCCTTCTCACTGTCAAAGTTCCTTTGGGAACAGGGGGAACTGCCAGCCCCGCTGTATGATTCTTGTCCTGGCACGAAAACGGAATGGGCGTTTGACGCTTCGGGAAAGATTTTTTCTTGCACAGCTACGGTCGGAAAAGCCGGCGAAGAGCTGGGAACCTTTTACCCTGCCGTGACGCTGAAACAGGACCAGATTGACGACTGGGAAGAACGGGATGTGACCAGTATTCCCGAATGCCAGGATTGCTCCTTGGCGTTGGCTTGCGGTGGCGGCTGTGCGTCGGTAGCCAAAAATCAAACGGGAAGGGTGCATTCTCCTGATTGTCGACCCATTCGAGAACTTTTATCGTTGGGTCTAGACCTGTACTTTCCTGAAACCCCAAAAACAAAAGATGAGGAAACCCATGTCGATGAATATTCGAGAATCTGATGCTATGAACTTTGAAGCCGATGTTCTTCAACAAGAGCTGGCTGTTGTCGATTTTTATTCCACGGAATGTCCGCCCTGCGAAGCCTTGGCCAGCAAGTACGAGGCCTTAAGCGAAATCTATGGACACAAAATTCGCTTTGTCAAAGTGTTTCGTCAGGCGAACCGAGAGCTCGCCAAAAGCTTGGACGTGACCGGTAGTCCTTCTGTCCTTTTTTTTCAAAACGGCAAACAAGTGGGCTCCAAATTAACAGGGGGAATTCGTCGAAAAGAGTTAGAAGCGCAATTTGAAGCGATGATCCCTCAGGAGGTTGCCGCTTTAAAAGCCAAAGTACGGCCTCAAGAAACAAGGGTGGATGTGTTGATTTTAGGAGGCGGCCCGGCGGGGCTGACCGCTAGCATATACCTTGCCCAAGCTCACCAAAAGGTTCTTGTGGTTGATACCGCGCTTCCTGGGGGATTTGTCGCTACGACGCATCAAGTTTCGAATTATCCTGGCTTTATTCAACCCCAAGACGGGTATCTGTTGAGTCACAACATCGCGGAACAAGCCAAAGCAAACGGGGTTCAATTCCGTTCTGCCGTTGATGTTGACGAAGTGGATTTAGAGAATCACTCGGTTCGCTTAGACGGTTGGGAAACCATTCTCGCCCGAAAGGTTATCATTGCTACCGGTTCAAAACCCAAGCTCTTGGGCGTTCCCGGAGAGCTAGAATACCGGGGCCATGGGGTGAGTTATTGTGCAACCTGCGATGGTAAGTACTATCAAGAAAAAGAGATCGTTGTTATCGGCGGAGGGAACTCCGCCGTGGAAGAGTCTCTTTTCTTGGCAAAATTCGCTTCGAAAATTACTTTAGTTCATCGGTCGTCGCATCTTCGGGCGAACAAAGAAGCCCAGGCAAAGGCTCTTGCAGAACCGAAAATGACTTTTCTGTTTGAGCATCAGGTCCGCGAGATCCGCAAGCGAGCCTCTTTTGATATGTCCGTTGTTGTTCAGGACCTTAAGACAGGGGAACTAAAAGTGCTGGACAGCGCGGGAGTCTTCGTCTTTATAGGGTTTGAACCGAATGTTGAAATGTTTGGAGGAAGGTTAAAGCTTGATCCTTGGGGTTATGTAGAAGTTGATTCGGAAATGCGAACCAATATTCCCGGGGTTTTCTCGGCAGGTGATGTCAATGCCAAACCCTTTCGTCAGATTACGACGGCTGTTGCCGATGGCACGATAGCGGCGATTGCAGCAACCAAAGAGCTGGAATGAACTGTACGGTCTGTGCCCAACATTTCTGCCGTCAAACGCAAGGTTGTAAAGCCGAAAGCTTTGACCGGCAAGAAACGCTGTCTGATTACCATAAAAGCCCCACCCAAGACATCATTCAAGCGGCAGCGCAGTTAGTGGATGATCGTGCGGGAGAATTGTCGCGACTAGAAGAAATCTTTGAGTTTGTTCAGTTGCGTGGTTACCGCAAAGTGGGTCTGGCATATTGCTGGGGGTTGGAAGCTTGGGCCTCACGACTGACGACTTTGTTCAAAAAGAAAAAAATTTCCCTTACTGCCGTTTCTTGTACCGTGGGGGGGCAGTCTCAAAAGGAAATCAACGAACAATCTCCTCGACCTGGGGTTAGTTGCAACCCGCTTTCGCAAGCTCGCCAACTCATGGCCGAAGGGGTGGATTTTGCGATTCAAGTCGGACTTTGTTTGGGGCACGACGTCCTTTTTACCAAAGAGTTTTCTGGCGATCAAACTGTACTCGTCGTAAAAGACCGCCGTTTTGCTCACTGTCCCCTAGAAGGCATTACGGCGGCAGAGAGCGCTTTCTTGACGGAGGACACCAACTAGACCTAGACTCGTCGGTATGAAGACTGTCTTAGCCTCAGCAATAATTCTGATTTCGTTTTTCTTTGTCAGCTTTTCTAACAAATCAACCTTGGCTTTAGCGAGCCTTCCTCCCGCTCCGCCGGCTTCTAATTCCGGCCCCAGCTGGTGGACAAAAAATACCGTCTTCTACCAAATCTGGGTGAGTGCCTTTCAAAATGGCGCTCATCTGGGACAAGCTCCCGTGGGCAATACCGGAAATCTTAAAGGGATAACTGACGCCCTTCAAAAAGGGTATTTTACTAAGTTAGGAATTAATGCCCTTTGGCTTTCGCCTATTTTTGCCGCCTCGTCTTTAACTCCCTACAGTGCGAACAAACACGGTTACGATACACTTGATTATGGAAAGGTCGCAGGAATTTATGGGAACGCGCAGGATTTGCATGATTTGATTGCCGCCGCTCACGAAAGGGGCATCCGAGTGATTTTCGACTTTGTTCCCAACCATACCAGTAATGAATGTCCATGGTTTTCAGATTCTGAATCCTCCCTAACCTCGGCGCATCGAAATTGGTACATCTGGCATACCCAGCCGGCCCCTGAGGCACCTGGTCCCACCTTTAATGGAGCCAGTGGATGGCACATTCCTTCTGGAATCGCTGTTCCTGGCTACGCATACTACGGAATTTTTGGCAAGGGCATGCCAGACTTAAATTACGCCAACCCTGAAGTTTCGCACACGATGCGGCAGGTAGTGCGAAGCACCTTGGCATGGGGCTTTGATGGCATGCGTGTTGACGCGGCTCGTTACCTCTTTGAGGGAAAAGAGCCGGGAACGTATGCTGACCAACCGGCGACACACCAGTGGTTTGATCAGCTTCGCAAACTTTTAGATGACTTTTCTTCTCGCCAAGCGAAAATGATGATGGCCGAGGTTTGGGGTTACGGGCCCGGGGCGACACAGCTATCCACCGATAAGACCTATTTGAATTACCGGGGGAATCCCGAATTTCAAGCAGTTTTGGACTTTCTTTGGCCTACAACTGTTGTACAAGCTCTTAAAGAAGGCGGCCAGGACGGCGTCATGGCCCTACAACACCATATTGTTGATGATACGCAAGCCTTGCTTCCCACCGGCGGCGTTTTTGCCACGTTTTTGTCCAACCATGATTTAGCGGCTAGTCGACCAGTGACTTCGTTTGGAGGAAACGGACCTCAGCTGTATTTAGCAACGGCGTTGACGGTTCTCGGTCCATGGATCCCTATTGTCTATTACGGCAATGAAATTGCTATGCCGGGAAGTGTTAAGGGGCCTGATTCCAACATGCGGCAACCCTTTGATTGGACCAGCGAAAAAAATCTGGCTAAAACGCCCGATTCTTTGTGGGATTGGCAGGCCATTCTCGATCATCTGCGGTCGGAGTATGGTGCCTGGGTCAACCCTCAGGCGTATGCTGTAACCACTTCGGATCAAAATATCCTTGCCTTTGAAATTGTCTCGGGTAGCGAAAATAAGCGGGTCTTAATCACGGCGAACCTGGGTTCTACGGCGCAAAGTTTTAGCCTCCCGTTAGCGGTTTCGGCTACGGGTTTGTTGGGTGACACCTCGAACGATGTTGTTCAAGGCGGACGATTAACGATTCATCAACTCCCTCCCGATGGGCTTCGTGTCTGGGCTCTGAATGATCCCCAAGCTGTTTCTTTCTTAAGTCATGATGTCCATCCGACCTCTTACAACCCTCAGCTTGCCCTTCCAGCACCTGATCAGCTGTACTGGCGAGGAACTGTGAATGGTTGGGGGGCTAATTCCGAGAACCTCATGAAACGTCTGGGAAAAGACTATTCTTTAACGGTTTCTTTAACCGGCGGCGAAATGGTACAGTTTAAATTCGCGGACGCCGGTTGGGGTTCCTACAATTATGGTTGGAGTAATTGTTCGTGGGATGCTACTCATGCCGTTCCCCCTGGGGCTACGGCAGGAACCTTAGGCAATGGCGTTTATGCCAATATTACCTTTACCCCTGGGGAGACGGGCAACTATACCTTCCATTTTGAATATGGAAGCAACGCGCTTTGGTATGTCACCCAGAATTAGAGGGGGCTATTGTTTCTTGCGGGCATCATGAGCCTTTTGGACCGCACTTTGGTTGTCAAAATTGAGGCTTGAGCCCTACTGGATAAAAGTCTCTAAATGCCAAGTCTGAACCGTTCTGTCAAACCTGGTAAGCAGATCTAGGGCGGTAGAGATAATCTTACTAATAAAAAGAAATTCTTACCAAGAAAAAAAAGCCCAAAAACCCACAAGGATCCCTGGGCTGATAGGGTAGAAATACCTAGAGGCACCGAGCGGATTCGAACCGCTGAATGAAGGTTTTGCAGACCTCTCCCTTACCACTTGGGTACGGCGCCAAAAGAGCTAACAAAGCAAATATAGAGATTTTTAGGCCCAGTGTCCAGTAGTTTTGAAAATTTGAGAGTTGACAAAGTCCGCCTTATGAATGATTTTAAGGTCAGCGATGCCCTCGACCCTCAAAAAACGACAGACAAAGACCGCCTATCTCCTTTTATTGCCAGCTTTAGTGCTCCTGGCGGTATTTGCGGTTTTTCCTTTGTTCTACACCCTGGTAGTGAGCTTGTTTCATTGGCGAATTCGTCCTGGTTCCTTTGTGGGGTTAGAACACTATCATGAAATCTTTGGCAGTTGGGACTCTTTCATCGAGATTGTTCTGAGCATTCTTTTGGTTGGTCTGTTCTTGCACCTGGCGGGTCGAAGAGCCGGAGCCTTGCGGGTAGTATTTCGTTTGTTGGCCGTTGGGGCGGGAGGTTTGCTCTTGGTGTTTTTAGGACAAGTATGGGCCAAGGGTGATGCGCATTTTCTCAGGTCCTTAGAAATCACACTTTGGTTTGCCCTCGGTACTGTGCCCATCCAGCTTATCCTGGGTTTGAGTTTGGCCTTAGCGCTTCATGCCCGATTTCGCGGAAAAACCGCTCTACGAACCGCCATTCTTTTGCCGTATATTCTCCCATTAGTCGCATCCGCATCAGTTTTTACACTGCTTTTCTCGTTAAGTCCTCAGTCTCCGGCCAATCAGGTGTTAGCCTTTTTTCACCTTGGGCCCTGGCAATGGTTGAAACAACCTCAAGGAGTATTTTCAGCGGATCAATTGCCGGTCTATTTTTCGGATTGGTGGTCAAGTTGGACGGCCGGGCCAAGCTTAGCCTTACTGTGCATCAATTTGTTTAACACCTGGCTCTACAGTGGTTACTACGCTCTCGTTTTTGCCAACGGGTTGGCCGCAATACCCGCTGAGGTTTTTGAAGCGGCTTCGCTTGAGGGGGTGAGCAAGCCGCAATTGCTGTTCCGAATTCTTTTACCGCTTCTTTCACCGACGACCTTTTTTTTAACGATTCTCGGAGTCGTTGGCACGTTCAAAGCGTTTTCGAGTATCTATGTTCTGAGGGATGCTTCCACTGCAAGTGCCGTAGACCCAGCAAGTGTGATGATCTTTTTTACGTTTTTTCGAGAGGTTCGCTACGGTTATGCCGCCGCCTTAGCGGTTGTTTTATTTCTTATTATTCTTACGGTGACCAACGCACAAAGGCGCCTGTGGGAGAAAAGAGTGTTCTATTGAAAACACTCACTTGGCGACGTCAACCCCTGTCTCTTGTGTTGCGCTGGTTAACGGTAGGTTTTTTTGCACTACTCACGTTGTTTCCGCTCATCTGGATGGGGGCGACGGCCCTGAAATCCCCCGCTGAAGTTATGACAAGACTTTCGGCTAATCCGTTTAATCCTCAATTCTGGCCCACAGAGCCATGGTGGCCAAACTTTCAAGTGGTTTGGCTCAGTGGAATTGGTCGCGGTCTCCTGACCAGTGTCTTTTTGAGTGTTATCACGGTTTCTGGATTACTGGTAACAACAATTCCCGCCGCGTATGCTTTCGCTCGTCTAGAATTTGCCGGAAAGAACTGGGTGTACTCCGCAGTCATCGCCACCCTCATGATTCCAGAAACCGTGACTTTCATTCCCAACTTCTTAACGGTGGCCTCCTTGCATTGGGTGGACACTTGGCAAGGTATGACAGTTCCTTTTATGGCCAATGCGTTTTACATCTTTTTTTTAAATCAATACATTCGCCAAATTCCTCAGGAATTGTTTGATGCCGCCGCCATTGATGGGGCGGGAACGCTCAGAACCATCCTACGGCTCGTTATTCCCTTGCTCTCGGGACCTTTAGCTACTGTTATTTTTTTAGAAGTTCTAGCCTCATGGAACTCCTTACTCTGGCCTCTTTTGATCTCACAGTCGGCGGCTTGGCGCCCTGTGGCCATAGCCTTGGCCCGGTTTACCAGTGAAGAAGGCTCACAACTTGGTCTACGCATGGCGGCTTCTTTGTTTGCCATTCTTCCTATGCTCATTGTTTTTCTTATTCTTCAACGTCGAATTACAGAAACACTGGTGCGTTCGGGGATACGTTAAGAGGAAAGTCGATGCGAAGTTTGCTTTTACTTGGGATAGTTTTTAGTCTGGTGCTGGAGTCATGCTCACCCTCTCGGCCGCAAGGTCACGCCATCGACCTAACTTTTTGGTACCAGCATACCCAGTCTCGCGCCCAAGCCATGGAACGCTTGATTCATCAATTTAACCAGACGAACCCCTGGGCTATTCATGTTCATGGCGAGTTTTCTGGCAATTATTCTGAAACCTTTAGCAAAATGGCAGCGGGAATAGCCGGTGGAGTTCTCCCTGACCTCGTAGTTGCCTACCAGACTGATGCCGACGTTTATAGGGAAGCCGGAGCCTTAGTTAATCTCACTCCCTTTGTCACCGGGACGGCAGGATTTTCTACACAAGAATTGGCCGACTTTGTCCCTGGATTTTTGAAGCAGGATCTTAGTAGACGGTTCTCAGGGGAACGCCTGGGGTGGCCCATCAACCGGTCGGCAGAGGTTCTGTATTACAACAAGGACTGGCTTCACCGCTTGGGCTTGTCGAGGCCACCGTCGACCTGGGAGGAATTTGCTCGGGATTGTCGGTTAGCCACCAAGAAGTCGCTAGGCACCGTCGGCTATGAAATTCGCAATGATGCTTCGAATATATTTGCCCAGGTCATCAGTCGAGGTGGGTCGTTTTCTACCCCCGATCACCGGGCCTTCAACTTCACTAACCCTCAAGTTCGAGCAACCTTTGCGTTTTTAGCCAAGCTTTACCGCGAAGGCTTTGCGGCCAAAGTTGCCGAAAAGTACGCAGATCAGGCCGACTTCGCCAATCAAAAGGTTCTTTTTGTCATGGATTCTTCGTCTGGCATCCCTTTTTATGAAAAAGCTATAAAGACGAGTCCCTTAGGACACTTCGCTTGGGGTATCGCTCCGTTACCGCATTCGACGGCTCAACCGGTTCTGAATGTCTATGGCGCTTCAATTAGTGTGATCAAAAGTACACCAGAACGAGAATTGGCGGCCTGGCGCTTTTTGCGTTGGATGAGTGAACCTGCCCAGCAAGCCGCCTGGGTTGAAGCCTCGAATTACTTTCCTGTACGCTTTTCCACGGCTGGGCAATTAACCCCCTATCTGGCGGCTCATCCTCCTTTTGCCCAAGCTTTTTCTTTGCTCAAAACGTGCCAACTAGAATCAGAACCTGTTCTTTCCGGGTATGAGCAGGTTCGTGATGCCATCTCATCGGCCTTAAATGCGGTTCTTGAAGGTGCCCCCGTTACTTTAGCCACCGCTTACTTGCAAAAGCAGGCCGAACTTTTTAGCGGGTCCAGAGGCTAAACCCCACCAGAAGAACTCCCGCCAAGGTACCCAAAGAATCGCTTTTCTTCCAGCGAAAAGTCGGTTTGGTTTTGGGAAGTTGGCCAATTCCCCTGGTTTCTAAGGTTTCGGCCAGCTGTTCTGCTGTATGAAATGAACTTACTAAGACCGGAAGAAGAAAGCGTGGCAAGGCCAGCCAACGTTTCAAGGGGCGGTCTAAAGGCAGGCCTCGGGTCAATAGATTGTGCCGAATCTCGGTCAAGTCAGAGCTAAGAATCTCAAGAAATTGTCGGGATACGGAAAAGGTAAACCCCCAAGAACGGGGAATTCGTAGCCAAAGCATAACCTGGTAGACGCTCTCGGGTTCGGTTGTCTGAAAAAAAGCCCAGGGTCCTAGCATCAAGCCCGCTAAACGTAACACAGCGTCTAGGGCAATTGCCCCTTGAAAAGCCCAGGTAACAGTGCCAAAAACAAGGGCTGAAGGGATGAACGCTTTGAGAAAGGCCCGAGTTGAGGTTCGTACTTGAGGAAGAACCCAAACGCTCGACCCAAGAGCAGTCAGAAGCCCCAGGGTTGTCAATGATGTCGCTAGGCTTAACGCTGTCGTGTACAACACTAAAAGAAAAAAGCGGGCTCTTGGGTCGTTCATAAGAAGACTTGACCTTGTGTAAGGTGAATCCTGCGTTCTAAAGGTAAAGTACCCTGGTGCTCTGAGGCGATCACGCTCAAACCATAGTGTTTTAGGTGGCTGATTGTGGTCTTCACTCTGTTTTGATAGGCAGAGTCTAAGCCCGCTGTAGGCTCATCCCACAACAGGACCTCGGGTTGAGCTGCCAGACTAGCAGCCAGTAACAAGCGCCGTTTTTCTCCGCCACTGAGATGATAGGGGGGACGTTCTGCCAACGAATCTAAGCCCCACTGGTGGGCTAGCCACCCAAGCCAAGCCGCATCGTAACGTCCACACAGACGGGCTGAGGCTTCCAGCTCTTCTTTTACCGTTAGGCAAAAAAAATGCTGATCGGAATGTTGACCTGCATACCCTAGCACAGAGGCCAGATGCGAAAGTCTTTGTTTTTTTAAAGGGACCCCATTAAAGTCTAAATGCCCTCGTCGGGGCGGAAGAATACCGCGAAGAGCTTTCAGAAGGGTGGATTTTCCAGAACCGTTAGCCCCGGTAATTAAAAGTCCAGGATGTGTTGGTAGATGAAAATTGATATCGGATAACACCACAGCTTGGTGGCCCCACGCACAATCTTTGGCCTGCCAGCCTGTGCTGGCCGATCGAGGCGGAAAGTTGGCTAAGGGTAGGGGCTGTTCGTCCGGAAGCTGAACCGTGGGACTATTTAGCGTTAACTCTACATCGGTGTACGCTCTCAAAGGGCTGCTTTGATGCTCGCTGACGATAACTAGGGTTCCCTGAGATTTTTCTCGAGCGACCAACTGAAGTAAACGGCGTTGTGAATCCTCATCCAGATTGGCTAAAGGTTCATCCAAGAGCAAAATCTTGGGACGTAAGGCCAAGTGGCAGGCCAACAGGGCGAGTTTTTGCTGACCTCCCGAGAGCTTTCTTACCGGGTGGCCAAGAAAAGGAGTCAGGCCAACAGCCTCGGCGGCATCTTCCACGCGCGAAGTCAGAGTCTGTTTCAAGCCCAGGTTGCGAAGGCCAAAGGCTATTTCTTCAAAGAGGCTGGGGCAAAAGGCCTGTGAACGAGGTTCTTGACTGACCAGCGCACAACGACCGAAGAACTCACGGGGCTCGGCCGCAAAAGCGTCAAGCCCATCAACGGTAAGCTTACCCTGAGGCGTTCCCTGGTAGAACTGAGGCATAAGACCAGCCAGACAGCGTAAAAACGTTGACTTTCCAGAACCATTTTCTCCTTGAAGGAGGATGAGCTGACCTTCTTGTGCCTCCAGCTCTGTGGGGCCAAGACTGGGCGTTTCGTAACCGGAATATTGAAAACCAACACCTATCGCACTGATCATGGAGCCGGGGGCTTTCATGGTGCTGGGCGATCGGGGGGAGGTACCTGAGGTAGAGGTTGCCAAGCATTGAGGAGACGAGCTTTTTTAAGAAAGCTAAGGACAAGGACAGCGAGTGTGGCACCGGTCAGGGTGCTTAAACCAAAGGGGATAAAGAGCACAAGAAACCCGGCGGAGGATTTCATCAGGACCGGCACAATCCAAACCGCACTGATCCACGAGGCAATTAGCCCCGTTCCCACGACTTCACCAAGGGCCGCTAAAAGAATTTTTGAAGTCCAACGATAGAGCAACCCGGCCAATAAGGCACCGATCATTCCACCGGGAAAGGCGAGGATGGTTCCAGTTCCCAAAAGATTTCGCAACACGGCAATCACGAAAGCGTTCCCAACAGCCCAAGAAGGCCCTAAAAGAACCGCCGACAAAACATTGATAAATTGCTGGGTCGGGTTAATTTTGGCCGGACCAATAGGAAAGGTCGTAAAAGGGGCTAAAACCACCCCCAAGGCCACTAAAATAACGGCTAAGGCCGTTTTTCGCGAAAACGTTAAACCATTCTTACTCTTCATTCCAACTCCCTCCGCTGGTTCTAGCCAGATCAGGTTCTAAGGGTAGGTTGCGGTTTCAAAACCGTTCACCTTCTCAGCCGGGATAACCCAGCACCCCTGAGGATGTTGACATCCTACCGAGCAGACTTTCTTGCTGTCAAGTCAAAGATCATCTCATTGATCGCCGTCAAAACTTTTTTTGCTCAGGGAGTAGCGAGAAGAGCGTTTTTCTTTTATGGTACGGTTATGGTTACGGATTTGGAGCATCTTTCCCAACAGTTCCCCGCCGCCGCTGAATATGTCAGCAATATTTTTCTTATTCATCGAGATTACGGCACCGTTACCAATCTTCGCCTGGCGGAGTGGATGGGGGTTTCTACACCCGCCGTGACTCAAGCCCTAGTGCGCTTGAAAAAGCTAGGACTCGTGGACTATCAACGCTATGCGCCAGTAAACCTCACTGAGCAAGGACGACAGTTTGCTTTAAGGGTTCTTAAACGCCACTACCTTCTTGAGCATTTGCTGGTGCGTCTCTTAGATTTTCCTTGGGATAAGGCTGATGAAGAAGCAAAGGTGTTGCAAAGTCATATCTCTCAAGATCTCGAAGACCACCTGGATGCCAAATTGGGGCATCCTCAGACGTGTCCCCATGGCAATCCACTCCCGGGGACCGAAATTGAACCCAAATTGCTGGGTGCACAAAGGTTGAGTCAGGCCCCTCTCGGGGCCGAGATTCTTATCTTGCGGATTACCGAAGAAGGCGAGGCTATACCTCTTATGCTCCCCTTTTGTCAGGCCTCGGGCATCAAGCCAGGGGTTAGGTTTTTTGTCAAACAGACAGCGGAGACCGAAATTCGTCTAAAACATGCGGATTGGGAAGTCGCGGTACCGATTTCTTTGGCGCAACATATTCGCTTCAGTTTATAATTATAAGGAAAATTCATGCCGGAATCTCGTCCGCTTTTGACTCCCGGCTCCTATGCCTTGGTGACCGGAGCGACCAATCCTTTAGGAAGAGCTGTAACGCTTGAACTCGCAAGACGGGGGGTTCATGTTTTTATGGTTGCAAGAGAATGGGAGCATGGCTTTGCTCTCCGTGAGCAAGTTCGTGCAGTGGCGAGTGCTGATGCTGAACCAGAGCTCTTTTTTGCGGAGTTTTCGTTGCTTCCTGATGCATTAGCTCTTGCGGAACGCCTCAAAGAACGTACCGATCACCTTGACGCGATTTTCCACTTTAGTGGGCTAAAACCAGCACCTGATGAGCCCCTCGGCGAAGAACCTCACCCTTCCTATGTTTACAACGTTCTTTCACCCTTCGTGTTAACCCAAAAACTAGAGCCACTTTTAGACAAGACAAAGGGCGTGATCATTGGGGATGTTGCTTCTGAGTGGAGGCAAGGCCGATTAGATTGGTCTGCCTCAGACGACGTCCTTTGGGACACGAGTCTTGCTGAAGAGGAATTGACTGCAGACGTCCCCGAAGAAGACCCAGAAGAAACCATCCCTGTTGAGGATCCTGAACGACTATGGGCCGATTCGCAAGCAGGACGCCTACTATGGCTTTTTGCCCAAGCCCGAAAGTGGTCTTCATGTGGCTTGCACGCTTACGCTCTCAAGGCAGGAACGGAAAATTCGGCACTGACACGGTTTTTGCCGTTTTTATACCCTCATGTAGACAAACTTGCTAGGCGAGCCCTGGAATTAATCAAAAACCCTCCTTTGCCTCACCAAGTCTGGTGGCCCAGTGACCACTCGCGACGCCTACCAGCTTTGGAAAATTCCTGGCTGCAAGATACCCTCTGGGATCGCCTTTGCGAGTGGGGTGAGACTTTATCCTAAGGAGGGATTTCCTCCTTTTCCCTTTGGCTTGGTCTTCCGATATTAAAGAAACCGGAGGAATTCATGTTCGGCCTTGAAGAAGATCTATACGCACAATTGCTTCACCTACGTGACAACTTTGGGATTTCTTATATCAAAGCCGAATTTGAGGCCGAAGGTTCTAGCTTTAATGACTTGGTGCGGCTAAGGCGTTTGACCGCTTTGGCTGGTTTAGGGCTAATCCTCAAAATTGGGGGGTGTGAAGCGGTTCGCGATTTACAGGACTCCCTTCACCTAGGGGTGGATGGTTTAGTCGCCCCTATGATTGAAAGTCCCTTTGCTTTGGCGAAGTTTTGGGAAGCCGTAAATCGAGTCTATCGCTTTGGTCGAAAGCCCCGCCTGGCGTTTAATGTTGAAACCAAAACTTGTCTTGAATCCTTTGATGAGATTCTCGATTACGCCGAAGGAAAGATGGATTCTTTGACCATCGGGCGCACAGACCTCGCTGGTTCGTGGCTAGACCCTCAAATTACCCCCGATTCTGATAGTTTGTTGACCGAAGTCGAAAAGGTTGCCGCAAAAGCTCGAGCACGAGGTTGGGATGTCTGGATGGGGGGATCACTCAGTCGCTCCAGTGTTGATCGGCTGGCACAACGCACTGCTCTTCGGGGAAGTGTTTCGCATTTTGAAACCCGAAAGGTTGTAGTTGCTTCTCCGGTTTTATGGAGCCATCCAGAAGTCATCGCCGAAGCCCTCCGTTTTGAAGAGCTCTTTTTAATGTCTCGTCAAGAAATTCTTGAAAGTTTGACACGCGAAGACAGTCGTCGCTTAGAGGCTTTGCGTCGTCGCTCCTAAGAGAGTATCCAGGCGGCGGCTTCTTGAGCGGTTAAGCCTGCTCTTGCCTCGCCTGTACGAATATCTTTCAGTTGAAAGGTCTGAAGTTGTGGCTCTTGAGCAAGTTCGGGGGCTAAGGTTGCGACAAAGGGTATACCTTTTGTTTCAGCAAATTTATATTGCGCCGGGATTTTGCGCTGATCCAGGTAGACTTCGGCGGGAATACCAAGGTTTCGTAGCTGTTGGGCTACGGCATGAGCACGCCCAACTCGGGACGGCTCTTGATTTAAAAGGAGAACCATCGTGGTAGTTGCCGTTTGCGGCATCACACCCAGTTCTTCTAAGCCTGCCAAAAGACGGTCTAACCCAACACTTCCCCCAACACCGGGCAGCTTTTCTTTGGTGTAAAGATTGGCTAAATCGTTGTAACGGCCCCCAGAACACACCGAACCGATTTCGGGTAAGGCATTCAGAACAGTTTCAAAGACTAACCCGGTATAGTAATCAAGCCCACGCGTAATCGACGGAGAGAGGCGAAACCGGTGCAGTAACTGATTTTCTCGGAGCATGCTCAGAACCTCACGAAGACGTTGTGAATCTTCGGCCGGTCCACCAGCCAGAGCTTCTAACTTGAGTAAGGCCTCGTCAGGCTCACCAGATGTTTCGATGTAAGCGAGGATTTGTTCTGCACTAGAACGCCCAGTTAGGGTCTCTAAAAGGACTAGGACTTCCTCACGACCAATTTTTGAAACTTTATCGACGGTGCGAAGAATTTCAACCGATTGGTCCTGAACTCCTAAACGGCTAAGAAACCGGTTAAACAGCCCTCGATGGTTAATCAAGACTGTCGATGCTTCGGCACCCACGGCTTCTAAAGAACGGGCCATGATGGCAAGAATTTCAAAATCTGCCGCCGCAGAATCTACACCAACGATATCACAGTCGCATTGAAAAAATTCTCGGTAACGACCTTTTTGGGGCTTTTCTCCTCGCCATACCTTGGCCATGTGATACCGCTTAAAAGGTAGCGCCAACTGCGGCAGGTTTGTTGCCATAAAACGGGCAAAGGGTACCGTAAGATCAAACCTTAAGGCGACGTCCCGACCACCATTATCCTCGAACCGGAACATTTGCTTTTCGGTTTCTCCGCCACCTTTGCCCAAAAGAATTTCAGAATATTCTAAAGCGGGAGTATCGATCGGTACGAAACCAAAGGAACGAAAAACTTGTTCAAGTTTAGCCATTAAAGTTCGGCGTTGAAGTTCCTGGGTAGGAAGGGCATCACGAAAACCTTTAAGAACTTGGGGTTGGATCAAATCGGGCATGGCGTTATTCTAGGCGAAATCCCCAACACCGGCAAGCACCGAAAAGCTTTGAATTCGTCTATTGCCTCTATATATTAAACATGCTATATTAAAGGTATGACCGCTCTTGATACCTGTTCGCCGCAAAAATTAGAGGAATGGTCCCAAAAGCTGAAAGTTTGTGGACATCCCGTACGACTCAAAATTCTCTGTTTAATTGAACACGAAAGCACCTGCGTTTCTGATCTCTATCAGTGTCTTGAGCAGCCACAGCCGGTCATCTCACAACACCTGGCGGTTTTAAAAGAAAAAGGTGTGGTGGATTCTCTTGTTGTGGGTAACCGCCGTTTGTACAGTATTCAAGACCCCATGGTGCGCCAAATGGTTCGGGACTTCTTGCAGTCCGCTTCCCGCCCCTGATACAATAGGTTATGGACCCGATCATCTTTCAGACCGGCGAGTTTACCTCTCGCTTGGTTTTTACCGAATCCCCTGCAACGCTCCTGGATGGCTTGGATCTTACGGTTTTTGACACAAATACCATCAAGTTATTTTCACCTTCGGCAGCACATTATGTTTGGCAGGCAGGTGAGACAAATAAAATCTGGAAGTCAGTCGAAGAGCTGTTGGCTGTTTGCCTCGAAAAAGGCCTAGGACGGGATGCAGTCCTAGGGGCTGTTGGCGGTGGTGTTGTCACGGATATGGCAGCTTTTGCGGCCAGCCTCTATATGCGCGGAATCGGGTTGGTGCTTGTCCCCACAACTTTGCTGGCGATGGTTGATGCCGCCACAGGCGGTAAAACAGGAGTCGATTTTGGGGGGTTCAAAAATCTTGTTGGTACTTTTTACCCTGCACGTGAAGTCCGTATTTGGCCGGGTGCCGTCGCTTCCTTACCAGAACGGGAATACCGTGGTGGTTTAGCAGAAGTTATCAAACATGGCATGCTTGGTGACCAAGCACTGTTTAGCCTTTTGCAAAATCAGCGTGATGCGGTTCTGGCACGTGACACTCAAGTAACTTCTGCGTTTATCCGACAGGCTGTTCTGTATAAAGTAGGTGTGGTGGAACGAGATCTGCGAGAATCTGGCGAACGGGCATTTTTGAACTTGGGCCATACGTTTGCCCATGCCCTCGAAGCTGAGCGTGGCTATGATGGAAGCTGGAGTCATGGTGAAGCCGTAGCCTGGGGCTTAGACCGCGCCCTCGCCTTAGGTATGAGGCTCGGCATCACCGAACCAAGTTGGTATCAGGAAGTTCACGACTTGCTAAAGTCGTACCAGTTTCGGCTCAAGGCTGAGGGGGCGAATCCTAAAGCCATTTTAGCTGCCATGAAAAATGACAAAAAGAAAAAAGCAGGGACTGTCAGGTTTGTTCTTCAAAAGTGTCTTGGAGAAACTTTAATGACTCAGGTTGACGACGAACATGTTCTAAAAATTCTGGAGGCTGGTGTATGAGTGTTCCCCCTGTTCAACAATTCATGTCAGGAGAAACCATTTTTCGCGAAGGTGAACCGGGACAAAATATGTACATCATCCTTGAGGGTGAGGTCGAGATTGTCATCGTCACCGGCGGCGGCGAAAAAGTCCTTTCGGTTTTAACTAAGGGCGAGTTTTTCGGTGAAATGGCCTTAATCGACGAAAGCCCTCGTTCTGCCACTGCTCGATGCAAGACCCCAACCAAGGTGCTTCTTATGAATGACGATCAGTTAGATGCCTATATTGAAAGTCATCCCGCCTTTGCCGTGAAAATGATCCGCAACTTAGTAAAACGGCTTCGCGGTGCCAATAAACTAATTGGCTAAGCGACTTAGGGTTAAGGCCTAAAAGTCGCTACCAAGTTTTGTTTTACAACATTTTGTTCAAGTCTCGGTATGTTTGATTGACGATCTTCCATTCTGCCTTATCCAAGACTGATTCGGCATCGTCAGCCAGGGCCTCGAGAGAGGCTAAGCTGTCAGCAAGGGCCGTGGTAAAGTTTTTTTCCACACGGAACCAATACTGGCCACGGCTATCAGTCTGAAGGCTAAGAAAACCCAACGAGTTCCCTGAGTCACGATTTGCTGAGTCGCGTCCTTTGCCTGATTTTTTTGATCCCATTGAGATTTCTGCGGGTTTCATCAGCTTATCTAACAAATCGGTAAGCCCTGACAAGGAGTTGCGAAGGCTAAAGGTTTGACCTTGCGGCCAATGAATAACCCAGTCGGTAGGGTCGATCTTTCGGCAAATTTCGACAATCTTATTGGCTTTTAAACCTGCAAGAAGACTACGGCCAGAGACCCTTAATTCCCCTTTAAGATTTTTTAATTCGCTAAAGGCTTGTGCTTTTGAATGTGAAAGGACGCGAGAAAGTTTCTCCCACTCCAGAATGACTGATTTTTGTCCTCCTTTAGCTGAAACGATGTCAAATACCTCTCGTCCCAGGGTCACTTGCCAGGCTGTTTTTTTCGTCGGCTCAGCTAGGGTACTTGTAGTGCGTTCTTGCCGTTCTTGAGGGTGGCGCTCTGCTTCCACGAGCGAGCGAAATAGAGTTGCAGAAATTCTTTCAAGCCATTCCTTTTTTAAGGGAGACACTGACCGAGCATACATACGACTAGTCTTAACAATTTCACCTGCTACCAAAAACGATGGCGTTTCTTTAAAGAGGACGGATCCAGGGTGAATATAGATTTTTTCAGCGGTTACACTCCGGTACACACCACGTCCAGAGTGCATACAAACAAATTGAATTAACCCTTTAGCCACGGCGCACAAGTAGTCGGAGTGTGAACCTCCCGACTGAATAGGGACCCCTAAGCGAGAAAGGATCTCTTCGAGTTGAGACTGAATGTTCACCAACTCATTCATGGTTTTAAAATCCAAGTAGTAGCGGCGACAAAAATTCTCGCGGTCACGACTTTTCAAAAAGGCATCAAAGATGGTGAGGTAGCTGACAAAATCTCCATCGGCATCTCGAAACGTGTGATGAGCCCGGCGAGCTTCCATTTCTTCGCCTTGAGGTAAGAGAAATGGCGAATCCGTTGAAAGAAAAGTTGCAGCAATAGTCACTTCTCTGAGAACTTCGGGATAGCTGTAAACAGCCTCCACAATCATACGACTATGACGCGGCAACAGGGGGAACTGTGCCATCATTTTGCCAATATTTGACAACGAACGATCGGGGTTGAGGGCTTCTAACAAATTCAACGCCTCAATAGCGCCAAGAATTCCTTGCGAATTGGGAGGCGACAAAAAGTCAAAGCTTTCAAAATCTCGTATGCCAATTTCAGCCATTCGTAAAACGACTTCAGAAAGATCGGTCCGGTAAATTTCCTCAAGAGTGTAGAGTGGCCGCTCATCGAAATTCTCTTGGGAGTAGAGCCTATAGCATACCCCAGGTCCTGTTCGTCCTGCTCGTCCACGCCTTTGCTGACAACTTGCTTTCGATACAGGACTTTCGATTAAGGCTGCTGTAAATGTTTTAGGATTGTAGTAATTGATTTTTGCCTGTCCAGAGTCAATGACAGTGGTAACGCCATCAATGGTAACTGAGGTTTCCGCAATATTCGTCGACAAGATGACTTTTGTCTTTCCTTCGGGAGTGGGGAGGAACACCCGTTCTTGTTCCTCGTTGGAAAGCTTGCCGTACAAAGGCAAAATCCAAAGCCGACGACCCAACCCAGCTGAAATTAAAGCGGCCGAGGTGTCCTTGATCAGCTTTTCCCCAGAAAGAAAGACTAAAATATCACCGGGACGTCCCGAACCAACAGCTTCTGAAACCAGATCGACAAGTTTCAAAATGAGGGCATCTTCGCTATCGCCCAGATCTAAGGGGGCCCACTTCAGCTCCACAGGAAAGGTTTGTGTTTCAATTCTTACGACAGGGGCCCCATCAAAATAGGTGGAGAAGACATCGGCATTGATCGTGGCTGAAGAAACAATTACCCGAAACTCTGGTCGAACTTTTAAGATGTTTTTTAAAAGCCCCAAAATAAAATCAATGTTAAGGGATCGTTCATGGGCCTCGTCGACAAGAATCACGGAATAGTGGCTTAACAGCGGATCAGTTTTAATCTCTTGAAGTAAGGTGCCATCGGTCATAATTTTAATGCGGGTTTCAAGTGTTGTCCGATCCTCAAACCGCATTTTGTAACCAACAAGACTAGGAATCGAGACATTTAATTGGCGGGCTATGTATTCACTGACACCGACGGCAGCAATCCGACGAGGCTGGGTGACCCCGATAACGCCCTGTTTGGCGTAGCCGGCTTCATGCAAGATGAGAGGTAGCTGTGTAGTTTTTCCCGATCCCGTAGGGCTTTCAACCACAACCACAGGATGATGGGCCAAAGCGTCGAGTATTCTTTCTTTTTCGCGGTAAACCGGAAGTTGATGAGGATCCATGGGCTTAGTGTAGCGGTTTTCTGACTTCCTTACCACCCAGGGTGGATTGTGCTTCGAGTTTTTCACCGGCTTCCCACGAGCCATCCTTGAGCTTTATCCAAGACCACCCACTGCCTTGAGGTAAGGCCATTTGCCGGCCGTGATCGTTTTTTAACAGGATCAGGGGACCAGCTATCGTTTGTTCCGTCCAAGTTTCAAGCTTATGACCTGGGCCAGATTCGACCCAAAGAGGGCCATCGGCCTGACGTTGCCAAGTTTGGCGCCCCGATTTGGAGAGTAAATGATCAGCCACAACCGTATAAGGATCGGGAAGTGGGATTGCTTTTTTGTGATTTTTTGGCGATTTGAGCCCTGCGATTTCATGCGAAAGGTCTAAAAGCAAGGGAACGTCGTACCAGACTTTAACAAGTTTACCATCTGAAAGCAGAAGGATACATGGACGATCGGGGGCTAAGCCAAAAACTGCGACTTCTGCAGGGTTGCATAAGCGAACAGGCACAAGAAATTGGGGTAGAACTTTCCACCAGGAAGGAAAACTCCGTTGTGCTGTGATCCACTGGTCTCGAAAGGCCCGAGGAGTATCGGAAGGAAGCCACACCCCAAGAAGCGGTAATGAATCGACGTCCGCTTGCTTGAGGCCCGGGTCAAGGCCGTCAAACCAACTAAGGGCGGACGCTGGGACAAGAAAATTGCTCATAAAAAGCAAAAGGCTTACAATGAGAAAAAAATAACTACGAACGATTCTTGTTATAACCCGAGGAGACGCTTGATATTGGCGGTTAAGGTGTCGGGCATAATAGGTTTGGTCCAATAATCGTCAACTCCCACAGATTTGGCCCGGTTGATGGTAGTTGCATCATTCAAGGCCGAAAGAACAGCAATTTTGATCGAGGCATATTGGGGCTGAGCTTTAACCTTTTCGGCAAACTCCAGACCATCCATTTCGGGCATCATGATATCGAGAAGAATCAAATCAGGTTTGCTGGTTTCTAAGACCTTCAAGGCCTCGACACCGTTGTGCGCGCTTTGTAGATCCCAATCAAACGCTTTGTTCTTTAAAATGAGCTTAAGCATCATGTTGAGGTTTTTGTCATCTTCTACGATGAGAATCTTGGTTGCCATAGGTGCGCTCTCCCTTCTCGGTATTCTTCTCAAATTTCATCCAAGAGCATGTTTATGTCAAGGGAATCTTTCGGGCCTTGACAGACACTGACTCAGGTATTACCTTAAGCTCATGAGTTCAAAACCTGCCAAACCGGTGTTATTTCTCCTCCTTCTTCTCCCTCAATTTCTCTGAAGGAAGAGTGCAGGTTGAAAAAGGCCATTCTTCCCTGGAAGAATGGCCTTTTTTTTTTAACCACGAAATATCACGTTTGCGACAAAAGGAGGACCTATGTTCGCTGTTCAGCCTTCGAGTGTAAAACACCTAAGAAAGTCCCTTTTTCTCCTTCAGCTTTTGAGTGTTGAAGTAAATTTCTCATTTTGACCTAAATTTCCTGAGGTCGAACCACCGTATCAAGAGGAGTATATAATGATTCAGCAACCTTCAACAAAGTATAAACCTTTTCCTGTTATAGGGTTGAAAGACAGAAAATGGCCTGATCAAGTCATACAAAAAGCGCCGGTGTGGTGCAGTTCCGACTTGCGTGATGGTAATCAAGCCTTAATCGAGCCAATGAATAGTGAGAAGAAAAAGGCATTATTTCAGAAACTGGTCGCGATAGGGTTCAAAGAAATCGAAGTAGCTTTTCCGTCGGCGAGTCAAACAGATTTTCAATTTGTGCGAGATTTGATTGAGGAACACCTGATCCCCGAGGATGTCTGGATTCAGGTTTTGGTTCAGGCACGCGAAGACTTGATCCCCAGGACTTTTGAAGCGGTAAAAGGGGCAAAAAAGGTCATTGTCCATTTCTATAATGCCACCTCACCGATTTTTCGAGATGTGGTGTTTAAGACAGACCAACCTGGTTCGGTGAAGCTGGCAGTCAAAGCCGCAACAATGATTGCCGAGCACGCTGCCGCTAGGCCAGAAACTGAATGGCGTTTTGAATATTCACCCGAGACCTTTAGTTCAACTGAGCTGGACTATGCTTTAGAGATTTCGAGTGCTGTGATTGGTGTCTGGAAACCCACGCCTCAAAAAAAGATGATTTTGAATCTTCCTGCCACGATTGAACATTCTACTCCCAATATTTATGCGGATCAGATTGAATGGATGCATCGCCACTTGCCCTCACGCGATAGCATTATCCTGAGCTTGCACACTCACAACGATCGGGGTTGTGCCGTGGCCGCCACAGAGTTAGGGCTGATGGCTGGTGGTGACCGTGTTGAGGGCTGTTTGTTCGGTAACGGGGAACGAACCGGAAATGTGGATATTGTAACGATGGCCTTAAATCTTTACACACAGGGTATTAATCCTGGGCTCAGCTTTGATGACATTGATGATATTCGTCGTGTTTACGAAGAGGCGACCCAATTACCTGTTCATCCACGGCACCCCTATGCTGGGGACTTGGTATTTACGGCCTTTTCAGGCTCACATCAAGATGCCATCAAAAAAGGGTTTACAGCTCAAGAAGGGCGGGCTTTCTGGAACGTACCTTACTTGCCTGTTGATCCTAAAGATTTGGGTCGCTCCTACGATGCTGTAATTCGTGTCAACAGCCAATCGGGCAAAGGCGGAATTAGCTATTTAATTGAAAAAGAATATGACTTGGTTTTGCCCCGTCGACTGCAAATTGAATTCAGCCAAGTTATTCAAAAGTTTTCAGATACAACGGGCAAAGAGGTCACGGCAGAACAGATTTGGAAGATTTTTGATACCGAGTACTTGTCAAAGAACTCACCGTATCGCTATGTCGCGCATCATCTTTCTGATGACCCAGTCGAACCAGATAATGTTCGCCTTACTCTCGAAGCCGAGCACAAGGGAACCTTAAAAAACTTGCATGGCAAAGGGGAAGGGCCTATTGAAGCGGTCATCTCTGCGTTGCCCGAAAATTTAAAAGTCATGGACTACCATGAACATTCTTTAGGAGAAGGAACAACGGCAAAAGCTGTCAGTTATATTGAACTGCGCAAAGACGACGGACCGACGTTGTTTGGGGTTGGAATTGACCGTAATATCATTACGGCTTCGATTAAGGCGGTCTTTTCGGCGCTTAACCGCTCTTTGACTTGATAAGAAAAAGACGAATTTTAGGTAGACAAATTTCAGGTCGGCAGAGTCTTCATTGATCACGAGGCCGACCTGATTTTTTAGCTTAAACAGACACCTTCTAAATCAACACCGTTTCGCTTGGTAATTTTCACCTTTACTAATTCCCCCGAAGCTAAAGTGCGCCCTTGGACGACAATCAGACCATCAACTTCTTGGGCTTGAAGAAAGGATCGTCCTAGGGCCATCGCCGAACCCTGAATGGGCTCCTCGATAAGCACATCAAGTTCTCTTCCCACCCAGCGTTCAAGCCGTTGCGCGGTGATTTCATTTTGTCGTTCTTCGAACTGCGCTTTTCTTTGGTCGGCAACAGGACGAAAGAGTTCAAAGGCATCTTCGGTTTGCATACGGTACGCAGGGGTACCCTCTTCTCGCGAATACGTGAAGACTCCCACCCAATCGAGCTTTGCTTGTTCTTGAAACCTTAAAAGGGCTTCAAAATCATCCTTACGTTCCCCAGGGAACCCTACAATAAACGTTGAGCGAACCACGGCATCCGGTACTCTGGTGCGAATACTGTCAACCAAGTCGCGATACTGCTCTTCACTCCCTTTTCTTCCCATCAACTTAAGCATACGAGCCGAGGCGTGTTGGAATGGTAGGTCAAAATAGGGCAAAAGCCTGTGATCCTGCTTGGCGTAGTCCACCACATAATCAGGAAAACGGTCGGGGTACAGGTATAACAATCGTAACCAAAACTTATCCGGTCGATCGAGAATTTTATCAAGCAAGCGCCGAAAATCCTCCTGCCCTCGGTCGAGCCCAAAACTGGCAAGGTCTTGAGCGATTAAGTTAATCTCCTTAACTCCTGAAGCCAAAAGACCAGAGATTTCCTCGGTCACATCTTCGAGGGTTCGCGACGACAGCGTGCCTCGAAAATGGGGGATTGCACAAAAGGTGCAAGCATTAGAACAGCCTTCGGATATTTTTACATAGACACTATTTTTAAGAGAGAGAAACTTCTCTCTACGAGGGGCCTTCTTCATATTAGGGGGAAAGTAGGTTGGTTTTTCTCCACCAAGGACGCGGTCAACAATTTCAACTACCTTTTGGGGGTCCCGATTCCCAAAAACACCATCGGCTTCGGGTATCATATCCAAGAGGTCTTTTCCGTAGCGTTCCGCCATACAGCCAGTTAGAAGAATGCGGGCATCAGGACGTGCTTGCCGTAAACTAAAAAAGGTATCGATCGATTCTTTCTTTGCGGATTCAATAAAGGTACAAGTATTTACAAGAATCAGTTGTGCGTCTTGAGCACTATCATGCGCTGTCCAGCCTTTGGCGGTTAGCGCGGAAATCAAATACTCGGCATCTACTTGATTTTTAAAGCAACCGAGATTCTCTACATAAAACGTAAAAGGTTTTGCCATCAGCGCACTTTAGCATGCCTCTTATCTGACTTCAAGAGTCAGCTTGTCAGAGGATTGGAAACACCCCGGTATTCTTTCATTTTCTTTCTTAAAAAAACCAGCTATACTTCGACGTATGGTGAGCCTTTCATCGCGGTTTCGAATTTGGGTTTTGCGATTCCTTTTTGTCTCAGGACTTCTTGCTGGGTCAGTGTTTGTTGATATGACCGCCGAACCAGAAGCACCGGCTCCATTGCCAACGCAACCGGCACCACCTCAACTTCAACCGTGGAACACCTTAGCTCAGATCCTCTCTGAAAAAAAACTCACCTGGGGTTCTTCAGCTTATTTAGTATTGACGGCTAACGGGACGCTGGCTAGCGACAATACGCCTGGCTATTGCTTTGCCATCCTAAAACGGCTTGGTTGGGTCGTTCCAGTTACGCCTGCCCGGTTACCCAACGACAAAATTTCTGTAGCTGACTTTTGTTTTTTGTTAACCCAAGCCTTTCGTTGGGAAGGGGGTTGGTGGTATAGCTGGTTTCCTGGCCCGGGAACGGCCTTTCGAGAATTGCTGTGGGCGGGCTTTTTACCCCCAGCGGCAGATCCCGATGACACCCTTTCTGGGGCGCAAGCCGCCAACCTTCTACGTCAAGTTTTGGTCTATCAGCGACAACGGGGAGCTTTATGAAGCAAAACCTCTCTTGGGTACAAAAGTTTATCATTTACTTTTTCCTTCAAATCCTCCTCGCTGTTCCTGCCTGGGCCTTTCGTGCCGATCTTCAATGGGGTAACACCTCGATTCTCACCCATGTGAATGCCCAAGACTGGACCTATTTGCAAGACTCCCAGGCACGCCTGACTGTACGCCTTCCATTTGGCAATAACGCTGGTTTAGAAGCTCAGGGTGTAGCCGCTTGGGGAATCACTCAAGAAAACCCCGTGCTTTCTACGCTTTTACCCAACCCGTCAGCGACCGCCGATCTTGTAACTTTTGTATTGTGGGGTGAACAAAACACCTCTTCTGGCACTTGGTTCTGGAAGGTTGGGCGGTGGAAGGTAGAAGATTTGACCCATTGGCTCGTTAACACTCCTCTCAATAGTGTCCAAGTGGGGTGGGCGGGAGGCAATACCACTGTATCAGTTTTGGCCTTGTATACAGGCTGGCTCAATCGGTGGTGGAGTAACATCTTCGTTTCACAAGCGGACTATCAGGACTTAGCCCAGTTTTTTTACCAACAAAACCCTATGGTTTTTCAATATACGGCACCGAGATTCGGTGGCGGCTTAACAATCCGACAAGCTCAAATTTTTCAGCAACAAAACTTGGCGTTTCAGCTCTTTGGTCAGGTGGATTCCCGAGCAGTTAATCCGGTCAATACGGCCTATGCAACGGTAGAATTATCAGGACCTTGGAGTACTGCTTTTTCTTCAAAGGTATTTTTTAGCTTGACCGGTGCCAACACGGATTTGGGAACACTTTCAAAGGGGAACAATTGGGCTGGGCTTGCCGGCGCCAATTTATCGTACCAAATGACCCCGCGGTTGGCACTGAAAGCTCAATCATTGTGGCCACTGGGGTTTACTCCCTCTTTTGGTCCGTTGGCGCTATCCCCCCAAAGTCCCTCCGAGACTTTGCCTCTGCTGTCGTTGATGTACACAGGAACTGTCAGCTTGTCGTTAGAAAGTCGCCCCCAGCCACATACCTTTCTCGATTTTAAAACAGCCTTTTTATTTCAATCTGGTGCAGCAAATCAGAATTCAGTTTCAACACCGTTCTTTACACCAACTCTACCGAATTTGAACCCTGCCGAAGGCGCCGGGTATCTTGGAACGGAGTTTCAAGTCGCTGCCGTTTGGAACCCCACGAGCGAATGGAGTCTTAAAGGCGAATACTCAGTGTTATCTCCGGCAGACGGCGCTTTTACAGACAATCACCTCATGTCCCTACTTGGGGTAAACCTAGAGTTGGAGATGTAGCATGTTCCCAGCAAAAGTTCAGCCACAAATTGCCCAAGTTTTGTGTTTCATGGCGTTGTTTGTTGTGGGAGCCCTACCTGTGCAGGCTCAAACAACGACACTCGCAGAAGCTTTGCCAGTTGTTAGCCAATTATCAGGTTCAGCAGGTATCCTTTTGCCTGGTAAGGCTTGGCAGAATATTCAAATCGGTCAGACGTTACCAGTAGGTAGTCAAATTCTCACGAGTGTATCAGGGCTACAGCTGAGCTTCTTAAAAACGAAAATAGCACTTTCGCCTTTTTGCCATCTTATTATAAAGGGGAGAAAAGCAGGTAAGGAAAGCCTACTTCTTGTCGTACAAGCTGGCCAAGTTTTTCTGACTGGCAACCCTAAGCAAGTGTCCATACTTTTTTCTGATACCTCTGAGCAACCTCAGAACAGGCTACAACCTCAAACAGACAATTTTGCACAAACTTACCGAGTTTTATCGCCTTGGATGGGTTTATGAGGTCGGATGGGGTCATGGGTCTGGGAATAACTCTCGGAAAGTCTGATTTTTTACAGTGGGTGGACACTCTCTTTCAAGGTGCAGGACTCTCGGCTGACCTTGCGTCCAAGGTGGCTGACCTTTACTGGCGAGCCACAAGTCGTGGCGTTGGTCATCACGATATTTCGTATCTTCCACAGCGATTAGACTGGCTGACCTCAGGCAAGATCAATTCCTTATGGAATCCTACACTTGTTCAGCAGACGCCTTCGGTTGAAATCTGGGATGTCGGGGGCGCCCTCGGTGAGGCTTCTTGCCATTTCGCGTTAGAACGATCCCTTACCTTGGCCTCGAAAACGGGTCTCGGTTACGCTGGAGTAAGACACAGTAATCATTTTCTTGCAGCTTGGCCCTATGTGGAAATCGGTGCTGAACGGGGATTCTTTACGCTAGTTTGGTCAAACACCGATGCGGGAATGGCTCTACCGGGCGGAACCACCAGGGTTATAGGAAATAACCCCTTAGGTTTTGGGTTTCCCCGCGAAGAGGGGTATTGGCTTGGCTCCGATTTCTGTCTGGCCTATTCGTCGCTAGGCAACCTCAACGAGCTACGCCAGAATAAGCAAAGCATTCCTTTACACTGGGGGCATTCTGCCCAAGGCTTGCCAGCGCAAACTCCCGACGAGTTATGGAACGGAGGAATTGACCCTATTGGCGGTGTTAAAGGCCTCTCTTTGGCCCTTTTAGGCGAATTGCTTACAGGCCTTTTAGCGGGTGGCGACACTCTCGATGACGTAAAACCACCGGCCGGCTGGAATACTCATAACCAAATGGTTTTAACCTGGGATCTGTCCCAGTTGGGTGGTCTATCAGCGGCTCAGGCCAGGGCTCAGAGGTTTTATGAACGCTTACACAACTTAGGTTTACAGCGTGTCCCCGGTGACCGTAGCCAACAAGCCCAGCATAAGGCGCAAAAAGAAGGACTTTACCTTTCTCCGCAATTGGTGCAACAGTTACAAGACTGGGCCAAAAAGCTCAACGTCTCGTTAGCAGTTGGGCTCTAAGCAAGAATTCAAAATACTCTGATCGTCAAGATCGAATAACGAACTGACAGAATCCTGCGCATGGATTCGCCTCACGGTTTCAGCAAACAGCGGAGCCACAGATACCGTCTGGAATAACGGATGCCCAACAATATAGGGGTTATCCACACTGTCGGTTGTGATGATTTTTTCGTATCCAGCTTGTTCCAAACGGGTTACCCCTTCTGGTCGAATTAAGTTATGACTAAGAAAAGCAATAAGTTTTCTGGCTCCTCGATCTTTAAGGCCACGGGCTAGGTCAGCCAGGGTGCCTCCCGAGATGGTAAAATCATCGGTGACCAAACAGTCTCGACCTGAGACATCACCCATAATTTCTAAGACTTCTGCTTTTTCGTCATGTCCCCGGCGAATTTTTTCGCCTACAGCCATAGGAAACCCCAATGCTTCAGCATATCTACGGGTTTGCTTTAAAAAGCCGAGATCGGGACTGACTAAAACTGGTGCTTCTAACGCTAAACGCCGTATGTAGGCTTGTAGAACAGGCTGAGCATAGAGGTGATCAACCGGTCGTTTGAAAAAACCCTGGATTTGAGGGCTATGCAAATCAAGACAGACAACACGGTCAGCTCCCGCGAGCTCAATGGACTCAGCACAAACCCTGGCGCGGATCGAAACGCGAGGCTCGTCTTTTTTATCCCCCTTGGCGTAGCCAAAGTAGGGGAGAATGGCAGTAACCGACTTGGCACTAGCTCGTTTAAAAGCATCCAGCCAAAACAAAATCTCGGTAAACTCTTCGTTGGGGCGTAAGGCGATGGGTTGAATCAAGTATACATTTTTTTCTCTGACGGTTTCGCCAATCCGTACAAACAGGTTCCCATCCGAAAATTGTCGAACATCGGATTTTCCTAAGGGTAGCCCGAGATACCGCGTCATTCTGGTGGCTAGGGCACCCCCAGAGCTGCCAGCGAATATGCGAATATCTTTCCAATCTTCGGCGGATTGATCCATCAAAGTACCTCTTTCTAAAAAAAGAGCCCCCGAAGGGGCTTTTTTTCTGGTTTTATACCAAGTGTGAATAGCAGTAAACGAAATTACAGCAAATTGAACATACGAGCGACGCGCGTTACAAACCAGACGATGGTGACCGCGACAGCGCCGCCGTAGATGAAAAACCACAGTGTGATTCGATTACCCTCACGTGAGTTGGTTAAGCCAAAGATCAAGGCCACCACAAAAACAATGACAAACCCTAAGAACGCCAAGGTAATGAACAAGGCGTTAGATTCCGCTAAACCAAAAAGAGCAAACACAAAGGCTAGTACGAAGAATGCGACTAGCGTGAACAAAACGACGACGCTATTGTTGTTGTCCAAAGCTCATCTCCTTATTTTGGGGATTTTTCACCACTGTTTCTATTTTACTGGAAATCTTGGATCATGCAAGTATTGAAAGAGTTTTTACGTCAATTGTTCATCAAATGGGTCCGAAACAGCTCTTCGCCTCTTTTTAAAAGCTCAAGGGGGGTTTGGTAGGCTTCTTCGAGATTCTCGCGTGTGAACAGCTCTTTGGTTTGGCCGAGTTTTGGCGGTCTACCAGGGGCCATCAGAATCAAGTGCTCCGAAAACTTCTGCGAAAGCTCTAACTCATGAACACTGTAAAGAAACGTTCGACCGGATTCTTGGGCATACGTTCGCAGGTAATCTAATGCGGTGGCTTTTTGCCGACTTTCCAAGGCAAAAACAGGCTCGTCCATGACCACGAGTGGGGTGCCAAAGAGCAACGAAAAGACAATAATGGCCCGTTGCATTTGCCCTTTACTTAAAACCTGCACTCTTCGTGTCAAACACTCTTCAAGTTCAAATACGCGAACCAGCTCCGAAACCCAAGCCGGGCCACGACTTTTATCTTGGCTAGAAGACCAAACTGTTTCTAACAGGGTAGCCAAAGGGTCTTCACTTTCAAATTCCATATTCTGATAAACCACCGAGGCTGTGGCTTGAATTTCTTCGGGGGTGAGTTCTGATGTTGCATGGGCTTCTGAGGTTTTAGGGCCTCCCCATCGTACTTGTCCAGATTGGGGAAAAAGGCGCCCTGCTGCTAACAAAAGAAACGTCGACTTTCCCGTTCCATTTCTTCCTACCAGCGAAGTGGTTCCTGACGGGACAGAAAAGGACCAATTCTTCGCCACGAGAGGTCCTTCTTCAAAGGCAAAATTGACCTGCTCAAAACTTAGCGTAAATCGGTTCAGCGTCGTCAAGATTTAGCCTTGGGCAGGTGTTGTAAGTAGTCCATTTGCTGATACATAACTTTGGCCAGGCCAAAACCGCCCTCTTTCGACATATTCTTTGCGTATTGATCATAGAGCATATCTTCAAAAATGCTTTGTCCTTGCGATCGTTTTAACAGGTCGTTGGAATGGTCAACAGTCTTTCGCATAGCATCCAACATCTGCTTGATAAAGATGGACTGAAAGTCTTCACAGGCTTTGTAAAGCTTAGAGTCTTTATTGACTTTCACCTTCGAGAAGCCCGGTCCGTCAGGTGGCGGAACCTGGTACTTTGTGGTATCGAGGGGAAATTTGGTGCCTTCTGTTGGTATCATACTATTCCTATCGACATCGCACTTGCTCACCTTAACCCGAAGTCACCACCAACCGACCGTACAAGGCCCCCGCTTGATTGATGGCCTTGAGAACCGCAATTAGTTGGTCGGTGGTCAAGCCTAACTGTTGCAACGTCGAAACAAGATCTTGCACCGTCGCAACATTGGGTAAAGAGAACTGTTCCGAGGTTTTAGTGCCACCCCAATCCGTGTTTTGATTTTGTTTGCCTATCGAGACTTTAGCGCCCTTAATCGACACAGCAACGCTGGCAATTCGGACATTTTGTCCTGAAACGACAATTCCTGTTGACTGATTGATGACGACTTCGTTTGACAAGCTTGGTGTGACCAAAATCCCGTTGATTTGAGACAATAACGCAACCGGCGAGGTTTTGGCTGGCACCGTCAGTTGAATATGTCCTGGGTCAGGAACTTCTACCCCCACCTCGGGTAGTGCTTTGCGGATTCCAGTGGCAACGGCCTCTGCTGTCGTAAAATCTTGGTCATTCACCAAGAGTGTAATTTTTCCGCCCGAGACAAAAGTCGCATTAACCGCTTTTTCGGCAATCGCGCCTCCCGGGATCGTCAAAACAGTCGCTCCTGACGAAGCATTCCCTGAAAGCACGCTAGGGAGGGTTCCCTGAGCAACAGCGTAGACTTGGCCATTGGCAGCCAAAAGCGGTGTTTGGAGTAAAACTCCCCCTTGAAGATTTTTGGCATCACCCAGACTGGCAACGTGAATATTCAGGGTATCCCCCGGATTCACATACGGCTCCAAGAGGCAGGTCACTGCGACTACCGCTGTATTGCGGCTTTTAACATCATTTCGGGGAATAGCTAAGCCTAAATTGTTCACCAAACTTGCCAAAGCATATTTGAGCATAGGGTTACTGGCACTATCGCCTTGTCCGTTCAAACCAGTGACCAGCCCAAGGCCCGTCAATTGGTTGTCACGAAGACCTTCGACGTGAACGAGGTCTTTGATTGGAACCTGCCAACTGGGGGTAGGAGTCGGAACAGCCTGCGCGTAGGCTTGTAACGAGAGCAAGGCAAAGAGCACCCTTACGATCCAACTATTTTTCATGGTTCTAACTCCTTTACGGCCATAAAACACGAACAAGGTTTTTTCCATCGACTACCCCATGAAATTCTTGTCCCGTGGTACTAAGAACCTTTACTTGACAACCTTCTGTTCCACTTTCAAGCGCCGTGCCAGGCAAATCGACTTCTATTGAACCGTGAACAATTTTCAACATCACGACCTCACCCCGGTTCACGGGCTTTTCTTCTTTGATATTTTGTTCGGGAATCAAAATATCACCAGGAGACAGGTCCCGTAACGCGCGAAGTTTAACACCCTGAGCAAAACGCCAGGCCTTGGGTGTTAAAAAGCGCCAGGGTAAATGATCCACGGACCGCCATTGCCACGTCCAGTCCCAAGAACGGATGAGTGTCCCTTGAGGGCGGGCATCCAACATCACCGCGATCGGAATCTGTGATTGCACCTTCAGGTCTATGGTATGAAGGTCAAAGGTACGGCTAGTATCCGAGGTAGACTTTGTCTCGTCCGAGGAATGATAGGTGAGTTGTACCCGTCCCATCAAACATCCCTTTCGCCACGAAGCCTGAATCAAGTGAAATTTCGGGTAGGCAGGTAAGGTCTGGTTCTGTGCTTGATCTGGCAAGTGAATCGAGAGGATTTCAAGTTCTCTTCCTTGGGGAGGATCTTGCTCCTCTGATTTTTGTACGCGCAGAAATCGAATTAAACTTTCGAAGAAAAACCTATTCTGTGCAGGAATCTTAGGTGGTAAAAATGTAAACCCTTCGCCAACGAGAATTGCGTTGGCAGGCGGCGTCCAATCTTGAAGAAATTTCTCGAGCGGTATCCAAGCAGGGTACTCATAAGCGGGCAAGGTCTGCCAACTTGATGGAACCTGTGCCGAAGAAGAGTCTTGTGCTTGAAACAAAGCGGACGGCTGAGGCCACGTTTGAGAATCAGGGAGTTCCCTTAACCGCCATGTTAAGGCGCCCAAGGGTTCGGCAACAAAAAGAAGGCTACTTGCAACTCCCAGGGTCGTCAGCACAAATAATTTCAACCCACGCATTTGACCCAACATCAGGCTAGATCCCAGACCTGTTGTGGCTTACCGTTTAAGGTTAGCAGCAATGCCCAGCATCGTGTCACTGGTCTGAATCGCTTTGGAATTAAACTCGTAGGCCCTTTGTGCCACAATCATATTCACCATTTCTTGAACCACAGACACATTCGACATTTCCAAGAAACGTTGTTGGATTTTTCCCATGCCGTCAAAACCAGGACGTCCCCCAATTGCAGGTCCAGAAGCATTGGTCGGTTTAAGGATGTTTTCACCAGTAGCACTTAGACCAGCGGGGTTGGGGAAGCGGTAGATTTCCATCTGAGCTACCTGCTGGGGTTCATTCTCACCGGGCATGAGTACGGTGACGCGCCCATCCTGAGATACAGAAACGCTATCGTGAACAAAGTTCTGTGGAAAAATTACTTCCGGCATCACTTTGTAGCCTTGGCTAGTTACCAGCTGACCTGTGGAATCAATCTTGAACGATCCATCTCGGGTGTAACCGTAACTGCCATCAAGAGTCAGAACACGAAAAAAACCTTCTCCTTCAAGCGCCATGTCACTCACGTTTCCTGTCGCTTGAAGAGGCCCTTGAGTAAAGATTTTTTGAGTAGCGGCCGCCTTAACACCGGAGCCAACCTGAGTAGGGGTCGGAACTACGGTATCCTCGGTAGCTGGCGTACCGGCAATTTTTATGGTCTGATATAAAAGGTCTTCGAACTCGGCACGGTTTTGTTTGAAACCCGTGGTGTTGACGTTAGCCAAGTTGTTGGCAATGGTATCTATATTAAACTGTTGGCCTGTCATACCCGAGGCCGCTGTCCACAACGAACGCATCATTTTTTTGCTCCTAAGAGGAAGGGGTTAGGGTCAGCGGTAAACGGCCGCGTCATTGATCAAACGTCCCATCAAATTGTCTGTTGTCTGAATCATTTTGGAGTTGGTTTCGTATGCACGGTTAACTTCAATCATTTGCACCATCTCTTGCACGGGGTTCACGTTTGAACCTTCGACAAAACCTTGCCGTACGGCAGGCCTTTCCTTCAACGGAATATCCTCGGCCTTGCCTGAATATTCGGTAGTTTTCCACAGCGATTCCCCTTGTTTTGCGAGGTATCGGGTCCGAGGAAAATTGACAATTTTTAAACTGTCCAAAAGCTTGGTGTTCTTCCATTCATTTTCGTCCATCGAAACCAGACGGTGAGGGTTCCCTTGATAATCGGAGTTAACCCAGACGCGGCCTTCGGGATCAATTGTGAAGTTATTCTCTTTTACCCGAATCGGACCATGTTCACCCATGACAGGATAACCATCATGAGTCTCGAGATAGCCCTCTTTGCCTAAAACAAAGGCTCCATTTCTTGTATACCGTTCCCCTTCGGGCGTTTTGACAACAAAAAAACCTTTGTTCTCTAAAGCCAAATCAAAGGGGTTCGCGGTTTGTTTCAGAGGCCCCTGGGTGAATACTGTATAAAATTCATTTTGTTCCACGCCCATACCGAGCTTTCCCACAATCGGAGAAGTGTCGGCGGAACCAAAGGGAAACTTATACACCCCGTCATCATCGGTACGGCGAATCAACAGCGAGGGAAACGCTTTTTGAATGGCATCATCTCGCTTGTAGCCGTTAAGATCCACATTCGCCAAATTGTTTGCCACCGCGTCCATCCGCCATTGCTGAGCGATCATTCCGCTGGCACTGATAAATAGTCCACGTTCCATACCTTGTGTATCGGCGAAGGTGAAAAGAAGTTGAGATCCGTTTAAGCTTCTGGTGCGTTTACTAGCTCTGTTATCCCCAGATGCTGCTTGACTCGTTCCAAAATTTCTTCTCGTCGTACGGGCTTGGTCATGTAGTCGTTCGCGCCACAGCTCAAACCGCGTTGAATGTCTTCGACACTACTTTTTGCTGTCAGTAAGATGATGGGCAGGGTAAGAGGAGAGTGAAACTCGCGCACCTTGTGGCAGACCTCATACCCTGACATGCCCGGCATCATGATGTCGAGGATCATTAAGTCAATGGGCTGCTTTTGCATAAGCTCTAATGCCTCAAAGCCATTCCTAGCCTCAAGAAGAGAAAAACCGGTGGGTTTAAGAAAATTTCTCAATAAAATGATATTCACTGGCTCATCGTCTACCAGCAAGAGGGTTTTTTGCGCCCCCCCTTCGTCGGTCATTGCCGGGGGAGGTACAAGGGTTCGAGAAGAGGCAAAGCTCTTTGCCCAACTCCCCACGGGAATATATTGATTTTTTGTGGCCTCTGGCATTTCTTGGGGATTTAGTGAGGTAAGCTCAGCGGCAGCCCAAGGTAGCGTAAAGGTGACTGTTGTCCCTTTTTCTTCTTCTGAAGTTAACGAAATACTGCCATTCATCTGCTGAACGATCTCTCGACAGAGAGCCAAACCCAAACCTAAACCGGCTTTTGTCCGCGTTTCGGCGTCTTCGCCCTGATGAAATGACTCAAACAGGAGGGCTTGCTTTGTTTTGGGTATGCCCTTACCTGTATCGATGACATGAATAGCTGCCCGGGAAGGTAACCTCGTCGCCTCAAGGCGAACTGTACCGGCTTCTGTATGTTTGATGGCGTTTTCGACAAGTTGGTAGATGAGCTGTTGAATCAACACCAAGTCGCCATAAACAGGAGGAAAGTCCTCGCTCACCGCGTTAACCACCGGTACTGCGTCATTCTGGTGAAAGTAGGGCATAAGAAAGTCTATGGCCGCTTTCAAGGGAACCGGCGTGAGGTTAACAGAAACCCTGCAGCGTTTTAAGTCTGAAAAATCCAAAATTTTTGTTACCATTTCTAAAAGCCTTTGGGATACTTGATTCAGCAGACCGACATGGTATTTCTGCACGGGAGTTAGGGAACCTTTGTCCTCTTTTTCTAGAGTATCCGCAATGCCGAGCATACCGTACAGAGGTGTTCGTAATTCGTGAGATACTCGGGCCAAAAACTCATCTTTTAGCTTGCCCACCGCCAACTGTTCTTTGACTTGGCGTTCAATGATGTGGTAATCATCGGCAAGCTGGCGCGACAGCAAGAAACTTTGAAACAACATGAACACCAAAAGAAGCTTGTCCAGGATATAGCCCGTTGAGACTAAGTTCTCTAAATACAAAAGGTCGTTCACTGTTCCTATCGCCAAAATCAAAATTCCTGACATGACAATCCAAGAACCGCGATGTCGCCGACGCGCCCCCCGCAAAGGAACCACAAAAAAGATCACCACAACACCCAACAATGGAATTTCATAGAAGGGAAACAAATAGGCAAAAGTTTCTAGGGGTAAAAAGATGTTCAGCCCAGCAAAGAGCGCCGTATAACCCAAAAAGGGCAAAATAATCCTGTTGGGCCACAAAGACCGATACAAACTTCGCAAGTACAATGAGACAAAAATGACGCCTAAAAACACCGCCAAATACTCGAGCTTTGACCAAACCACAAAGGGAATTTGAGGAAAAATCTCGGCCATAAGGCGGTCACCGTTCGAAAGCCCTCGCCACGTGATACAAAAGCTGAACAAAGACAACCAGAGGTGTGACCATTTGTAGGGTTGTAAAAAGAAAACAAATAATTGGAGTAGCCCCAAGGACAAAAGAGCCCCCGAGACAGCCATTGCCAGCGAATGGTTGAGATCATACTGAGCCAACAGGGTTTGTTGGGGACCAAGCACAAAGGGCCGGCGAAACCCCCCGTACATATCTGACTCGTTGACAATATTGATAAGAATCTCGACCTGAGAAGCTTTTGCGGTAAACGGGACAACCCGTGGCCTAAGGGCATCACGGTAGCGCCGGGGGTCTTGTGAAGGATTTCCCATCTGCAGAGCTTTTTGGCCATTGATATACAGGGTATAAGCGCAGTGTATGTTGGGGACTCTCAGCAACCAATGGCTTACCGAGGTTGGGAGCTTAAGTTGCAAACGAAAAGTGGCCGAGCCTAAAGCCGGATAAGGTTGTGGTAAAGTATTCCAAAAGCGAGGCATCGGGACTGACCGTCCTGGTCCCACTGCTCCGATTTCGGAGGGTGTGATCAACTTTGACCACCACATTTCCCACGTTCCGTTCAAGGCCACCTGCGGATGCGACGAAAAGTTCCACGAACTTAAATTCATAAGTCCCTCTTGGGTAGGAAGCTCTGGTGCACCACAAGAAGTCACCAAAAGGCCGCTCACCAAGAGTAGAACGCCTACCATTACGGTACGCGAAAAACTTCTCATTTCTCCAGTATAGACACTGCAGCCCGATTCCTCAAGCTTATTTTTTTGGGGGGTTGACCCAAGTTCCTCAAAAACGGTATGAAATAGCCGTATGTGCCGGTGTAGCTCAGTGGTAGAGCAACGCTCTCGTAAAGCGTAGGTCGTCGGTCCAATTCCGACCACCGGCTATTGAATTTCCCAGGCTCTTGAATTTCCCAACAGGACCTTTTCAAAGAGGTGCGGGGCGTTTACCTGTTATCGCCACTTCCTTGAATTTTTCCTCGGTTCATCCGGTTTTTTAGCTTATCAAGGTTAGTTGACGCAACGGTTTCTAGGTCCCACCCCAAAGTCTCGGCCAAAACCGAAACATACCACAACACGTCGCCCAGCTCTTTTAAAATCTCAGTGCGATCATTTTCATCCCATACTCCGGCTTTATCGCGAAAGATTTTTTTAAACTTTTCGGCCACCTCGCCCGATTCGCCAGTCAGCCCCAGAACTGTACATATCAACCTCTGTTGGTCGTTGGTGTAAACGGCGGTGGTTAACGCTTGCTTTTGATAAGTATTCATGTCCATAAGACCTCATTCTACCAAGGTGTGCCGACTCTGCCCAGAGGAAGTTCCCTGGCCATTCTTTTTACGCACCGATTGTCTACAAATTTGAACACCCTCTGAACTTCAGAAATTTGTAAAAAATGAATTATCTCTATTTCCTTGTCTGTAAATAAAATACAATCACAATCGAATTAGTATTAGTTGGCACGAATTTTGCTATTTAGTGTGAGAGGGGACTGTCATGAATGCGACGATATCTGATCAAGATGATTCCATCAACTTTTACTTCGAAGAAATTTCGCAGGCAAAACTCCTGACTTTTGAACGCGAGTTAGAATTGTCAAGACGTATTGAAACCGGTGATCTGAAAGCCAAAGACGAGCTAATTCGCGCTAACCTTAGGCTGGTGGTCAAAATTGCCAAAGGTTACCTTCGCTATGGCTTAGGCTTTTTAGATCTGATTCAAGAAGGGAATATGGGCCTCATGACGGCGGCGGGCAAGTATGATTACCGTAAAAATGTAAGGTTTTCTACCTATGCCTCGTGGTGGATTAAACAATCCATTGTCCGCGCGATCACGAACAAAAACCGGTTTATCCGTTTACCCCATCGCAAAGAAGAAGCCATCCGAAAGGTTTTGGGGTATTTGGGTAATCTGAGTTCGCGCGGAGATTTATTTTCTGCTGACGACATCGCAAACGAACTCCATTTAGACAAAGCCGAGATGCTGAACCTGTTGGAACTTGCTTCGCCCGTGTCCTCGCTTGACCGCGAAATCAACGACGAATCCTCTACGGTCATGGATTTTCTTGAAGATGACAGCTTTCAGCCAGATCGCCTTATGCTCGAAGAGAGTTTGCGAGACAACATTCAAAAGCTTTTAGCAAAACTTCTCGAAAAAGAACGAGAAGTCTTAGGGTTACGTTTCGCTATGGAAGGCGGTGAAAGAATCACCCTGAAAAACATTGGTCAAAAAATGGGTTTATCTGCCGAGACGGTGAGGCAGATTGAACTCAGAGCCCTTCAAAAGCTCCGTGAGCAAAAGGCTTTGGTGGAAGATTACCTGGTGAGGTAAACTTTCGATTTATCTTGACGAAGGAGGCATAAGTCCGTAGTTTGAAAGAGTGAGGAAGACTAAACCTCAAACGAGATTACGTACCGTTTACCTTGTCTTAGCAGTGATCCTGACGTCTTTGATGGGTTTGCACGAAGTTCTACGGGTTTTCAGTTCATAAGATCTATTTTTCTCACCAAGGAGCCGACGCGTGATTTTAGATAATGAACAACACCGGTTCGTGATCATCAATCGTGCTGAAGAATCCCCCTCTCGAGAGCCTGGGCGAGCCATCATGGTCGGTCATGCTTGGAACGCGGACTTGGCACAATTCTTTCTTGAGCTGTTCCCCAACCTCTTAGAAGAAGGGTATACCTTTGATGAGATTTTTCCTTTTGTAAGAGGAGACGCTGTTCATGGTGGTTCTGGGGATTGATACCTCTTGTGATGACTGCGCAGCCGCCCTTGTCAAAGACGGCAAAACAATTCTTTCCTCTGTCATAGCATCTCAAAATGATTCCCATGCGGTGTTTCAGGGTGTTGTCCCCGAGATAGCATCGCGTCTTCATACTGAACAGATGGTTCCCGTTTATCGCCAAGCTCTTGACGACGCCGGGCTCACCGAAGCCGCTATTGACGCCGTTGCCGTTACTGCCCGTCCTGGCCTTGTAGGGAGTCTCCTCGTTGGCCTTTCTTTTGCCAAAGCCTTAGCTTTTTCTCGTCGACTGCCCCTCTGGGGTGTCGATCACATTCTGGCTCACCTGTACGCAGCCCAATTAGAGGCTGAAATTCCTTACCCTTATTTAGGGCTTTTGGTTTCAGGGGGACATACAATCTTGGCCAAAGTCACCGCCTTTGATGAGCTTGAAGTTTTGGGAACTACGGTGGACGACGCCGTTGGTGAAGCCTTCGATAAAGTAGCCAAGTTTCTTGGTTTAGGATATCCCGGCGGCAAAGCTGTCGATCGTTTAGCGCAAAGTGGCCAAGCTGAAGCCTTTCACTTTCCTCGTCCCCAGCTCAAACCAGGTCGCCGTCCCTATGATCTGTCTCTGTCGGGGTTAAAAACGGCAGTCATTCATCAACGAGAAACCTTTCTCAGGTCGGGGTATGACAATTCCCTGCCCAATGTTTGTGCGTCGTTTCAAAAAACTGTAGTGGATATGTTGCTGGCACTCGTCAAAAAAGCTGCCAAAGAAACAGGGATTTCGACCGTGGTTCTTGCTGGCGGTGTGGCATCCAATTCTTCTTTGCGACAAGAGTTCTCTCGAGTCAAAAACTTGACTGCTTTTTACCCGTCCTTACCCTTGTGTACCGATAACGGGGCTATGGTGGCAGGCTTAGGCTATCACCACCTCCAACGAGGCGACCGCTCCTCTTGGGGGTTAAATGCCGAAAGTCGTGTTCCCCATTTTAAAGCCTTTCAAAAATCTAGGACTTAGCTTCCTCGGCTTCACTGGCCCGTAAATACCGGGGACCAGCAAACGGCCCCAAAATTTCCCTCTGGCCTACAACCTCTTGAGCAGGAACTTGGTGGGTCAGGTACTGGGCCCAAGTTGCCCCCTGCTGTTCGTTCCAGCCTTCGCAAACCTTCCAGCCCGGTGGCCATTTTTGCAGTTCCTCTAAACGGGCCTTTAAAAGTTGAGGTTGATACCCACAAAGCACCACGCTTTCATTTTGCCAGCGCAAGAACTCCTCGGGGGTAAAGTCTACGGGTTCGGTCACAGGTTGTGACTTTTGAAAGAGCTGTCCATAGAAACGTCCCTTGCGGGCATCGATGACCGGAAGAAAATACTGATCGCTCGGTTGTGCCAAAACCGCAGCTTCGGCCATAGCGCGAAGCGAGTCTAAACCAAAAAGGGGGATTTTCCAACCTTCGGCCAGCCCCTTGGCGGTACACAAGCCTATGCGAAGCCCGGTGAACGAACCCGGGCCTAGAACACACCCAATTCCCGAAAGCTGCTCGGGGGTTGTACCGGTCTCTTCGAGAAGGCCTTGAAGATCTTCGAGAATTTTCTGAGCGTGATTCAACCCAGTCTTTGTTTGGCGAAAGGTCGAGCTCGTAACGCTGTGCAAAGCCACTAAAAGAATCTCGGTGGATGAGTCAATTAAGATCGTCATGGCCACGTTCCTTGGACGCGGCGTCCCGAGTTCTCGTAGTCAAACACCAGACGCCAGGCCCGAGCGGGCCAATAGCTGGCAGGTAACCGTTGACTCCACTCAATGACACATAAGTAGGGAGCTTGAAAATATTCCGGGCCGCCGATCATTTCAAATTCTTCTTCGGTGCCTAGACGGTACAAATCCATGTGAACCAGGGGAAATTTTCCGTCATACAGCTGAATGAGGGCATACGTGGGGCTTGTGACAGGTTCCTCAACCCCCCAGTGACGGGCCAAAGCTTGAGTAAAGGCTGTTTTTCCTGCTCCCATTGGGCCATCGAGAAGCACAAGATCACCCGGTCCCCAAAGTTCTGCCAGCTGACCGGCAAATTCTTCTAGCGTCGCTAACGAAGGAAGTTGCTGGGTTTTCAAAGATTTACCCCCGGTCAGAGGAGCAGGCCCTTTTTATCAAGCACCTGAATTTCGTCTTTGAGCGATTTCAAAATGGGAACCAAAGGGTAGTCGATGGTATCGAGAATATTGATACGAATATCTTTTTGACCAGTTGCCGACATTTCAACGATAAACTCAATGCGTTTTACCGCTTGTTTGCCACCAGGAGCTTCAAACACCGCCTTAGCTGTGTACTCATTACGGTAGTGTAGGGGTACATCTTTCTTTACAATTTCAGAAATCGCCGACAACTTCATGAGTGTATATTAAGTTTCCCGCGCCCAGCGGTCAAGCTCCTCGGGGCGCTTCTCCCCGAGGGGTAGGTTTTTTACGCGCTCAAGGTTTCTAACCGAGGAACGATTTCGTATTCAAGCAAGTCGGCCACCAAAACTAAATCTTGTCGCGTCAAAGCTTGTGCCGCTTCCTCAAGAAAAGTATTGAGGTCTTTCCACCAGGACTCACTCCCCCAATCTAACCGGGAAAGGTTTTCGAGGTCCTGTGATAAATTTTGCAAAGCCTGCATGGCTTCACGGTCTTTGCCCTGTTGAATTAACCGCCCCCAATCTTTGAGCTGAACCAGGTGGGGATGAAGCTTTTGATCAGGAAAAGTTTGTAGCCAAGTTTGGGCACGTTCTAGCAAAAGCTCCGGATTATCCCACGGAGGAGGGGCTGCCTCGGCACCAAGGCGCAAAAGCAGAGGACTGATCCAGGGATAATCTTCTTGAAAGGCGACAAGATCCTCACTCTTGCCGTGTTGAACGGTGTGAATCAGCTTTTGAATATAGCCACGCACGACTCTCATTTCGTGCAACCAGGCTTGCTCTTGGGGAACGGTATCCAGTTCCACATCGTGAATTTCGTGAATCGAAAGCTGAGAATCCCAAAAATCAGCCGCCTTATGATTGACCAATAGGCTAGTAACCTGATGTCCTTGTGATGCAGCCCAGGCGTTTAGCCCCACGATCACTTCACCCAGAGTCTTTTCGGACTCCCAGGTTAAATCGATTGCTTCACCATTGATGAGAATGTTCATTATTGACCACCTTGTCGACTGAGGCTGTCTAAGTCAGAAGAACTCTTTTTCATGGAGTCTAACATAGCTGCCATATTGCCGTATTTCACTTTTAAATCCTGTTCATAATGCGCCAGATAATCTTTATATTGTCGTACTTCATTGTCTTTGTCTTTAATACGCGAATCTAACGATGCGACTTTATTGTCATTGAAGCCACCTAATTGGGTGTAGGGCTTCAAAATCTCAAAAACTTTGTAAGCGGCGCCGCTGTCGACGATAAAGTCACCGTGGGTGGCAACACCAAACAAATCGCGTACACTTTGGGGGTGTTGCGCCACCGCCGCATCAAATTTGGCGTCGTTCATTTCCAAATAGCCATTCAATTTGGATACGTCGATGTGCGAGGAACTACTTTCGCCATTGGCGTTCGTCGAGATTCCCACTTGGGCCAACAAAACATAGGCGGATTTTCCTGGAATTCCATAGGGGTCCATCATCGTTCGCTGGAGCATGCTCTTCATACTGTTGAGTGAGAAATCCCCTTGGTAGCGACCTAGAATTTTTTCAGCGTGTTTTTTTTCTTCGTCTGTATAATAATTGGCACTTTGAATGACCGATGCGTTGGCAGGGTCAGGGGATTTCATACTCGTCAACACGTTCAGGTCTGTCAAAAGCTTATTATAATTGACCAAAAAATCGATCACACCATTTTTGATGGCCTTGGTGTCGGGACCAATATGAATATTTACTTTTTTGTTCGATTTGGCATTCAAAGTCAGGGTGGTCCCCGGAACAACGTCGCTGATCGAGTTCGAATCTCGCGTGACCTGAATGCCCTCAAAGTCGAGAATCGCATCCCGAGCCTGAGTTACAGGGTTAGTGGGTTTCCAATTCCCCCGAGAAGCAAAATCTTGAATGGTCGCGGAGGTGATTTTGACGATTTTGCCAGTATTTTGATTGTTAGCAACAAGGGTCAGTTGTCCTGCGGGAAAATCTGCCACAGGGAGGGTAATTTCGCCTTTTCCATCCTTAAGTGGAGCCAAAGGAAGGGTACTGTTCCCTTGTAGGCTCAATACTTGCGGGTTTACCACCACGGCCGGCGGAGGGGGCGGTGCCTCTTGCGGCAGTGGGGCTTGCATAGGGCTGTTTTGTATGGTGAGGTTTTGATACTGGACGCTTCCGGGAGCGGGTAGGGTAAACCCTGAAGCCTGAGTAGGCGGTGGTGCCGCAGGGATATCCTCGACCTGGTATTGGATTTTTAAAACTCCATCGGCCGGAACCTTGGAAGGAATATTCCAACTCTGTTGACCGAGCGGGGGGAGCTTTACATCGTTTGCCAGAGTAACGTCTTGCGAAGAATCTGGCTCAATCACCCCCAGACTCGTCATGAGTTTTTGGGCGTTTGCGTCAAAACCAAGTTTATTCTTTAGGCCTACACCGACAGTTTCAATTTGCAACACCTGCGTATGTTCGGTGTCACGAACAAGAACAGCCCTGATCTTGCCATCCGCTTTGCTATTCAAAAGGTCGACAAATTCTGAAAGTTTGGCTCCATGAAAAGGAACGTGAATAGACTTTTTGCCGTCGGTAAAGGTGTAATCACCCTGAGGAACACGAAAATCCAACGGTAGACTCTTTGAAAGAAACCGATCCCCTGTGGCCAACTGCTCCACTTTGACTTGGTAGTCACCGTTTACGGCACGTCGAGTTGCGGCCACTGAAAGAATGTCGTCATCGGAGGACTTTCCCAGCTTAGCTCCGAACGGTGTATTGAAGCCATACAGAGCCTGGGCCGCATCCGAAACCGTCTTCATCCGACGGTTGAGATTTTGCCAGATGGATTTATCTTCTTCAAACGACTTTTTGGACTTCTCCATTTCTGTCAATTTGAAGTTCTTTACCTTCATGAGGCCAGAGATAATTTTTTGTGTCCCATAGGGGTCGTTGACGCCCGGGATGCTAAAGTCTGACATCTTACCGCTCGATGGGAAATGAGGCTTTCAGCCCAGCAACAAACCTTTAAATCAGTTTATTGATGAGGTGGCCCACCGCTTCGCGCAAACTCTGGTGCAGGGTTTGCAATTCCGCCGGCGGTATTTCCCTGATCACTTTGTCGGTTGAGGGATCGATGACCTTGACGATGATATCGTGATTTTTCAAGTCGACTTCAAACTTAAGTCCCTTGTTCATCGCTTGAGTCACATCCGACATTTCTGAAACCATCTTTTTCACTTGGTCGAGAGGCAGAGAGGTAGAGCCAGGTACTGAGGTTTCAGCTAAATGGTGTAGGGGAGTGTGGGGTTTTGCTTGATCCGCAGGAAAAGCAGGTGGTGACAAAGGTGCGGAGGCAAAAACCTGGTTAGAAATTTCGTTCGCCATGATTTCCTCCTTTAAGGACAAAAGAAAGACAAGGGGGACGCGGCCCCATGCCCTTCCCTGACAAAACTCGAAGATGACGTCCAGAAATCTTCCAGCTTGTCTTTACATCAGCCCAGCAACTGCAGTACGGACCTGGTGTTGACGTTCGCCTGAGCAAGCATTGCATTGCCGGCTTGAGCCAAAACCTGATTCTTGGTGTAGTCCACCATCTCCTTAGCCATATCAACGTCCCGAATTCGGGATTCGCTGGCTGTCAGATTTTCTGCCGCTACGGAGACACCTTTCGCGGCCATCTGGAAGCGGTTTTGATAGGCACCAAGATCTGCCCGTTGGGAACTGATTTTATCGATCGCATTATCCAGCTTGGCGATGGCCATATTAGCCTGGGAAGGCGAAGCCAGAGAAAGGAACTGGGTTCCTTGTCCACTGGAGGTCGACAATCCTAACGCCGCCGCTGTCATGGTACCAATGAAGATCTTTTTGTTCTGATCAACGTTGGCTCCCATTTGAATCTGCAATCCCGCACCGCCGGCAGCCGATCTTGAAAAGGCACCGGTCAGCATGTTCATCCCATTGAACTGAGCTTGTGACGCGACGCGGTTAACTTCGTCGACCAGCTGGGAAACTTCGACTTGAATCATGGCTCGGTCACTCTGGGTGTAGATCCCGTTCGCCGATTGGACGGCTAGTTCCCGAATACGCCCGACTATGCCTTGTGTTTCTTGCAGATAGCCTTCCGTCGTTTGAATGAAGGACACCCCGTTCTGGATGTTCTTCTCCGCTTGATTGAGCCCACGGATCTGTGCCCGCATCTTTTCAGATACAGCCAAACCCGAAGCATCATCCGCCGCTTTGGTAATCCTCTGCCCTGAACTCAGCTTTTCAATATCACTTTGAATCTTTTGCTGAGTGTTGCCGAGAACTCGGTCAGCGAACATCGCGCTCATGTTGTGGTTGATAATCATGATACCCTCCTGGATCTTCCCAAGGTCATCCTGTCCTTGGCTCGACGTCAGCACAGAAGAGAGGTACTCACGCGTCCGTACCAACTCTCCTGAACTCGCCAAGAAAACGACTTTTTCTAGGAATTTCTAAGAAATATCCATAAAAAAGCCGCATTTTTGGCGAGTTTGCTGCGTCACGATCAAAAGGGAACTGTCAAAGAGCGAAGGAAAAACCGGGTAGCAGGGCTACCCGGTTAAAGAATAACCCCTTAGCGAAGCAATTGCAAGACTGATTGGGGTTGCTGGTTCGCCTGAGCCAGCATGGCGTTGCCGGCCTGAACAAGGATTTGGTTCTTAGTGTACTTGACCATTTCCTTAGCCATGTCGACGTCGCGGATGCGGGATTCACTGGCTTGCAGGTTTTCTGCACCGACGTTCAAGCCCTTGATGGTGAACTCGAGGCGGTTTTGATACGCTCCGAGGTCTGCCCGTTGCTTGCTGACTTTTTGTAAAGCCGCATCAAAGGTCATGATCGCACGGTTTGCTTGGTCCGGCGAGCCAAGAGAAATCTTCTTGCCGTCGCTCAACCCTCGGATTCCCAAGGCGGCAGCGGTCATGGTTCCGATGTAAACCCTCACCCGTTGGTCAACGTTGGCGCCGATGTGGAAGTACATCGAAGCCGTCACCTTGTTCGTGCCTTCCGAACGCGCGAACGCACCGGTCAGCATATTGATGCCGTTAAACTGGGCCTGTGACGCCACCCGGTCGACTTCGTCCACAAGTTGGGAGACTTCGACCTGAATCTGCTGACGATCCTGTGAGGTGTAGATCCCGTTCGAGGACTGGACAGCGAGTTCACGGAGGCGCTGAAGAATACCCGTGGTTTCCTGCAGGTAACCTTCGGTAGTCTGAATGAACGACACACCGTCGGAGGCGTTGCGGGAAGCCTGATTCAAACCGCGGATCTGAGCACGCATCTTTTCAGAAACGGCCAGTCCCGAGGCATCATCACCGGCGCGGTTAATCCGTAGGCCGGAGGATAGCTTCTCCATATCGCTTTGCACGTTCTGAGCGGCTTCGTTCTGAACGCGCTGAGCGAACATGGCGCTCAGGTTGTGGTTGATGATCATAATTTTCCTCCTTGAAAATTACGTCGATTAAGACGAACCAAACTGTTCGGTAGAGTCAAATCCTTTTGACTCTTTCACCTCATAGTATCGGCAAGTGAGGAAAAAACCTTTAGTAACTATTTTAAAAAATCTTTCACCCAGGGTTCGGTCTGCCAAAAATCAGGGAACGGGGCCTGCAAGCTCTGCCACCCTAAACTGTCGTTGGGTAAAGTTAAAGAGTAGGCGTGGAGCCACCACGGCCCAGCCTGAGGGGCCCCATATTTCGTATCCCCCCTCAGCGGGTAGCCTAAAGCCGCCGCGTGAGCCCGAATTTGATGAGTTCGTCCGCCGTCAATCATCACCTTAGCCAAGGTAAGGCCCCGATGCTGAGTCAACGGAATAAAGCGGGTTTGGGCCGATAGCCCGTTCTCGCCAAGCTTAGTTTCGGCAACACGGGTAGAGCGTTCTTGGTCCTGACGGACTAAGGGCAAAGTACAGAGGGTTTCTTGACGCAACTCGCCGCTCAAAAGGGTAAAATAGGTCTTTTGAACATGATGTTCCGTCATCCACTTTGAAAATTGCCTAGCTCCTCGCAAAGTTAACGAAAAGACTAAAATTCCTGAAGTGTTTCGATCTAGACGGTGTAAAGGGCCTGGTTGAAACGATAAACTGGTTGCAAAACGACCCTGCCACCAAAGCTTTACCACTTCAGCGAGAGTCAGCTCGGTTGACGGTTTTCTTTGTCCACGATGATCCCCGGGGTGAACCAAAAGTCCCGAGGGTTTATTCAAAACCAATAAATCTGGTGATTCGTTGAGAATCCACGAGAAAAACTCGGGGGGAAGGGCCTTCGATGACCCGGGTACAGGGGCTTTTTGTTGAACGAGCGGGGCCCAGACCGACAGCTCTTCGCCAGCGTCAAGACGTCTTTCTGGTGTAGCTTTGAGGCCATTGACTCGTACATCCCCTTGGCGAATGGCTTTCAGAAGGCGGGCTAAAGGCAAATCAGATAAAAGTTTTCTCGCCACCACATCCAACCGACGCCCAGCATCGTCAGATCCAACAGGAAAATCTCGCCACTTTGACTCAGCTTGGTCAGAGCGAGGTCTAGCACCGTCAGCGGAGGGATGCTTTGAGTTCATTGCTAATTTGTTTAAGGTTTTCAGATAACGATCGAATATTTTCTAGGGTCTGTGACACGGCTTGTGTGGTTTGCGGCTTTTTCAAAAGACTGACAAGGCCGTTCGGACCGTCCAGGGCCGAAGTGATGTCCTTGGTGCTGTCGGTGATTTGCCGCAGATTATGCAGAGTGACTTGAACGTCCTCCATCGAGCCCGACAATTTGGCGAGGTTGGTGGTGATGGTATCGACGTTGGTTACGATGTGAGCGAGTTTCTCTTGGTTCTGCGTTAAGAATTCTGAAAGCATTTTCGTTGAGGAACTAACATCGGTTAGGATAGCAGCTCCTTTGGCCTCCAAACCTTGAAGGTTAAAGGCCTGACTACCGTTCACGGTCGCTCCCGAGGGGAGTACCGGAGCTGAAACCTCCCCAGGGAAGATTTCAATATACTGGTCGCCTAAAATCCCGCCCGAGACAATGCTGACATGGTCAGACGTGCGGACAATTTGGCCCGGATACAGCGACAAGGTGACATAAACCGTTTTTTGATCAACGGGATCAATCTCGATCGACCGAACACTTCCGATCTTGACCCCTGACTTACGAACCGGCGAACCCACTTGAATCGAACCTATATAGTCGAATTTGACCCGCAAGGTCTTTTGTCCTGAAAAATCCACCCGATTCACCAGAAGGTAGAGGGTTAATAAAATCAGGAGGGATAGGGTGACAAAAATCACGACCCGCACAATTTTGGGCTTAGAATCCGTGTTCACGATGAGCCTTCTCCCTCTGACTTATAAATTGATCCCAAATTTCTGACCCCGGAGTCATGGCCGTTTTAAGATCCTGACGGGCCGTTATGTGACCTTCGGAAAGTAAAGCGACATCTTCGCCTAAAAACATGACCATATCGACATCATGGGTCACAATCAAGGTAGTGATCCCCAGCTCCTCTTTGACGCGGCGAATTAAAATTTCGACCAAGGCAGAGGTCGAAGGGTCCAAGCCGGTAGACGGTTCATCATAAAATAGGTACTTGGGGTTTTGAATAATGGCCCGGGCCAGGGCGGCCCGACGTCGCATACCTCCTGAAAGATCCTGTGGAAAAACCGCAAGAGCGTCTTTAAGGTCCACGAGTTCGGCATAGTGTTCTACCCGACCCCGAATTTCGGCCTCGGGAGCCAGCTTGTGATAGCGAAGAGGAAAGGCAATGTTGTCAAAAACTGACATAGAATCGAACAAACCGCCGTTCTGCAATAGCATGCCGACACGGCCTCGGTACTCGCGGGCCACCGAAACTGACGCCTTTAACACTTCGACCCCGTCAATTTCTACACTTCCCGCCTGAACAGGCAATAAGCCCAAAACTGCTTTTAATAGGACAGACTTACCAATACCACTACGCCCCAAGACTACCAGGGTTTTTCCTTCGTAAACATCAAGCGAGAGGTGGTCTAAAACGGTTCGTCCACTAAAAGCCACAGTTAGGTCGCGAATTTGGATCATCCGCGCAGTCCTGAGGACAGGGTGGTAAACAAAATTCCTAAGAGTAAGTCGATCAAAAGCACGCTAAACAGGTTCAAAACAATGGATTTGGTCGTCGAGCGCCCCAAATCTTCGGCTCCGGCGCAACGATGGAACCCCAGCGCCACCGCATTAAGAGCCACGGTAAACCCAATCACAAACGCCCGAATCAAAGAATTGGTCAAAAGGGTAGCCGGGGTAAACATAAAAGCATTCTGAAAGAAGATTTGGGCCGACATATCCCAAAAGAACGCCATCAAAAGCCACGACGACAAAATGGCCACACCAAACGAAAAAGCCGTAAAAATCGGCAAGGCAACCAGGGACGCCACCACCCGAGGTACCGTAAGGTACAGCTGGGGGTCAACATTCATTAAGCTCATGGCGGCTATTTGCTCGGACATCTGCATCGAGCCGATTTCAACGGTAAAGGCGGTACCAATGCGCCCCGCGAACAGGACGCTGGTCATCAGAACCGCAAATTCTCGAAAAACCGCATACGCCGTAACCGAGCCAACCCAAATGTAGGCACCGAACATCTTTCCGTAGTACCCGGCCAGCCACATGACGAAGATGCCCTGAACCACACTACCGGCCACCACCGTGACCCAACCGTCATTGATGACGCGGACAAACTGACGCCCCGTCTCGCGCCAGGGAAAGGGACCTACGGCTAAAGCCCTAAAAAAGTCCCCCCATGTCCGTATTAAGGTCGATCTGACCGCTTTCCACTCGGAAGCCATGCCGCCAAGGTAAATTTCTGTTCTCAACTTGTCAAGAAAATCCCCCCACGAAACGGTCGAACTTGACAAACTTAACGCTCCCCGACAAACTTAACACCAAGTTTTCATGAAAACACTGCAAAATCTCCTAACTCATCCGATTTTTCTCTCGGGCATTTTTGCGTGGTTTTCGGCGCAGTTTATAAAAGCCATTGTCAGCATTTTTCGTACCCGGGGCAAAATGCGCAAACGCGATTTGTTTTTGTCCCTGGTGTGGTCTACAGGGGGAATGCCCTCAAGCCATTCGGCGGTGGTTGCGGCCATCACCGTTGCCGTCGGCATCAAAACCGGCTTTGACTCGGTGCTATTCATTGTGTCGTTCTTTTTTGCTTCGTTAGCCATCCGCGACGCCATGGGGGTTCGCCAAGCCGCAGGAAATCAGGCCCGGGCCCTGAACCAAATCATTATCGAACTCAATGAGCGTTTTGGCGGCAATCACAAGACCGTCAAAGAAATTCGGGGTCATAAGGCTTCGGAAGTCGTCGTAGGAATACTTTTGGGGATCTTTTTGGCGATAGCCTTTTGCACGCAGTGAAATTAACGCGCCACCTTTTTTTGCTTTTGCTGTTCACATTGCCAGGAGCTTTAGAGGCTGAGGCTTGGTCAACCTGGCTGGTTCCCGCCTCTAGGGTGGCTCTTGCAGAAGCGACCTTAACCAAAGCCCACCTTTTTTTTCTTACCTGGTCCACCGTTACGGTACCCTTGGGGGAATTTAGCCGATTTATCGAAGTTCCGGCTTCGACCCTTGACGAAAGGTTGCTCCCTCATGACCCTCGCTGGGATCCCTTCTTGAAAGACCTCAAAGCGTGGTGGATAACGCCGAACGGAGAAAAATTTCTTATCCAAGCCAACAATCGCGCACGGCTGTCTGGGCTCTTACAAGGCCTGGCCACTCCCCAAACCCCGCATCCCGTGCCAGTTAAGAGTGAGGCGTTCTTTAAAAATAACCGACTAATTTTTTGGCTGTTGAGCTTTGTTCTTTTTGCCGTTCTGTTAGGGTTTTGGACCTTGCGCTTGCCTCGGGCCCGACGAAAAGCCCAAGTTTGGCGGACCCTGGGATGGACGGTACTGTGTGCGGCCAGTGGAACCTTGAGCCCCCCAGCAGGTTTAGCGTGGTGGCTTTTTTTACGACAAACCGAGGCTTTTCGACCCCGCTTGCCCCTAAAACCCTTACGATTCGGCCTTACCCTTGCCGGACTCTCGGCTCTCACCTGGGTCTGGTTTACCCTGGGTTTGGGTTTAACCCAGGCTCTCGCACCGGCCCTAAGCCTGTTGTTGGTGGGGGTCTTAGGTGAGGGAGCCCGCTATTGGTGGCTTCGGCGCCGCGAAGAACGACGCCAAAGGGCCGAACACCCCTGGTTTCAGGCCGTTCCCTTAAAATCAGCCCTACCATCGACTCGGGGGCAACGACTGGTGCCTTTTTTGTTTATTCTCGTAGGCTTTTTGGGCGAGGTGATTGCGTTAAGTTTTAGTGTCCCCGAGCTTTTTAAGCCTTCACCACTGAGTGCTCAGTTCTGGCAACACTGCTGGTACCAACAAGCGGTCACCTTAGGAATGAGCTGGCAGGACTATCCCCAGCCCCTTGTCTTAAAAAACTACCGAGAACAAGACGGAAATTTGGTCGAAAGTTCGCAGATTTTGATGGAGCCTAATGCGCACTGGCGTCAACAAGTCGAAACCGCTCTGGGCCCCATGGATATCGGGCGTGTTCTGGCACAAACACCTTGACCCCCGCATAAACGGCGGGGTATAGGAATACTGAGGGAGGACGAATGCCAAGGTCATTCAAAAGAGGCGGCTTGCTTGTAGAAACGTATCGAGAACTGACCCCTGCCGCTCCCTGGGAACTTTTACCTTTGCCTTCGCGGGCCATCCTTTCGGCCTCGCAGTTCCCTGGACATTCCACCCAGTGGCTTGTCGGGGTAGGTGATCAGATTGAAGAAGAACAGCTGATCGCCCAAGGCCAACCTTTAGGTTTGCATTCCCCGATTCCGGGCACCGTAGAAGCGATTCAAGAGCTTACGCTCCCTGATGGTACAAAAACCTCGGCTCTTACTGTGGTTTTAGGGGGAGAATTTCGTAAAACTGGTCATCCACGATCGCCTCGCGATTGGGCCAAAGAGTCCCCCGAGGCCTTAAAAACTCGTCTTTTTCAATTAGGGGTTGCCCTTTGTGACAAGGTCGATGGATCAATTACAGCACCGCTAAAAGCGCTAGTGATCAACGCTGTTCAACCCGAACCCTACATGACCTTGGGTCTACGCATTATCGAGGACAAGCAAACCGAATGGTCCGAAGCTGTCAAAATCTTGCAAAAAATTTTCCAACCTCAGGCTACCTGGCTGGCACTTGACCATGATAAGCCTCATGAAAGCCCAACGCTATCTCCAGACGCCTCAATTCATGTCAAAGTCTTGGCGTCGCGGTACCCGCAAGCACAAAGAAATCTTCTTTTATCGGCGCTTGGTCTTGAGAAAATCGCCAGCGATGAACTTCTCATTGTGGACCCAGAAACCCTCCTGGCGGTTTACCAAGCGGTTGTCTGGGACAAAGCCTACGTCGACAAACCAGTTGTCGTTTCAGGTAACGCCGCCGTGCGCCCCGGTGTCTATCGTGTCAAAATTGGCACTCCCTTAAAGGATCTTGTGACCTATACGGGGGGCCTTGCCGAGGGCACCCTGGTTTTGCAGGGTGGGCCTTTTCGGGGAACAGAAGTGACCGATCTGTCTCAGCCGGTGTTAAAGTCAACTTCAGCGATTGTTTTGATGAGCCGAAAAAAAGCCCACCAGACCCAACAGCGAGAATGTACCCATTGTGGCAGTTGTGCCGAGTTGTGCCCGGTGGGAATTCGACCTTTGTACCTTTGGCAGGCGCTCGAAGCCCAGGACCTCGAGGGCGTAAAGGCCGAAGGGCTTGATCGTTGCGTCTCATGCGGCTTGTGTTCCTTCATTTGCCCTTCAAGAATTCCTTTGTTTGAACACTTTTCGCGGGCGCAAGGTTTATTCTCTCCCCAAGGAGTTCGCGGTGAGTAGACCTCTCCAACATGTCTTCGACACCCTCTCGACCCGAAAAATCTCTTTGTTCCTGTTGGTTTGCCTTGTCCCCCTGTACTGGGTAGCGGGATTTCACTACGGGCTGACCCTGGCCATTTTGGCCGTGACGGTGACTGGTGGCGCCTGGGTTACCGATACACTGTTAAACCTTTCGCTCAAAACGCGTGACGACCTTCAGACCGTGGTTTGGGGGCTAGTTTTGACCCTCTTTTTGCCTCCTCAGACGCCCTGGTTTGCCGGTTTGACCGCAGGGGTTGTAATGAGCGTGCTCAAACGCCTTTGGGGAGGAAATACCGGTTTGTGGCTTAACCCCATGCTGGCCGCTTGGGCGGTTAGCCGTCTTTCGTGGCCAGCTGCATGGTCAAACCCGGAACTTTCACCAGCCTTAGGGGCCTTTCACCAAGCTGTACTCAAGGGAAGCGGCGTTTCCCCCTCCATCCTTTCGACCTTAGATAAGACCCCGCTCGATCATGCCTTTACCAACACCCTGAATAACTCGGTTTTCTCATGGATTCATATAAGCCTGCCGCCCGGGTACGGCGATTTGATCGCCGGCAACTTATCGGGTAGCTTTTTGGCAGGAACCACGGTGTTGTTGCTTCTGGTATCGGTCTTTTTGCTGGTGGAACGACTGATTCCCTGGGAGATTCCTGCAATGGCGGTGGTGGGCCTGGCCCTTCCGACTTGGGTCTTTGGCGGGCTCTCGAGCGGCTCTTGGTTGACGGGTGATGTTCTCTTGCAACTTTTTGGCGGCAGTTTTCTCTTTGGGGTACTGTTTTTAGCGACAGATTCGTATTCACGGCCGTTTTTTCGCTCCTCGCGTTGGCTCTATGGCCTTTTTATCGGCCTTTTTGTCTTCTTTTTGCGTTTTTCTGGGACACAAACCGATGGCACTGGCGAAGCCATTCTGCTCGCGGGCTTAATCGTGCCGTGGCTTGATCAGCTTTTTCAGCGTTTTCGCGCCGTTTGACTTAACGATTTCACCAAGCACGTGCTACAATAAGGGGCCGAGGAAAAAGTGAAACCTTTTCATCTCTTTTTGATGTTCTTCTTAGTTAATAACCTCTATTTTTTCCACTTTTTGGGTATCAAAGAGTCGGTTGAAGGCGGTCTGTCGTACCGGGACTGGCCTCGTTTTGTTCGGCTTGGCTTGATTCTTTTAGGAACAACCTTGGTGGTGTGGGTTGTCAGCCGCTTTGTGCTGACCCCCTGGCATCTACCCTTTTTAGAAACGCCCGTTTCCGTTTTGGTCCTAGCCCTGTTGGCGTGGCTGGTGTATTTTCTTAGCCCACCGCCTGCCGATGCCCATGACCCTGGCCCGTGGTCGGCTGTGATGAACTCGCTCTTGCTTGGTGGTGCGCTGGTCATTTATGGCTCGGCCGATACGTGGCTTGATATCGTGTTCAGTGTTCTTGCTGTGGTTTTAGCCTATGCCGCAACGTTGTTATTCTTTTCTGCTTTAAAAACTCGTCTTCTGCGTGAAAAAATTCCCGTCCTGTTTCAAGGGTTACCGTTACAATTGACGGTGAGCGGCTTGGTGGCGCTGGTTTTAGCTTGGACCGGGAGGTAAGGGTTGGAAGGGTTGCGCTTTCTTCTCGGTGTCATTATTTCTCCCCCTTCGGAAACCTCCGATGCCGAGTTAGAAACCTTTTATCATCAGTCCTTGAAACCCTTGCTCAGTCTGACTTTTCGCTTTCCGGATGTGCCCCTGACCTTGTATATTTCGGGCCCTTTTTTGGAATGGCTTGAATCTCACCATACCGAATTTATTACGGCACTCAGCGAGATGATTCGCCGAAAGCAGGTTGAGGTTCTGGGGGGAGGGTTCTACAGTCCTTTACTCCCCTTGTTACCACCGTCCGATCGCATTGGGCAAATCGAAGAGCTGACGACTACGGTTCGCCGCCTTTTAGGCCGTCGGCCTCGGGGAGCTTGGTTGCACAACACGGTGTGGGACCCGTCGCTCGTGTTGTCCCTGACTGGCTGTGGTCTTGAATATACGTTTCTTGACGAAGAAGATTTTGTCCGCCTGGGTGTAGCGTCAACCAAAATTGGAATTCCCTGTGTCACAGAAAATCAGGGGCGAATTTTAACGTGCTTTCCTGTCAAATCCACCTTGGCCGAGCAGATCATGAAAGGTAACCTTGGGGCGTTAGATCTGACCATTCGCCAAAGGTTTGGTCATGACGATTCGTTGTTGTCAGTATTCTTCTCACTCTCGAGCTTGCAAGAGGTTCCGTTTTTTCACGAAGCCTCAGGGTTCGAGAACTTTCTCAATATTCTTCGTTCCGGCTACCCCGGGATGCTGTGCGTCAACCCGTCAAGCTACTTGAAGCGTGCTACGACCATGTACGATCGGGTCTTTTTTGCGTCCACCGATTATGCTACACTGTGTCGCCACGTCGGAATCTCGGCTCCAGCCTATGCTGAGCGTCAAAGTTGGAAACAATTTTTAACCGATTTTGACGATTCAAACCGCCTCTACAGTAAAATGGTTCACACCCATCTTTTAGTGTCATCGCTTCGGGGCGATAAGTACAAGAAAAAAGCCGCTTCGGAAGAACTTTGGAAGGGGCAATCGTTACGGGCCTACATTCCTGACGGCCGTTTGGCCCGAACCTGTCGTCAAAAGGCCTTTCAGTCTTTGATTTCGGCCGAGGTTTTCGCTCGCGACAAGACAACCTTTTTGTCCTCGCTCACCTCGCTCGATTTTGATCTTGACGGTTTAAAAGAGTTTCTGTTTCAAGGCACGTGCTATAACTTATTTATTGACCCGGTGGGGGGCGTAGCTTTTGAATGGGATTGGTTGGAACGTCCCTGGAACTGGGCCGATTCCGATCATTTAACCCACCGTAGCCCGGCTAAGTTGTTTGTTGACCGATTCTTTCATGAAAATGGCGAAACAGGAGAGTTTTGGTCCAAAGAATTCCGTCTTGTTGATCTGAACCGAGAAGGGCGCCTGTTAACGTTGGCGGCAGTCTCAACACTCTCGGGGCCGTTGGGTACCGTTCATGTCCGAATCAAAAAAACCTTGAGGTTTGAAGAAACTTCGGTAGAGTTGGCGATCGAACTTGAGCTTTTGTCCGGTCCCGAGTGGTCAGGCTGGTACGAACAGGATTCGTACCTCTACTGCGGTCAAGCCGATAGCGGCCTCTTTCGTTATGATCCTGAAACTCCGGGCCAGGCCCAACTAATCGACCTGCCTCGCGGGGTGAACTTTCATTGGGTGTGGGAGCCAGGTGAAGCCCCCTTATTAGAAATCGTGAACCATACCAGCTCTGCTTTGGCAGGCGACTACGTGGCCCATCGGTTTGCCCCCCGGTGGAAAGTCAACCTTGTGGTAGGCACCCCTTGGGCCACTAGCGTTACGTGGAATCTTTCGGAACGATCTGTGGACGAATTCTTCGCCGGGAACTAAACACCAAAGCTTACGACAAGTGGCTTAAGAGTGCGGTTAGCCACCTCTGCTTAAGCCGAGAATTGATCGACTGAGCCGAGGCCAGAGCTAAAACTGCCGCGTGAAAGTGTCCTAAATACCCGTAGGCTTGAGCTAAGTAGAACTCCATCCTGTCAAAAACAGCGGGGATGGGGTGCTGTTGCTCAAGCTTGTTAACCTCTGTAACCAACTTTGGCCACTCCTTTAGGGGAACATAGGCCTGAACCAGCAAGGCAAGCTCGCGTTCTACCCCGGGAGCTTTGAGAACGACTTGGTCTTCACTGAGCAAAGACGGTTCGGGAAGCGGTAGGGTGATCGAACCTTGAAACGGGGCCAACCATTGCTGGGAGCTGGGGGTGGGAGAAGTGATTGGTGAGGGGTTTTGAGGAAGATGCAAGGCTTCGCCGGTGACCGGGTCACTGATCCACCCCCGCCACGGGAGCGAAAAGGGCCGTGCGTCCACAGAGTCAGCGAGAGCTAGGGTAACAGTCCCCAAAAAGAATAAAAGATAGACTGCGCGCATACGAACCTCCCCTTTGACAGAATTTATCTTACAGCATAAATTAGCTCATGTTCATAGCCCTTGCCTGCGATTTTGGCAACGAAGACACCAGAATCAAAGCCGACCGCCTTTTGCAGGAATACGGCTTTCGTAAAGTTCAGCGAAACCTGTACGAAACGAACACGCTCAACGACAAAAACCTGGCCCGGCTCAAGCTGGAACTTGATAAACTAACCGATCATTACGACTCTTTGCGCTTTTACCAGTATCCGGTCGAGGATACTTTGGTTGTAACTTCTTTAGAAGAAAAGCGCTGGAAGCGAATGCTGTTAAAAACCTAGGAGACTGACATGCTCGAAGACCATCAAACCAAACTGTTTAACCTAAAAACGGAAATTTTGGACACCTGGAGGCGTCTTTGACCCAGATACCCTCCGCCAACAAATAGAAGATCAAGAAAAACTCACCGATAACCCCGAGTTTTGGAGTAACCCTGCCGAGGCCCAAAAAATCATGAGTGGGCTAAAACGGCTTCGAGCCCGGCTTGACCCCTGGGAGGCCTTGGTTCGCGAAATTACCGATCTAGAAGAGCTGTTTAGCCTTGCCCTCGCTGAAAAAGACCAAAGCCTCGAAGGCGAAGTTGCGTCGGTGCTGGGCGGCCTTGACCATCGGTATAACGAGTTGCGCGTGCTCGAGTTGTTGTCGGATGAAGCCGACCGTATGGATACCTTTTTAGAAATTCACGCTGGGGCGGGGGGAACCGAAGCCTGTGATTGGGCCTCGATGCTTTTGCGGATGTATACCCGTTGGGCCGAACGCCGTAAGTTTAAGGTTGAAGTTGTCGACCTTTTAGAGGCCGAAGGCGGGGTCAAATCGGTCACCCTGCAGATTACCGGCGAATTTGCTTACGGGTACTTAAAAAATGAAAACGGGGTCCACCGTTTGGTGCGAATCTCACCCTTTGATGCGGCTGCGCGGCGTCATACGTCGTTTGCCTCGGTAGCCACTCACCCCGTGCTCGACGAGTCCATTGATGTCGATATTAAAGATGATGATATCCGCATCGACACGTTCCGTGCCCAGGGAGCCGGGGGCCAGCACGTTAACAAAACCGACTCGGCGATTCGGATTACCCACTACCCAACAGGCATCGTGGTACAATGTCAGAACGAACGCTCTCAGTTCAAAAACAAGGCTACGGCAATGTCGATGTTAAAGTCCCGGTTATACGAATACTACCGGGCCGAAAAAGACAAGGAGATGGCCAAGTACTCCGCCGATAAAAAGGCTATTGAGTGGGGTTCGCAAATTCGATCGTACGTGTTTCAGCCCTACACGTTGGTCAAAGATCATCGTAACAAGCATGAAACAGGCAATATTCAAGCTGTCATGGACGGCGAAATTGATGACTTTATCGAAGAATACATGCGTTTTTCGTGGGAGAACAAAGCCTTTGTTCCCGATGACGAAGCCGACGATCTTTAAACTTTTTGTGCTGACGGGGCTGTTGTTCGCCTCGGTTCTGTCAGCACAAGATCTCACCTGGCCTACCGATTGGCAAGCCGACCTCCCCACGGGTTGGACGTGGGTCTGCGCCCAATGGCAAAACCCGCAAGGCACTCCCGATGGTCAATCGATTCGCGATGCCATGGCCCGTGAGTTCGTGCAAAATTGGCCTGACATCTCCACCCGTTTTTTAGATTCCGAAGAAATTCATTTGCTTCAAAATTCGATCTTAACCAAGGCTCGCCTAGCCCTCGACAAAACCATCACCGATTACCGCAACCAACAAGCCGAAGCACAAATCACCAACTCAGCACCCCCGAGTACGACCGCGATCCAGGGCTGGCGCGACGAAAGCCAACTCTGGCACCAATTTCGGACGCACCCCGAGCTAGTGCCCTTGGTGAACCCCCTACCGCTTAAGTTTGGAGGTCCTTCGGACGGCACGGTGGTGTCACAGGTAAAGCCAGGCGCCCCAGCGGACATGGCTCAGGCCCTGAATGCCGATTTGATGTTTTGGGGAATTTTGCACTCGCGGGGCAAAATCTGGCACCTAGAGATTGGGCTTTGGAGTCGTTTAGAAAACCGCAACTTGATGATCTGGCAAGACAGCTTTCTGCCCGACGAGATTCATGAGCGCTTAGAAAAAGCTCATAATGCCTTTCAAACGTTGTTTTTGGGACGGGCTTGGGCCTCGTTAACCATCCACGCTGAACCGTCGACGGTACTCTATAGGATCGACGGAAAGAGTTATGGCAACCCTTTGGTACTTCGTGATCTTCAGCCAGGACGAGTAAAAATCGAAGCCGAGGCACCAGGGTACTTAACGATGACTAAGACCCTCAACTTAGCCGCTGATAAGCTAACAAGCCTGACTTGGTCGCTCGAGCGGTCAAAGGCCCCACCGGTCAGCATCGAAACCACTCCAGAGGGTGCCGATGTTTGGGTAGACAGCCGTTGGTTAGGCAAAACTCCTCTTAAAGTTCCTTCACCCATTGCCAAAGCCCACTTGCAAATTGAGCTTGATCATTACGAATCGATCAGTTCGTCGATCACCCCGGGGCAAAAAGACCTCAATTTTTTGCTTTTGCCAGCCCAACCTAAGCCTGACCTGCAAAAGGCTAAAGATCAATTTTACCTATCCTTAGCAGTCTTTTCGTTTTCATTGACCTCGACCATCCTAGCTCGTGCCTTTTCGGACCAGTGGACGGCCCTTACCAACCAATATGCGTCATTTTATGCGACGAACCCCAGCCCTGTCGTCTATGCCAATTACAGCCAAGCCTACCAATGGGCTCAGAACTTTCGCTATGGGGCCTACGGCGGTTTGGCCTTGACCACTGGCGTTTTTGTCTGGATGATGATGGAACTGTCTGCCTATATTCACGTCGCAGAAACCCAATAATTTCGGAGCTTGCATGGCCTTAAGCCTCTTTCAACGACTCAAGAATCTTTTTTTTGCCTCGCCGCATGCGGCCCTGGTCGAGGAGCTCGAAGATATTTTGATCGAGGCGGATTTGGGCTACAAAACCGCAAAGGCGATGAGCGAACGCCTAAAGACTATGGCCAAAGACCGTGTCAAAGGACCCGAAGAACTCCGGGATCTTTTAAAAACCCTATTAAAAGAATCCTTATTAACGAAAACTTTGGCCTATGACCCGCAAAAGCTGAACCTTTACCTGTTTTTAGGGGTCAACGGCGTGGGAAAAACCACCTCGATCGCTAAGCTCGCCTACCGGTTGGAACAAGAACAGAAGGGTCCCATTGTTCTTGCGGCGGGGGACACCTTTCGTGCCGCCGCGGTCCAGCAGATACAGCTTCACGGCTCGCGACTTAAAGTGCGGGTTATTGGGCAAGGGCAGGGGGCAGACCCCGGTGCCGTTTTGTACGATGCCCTTGATAGTGCGCGCGCCCAAGGGGATAAGGTCGTCCTGGCTGACACCGCCGGGCGAATGCACACCAAAGAGAACCTGGTGCGCGAGCTTCAAAAGGTACTCAAGATTGCCCAGAGCCGTATTGGCGACGGGGTGCTTCAAAAAATTCTTGTCATTGACGCCACCACCGGGCAAAATGCCTTTCAACAAGCTAAGGTTTTTCACGAAGCCGCCGGCTTGGACGGCCTGGTGCTCTCAAAATACGACTCGTCAGGCAAAGGGGGCATTGCCTTGTCGATTTGCCAAGAGTTGGGCTTACCCTTTTTCTTTTGGGGCACCGGCGAAAAGCTTCCCGACCTTGAGGTTTTTGACAAGGATAGCTTTGTCGAAGGACTTCTGGGGGCCAAGTGAACCGACCGCGGCCCTGGGTATTCTTGTGGCTATCCGCTCTGGCGTTGCTTCCCGGGCAGGCGGGAACCGCCGAGCCTGTTAAAATACCGTACCTTTCAACACCGTCAGCCTGGGTTTGGTGGGTTTCAGACTCGTTGGGTACCCCGCTTCAAGTTTGTTCCTGGTACGACCGCACCTCGTACCCTTGGACCTTAGCCGTTCGGGACGTCGGCCACGAAAAGTGGGAAACCCTCTGGAAGGGGCGTCAAGAACAACGCGTAATTCGCCGCGTCTTTGATTCTAACCACCAAGAGATTGAAGTCGATACCTACCGCAACCACGAAGTTTTTGAGGTCCGTACCTATGACCCCACTTCGCATCACCTGACGGGGTATGCCGAGTACCGTCAAGGGCACGAAACGCTCAAACACGAGCTACTTTGGGAAGGTAACCGCCTTAAGGGACAAAAGGTGTTGACCCCCGGGGGACGCTTTTTATACGAAGACACGCTTTCGTATGCACCGGATGGACGCCTGCGCCGTTTGGTACGCCGGGCGCTCGACGGTGTGATCTTGGGGTATACCGTCTGGACCAATGGCGAAACCGGACGGGTCGCTGACAGCGAGCTGTTTAAAGGTCGAAGCATTCAACGCATTGTGTTGGGAAAAACTCTTTTAGAGACCGATACTGATGCCTCGGGGCAGACCCAAGAAAAAGTCTGGACCGATACCCCTCAAGGTCAAACCGAGACCTCAACGGTAAACGGCCAAAAATCAGAAAAAGTCTATGATAGTTCAGGGCGCTTGATCCGCGAGACAACCACCCTTGCTGATAAAACCAAGCTTGTAAAAACCTGGACCTACGATCAAGAAGGCCGCCTGACCGTCCAAGCTCAACAGGTAAACGACCTCCTTGACGAGGTAAAAACCGCTTGGACACCGACAGGAAAAATCGTCACCACGTGGAAAGACGGCGTCCTGCAAAGCCGCAGTGTTTGGGTGGGTGATGATCTTGAAAAAGAAGAGCAGTACCTTCAGGGCACCAAAATCTGGGAAAAACTCTGGAAAAACGGCCGTGCCGTGGCAACCTTTTTTTATTTGGATGGCAATTTAGTGCGTACGCTTAAGGACTCCCCATGAAATTTCGCGGGCTGTTGTTTCTTTCCACACGGTACTTACGCTCAAAACGTCGCGAAAGGGGCTGGTCGGCCCCCTTGATGTCGGTCCTTGGGTTAACCGTGGGGGTGTTAACCTTGAACGCAGTGCTGGCCGTTATGAATGGATTTCAGCTGACCTTTATTGAAAGCATCCTCGAGGTGTCGTCGTACCACCTGCAGTGGAAGCCCCCCGAACCTGTCCCTGAACCTGTTTTGCAACGCTTACGAGCCCTGCCAGGAGTGCGAGCTGTCGAGCCCTATACCGAAACGCAAACTTTAGTTTATGGAGCAGGCGGTGATGCCCGACCGGCAATTTTACGGGGGCTATCGCCGCTAGCGTGGAAACGTGATAAGCGCTTTGCCAGGCATTTGACCATCGTGACCGGTTCTGCCGTTCCGGGTAATGGTCAGGTCATCATCGGCGAAGAGCTTTCCCGTGCTTTGGGGGTGGGAATCGGCGATACGCTTAAGGTTCTGGCGCTTCAGAACCCACATTTTTCATTTTTTCGTCCCGTTTATTCGACCCTGACCGTGACAGGAATCTTTCGTACCGGCTATTACGAGATTGACGCAGGCTGGATCTTTGTCGATCGGGCCACCGCCTTGGCGGGGTTGACCTCGCCCAGCGATGAGCGAATTGGTATAAAGCTCACCCACGCCGACGATGACTGGGCAATGATGCACCAAATTGCCAAGGCCGCTGGGGCCCCCTTGTCAGAGTTCACCAGCTGGCGAACCTTTAACGCTGCCTTTTTCGGTGCACTAAAAACCGAAAAAACTTCGATGATGTTCTTGGTGGGGTTGGTCTTTTTGGTGGTGGGGGTGAATGTGTTTCAAAGCCAGCGCCGAACCGTTCAAGAACACACCGAAGAGATTGCCATATGGCAAGCCCTGGGTCTGGACGTTCAACGTATCCGCAAGGTCTTTGCCTGGGAGGGCCTAGGGGTTGGCGTGTTGGGTGCAGTGTTTGGCACTGTGTTGGGTATTGTTGTCGCTAACTCGATTTCGCGGGTTTTAACAACTCTGCAAGATGTCCTTAACACCCTTTTTAAAACAATTTCGGGGGGGAGTGTGACGCTATTTTCTAGCGAAGCCTTTTACCTACCAGCCATCCCCGCCCGTGTTCTTCCGCAGGAGGCCGCCATGATTGCTGGTTTTGCCATCATCTCGGCGGCACTAGCCGCCTGGCTAGCCTCGTCCCGCGTCACCAAGATCGTTCCCTCGGAGGTCTTAAAAAACGAATGAGCGACACTCAGCCCAATGAACCACCCATATTAGAATACCGTTCGGTAACCAAAACCTTTACCGGTCAGACCGAAAACCTGCTAATTTTAAAAGACCTCACCTGGAGCTTACCCGCCCGAGTTTCGGCATCCATTACCGGCGAATCGGGGGCGGGCAAAAGCACCTTGCTTCACCTAGCCGCCGCCCTGGACCGACCGACCAGTGGAACCATTGCGGTAGCGGGTAAGCCTGTCTCGGCCTTAAAAGAAAAAGAGCTGTCGGGCTTTCGTGCCAAGACGGTGGGCATCATCTTTCAGTTCCATTTTCTTTTAAAAGAATTTAGCGTCGCTGAAAATGTCTGGATGCCGGCCTGGTTAGCCGGCGAACCCAAAAAGTCGGCTCAGGCACGCGCCCGCGATTTATTGGCACAGGTCGGGATGGATAACCGTTCGCAAGATTACCCCGGTGTACTGTCGGGCGGGGAACGGCAACGGGTGGCCTTGGCTCGGGCCTTGATCAATGACCCGCCCTTGCTGTTGGCCGATGAACCAACGGGGAACTTGGACGAGCGCAATTCACACCTCGTTCAGGAACTTTTGTTAGACCTGGTGACCAAGACTCAAAAGACGTTACTGCTGGTGACCCATGACCGGGTCTTTGCTCAGAGTTGCCAACAATCCTGGCGTTTGACAGCAGGAACCTTGGTACCCGAGGAAAAGCCATGAGCTGGAGGTTGGGGGCAGGGTGGAAGCTAGGCTTTCGTATCTTTCAAGGGGCTTTTCAAGGCCGAACGAAGTTCTTGCTCTCGAGCGCTTTGGCGATGGCCCTGGGTTTGATGCCCCTTGTTGTTGTGTTCTCGATTGCCGACGGGATGATCGAAGGCATCATGGCCCGGACCCTCGAGGTTGCCGTCTACCATGTGCAGGTCTGGCCCTTTGCGTCGCTGACACCGCCCACCCCCGCTGAACAAAAGCGCATGCGCCACCGGTTGGAAGCCGCGTACCCTGGGGCTAGGGCTTGGCCAGAACGCGATGGCTTTGCCTTGGCCTTTACCGAACACGCCCGTACTGGCGTGGATGTTCGTGGCGTTGACCCTAGCTGGGCCCAAGACCCTGGCGTGAAGCGCTTTTTAACCGCGCAGGCGGGAAAGCTTAAATTTCCTGATGCACACTCCATTTGGCTGGGCGACGAGATCGCCCGAAAGCTAGGGGTACACCCCGGTGATAAAATTAAGCTGTTAACCTCGCAGATGACTAATGGGCAACCCTCAATCCCCCGCATTACCACCCTTACGGTAAGGGCGTTGGTGAGTGTCGGGTACCAAGAACTCGATAAGCTGTGGGTTTTTGTCCCCTACGATACCGCCGTGACCCTGCTACCTGGCCCCCAAACCCCTACCTTTTGGGGTGTAAAGGTACCCGACCCCTATCATCACATCAACCAGGCCGCCCAAGCTCTGGGTGAAGCCGCCGGTAACGACTACATTGCCGCCCCATGGACTCAGTTGGCAAAATCGCAATTGTTGAACTATCAAACGACCAGAGCCTTACTGGCCTTAATTACTGCCCTGATTTTGCTGGTAGCCTCGGTGAATGTCTCGACGGCTATGGTGACGCTGGTTCTGGAACGCCAAGGCGAAATTGCCATTTTAAAAGCCACCGGCACCCCACCGTCGATCATTACCTGGCAGTTTTTATCGCTTGGGGCGTTTTCGGGCCTTTTGGCGTCGTTCACCGGCATTGCGGCCGGTTCGGCGTTGGCCCTCAACATCAACAACATCATAAGCGGCATCGATGCCCTGGTGACTCTGTTTCAAGGGGGAGGTAAGAGCTTTCACCTGTTAAACAACAATTACTACCTCACCACAATCCCTGTTCGTCTGCACCTGTCGGTGCTGTTCCTCATGGCGGCAGGAACCATCGTTTTAGCCACCTTCGCCGCCTGGTTCCCCGCTCGGCGGGCCAGCCGCCTACGTCCGCTCGAAGTCCTACGCAAAGTTTGACGCATGGATTTGCTACTAAGAGCCGCCCCCGTTTGCTACGTTACAGAAGGGGTGTTTGCTACCTAGCTGTGAGCCTCTGTATAACGTAGAAAAGAGGTGTGGTGTTAGGTAGGGAATTGCAAAGTATGAATAATATTTAAGTGTTTTCACATTTTTCTTGACTTTGAGGAAGGTTTGGATAGAATGGAAAACGGTACCTAAAAACCATCGACAGACTGTTTAGAAAAAAGGAGAACTGAATGAATTGTACAAAATGCGGATCTGATAATACTCAGAGACTTGAAATTGTCTTTGAACAAGGGACACATAACATTGAGACGACAAGTAAAACACGGATACGTCCTTTCTTGGGAATAATTCCGACCGCCTCGGCAAAAACAAAAACTTCCGGAACCTCTATGTCAACATCGGCTCAGAAAGCTGCTCCGCCTCAAAAAAAGCGAATCAGGAACCTAGTAATTGGAATTATTCTCGGTTTAATCGTGATTTCACAGGCGTCAACAAATTTTGAGCATAATTGGTTTTTTGCGGTTCTGGGCCTTTTAGTAGTAGGACTTTGTATCTGGAGAATAGTAGTTGCCTTGGGATTCAATTCAAAGACATGGCCGACCCTTTATTCAACGTGGGAGAAGAGTTGGATGTGTAACAAGTGTGGAAATATGTTTATTGCAGAACTTTAAGGCACATAAATTCTTTCAATATCTTCGATACTATTGAATTTTGTTCAACTAAACACGTTTTTTGTGAGTCAATTTGCTTAAAAGCAGCAATTTGACTCACAAATTGAAACCAGTGGTTCTTTTCCATTTTAAGTGGGTAGAGCAGGGTTTACCAGTCTGAAATCAAACTTGCCGGAGATAAGGTAAATGACCGTTTTGATCGTCTCGATTCTGCGATAACCCCTGGCCTTTGCTTTCGCCGCTTGGAACATTGAGTTTAGCCCTTCCAGTATTCCGTTTGAGACTTTGAAGTCCATCCAGCTGACAATTCCGCTCCAATGAAGTTTTATCGTCTTTGCCACTTCTTTCATGGGGACAATACCGGAATGCATTACCCAGCTAACCCATTCCTTTAATGCTCTGACAAAATCTTGTTTTGTTGCCGTGTGATAGATTTGCTGAAATTGGTTTTTCATTCGCCAAGCCCGCGCCGTCTTCAGCTCGGAGTCCTTCATTTTTATTTCTTCCAGCTTGGCCTTTTGTTTGTCTGAAAGATTCTCTACATTCTTGAGAAGGGCCATCCTGCTGTGCTTCAGCAGAGGGTTATTTCTTGCTTCCATCCGGCGGACGATATCCACAGCTTCAGTCACTTTCTGCATCAAGTGAAAACGGTAGTATACAATTGTGGCCTTGGGGAAGTTCTGTTCAACGCCGGCACGAAAAGCCGGCGACATATCCTGACTGACCACCTGAATATTTTCTGGGGCACCCTTTTTGCTAACTAATTCCTTTGAAAAGGCTTCCAGGACGGTCTGATCCTTACTTTCCGTCACAAAGTAACCTTCAAATTAAGCCAGTTTGAATCGTAGTGTAGGCTTGTTCGTAAGGAGATTTCCTATGCGAAACAAGCGTCTAAGCATGCAGGAATGGCAGGCTATTTTAGATCATCAAAAAGAAACCGGGCAAAAGGACACCGATTGGGCGCTATCCCAAGGTGTCAGCGTTGCCAGCTTGCGGCAATGGAGGATGAAACTTAAACAGGGTCAGACGCCGTCACAGGCTAGCCTCGTTGAAGTACCCACACTTTCAAGCAATCAGTCATTAGCCCTACGAATTATTCTTCCGAACGGGATAGCGCTAGAACTGTCAACAACGGTTTAGAAGTTCCGCTTTTCACCGGCGGCCAGGTTCCGCTTTTATTTGATTATTCCGGGTCAACGACCCCTATTTTCAATCGGTCTTTCATTCTGTAAGAATCTCCTTTTAGGCTCAGGATATGCGC